>JAGAYH010000028.1 GCA_017940565.1 Bacteroidaceae bacterium | reverse complement strand
CGGTGGCGGCGGTGGCAGTACCATCATCATTGGCGGTGGCGGAGGCAGCGGTGCCACTTCGGAAGAAGCAGCTGCAAGCACACAGGTGTCTGTCGCCGCCGAAGCGGCACAGGTGCAGGTGGACAACGCTCCGGCCCTCGAGGATGCTCTCAAAAACTATACCGAAAAGCTCAACCTGCTCAGCGAAACGCTGGAGCGCGTGACCAAGCAAAGCGAACACCTGACGACCGACAGCGAGGAGATGACCAACCTCAACCGCACCCTCACCGGCATCAACACCGTTTACGAGTTGCAGCTTAAGACCATCAGCAAGCAGATCGGCTCCATCGACCGCATCAACGAGCAGACACGCCACATGGCAGAGCAGATAGAAGAACTCAACGCTATCTATGCCCGCATGATCAAGGCGCTTACGGTAAACATGAAGAATGCCGCAGGCCAGGCTCCCAGTGAAATGTAAACCTGTTTTTTCCTAAGCTATACCAACCCCTAAAAAAGATGGCAGGAATAAAGAAAAGGCCAGTTTCCCCGCGTCAGAAGATGATCAATCTGATGTACGTGGTGCTTATGGCCATGCTGGCACTCAACGTGTCGACCGACGTGCTCGAAGGCTTCTCGAAAGTGGAGGAAGGCCTCAACCGCACGACGAAAAACGCCACGGAAGAAAACGCCAACATCTACAACGAATTCGAGCAGCAGATGCAGCAGAATCCGGGCAAGGTGAAAGCATGGTACGACAAGGCCAAAATCGTCAAGGACATGTCCGACTCGCTCTTCCAATACGCCGACTTCCTCAAGGAAGCCATCGTCAAGGAGGCCGACGGCATGAAAGGTGACGTGAAGAATATACGCAACAAAGAAGACCTCGAGGCCGCCACGCAGGTAATGCTCTCAGGCAGGCACGGCCAGCGGCTCTACGATGCCATCGTGAGCTACCGCCAGCGCATCTTATCCATGATTACCGACTCGGCCCAGGCCGCCACCATAAAGAGCAATCTGTCCACCGACGTACCCAAGAAAGAAGCCCTGCTCGGACGCAACTGGCAGCAAGCCATGTTCGAGAGCATGCCCGTGGCTGCGGCCACTACACTGCTCACCAAACTGCAGAGCGACGTGCGCCATGCCGAAGGCGAAGTGCTCCACTCCCTCATCAAGGGCATTGACGTGAAGGACGTGCGTGTGAACGCTCTCAACGCATACGTCATTCCCAACTCGCAGACCATCGTGCAGGGCAGCCGTTTCGAAGCCCGTATCATCATGGCCGCCGTCGATACCACGCAGCAGCCACGCATATACATCGGTGGCCGCGAGGTACACCTTAACAACGGGCTCTACGGCTTCAACTGCGGCAGCACGGGCGACTTTACCTTCAACGGCTACATCGAAGTGCCCGACCGCTCTGGCGAAACCCTGCGACGCAACTTCTCACAGAAGTACACCGTCGTGGCTCCCTCGGCCACTGTTTCGGCCGACCTGATGAACGTGCTCTACGCCGGTTACAACAACCCCATGAGCGTCAGCGTGCCCGGTGTGCCACTCAACCAGATTGTCGCTTCCATGACCGGCGGAACGCTTACACCCACCGGCCCCGGAAAATATATTGCCAAACCTGAAAAGCCCGGCACCGAAGCCACCATCACCGTCAGTTCCAAGGCTAACGGCGGCATGCAGAAGATGGGCGAGTTCAAGTTCCGCGTACGCCGCTTGCCCGACCCGACGGCCTACATCGCCTACAAGGACGCCGAGGGCAACAACGCCCGCTATCATGGCGGCCGCGGCTTCGCACGCTCCACACTGCTCTCTGTGGGAGGCATCGGCGCTGCCATTGACGACGGATTGCTCAACATTGAGTTCAAGGTCGTAGGCTTCGAAACCACCTTCTTCGACGACATGGGTAACGCCATGCCCGAAATCTCCAACAGCGACCGCTTCACCGACCAGCAGAAGTCCATGTTCCAGCAGATGCGCCGCGGACGCCGCTTCTACATCAGCCGCGTCAAGGCCGTAGGCCCCGACGGCAGCACCCGCACCCTGCCACAGTCGCTTGAAGTCATCGTCAACTAAATTCTGAAACATCAAATACCCCAATAGAATGAAACGCATTGTTCTAGCATTCATCATCACTCTGCTCGTGGCCCCTGTCATCGCCCAGCCTCCCGCACGCCAGCGTCAGGCAAAGCAACAGGCCGAACAACAACAGCAGCAACAGGCCGTAGGCGTATCAGAGCGCGCCAAGCTCGAATACCCCGTCGCCCCCTCCATGCCCGAAGACGTGTCATGGCGCCGCGACCTCTACCGCATCATAGACCTCTCGCTCGACAAGAATGCCGTGCTCTACTATCCTCAAGAGCCCGAAGGCGACAAGATGAATCTCTTCACGTTCCTCTTCAAACTCGTCATGCGCCAACAGGTCACCGCCTACAAGCACACCTTCAGCGGCAAGGAGAACTTCACCTCAGCCAATGCCGTCACACGCGAGGACATCCTCAGCCGTGCCGGAATCCCCTTCCAGAAGAACGGCGACAAGATTCGCGTACTCGACATTGACATCCCCTCCGATGCCGTCAAGTTGTATTATGTGAAGGAGAGCACCTATTTCGACCAGCACACGGCCCAGTTCCGCCGCCAAATCACGGCGCTCTGCCCCGTGCTCGGCCAAAGCGACGAGTTCACGTCGAGCGGCTCGCGCCAAGTGCCCATGTTCTGGCTCAAGTATGAGGATATAGCCCCTTACCTGTCGAAACTGGAACTCATGGCCAGCAACTATAACAATGCCGCCACCATCACCGCCGACGACTACTTCACGACGAACCAGTATGAAGGCAAAATCTACATGACCAGCAACCTGCAGGGCAACAAACTGCCCACCGACACCACGCTGGCCGCCGTGCAGAAACACATTGAAGGCGAGCTGACCACCCTTGAAAGCCACGTATGGGGCACCGACTCCGTGGCCGCCAAGCGTATGCAGGCCAGGGCCGACTCGTTGGCCGCCGCCAATGAAGCGACAGAAGAGAAAGCCGGCAAGTCGTCGCGCAAGTCGAAGGACTCTGCCAGCGATGAGTCCACCAGTTCGCGCAGCCAGCTCAAGCGCCAGAAGTCGGGCGAAAGCACCTCATCCAAGAGCAGCAAGTCCTCCTCACCGCGCATCAGCGTACGCCGCCAGCGCCATTGACACAGAAATACCTGAACACACAATAAATAGTTTTTTTCATTGCTTTGGCCATCCCTCTCGGGGGGTGGCTTTTTTAATACCCCTGTCCCAGCCTTGGCGGACCCCGTCGAGCCGGGCCGGAGCCCGTTGCCGCCGTTCTATCGTCTTCGCATGAGTCCGACCGACAGTTTTGGCGCGACGAAAACGGATATAGTCAAAACGAAAACGCATATAGTTTTTTCCATATGCGTTTTCGCAAACCACACCGGCGGGCACGCCTGTTGAGGGCACCCGGTGAGGAGACGGAGGGTTCTGACGGGGCTTAGCCTTCGAGAAACTCGAAGAGATTGAAGAAACCGGTCATCTTGAACACCTTGGTGATGTCGGCATTGATGCCACGGATATAGACGTGGTGGCCCTTGCTCTTGGCGTTCTTTAGGATGCTGAGAAAAATACGCAGGCCGCTGGAACTGATGTATTGCAGTTGTGAGCAGTCAAGAATGATGTCACTCTCGGTATTGTCCATGACAGGCTGAACGTCTATGTTCGCCTGAGGCGCTGCCGCCGTGTCCAGGCGGCCTTCGAAATAGACGGTCTGACGGCCGTTCTCGTTTTTAATCGTTGTATTCATTTATTGTTGTGCTTGGTTTTAACAGGATTTATTTTCAGTGGATGGGATAGACCAGATTAACGGTCAGCAGATTGACGGCCAGCAGGATGATGTGCATCCAGATGCCAATTCTGAGGAAGTCGGTGAATCGGAAGCCGCCGGGACCGTAGATGAGCATGTGGGTGCTGGAACCGATGGGGGTGGAATAGGAAGTGGTGACGGCAATCATAAGAGAGACAACGAAAGGCATGGGGTCGCATCCCAAGGCGATGGCCTGGTGATAGACGATGGGAAGGAAAATGCCGCTGGCAGCCACATCGCTGGTAAATTCACTGATAACTGACACGATGAGACACATGACGGCCATCACGACGTAAGGATTGTGGCCAAAGGTGTCCAGCACGCTTTCGGCTATGCTTCCGGCTATGCCGGTCTTGACGATGGCCGTACTGATGACAACGGTAGAGCCGAGGAGCAACAGGAGATCCCACTCGATGTATTTGGTTATACGCTCCATACGGCAGCACTTGAATATCAGCATGGCGCCCGCCGCCAACATGGTGGAGGCCATCAGGGGCACCACGTGGAAGGTGGAGAGCAGGAACATGCCGATGAGTATGAGCGTGGCGACTATGGTCTTGCGGCCCATCTGGGGCACGAAATGGGAATCGAAGAAAGTCAGGCTTCCGCGTGTAAGGTCTTCTATTTCCTGGTCGCCCTTCGGAGGACTTTCAAGCAACAGGGTGTCACCGGCCTGCAGCACCACTTCGCGCGGCTGCATGTCAACACGGCGTCCCTGGCGGGCCACCGCCACAAGTACCAGGTCGGTGCGATGTTCAAAATTGCTCTCGCTCATACGGGTGCCGATGAGGGTGCTTCCGAAGCCCACATAGGCCGTGCGCAACTTGCGGTTGCTGTCAATCTCGTTAATACTGTAAACGTGATGGTCGGCCGCCACAAGGCCGTGGGTTTGCTTGAGTTCCAATATCTCGTTGATTTGACCGGAATAGATAAGGCGGTCGCCACCGAGAATAAATTCGTCCTGGGGCACGGGGCTGATGATTTCCTTGTCAAACCGCACGATTTCGATGAGCGAGCCGCCCTGCACCTGTTGCAGCCCGGCTTCGCCTACGGTCTGCCCCACGGCTTCGTTGTCGGTGGGAACGAGGAGTTCCACCGTGTAGTCGCTGGTGGATTCAAAAGAGTCTTCCGGCGATTGGCGGGAAGGTATGAAACGTCGCAGCAGGAGCACCAGACCGATGCCCACCGTGGCACATATCAAACCGGGCAAAAGCGGAGCGAAGAAATTGAGCGAGCGCCCCGACTGGTCGGCATAGAGTCCGGCTATCACCAGGTTCGACGAATTGCCAATCAGCGTACAGGTACCGCCCAAAGTGGCGGCATAGCTCAAGGGAAGGAGCAGGCGCGAGGGCTGGGTGCCCAACCGGCGGGCCCACAGTTTCACGACATCAATAAACAGGGCTACCACATTGACGGAAGTGAGGAATGCAGCGAGCGAGGCCGTGGGAAGCATCAGTTTCAAAAGGGCCTGGCGATAGGAAGCCGGTGTGCCCAGCAGATGCTTCGTGAGCCAATAGAGCACTCCGGTTTGCATCAGGCCGCTGTAGAAGAATAAACGGAAAGTGCTGAAAATTAGCTACATACAGGGCAAGTATCTGGGAAACAGGTACTTGCCCTTAGTTTTTTGTGCATGTTCTGCACGTTCTAAATGCAGAATAAGATGGCAAAAAAGGG
>JAGAYH010000027.1 GCA_017940565.1 Bacteroidaceae bacterium | reverse complement strand
TTTTCCCTTTATTGAAAGGTGCAGACCGCCATGTGCGACAGTCTGCACCTTTTCTTCACAATTCACCTTTCACGACTCAAACCTCAGGTCGTTCACCCGCCGGCGCCAACCGTTGACAAAGCGCAGTTGGCTCGGGTCGCGCTGCACGATACGCTGGAAGTGGCGCAGACGGGCCCGTCGCATTTTTTCAAAGAACATGCCGGGCTCACATTCGTTGATGGCCTTCAAAGTCAGGGGGCCCACTCTTCCGTCTGGCACAGTGTGTACAATGGCTTGTGCATAGCGTATGGCACGTGGTCCGGAAAGCCATGTCCAGTCCACCAGCATCTCTGCCACGCTCTGGTTCCTAATGGCATTCGCCTCACAGCGTCCCCAATAGAATCGCTCCACGATATACGCCCACTCACTGTCGGTCATCCGCTTCAGGTCTTCGGCCCCAGCCTCGGGATGCAACCGCCGGTAAGTGGTCAGCGTCACACCCATATAGGTGGAGCCACCCCGGTCGGCAGGATCATCGCTATAGCCGCCCTCCCACTTCAAGAGGAACGGCAGATAGTGTTCCACATTAGCCATGGCGCGTCTCTCATTTGCGTTTCACCTTTTGCACGTCATTCAGCAAACCGTTGAGTGTTTGCCGCTGATCGTCGTTGAAGAGCCCAGAGCCCAGCAGAAGTTGTAGTATCTGTAATATGATTTTCAATAAAAAAGGTATGTTCATGGTTTCATTGTTTTCAGGTTAGTGTAAAAAAAAGGAAGGCAGCTCCGGAGCCTTGTTGTCTGACCGCAGAGCTGCCTGTTGACAGGGTTTAGGCCCCCGTCTGATTCTGGTCTTCAGTCTTCTCGTTGAGAATGGAGTTGAAGTTCACGAAGCGCATCTTCGAGTTGGTCAGCTGAAACTGAGACTCCATGATGCCGCTTTTACGAAAGTGCACACGCACAGCCTTCACATTCTCGCTCGTCACCTTGTCTTCCGTCTCGCTGGGGCGGCTGACGATGTCCACATGGAAGGAGCCCAAGTCGCCCAGGCGCACGCTGCGGCCCTGCTGCAAGTTCTTGATGATGTGTTGCTGCAGACTCGAGAGCACGGCCAGAATGTCGTGGCGCGTCACGGTGCTTTCGGCCGACATGTCATCGGCAAGCTCGTTGATGTTGATTTGGCCCAGGCGCACTTGGGTAGCGTAGTAAGCCGTACGGCCGTTCTTAGGATTCTTTCTCAAAATTGCTTTGTAGGTAATCATGGTTGTGTAAAATTTTAAAAGGTTAGTAGAATAATTTTGTTTTGCATTCGTTTCGCCGGCGTCCCGTTTGCAGTTGCAAAATTACAACATCCCCGCCCCCGTTTGCAAGTCTTTGGCCCTCCGATGGGAACTACAAATGTGCACTACCACTCGCCCACAAACAGTTGCGGCGCCCCGGGATATTCCGGAGCGCCGCTTCTGTTATATCAGGTTGGAGAGAGCGTGTATATAGGGTCGAATAGGGAGTAATAAGGTTGTATAGGGCCCTGTCTAACCCTATCATTCCTTATTTCATGGCCTTGATGACAGCCACGATGTCGGCAGAGTCTATCACGCCGTCACCGTTCACGTCGGCTTTCTTGTTACCGTCGGGCATCTCCTTGATGACGGCCACGATGTCAGCAGAGTCCACCGTGCCGTCCTGGTTCACATCGGCGGGGTTGAGGATAACGATGTTTTTAGCATATTCACCGTTCTTTTCTACAATTGCATGGTCCTGCACTTTAGCCCCTTCAGGTTCTACAATACGTACATCTTCCAACGTTATGGAAGTAAAATGGGTTATACCCTGCCAATCACTTGTGACCGATACATAGGAATTCTTAATATACAAGGGAGCGGTACTCCATGACTGCATGCCGTATTGGCCGACCGCGTTGACTCTGGTGTCTATAATGTCCAATGAAGAGCCTTTATATTTATCGTCTATGCGGATGCCTGACCATCCGGCCGTATTTCCGGTATGGGTGGATTTGGCCAACAGTGTGCCGGGACCGGTTATGGTGACACGGCCGCCCAGGGTGACTGCCGTCGCAAAACCGCAGACCATTTCCACATCGCCCTCAACATAGATTGTAATGCCGTCAATGTATGATTCCAGAGCTGTCTTGTCACCGCTGTTGACCTTTGTGCCTTTCAGGGTCAGCGTGTTCGTGGCCGGGTCATAACTGGCCGTTCTGTCACCCAGAATGTTGAAGCGGTTGAGGTCGGTCACCTGCGTGCCGGCTATCCGGAGATCGAAACTGCGGCCTACCGTTACCGAATTGATCATATTGCCACTCGCGCTCACAAACCGGCTGGCATCGCTGTCTAACTTGGCACCTTCGGGTGCGATGATGGAACAGCCTTCCAAGGTGATGCCGCCATAAAAACTGTAGATAGCATTATTACCCTCATTGCAGTTAGCTGTCACGGCGGCGTTGCGAATAATCAGTTTTTCCTTGCTGCTGTAGTCGAAGCCGCTGATGGCGTTGCCGTACTGGCCGCCGCCCAAGACATCCAACGTAATGTTCTCAACCGTCAGTGTGGCGCCTTGAGACACCAGTATACCTTTGCTGCTGGTTGACTTTACCGACAGCCAGCCCGGGCCCTGGATGGTGGTGTTGCCGCGCAGGACCATGGCGGCCGAGCCGGTGCTGGTAACCATGGCTTCTTGCGTGGCCATCCGTATGGTCAGGCCGGAGAGGTTGCTCCAGATACCTTGCTTGTCGTCGCCGTGGATGCTGCCTTTCAGGGTGAGCGTGTTGGTCGTCGGGTCGTAGCTGGCGGCACCGTTGCCCAGGATGTCGTCCTGGTTGGAACTGGTCACGCCTACGCCGGCCACCCGGAGGTTTACTGTCGGGGCGCCTATCTTCACGCTGGTCGCCACCTTGCCGTCAGCGTCCACAATGGAGCCGTCCTTGACGGTGGCGCCGGCGGGCGAAGTGATGGCGCGGTCGTTGAGTGTAATGCCTCTGGAAAGATTATAGATGGCGCCTTGCGAAGATGACGCTGTAATGGTGGCGTCATTTTCAACGACCAGTCCTGCAGAGCCTATTCCCGTGATGCTGTTGTTGGTTTCAAGATTCAGGTTTTTGACGTACAGAATGGCACCGTTGCTCAATTCAATCGAATTATACTCTCCAGAATAGATGCCCAACTTGCCCGGGCCTTCCAATATCAGGCTATTGATAGAGGTGATGCCATAGCCTAACAGGGAGAGGTCTTGGGTGATTTTGATGGTTAAGTTCGATGTGTCGTGATTATGCTCGTTTCTCACCACCGTCTCGCTGGCCAGCACGCTCTTGGTGAAGGTCAGGGTGTTAGTCTCGTCATCGTAATAGCAGGAGCCGTCGCCGAGGATGTCGCTGGCATTTGTGCTTAACACCCGTTTGCCACAGACCCAAAGGTCGTAACAGAAGCTCTGAGTGAAATAGCCGGGATTGCCTGTGCCGCCGTCAATGTGGGCATAGCTGCCATCGTTGTCATTATTGTCTTTATACGCTGTTCCGGCACCGCCCTTGAGTGCGTAGCAACGTTCAAACATGTCACTATCTTTTGTTGCTTTGCCCAAGGTCCAACTGCTCACATAGATTGTTTGAAGCACGTTGCATCCCAAGAACATGTAACTCATATCATTAACGCTACTTACGTTGAAACTGGACAAGTCAAGTGAAGTGAGTTTATAACATTGGTAGAACATGTAATCCATCTTCCTCACGTTTTCGGTCTCAAAGTTGGTCAGGTCAAGATTGTCAAGTTCCTTGCAGGATCCGAACATCCATTGCATGTTAGTCACATTGTCCGTCTTAAAGGCATTGCCGAACTTGATGGTCTTTAATTTTCCGCAGTCATTGAACATGTATTTCATGTCGGTGACATTTTCCGTATTGAAGCTGCTGAGGTCCAATTCCGTGAGGCTACTACACGTGTTAAACATGCCGGACATGTCGGTGACCTCCCTGGTGTCCAGGTAATCCGGGTGTTCAATGGCCGTGAGGTTGGTCATGGTATAGAACCAGCCGGCGGTCGTTGTCGGTTGGAAGGATTGAAACGAAGCATCGAACTTGACCGTGCTAATGTGTTTTGCCTTATCCAGCCAACCACGGTCATTCGCCGCTGTTACATCGTACACCGAACCCGAGCGCGACGTCTTTTGCGTGTCATAGTAGAATGTCAGCGTACCGTTGGAATACACGGCATAGGCTTCCTGGGCCATCGTCTTGGTAAAGCCCAACAGGGTACAGAGTAGTGTTAAAATGAAAATTTTCTTCATCGCTCTATTCTTTCTTATGATTTATGGAATAAAAAATAACTCTATTCAGGTGTAAATACATGCGTCATTCAACCGCATTCGATGCAAAGTTAAAAAAGTTTTTTTATACAACAAAAATAAAGAGCATCCTTTTTACAAGCAGGAGCATGAGTGGCAGGGCGTGCAAACCGCGACCACAATCATGGCAAAGTGACGCGCGACAGAGTCCGCCCCCGGCTATGGGATTTGTCAATATTTTTTGGAATATTTTTGGCAGTTTTGTAACCCGCTGATTGTCACCGGTTCTCAAATATGGTAAAACAGAAGCGGCGCTTCGGAATTTTGAAACGCCGTTTCTGTGCGACGAAGTCCCACTTGTAATCGCCGAAATGAGACCCGGGCTGGAGAAATGTAAAGATTTTTTGAAATTCATACGGCACTGCCGAAAGATGAAATTGTGATTAAGGGAGAAATGGGTGGCATAATTGGTAAAAAAAGTGTAATTTTGCAGCCAAATATTTCTGAAGCATGACTGAAAGAAAAGTGAGGGTGCGCTTTGCACCGAGTCCCACGGGACCGCTCCATATCGGCGGTGTGCGCACCGCGCTCTACAACTACCTGTTTGCCCGTCACCACGGCGGCGAGCTGGTGCTCCGCATCGAGGACACCGACTCGAGCCGTTTTGTCGAGGGAGCCGAGGAATACATCGTGGAAAGTTTCCGCTGGCTGGGCATCACGTTCGACGAGGGCGTGGGCATCGGCGGCGACCACGGCCCCTACCGCCAGTCGGAGCGTCGCGAGATATATAAAAGGTATGTCCGCCAACTGCTCGACGCCGGCCGCGCCTACTACGCCTTCGACACACCGGAGGAACTGACGCAGAAGCGCGAAGAGGTGCAGAACTTCCAGTACGACGCCACCACACGCGGCCAGATGCGCAACTCGCTGACGCTGCCCGCCGGGGAGGTGAAGGCGCTCATCGACGGCGGCGCACAATATGTGGTGCGCTTCAAGATTGAGCCCGACGAGGAGGTGCACGTCAACGACCTCATCCGCGGCGATGTGGTCATCAACTCGTCTATCCTCGACGACAAAGTGCTCTACAAGAGCGCCGACGAGCTGCCCACCTACCACATGGCCAACATCGTGGACGACCATCTGATGGAAATCACCCACGTCATCCGCGGCGAGGAGTGGCTGCCCAGCGCCCCGCTCCACGTGCTGCTCTACCGCGCCCTGGGCTGGGAAGAGAGCATGCCCCGCTTTGCCCATCTGCCCCTGCTGCTCAAGCCCGACGGCAAAGGCAAACTGTCGAAGCGCGACGGCGACCGTCTGGGCTTCCCCGTATTCCCCCTGGAATGGCACGACCCGAAGTCGGGCGAAGTGAGCTCGGGCTACCGCGAGCGCGGCTACTTCCCGGAGGCCGTGGTCAACTTCCTCGCCCTGCTGGGCTGGAACCCCGGCACGGAGCAGGAGCTCTTCAGCATGGACGAACTGGTGACACTCTTCGATCTGAGCAAATGTTCCAAGGCCGGCGCCAAGTTCGACTACGTGAAAGGCACCTGGTTCAACCACGAGTATATCCTCCGCAAGAGCGACGCCGAGATTGCCCCGGTGTTCGACCGCATACTGAAAGAAAACGGCATCGACGAGCCCATGGAGCGCGTGGAGAAGGTGGTGAGCCTGATGAAAAACCGCGTGAATTTCGTACACGAGTTGTGGCCACTGTGCCGCTTTTTCTTCGTGGCCCCCGAAAGCTACGACGAAAAGACCGTGAAGAAACGCTGGAAGGAAGACTCGCCGCAGACCATGCAGGCCCTGCGCGACCTGCTGGCCGGTCTCGACGACTTCAGCCTGGAAAACCAGGAGGCCACAGTAATGAAATGGATTGAGGACAACCAGTTGCACACGGGCAACGTGATGAACGCCTTCCGCCTGACACTGGTGGGCGAAGGCATCGGGCCCCACATGTTCGACATCTCCGCCTTCCTCGGCAAGGAAGAGACCCTCCGCCGTATGGACCGCGCCATAAAGGTGCTGGGGAGCAATTCATAATTTATCGTTCAGAATTCACCATTAATTCTTACCCGTCTCCCCGTGTACTCCCTCGCCATATACATCTACATGTTTTGCGTCAACGTGGTGGCCATCTTCAACAAGAAGGCCCGCCTGCTCATGGCCGGCCACAGCAAAACCTACCGCATCCTGCGCGAACAGATAGACCCGCAGGCACAGTACATCTGGTTCCATGCCGCCTCGCTGGGCGAGTTTGAGCAAGGCCGGCCGCTCATCGAACGTGTGCGCCGGAATTACCCGCAATACCGCATCCTGCTGACTTTCTTCTCGCCCTCGGGCTACGAGGTGAGGAAAAACTACGAGGGCGCCGACGTGGTGTGCTACCTGCCCTTCGACACGGCTCTCAACGCCCGCAAATTTCTGCGGCTGGCACGGCCGTGCATGGCATTTTTCATCAAATATGAGTTCTGGCAGAACTACCTGAGCGCACTCCACCGCGCCGGCATTCCGGCCTTCAGCGTGTCAAGCATTTTCCGCCCCGACCAGATATTCTTCCGCTCCTATGGCCAGCGCTACGCCCGCGTGCTGGAGTGCTTCACCCACTTCTTCGTGCAAAACGAAACCTCACGCCAACTGTTGGCCAGTAAAGGGCTGACAAACGTGACTATCGTGGGCGACACCCGCTGCGACCGCGTGCTCGACATCCGCAATGAGGCCGCCGACCTGCCCGTCGTGGAGCAGTTTGTAGCCGACAGCAGCCGCAAGGTATTCATCGTGGGCAGCAGCTGGGAGCCCGACGAAGACGTGTATCTGCCCTACTTCGAAAAGACCCGGCACAAGCTGATCATTGCTCCCCACGTGGTCAGCAGCGACCGCATCGGCAAACTCAGGCAACGCCTCAGCCAAATGGGCAAGCAGGTGGCCCTCTACTCCGAAATGGAGCGCCAGACCGACAGCGAAGCCCTCCGGAAAGCCGATGCCCTGCTCGTCGATTGTTATGGCAAACTGTCGTCCATCTACCGCTACGCCACGGTAGCCTACGTGGGCGGCGGGTTTGGCGTGGGCATTCACAATGTGCCCGAAGCCGCCGTCTATGGCGTGCCGGTCATCATCGGTCCCAACAACAAGAAATTCAAAGAAGCCCAGGACCTTCTGAAAGCCGGCGGCTGCTTTGAGACGGACGGGCAAGAGGCCTTCAACCGCCTCATGCAGCGCTTCGACACCGAGCCAGACTTCCTCACCCGTGCCGGCGAGGTGGCCGGACACTACATCAAAGACAACGCCGGAGCCGCCGACACGATATTCCGAAAGATTGATTTCCAAAATATCCCACGCTACGGCGAGCACCGCAAGCGGCCCGATTTCGACGGAATGAAACATTAAAACAACACGATAACGAACCAAACAAAACTAACTAAGAACTATGTTAAACTATCTCGGACAATTTGATTTCACCGGCATGCTGAGCTGCTTCATCGTGCTCTTTGCCGTCATCGACGCCATCGGCTCCACGCCCATCATCATCAGCATCCGCAACGAAGGGCGCCACATCGCTTCGGGCAAGGCCACCATCATTGCTGCCGCCATACTGGTGCTCTTCCTCGTGGGCGGAGAATGGGTGCTGCAACTGTTCCAGGTTGACGTCAAGTCGTTTGCCGTGGGTGGCGCCATCATCCTCTTCCTGCTCTCGCTGGAAATGATTCTCGACGTGGTCATCTTCAAGAACAACGGGCCCATCAAGTCGGCCACCCTCGTGCCGCTGGTGTTTCCCCTGCTGGCCGGAGCCGCCTCGTTCACCACGCTGCTGTCGCTGCGGGCTGAATACTCCATGATAAACATACTGATAGGCCTCGCCCTCAACATGGTATGGGTATATGTCGTGCTCAAGACCACCGAAAAGGCCCAGCGTCTGTTCACGGAGAGCTTCATTTATATCATGCGCAAGTTCTTCGGCCTCATCCTGCTGGCCATTTCCATACGCCTGTTTGCCAGCAACCTGGTGCCCCTGCTTGAGAACATACAGCAGTAGTTACCCGCCCGAAACGGCAAGGCCGGGACGGGCGAGTGAACCGCTAAATCCGATATAGTGTGTGCTATATCGGATTTAGTTTTGCACAAAACGGATATGGATTTCTCAAAACAGTCCCGGCAACTTACCCATGGAACTGAGAACAGACAGAGAGGGGGAATGGCCTGCGGGCCATTCCCCCTCTGCTTCTTACTTCTTGAGAATAATGAAAGGCGACAAGGCCACTTTCAGCGCGGTGCTGGTGGTGCCGATGCGCCGGTTCCTTTTCTTGGAACCCATGGACTTGCGGTCGATGTATTTGAGCTTGCCTCGCAATTTCTGCGGCAGATTGGACTTGACATTGGTGCCCGTACCTATCAGCCGGATGCCGACGGTAAGGTTTTCGTAGGCCACACGCTTCGAGCCACGGGCTTCGGGCGTGTCGCCGGGCAGGATGACGGCCGTTTTCATCTCCTCCGTTTCGTCAGTACCGAAATCCAACTGATAGAGATACCACTCGCCGGTGGGTTTCGAGCGCGCCGTGTCGCCGCGCAGGGCCTTGCCCTTAGCCGTATCGTCAAGCTTGACCACAAGGATATAGTTGTTCATCACCGCCAGGGCATAGTCCAGATTGTCGGGCTGCGCCCTGCGCTCTTCGGGAATGCGGCTCATGATGCGCTCCAGATTCATGCGCTGGCCGTCGTAGCCCAGGAGGTGGTCCACCACCCGCTTCCCCACGTTGAGAGCATTGAGACGGGCCGAAATCTCGTCTTCACCGTTATAACGCGAGATGTCCATTTGACCGACGGGATTGGTCTCGTAGCCTGAGCAGTCGTAGGCAATGGGATTGAAAGGTTCCTGAATGACGGTGATGCCCACCCTGGGGCGGTCGGCGGCGGCAGCCAGCACGATGGTGGCCGCCAGGAAAGCCATTAGGCAAAGTCCGAAACGTTTCATGCGATTATAGAGTTTATATGCGTTTTTCGTAAAATCATTTTACCTCGATGCGGCTCTTGGCCCCAGCACATTTGACGAGACGTATCTGCGGGGTGATGCGGTGGCGCACCTGGTCGGTGTGGCTGATGATGCCCACCTTGCGGCCTTGTGAACTTTGCAGGTTGGCCAGGGCATTGATGACAAGGTCGAGACTGTTGGAATCGAGGTTGCCGAAGCCTTCATCGATGAACAGGCTGCTTATCTGCATCTCGCCCGAGCGCAGCGACGACAGGCCCAGGGCGAGGCCGAGACTGACGATAAAGGTTTCGCCGCCGGAGAGCGATGTGACGCTGCGCACCTCGTCGAGCATGTCGTGGTCCACGATTTCGAGCATCAGCGTGCCCGGCTTGCAGCGCAGGCGGTAGCGGGTGGTGAGATCGCGCAGATGGCGGTTGGCATAGCCTACCAACACCTCGAAAGTATAGCACTGGGCAATCTCACGGAACAACTTGCCGTCGCTGCTGCCGATAATGGCGTTCAGACGTTGCCAGTTCTCATACTCCGTCTGCAACTGCCGGCGTTCAGGCTCGCAGGCCTCAATGTCGCGCTGGCTTTGCTCGTGCATACGCAGCAGGGTCTGAGTCTCATCGATGTGGGCCTTCACTTCTTCGAGATGGCGCTCAAACTGCTCCTTCTGGTGCTGGAGCATCAGTTCACTCTCCTCGTTGCTCTCCGAAGGCCGGTTTTCGTCTTGCTGCAACTGCACCACCACCCGTGAGGCCGCATCGGAGCTGAACGTGGCCGACTGCAGACGTTCCTGGCTGCCGGTGATTTCGCTGCGCAAGGCATTCCAGTCGCGGGGGTCGGAAAAGAGTTTTTCCAACTCGAAATACTGAAGGGTAGAATTATCGTTGTTGAAACGGGAGATGCGAATGTCCAACTCCTCGTGATTCTGGTGCAAATCGTCCTCACGGCGGTGCTGCTGCGCTTCCAGATTGCGCATTTCGCCTTCAAGCCCCTGCACCTTGTTAGCCATTTTCTCGAAAGCCGTGCGGCTGGCCTGCTCCTCAGAAGAGTGGCGTTCTATGCTCAGTTTCATCTGGCGCATGGTCTCATCCAGGCCAGTTTCACCGAACATCTTGAAGAGTTCATCGCGTTTGCGGCTTATCTCCTGTTCCTTTGACACGATGGCATTGGACAAGGCCGAGCGCAGGCCGCTCTTTTCGTTCACCCATTGCAGCAACACATTGATTTCTTCGTTCAGCCGGAAGACGTCTTCATCGGCTTTCTTGCAGGCCGCCACGCCCCCGTTCCATGTTTCGGCGAGCGAAACCAGTTGCTGAACAAAATTTTCGTAGCCTTTGCGCCATTTCTCGTGCCACAGCGGCACGGTGACAACTGTATCCAGTTTGCTTTCTATCAGGTCTTGGGCATCGGCGTTGCTGCTGATGCGGTTTTGCAATTCGTTGATTTGGCTGTCGAGCACACGTACACTGGTGTTCACCTCTGAGAGCCGGCGCACGTTCTCCGTTCTCACGTCGTCGGCATGACGGATGCGTCCGTTGATATTGTTGATGGCTTCCTGATGCTGGTTAAACATCTCCATCAGCTGTTGTACCTTGCCTAGTTCTCGCGAAGCGTTCTCAAAGAGCTGTCCTATCACGGTGGCGCGGCTTTCACGGTTCACAGAGGCAGAGCATCCCTGCAACGAGGTATCCATGTCTTCGAAATCCTTCCATGCTTCCTCGTTGTAGCGTTGTCGGCGCTGCAGGCGCTCCAGTTCGTCACGCGACTGGGTTAGTTGCCCCGTTTCCTCAGCCAACTGTTTTTGTTTTTCCAACAAGGTGTCGCGGGCCGCATTGGCTTCTGCCTCGGCTGTACGGAAATCTTCTTCGAGCGTCGAAAGTATGCGCCCCAGCTCCCGCTCCGTTTCCGAATGGTAAGGATGGTGTGTGGCACCGCACACAGGACAAGCCAGGCCCTCTTTCAGATTCTTTCTGAGTTCAATGATATTCTCGCTTTGGCTCAACATGTAGGACTTGCGTAGTACCTCAAGGCTCTCGTTGAGCACGATCAGACGTTTCTCGTTTGTGTCTATCTCGCGTTGCACCTGCTCTATGGAGCGTTCGCGACGGCGAATTTCATCCGCCTTGTCCTCAATATCAGCGTAGCCTTCCGACAAACGCATCCAGAGTTCCTGAGCTCCCTTGGCGCGGCGGTGGGTGTCGAGCAGACGGTTCAGGCGACGCTGGATGTCGGTGCCGCTCTGACCCTGGTTGGCCTGTGTATGGATGAAGAGTTCTTCCTTGAGCGATTTTGCCTCGGCCTGCAGACGGTTCTGCTCTTCGTTGAGGTGCTTTTCGTTCTCGCGCTCCATTTGGAGACGGTTGCGCAGGTCGGCCAGTTGTTTCTGGTTGGCGAGGGTATCTTCTTGCAACTCGTGCATCTTTTCCAGCTGCACTTTCACGTTTTCGATGTTTTCCACCATATTGCGGTGCATGGCAATGCTCTGCAGCTGTTGCATGGTGTCTTCCTTGTGGCGGGTGATGGAGTCGCGTTGGTTTTCGAGTTTCACCAACTGCTCATTGTGTTTGCGGATATCTTCCGTATAGCGTTCCAGGTCGCTGCGCTTGTTTTTTATTTCGTTTTCAATGGCCGAAATCTGTCCTTGCAGGTCATGTCCCCGGTTGAAGTGGTTTTCCTTGTGTCCATAGGCCGCCGTAGCTTCTTCCAGCAGTGCCAGGGCTTGCTTGTATTGCTGCTTGGCTTCTCCCATCCGGTCACGCTCTTCGCGCAGTTGGCGGCTTTTCAGAGTGACTTGGGTTTTCAGTGTTTCCAGTTCGTTCTCGGCTTCCTTTATCTTGTGGAACAGTTCGCGGAACACTTGCACCTTGTCATATCGGTCCAGGGTCTGCTTCTTGTCGTAGAGGGCATTGTATTCGCGCTGGGCCTGGAGGAAGAGCGTCTTTTGCTTTTCCATCTCGTCCTTCGCCTTATGGTAACGGGTGTACCAATCGAGTTGTTTTGTGATACGGTCGAGGGTGTTGAGGTCGCGGGTCTGCTGGCCCCGGTACATTGTCAGGTTATTCTTTTCGCGGGCCAGGTCTTCGTCATTGAACAGTCGGGTGCTGATGCCTTCTATGCGCTGGCGGATGTCGTCGTAGCGGCGCTCCGACGCTTTTGTTTCTTGGTACACCTGCTGCGAGATGTTGCCGAACACTTCTGTTCCGGTCAGTTTTTCCAGAAGCAGCGATTTGTCGGCCTGTTTGGCATTGAGGAAATTGGCGAAACTGTTTTGGGCCAGGATGACGGTGCGTGTGAACTGTTCGTAGGTCAGATGAACAAGATTCACGATACGCCCTGCCACTTCGCGGGTGTCGTAGTTTTCCTTGTGAGGTTTCAGTTTACGCAACGAGCGTACAACGGTGTCGTAGGTGCCGGTGCGCTTTATCCTGACGCTCCACCCGGCTTCGTACACCGTGCCGTCAACGAGCGAAAAGGTCACTTTGCAACCGCCCTCGGAACATCCGCGCCGCAGTATGTTGCGCACGTCAGTGGCCGAAAGGGCGTGTTTGTCATCTTCCGGCTCCAGTCCCAGTTTGCGCGGTTGCTTCTCGGTGGTTTCAAAACGCGGCGCATGGTTGTAGAGAGCCAGGCAGACGGCATCGAGCAGGGTGCTCTTGCCTGCGCCAGTGTTGCCCGTGATGGCAAACAGGCCGGCCGACCGCAGCGGCTCCACGGTGAAGTCCACCGTCTGTGTGCCTTCGATGGAGGCCAGGTTGGTTACTTCTATCTTGTCTATCCTCATGTCTATCTTTTTCGTCTGATTCGTCTTACGGCTGTGTGGCCTGTTGCTCCTCGCAGCTGCGCTTGGCCCGCGCCAGCAGACGCGCCACCTCGTCGGGCATGTCCTCGCCGTAGCGGTTGCGGTAGATGTCGCGGGCTATCTGCACGGGGTTGATTTTCTGCAAATCCTCCAGTGTGGCCACCGGCGTTTTTTCGTTGGCAGGCTGTCCGTCGGGGCGGCTGCGCAGGACGCGGCACAGCCGGGCGGCTCGTCCGTCGAGCGTTTTCACTATGGCTGCGCCCACCGAGGGGTCGGGCGTGGGTTCCTGCACTCTCACCTCCAGATAGGGCCAGTCGGCACCGTCGTCGTCGCCGTGGGCCTTGGGCAAGCGGGTCAGTTCACGCAGCACGTCTTCAAGCGTACCGCTGCCCTGCTCCGGCACCGACTTCAGGCTACGGGGGGGCTCGTAGGCAATGCGGTCCACCGACACGGAGCCGTCGTCGGCAATGACCACGCGCTCTATGCCGTGGCTATAGTTTTTCTCGGCAAACGACATGGGCAGCACGCTGCCGGCGTAGCGCACCGTCGGTTGTCCGGCCACGGCCTGTGCCTTGTGTATGTGGCCCAGAGCCACGTAGTCGAGCCCGTGGCCCAGCCCGGTAGCATCGACACACTCCTGTCCGCCCACCACGACGCGCTCGCTGTGTTCCAACTCGGACACTTCGGCTCCCGCAGCATAGAAGTGGGCTTGCAGCACCAGCCGTGCTGTCGGGCCGAAACGCTTGCGGGCGGCACGCACCAGGTCTTTGAAGAACAGGCGGACGGCCTCGCTCTGCCTCATGCCCTGCGCCAAGTCTTCAGTACGCAGGAAGGGGACGGCCAGCACCACCACGGCGGGGGCGTCGTCGGTGGCTTCGCGCAGGACCACCATCAGGGTGTCCATGTCGGGCTCGTCCTTCGCTGTACGTGCAATGACGCCGCGCACCTCGATGCCCAGCCGGCGATAGAGGGCGGCAGGGGCCTCCAGGCGGTAGGACGAGTCGTGGTTGCCGGCCGTCAGGATGACTCGCAGACCGGCGTTGTCGGCCGTCACTTGGGTGAGGAAATCGTAGAGCTGGCGTTCGGCCGCAGCCGGCGGGTTGGCGTGGTCGAAGATGTCGCCGCTCACCAGCAGGGCGTCGGGGTGTTCCTCGGCCACCGTCTGCAGCAGCCAGTCCAGAAAATGACGGTGCTCATCCGTGCGGTCGTAGCCGTGGAAGGTGTCGCCAAGATGCCAGTCGGCAGTATGGAGTATTTTCATACGTTTGCTTCGGTTTTTAAGATGCAAATATACGAATAAACGGGCGCAGAAGGGATAAGTCGGAGTGAGTTTTTCGCGGCCGGAATGCAAATTGTCGGATGGACGACAAAGGCGGCGCCTCGTGATGACAAGGCGGCGCCTCGTCCTGCCGAGGCGCCGCCTTTGTTTTTCCGGACATACGTTTCCGGTGTCAGGGCGTGACCGACGCCGTTTTCGTCGTGCCTAAATCGGATTTAGGCTTTCCCAACTCCGTTTTCGTTCGCCGCGGGGCTGAAAAAAAGAAGCGGTGCGCCCTTTTCTCCGGGGCGCACCGCCTGGGGTGTATGCCTGGCCCCTACCCCTTTCCAATGGAGGAAGGGAGGGGGATTGGCTTTCGGATTACTTCAACTGCACTTTCTTGCCGTTGATGATGTAGATGCCCTTGCCGGGCTTCTCGATGCGGCGGCCCTGGAGGTCGTAAACCACAGCGTTCTCCAGATTAGCCTTGGCGGAGCTGATGCCGGTCTTGGTGAAGTCGATGAGGAACTTCGGGCTGCCTTCGTCGCTTACGATGTAAGCCTTGTTGGCAGGAACGACTTCGCGTGCGTTGGCATAGAAGCCCAGTTCGCCGTCAACACCGGAGAAGATGTAACCGTTCTGCGGCGTTGCAATGTCGAGATACGTGCCCTGCAGGAGGTTGCCCTCGATGGGTTCACCGGCTTCGAGGCTCGGGAAGAGGCTGATGCTCTCTGAACTGCTCTTGATGATAACCGGTGTGCCGGCAGGAATGGTGGAGCCTTCGATGATCTTGCGCTCTGCCTGCTCGTTGGCAACGGCATAGATGTAGTCAATTTCATCGGCGCCTTCCACATTGACTGTGAACGGCAGGTAGAGAGATGCGTAGTATTCATCCTCACCCAGTGCGTTGAGCTTGTATTCTACTTGTTCTACGGGAACAATGTACCACTGCGAAGCGGGAGCGGCAGCTTCCCAGCCTACCAGGTCATACTGCTGGTAGTTGCCCTGGGCAGCACCGGCAATGTGCATGCAACGGTAGTTGTTGGCTTCTTCGCCGCGGAAGTCGAAGGCTGCGGTCGGGGCCGTGCCGTCGTTGACAACCTGACCGGTTACGCCTTCTTCAGCGCCGGTCGTCTGCGAACTGGTGGCCAGCTGCGGAACGAACAGAGCCTGTGAAGACAATGTCACGGCGTTGTTGTCGCCGAGCGTCAGCTTGAAGATGGTGCTGAAGTCGGCTTCGGCACTTTCGGCAACAGCGTTGAACACACCGCCGGCCTTTACGCCGAGAGCGCGGTCGTAGTTCTTGTTGATAAGGCGATAGAAGCCCGTGGAGAGCTGTACCTTTTCCTTGTCGGCAATGCTGGCGTAAACGCGGGCCAGTGAAGCCAACGAAGCTTCTTCACCCAACTTGTCGATTTGGTCTTTCACTTCTTCCTTGGCAGCGTCGGTGAGGCCATAGACGGCACCGTCGGGAGCCTCGAGCCATTCGTTGATCATATCCATAACCATATCCTTCGGGTCGTCAACATTGAAGTGACCTCCGGCATCAGTCGTGGAGTGTACCCAGTAACCGAGGCGCTGGAAGCGTTCGATGTCGGCACCGCCGAGCTGGTTGAGCACGCGCTGTGTGCCCACACGGTTGATTTCGAACTTGCCGCCTTCAATCTGGATGAGCTTCCACATCGGAGTGGCATCGTCGGACAACGAGGAGTAGAGGCTGTTGGCATCCTGAGCAGGACCGGTGAGGTATTTGCCCACCTTCTTGTTGTAGATGCTGAAGCCATTGATGTTGTCACCCGTGAACGACCATACCTGATCGTTGAGGACGTCTTCGATGGAGTACGGACGGATTTCGCTTTCCGTTTCATTGAGGCCCTTGATGGCGTAAGCATAGTTGCGGATGGTCAGGAAGTACCAGTTGGGCTCCATCTGGGGATTGCTGATCTTGAACGGGCCAACCCACTTGGCTGTGATGTTCACGGTGTTGTCACCGTCTTCAGAAACGGTCACCGGAGTAACCTCGTCATATTCGTAGTAGTCGGCCTTGAATTCGGCAGGAACGCTGTTGATCACATCGCCGTCGGCATAGTCCTTAACCATGCGCGTGATAAGAGCGCCGTTTTCGTCGAGCAGGTTCAGCGTCACGTCGTAGCGCTGGATGCCGAGCTGGGCAATGGCTTCGGTGTCGTCGAAGTCAGCCACCTTCGTGAAGGTTACCTTGTTGCCGTCGTCGGGACTGTACCATGAGCCGAAGCCCAGACTACCGCTGTTATTATTGTTAATGGTATTGGTACCGTCGTCAATGAGCAGCCAGAACGGGTCGGTGCTGTTACCCCAGCTGATGTTGATGGGCGTAGCATCGTGAGCGGCCAGGTTGGTCACATCGCCGTTGTTCACGAGGAACTTCTTCTGACCTACATTGTAGAGGTAAACGTTGCCTTCGTTGAGCACGAATGCCCACTGCTGGTTGGGATTCTCGGCATTGATAGCCTCGAGTTCTTCACCATAGGTTACAACGCCGTCGGTAGTGGTCGAACCCTTGTGGGTCGGAGCCAACACATTCTTATCAACGTCAACGGTCCAGGCACCGCGGTTGCCCTGGATGGTAAATACCTGCTTGGTGTAGTAAGCCAAAGCTTCTTCCACCTTAGCCTTGGCGGCCGTCGGGTCGAAGTAGCTGCCCGTGACTTCCTGAATGGTCATCACGTTGCCGGCATCGTTCGTGCTGTAGCTATTCACGCGGGCATATTCACCGTTGGTTGCCTGAAGGTTCACATAGCCACGGTTCAGCTTCAGTTTTGGACCGTCGAGGGTCACCTTGGCAGGTGTGCCTGTAGCTGCGGAATTGACACGGCAACCGCCCCAGCCATAGTTCCAAGGAATATAGGTGTCGGCATCCACGCCGTAGAGGTAGTAGTTGTCGCCAACCTTTACGAATGCCATCTGGATGTCGGCGCTTTCTTCGGCACCTTCACCGGAACGGGTCACGAGGTAAGTCTTGTTGCCGTTGTTGCGTTCGCCGATGGCCACATAGCCACGCTCAGCCTTGATGGTGTAGATGCGGTTTTCGTTCACTTCGTCGAGCGAGGTGATGACGGTAGCCGTAGGTTCTACGAACGGCAGGGCCTCGGCCTTGGTCAGGCCGGCGGGCAGATAAGCCACGTTGGCCAGAGTGGCGGCTTCGGTGCTGGGCACGAGCTTAGGTTCACCTTGCACATCGGTCAGCACGTAAGCTCCGGCAGGAATCTCAGCGGCCTGCAGTGTGCCGACGAGCTGGTTGCCTGAAATCTGGCTGGCTTCCGTCGTCAGCGTCAGGGTTACCTTGGAAGCCTCGGCACCGCCGACAAGAATAACCGGCGTATTGGCGGGTATCGGACCGTTCACGGGAACGAGCTCGGCACCGTCGCCGGATGCATTCAGTTTCACGGTGTTGGCCTGCACGCCTTGGGGAGTGATGAAGCCGAACGGAGCGTTGAGGGCAGCGTAGGCTTTGTCACCAATCACCTGTACGGGAATGTCAACCGTAGTCACGGGATAAACCACCCACCAGCTGGCATCGCATTCATTCCAGGTGCACACGTCATAACCGTTGGTACCACGCTGGTGCATGTACTGGAAGTTGGGGTAGTTGTTGTTCTGGCCATCCGTCAGCCAGAAGGAGGACTTTGCCTGTCCGTTCACCTTGTTGATAGGAATCATGAACGGTTCGTCCTTTACCCAGATATTGTCGTTGTTATACGTCGAAACAGGCTGGATGTACTTGCACTGTCCCTGTACGGAAGCAGAGGAGCCTTCCACGTCGAAGCGGAAGATGGAGCCCAGGTCAGCCAGGGCATCCCCTTCGAGTGCGTCGGCCCACAGTTTGTCGTTCGTCTTCACGCGGACATAGTGCACTTCGTTGTTGCGTCCGTCGTTCGAGATGCGGTAGTAACCGGTCTTGAGCGTAATCTGCACGGGCTCAACGAGAGCGAGGATTTCTTCCAGCGACTTGTCGGATACGTCGTCGGGCAGGGCGGCGGCAGCTTCCTTGCTGGTTACGCCGTAGAGCACGCCCACGTCATTGCTGGCCTTCAGCGAGGCAATGAGGTCGGTGGCTATCGTTATGGGCTTAATGGCCGTAAACATTGAGCCGCCGTCACGGAGGGCGCCTTCGTTTTGCCAATAAGTGAATTGATTGTAGTAATCATGGATGATATTGAGTTCCGTGCCCTTCTCTCTGAGGATGAAGTTAGGGCAGAGTTCCCAAAGGTATTCGCTGTTATCGGTCAGGGTAATCGGCGTTCCCGGTGTGAGATACTTGCCGGTAGCCTTGTGCTTCAGCGACAGGCCGCGGTAGGCATCGCCTTCGATGGTCCACAACTGGCCGTCTACGGCGTCCTTAAGAGCATAGTTGGCATTGTACACCAACGTGCCTTCGTTGTTCAATACGACGGCTTTGGTCTGACGTATTTTCAGCACATATTCCGTTCCGGTCTCGAAGGGCAGGTCGGGAGTGGCCACGGCGGTGAACGTTACGGTCTTGCCGTCTTCTGCCGTTACAGACTCGCCGTTCTCATAGGTAGTGAAGGGTTTCTTCATGGCGTCCGGCAGTGCCTCTACGACGGTTCCGGCTTCGGTTTCCACTTCAGCCTCGTCCAACACGTTGCCTTCGGCATCCTTAACCACATACTTCACGATAGTGGCGGCAGCTTCTTTTACCAGGTAGAGATGCCAGCGTCCGGCATAGCCGTCATCGCCGCCATTGCCGTCATAGTTGTCATCGCCCACTTCCTGCTTGGCCAACGAGTTGTTGGGGCGGCCGGAGCGCAGATAGCCCTGCACGTGGAGGGAGTGCTCCGATTCGCTGTTGGTCATGTAGAACCTGCCGGCACCTTCCGTAAGGTCGGTCAGGGTGTAGCCCACGGGGGTGTCGGAGAAGACGACATCGGTTTCGTCTCCGGCGGCGTTCATGTTGCCGAGATACTTCTCATTGTCCATGTTCTGGAAGGCCCATTGGCCGTCTTCCATCTTCACGGCTTTCCATAAGAATCCCTCGGAGGCAACATCCAAGTCACCCCAATACACATACACATAGGTGCCGTCCCAGTTTACCGTATAGGAAGACTGTACGTTCGACATGGCCTTGGGCACGGTCGTAGAGTTCGACGCATACTTGGTACGGTCGCTTACCAGAAAATAGCAGTTGCCATCTTTGATCTCTTGCACATTGTTAATGTGCGTGTACTCTTTCAACACGCTAAGATCTACTTCAGCGCGTGCTGGAAGAGCCCAAACCAAGACTGCCAGCAAGGCAGTCAGAATGTAACTTTTTCTCATAAACATATCGATATTATTATTGCAAAAAATATTATCTGCACCTGCAAAGATAAAAAGTTTGGTCTGAATAAAACAAAAAAACGCAAAAAAATTTTGAGGATGGTATTACTTTTCTTCATATCTCTCTCTGACAAGACGAAAACGGCGTTGGTTTTGCCTAAATCCGATTTAGGCACGACGAAAACGGAGATAGTGCCGCCGAAACTCACTTTTTTGCCTCACGAGGGGCGTTATCTTATTTTTTATATGTAATTTCGCGTTCAAAGAACCCAAGACTTCCACAATTATGGCGCAACGCAAAACATGGTTATCCCTCTTCTTCCAGGCCCTGCTGCTGCTGGCCTTCTCGGCCGTCATCGTACTGTTCATGCCGCGGGCCGAAACGTTCTCCTACGATTACGAGCTCGACAAGCCGTGGCGCTACGGCGACATCATAGCCAGCCACAACTTCCCCATCTACAAGTCTGACCAGGTGGTGAGCCACGAGCGCGACAGCGTGATGCGCCTCTACCACCCCTACTACACCCTCAACGACACGGCCGATGCCCAGATTGCCCGCTTCTGGGCCAACTACCGCGACGGGCGCCTGGGCTCGCTCTCGTGGAAATACGCCGACTACGTGGCCCGTCGGCTGCAGGCCGTCTATGCCGCCGGCATCATGGACAGCGGCGACTACTCCCAGTGGCAGGACAGCGCCATCACCGGCATCGCCCTGGTTGACGGCAACACCGCCCGCGTCGTCGCCCTGCGCGGCATCCACACCGTACGCTCGGCCTATGCCGACATCACCGCCGGCGACTCCGTCCGCTTCCTCCACGACGTGCTCACCCAATGCCCCGTCGAAGACTATCTCATCCCCAACCTCACCCGCGACATCGAACGCTCCGAACAGAGCAAGCACGACCTCATCGCCTCCGTCATCGTCACCCGGGGCGAAGTGGCCCTGGGGCAGAAGGTCATCGGCCGCGGCGACATCGTCACCGCCGAGCGGCTGGCCATCCTCGAGTCCATGAAGCGCGACGTGGAGAAGAACAGCGCCAGCCGCGGCGAGCGCAGCCTGCTGCTGGCCGGCCAGTGGCTCTTCGCCATCCTGCTGCTGCTTACCTTCCACTTCTACCTCCGATTCTTCCGGCAAGACTACGTCCACTCCGAGCGCAGCCTGCTGCTGCTCTACTCGCTCATCTCCGTCTTCGCCATCGCCACGGCCCTCATCGAACACTCCACGGGCTACACGGCCTACATCATCCCCTACGCCATGGTGCCCCTCTTCGTGCGCGTCTTCCTCGACGCCCGCACGGCCTTCGTGGCCCACGTGGTCTGTGTGCTCCTCAGCGCCGTGTCGGTCTATGGGCCCTTCGAATTTGTCGTGGTGCAGACGCTGGCAGGCTTCGCCGCCATCTATTCCGTCAAGGAAATCACCTCGCGCTCCGACGTATTCCGCTCCGCCTTCGTCGTCACCAGCGTGGCCGCACTGGCCATGCTCACCTACGACCTCAGCCTCGGCACCACCTTCGAAAAACTCTCCTCCACCTGGTACGTGGCCATCGCCATGAGCGGCGTGCTGCTGCTCTTCGCCTATCCCCTGATGTACTTCTTCGAAAAGCTCTTCGGCTTCACCTCCAGCGTCACCCTCATTGAGCTGTCCAACATCAATGCGCCCCTGCTGCGGCGCATGTCGAAAGAGGCACAGGGCACCTTCAACCACTCCATGCAGGTGGCCAACCTCGCCACCGAAGTGGCATCGAAAATCGGTGCCAAGACCGAACTGGTGCGCACCGGAGCCCTCTACCACGACATCGGCAAGATGAAAAACCCGGCCTTCTTCACCGAAAACCAGAGCAGCGTCAATCCACACGACACCCTCAGCGAAGAACGCAGCGCACAAATCATCATACAGCACGTGCCCGATGGCCTCGAAATGGCCGACAAATACCGCCTGCCTGCCGACATCAAGGGGTTCATCGCCACCCACCACGGGCGAAGCAAGGCCAAATACTTCTACGTGAACTACGTCAACAAGCATCCCGGCGAGCCCGTCAACGAGGAGCGCTTCACCTACCCCGGACCTAACCCCAACACCCTGGAGCAGGCCATCCTCATGATGGCCGACTCCGTCGAAGCCGCCTCGCGAAGCCTCAAGGAGGTCAACGACGACTCGCTGCGCGAACTCGTCAACCGCATCATCGACTCACAGGTCAGCGAGGGCTACTTCCGCGACTGCCCCATCACCTTCCACGACATCGCCGTGGCCAAGGAGCAGTTCATCAGTAGCCTCAAGACCATCTACCACACCCGCATCAGCTATCCCGAGATAAAGCAGCCCGAGACCGACGCCCCCACGGCACAGGAACAGGGCAACTTCTTCGGCTCCTACAGGAACTGGAACCACGCCCGCCGCGACCGCCGGCAGCAACGCCGGCAATCGCAGCCGTAACCCTTACCCCGAACCGCCGCACCGTGCGGACTGGCAATGCCGGCGGCCCGGAAAACTCCGAACTCACACACGACCATGAACGAACTCAAACTTACTAACAACGCCGGCCGGCGCGCCGGCAAAACCGCCATCCTCATCATCTATACCGGCGGCACCATCGGCATGTACCGCAATCCCGAAAGCGGCACTCTGAGCAATTTCGACTTCAAGCGCCTCGTCAGCTTCGTACCCGAACTGCAGCAGTTCGACTACGACATCTCCTCCTACGCCTTCGACCCGCCCGTTGACAGCAGCGACATCGGCCCCGACCAATGGGTCAGCATCGCACGCATCATCGCCGACAACTACGACCGCTTCGACGGATTCGTCGTGCTCCACGGCACCGACACCATGGCCTACACCGCCAGCGCCCTCAGTTTCATGCTCGAAAATCTCGGAAAGCCCGTCGTCTTCACCGGTTCGCAGCTGCCCGTGGGCGAACTGCGCACCGACGGCAAGGAAAACCTGCTCACCGCCGTCGAAATAGCCGCCGCACGCGATGCCGACGGACAACCCATGGTGCCCGAAGTGTGCATTTTCTTTGAAAACAGGCTCATGCGGGGCAACCGCACCACTAAAATCAACGCCGAGGGATTCAACGCCTTCCGCTCCTTCAACTACCACTCCCTCGCCCACGCCGGCATCCACATTGTCTATGAGCGCCAGTACATCCACCACACGGCCTACCGCCTGCCCCTCAAGCCCCACTACCGCCTCGACCGCCGGCTGGCCGTGCTCACGCTCTTCCCGGGCATACGCCGCGAAATCGTTGCCGCCGTACTCGGCATCGACGACCTGCGCGCCGTAGTCCTCAAAACCTACGGCTCGGGCAACGCCCCGCAACGGCCCTGGCTCATCGAAGAGCTCCAGGCAGCACAGCAGCGCGGCATCGTCGTCGTCAACGTCACGCAATGCGCCGAAGGCGCCGTCGAGATGGCACGCTACGAAACCGGCAAACAGCTCCTCCTCTGCGGGGTCGTCAACGGCTACGACAGCACCATCGAAAGCATCATCACCAAACTCATGTTCCTCCTCGGCGAAGGCTACCAGGGCGACACCCTCCGCCAACAGCTCGCCACACCCATCGCCGGAGAATTCACCCTGCACAACTGACCCCACATCCCCGCCCGCAAAAGCGGCGCCCCATAAATCACAAGCGGCGTTTCAAACTTTTGAAACGCCGCTTCTGCGTTCCTACATTATTCATTGACTCTTTTTTCTTTTTTAATTGGAAAATCTTCGTATATTTGCCCCCGGATAGCGGCCGTTTCGCCACGCGGAGGCCTGGCCAGCGCGGTACGCCGTCCAAACTTTATTGGAAATAATAGCGTTTGCTGTTTATTCGGTATTGCTCTGAAACCTGAGAAATTTCAAACATACTTGTACTCGAATAAGTCGCGAACGCCTGCGCATAGCGTGGGCGTGACTTATCTGTACAAGTGGGCATTCTCAGGGCCTAGAGCATGGATGTAGTCCGTCCATGCTTTTTGTTCTAAATGCCCACTGCCGATGATAAGCAACGCACCAAACTTATCATGCTATGGCAGGTAATCAGAACTTGCACGCGGCAGCGCGTGCCAAGAAGGACGAGTTCTACACACAGATGGAGGACATCGCCAACGAACTGAAACACTACAAGGAGCACTTCCGCGGCAAGACCGTGCTCTGCAACTGCGACGACCCTTACGAGAGCAATTTCTTCAAGTATTTCGCGCTCAACTTCAACGCGCTGGGCCTTCGCAAGCTCATCGCCACCTGCTTCGACGGCTCGCCGGTGCAGGGCAACGAACTGTTGTTCGACTTCGGCGACGGCACGGACGAGAAGAAGATTGCTTACAAGGTGGAGATTACCGAAGTGTCCGACCTCAACGGCGACGGGCGCGTGGACCTGGCCGACGTGCGCTATCTGCTGAAGAACGACCGCAATGCGCTCTCCACGCTGAAGCAACACGGCGACTTCCGCTCCGCCGAATGTATCGAATTGCTCAAGGAGGCCGACATCGTATGCACCAACCCGCCCTTCTCGCTCTTCCGCGAATATGTGGCGCAACTTATCGCCTTCGATAAAAAGTTTCTGATTATTGGAAATCAAAACGCCATTACCTATAAAGAAATCTTCCCGCTTATCAAAGAAAATAGATTATGGCTGGGTTTCAAAGCCGGAGACATGGCATTCCGCGTTCCTGAGAACTACGAAGCAAGAGAAACGAGATATTGGCAAGATGAAACAGGGCAAAAATGGCGTAGTATGGGAAATATTTGCTGGTTTACCAATCTCGACCATAAGAAACGTCACGAAGAATTGGTGCTCTATAAGAGTTATACACCGGAGGAATATCCTAAATACGACAACTACGACGCCATCAATGTGGACAAGACCGCTGACATCCCTTACGACTACGACGGCGTGATGGGCGTGCCTATCACTTTCCTTGATAAATATAGTCCGGAACAGTTTGAAATTATAGGTGCAACCGAAAGTGAAGGTAAAGGCTTTTCAAACGGATTATGGATCAAAAGTAGTAGTATTGCTCAACCTCTTATCAATGGGAATAGACTATACAAACGATTATTTATTCGACGCAAGCAATGAAAATAGAATTACGGAAAGTAACGGTCAGGGAACTGACGGCGGGTTACATGGATAATGAGGAAGGCGGCGTGCGCGGCCTGGGCGGGAAGTTGGACATCCGTCCGCCCTATCAGCGCGAGTTTATCTATGATGACAAGAAGCGCGATGCGGTGATAGACACGGTACGCAAAGGTTTTCCGCTGAACGTGATGTATTGGGCGCGACGCGAGGATGACGCCGAAGTGCCCTACGAAGTGATGGACGGGCAGCAGCGGACCATCAGCGTTTGCCAATACGTGAACGGCGATTTCCCGTTCTTCTTCCGCTTTTTCGACAACCTGACCAAGGAGGAGCAGGACGAGATATTGGACTACGAACTGCAGGTGTACGTGTGCAGCGGTTCGGATAAGGAAAAGCTGGACTGGTTCCGCACCATCAACATTGCCGGCGAACGGCTGACGGACCAGGAGCTGCGGAATGCCGTGTTTGCCGGGCCTTGGCTGGCCGATGCCAAGCGCCACTTCTCGAAGACGGGTTGTGCGGCCTACGGACTGGGGAGCAACTATGTGAACGGCTCGCCCATCCGGCAGGACTATCTGGAGACGGCACTGCGATGGATAGCGGCATCGCTGACGAAAGACGGCCACACAGAGAGCATCGAGGGCTACATGGCCAAGCATCAGCACGACCAAAATGCCAACGCGCTGTGGATGTACTTCCGCGCGGTGATTGAGTGGGTACAGCTGACGTTTCCGAAGTATCGCAAGGAGATGAAGGGCTTGGACTGGGGCGGCCTCTACGACCGGTTCCACGAGGCCCGACTGGACACCGATGTACTGGAAACGGAGATTGCCGACCTGATGCAGGACGATGACGTGACGAGTAAAAAAGGCATCTATCCCTATGTGCTGACACGTGACGAACGCTACCTGAACATCCGCCAGTTCACACCGAAGATGAAGCGCGAGGCATACGAACGCCAGCATGGTGTCTGCCCCCGATGCGGCGACGGCCATCATTACGAACTGGACGAAATGGAGGCGGACCATATTACCCCGTGGAGCGAAGGCGGACCGACCACGGCAGACAACTGCCAAATGCTCTGCCGGCGCCACAACCGCGAGAAGGGAGCGAACTGACGCGGCTCTTCTGACACATACCAACAACAACAAAAAGCCCCGGACCGTAGTCCAGGGCTTTTTACTGATATCGATTGTCTTTTCAAAATCAATTATTCAGCAGCGGGTGCTTCCTCAGCGGCGGCACAACGCCCTGAACTCATGGAAGCCGCTGAAATTGTATTACGAGAAGAGCATTTCCCAGAAATGAAACGGTTACAGTAATCCTAAACCAATAGTTCTACAAAGAAAAGTGTTCTCAAATTTGTGAACAACGAAGATTATTTGTACCTTTGCCTGCAAAATATATAACGTATGGTTGTCATCTTTGAAGAAGTTTATCTGAGAGAACTCTATGAGAATGGGCAGGCCACCGAAAAGAAGTACCGCTTTCAACCTCAAATAGTCAAGAAGTTCACCCGTATTGTGGACTTGATGATGGAGCAACAGAATGTGATGGACCTTGCACGTTATGGAGGACTGCATTACGAACATCTACGAGGTGACAAAGCGGGGTTGTCTTCGGTTAGGATAAACGACCAATATCGCATCGTGTTCAGAGAAATTATAGAAGAAGACAAAACCATTGCTGAAGTGGTAAGTATAACAGAATTGTCTAACCATTACAAATAGAATAAAAGATGGTACACGTAGAAGGGAAAGACGACAAAATGGTTGCTAATAATTTGGAACCACACTATCTTACCCATCCGGGTGAAGTGATAAAAGACGAACTGGGGTATCGCGGCATCAGTCAACGGCGGCTGGCAGCCGAGATAGGCGTGCCAGCCAGTCAGTTGAATGAGGTACTGAATGCCAAACGACCATTGAGTGCCGAGATGGCTCTGCTAATTGGCCAGGCACTGGATCTTGACCCGATGCCCTTGCTTTCTTTACAGATGAAATATAATGTGCTGTCTGCAAAACGCGACAAGTCTTTTTTTGAGCATCTCAAAAAGATTCCACGGATTGCTGCAGTATTATGATTGTCACACTATAATGACAGAACACTCCGAAGCCATAAGATTTCGGAGTTTTTTATGTTCATATATTAAAACGGATACCAACAAAAAGCCCCGGACCGTAGTCCAGGGCTTTTTACTGATATCGATTGTCTTTTCAAAATCAATTATTCAGCAGCGGGTGCTTCCTCAGCGGGAGCAGCCTCTTCGGCGGGAGCCTCGGCGGGTGCCTCTTCGGCAGCAGGAGCGGCTTCCTCAGCGGGGGCTTCGGCTACTTCTTCAGCGGCTTTCACCTCTTCTGCGGGCTTTTCGGCGGCACGACGGCCTCCACGACGGGTGCGGCGGGCCTTCTTCTCGGTCTTGGCCATGTTCTCGTCGAAGTCAACGAGTTCGATGAAGCACATTTCTGCACCGTCGTCCTGACGCTGTCCGAGCTTGATGATGCGGGTGTAACCACCGGGACGGCCGCCAATCTTTTCGGATACTTCTTTGAAGAGTTCCTTGATGGCTTCCTTGTCCTGCAGGTAGCTGAAGACGACGCGGCGGGAGTGGGTCGTGTCGTTCTTGGACTTGGTGATGATGGGCTCAACGTACTTTCTCAAGGCTTTGGCCTTGGCTACGGTCGTAGTGATTCTCTTGTGCTTGATGAGCGAGCAGGCCATGTTGGAGAGCATGGCTGCGCGGTGAGAGGCGGTACGACTCAGATGATTGAATTTCTTATTATGTCTCATGATTTAGTCTTTATCGTATTTATACTTGGAAATGTCGAGTCCAAACGAGAGATTGAGGCTTTCGAGCAGGTTTTCGAGTTCTGAGAGCGATTTCTTTCCGAAGTTGCGGAATTTGAGAAGGTCGTTCTTGTTAAACTGTACCAGATCGCCCAGAGTTTCCACGTCGGCTGCCTTGAGACAGTTGAGTGCACGCACGGAGAGGTGCATGTCGACGAGCTGGGTCTTGAGCAACTGGCGCATACGGAGCGTTTCTTCATCGAATTCTTCGCCGCCTTCTTCACTGTTCTCGATGGTGATCTTGTCTTCAGAGAAGAGGACGAAGTGGTAGATGAGGATTTTGGCGGCCTCCTTGAGTGCCTCTTTAGGATGTATGGACCCGTCTGTGGTTATCTCTATGGTCAACTTCTCGTAGTCGGTCTTCTGCTCTACGCGATAGTTGTCCACGGTATACTTCACGTTACGGATAGGGGTGTAAATAGAGTCGATTGGCAACTGGTTGACGATGTTGCAAGCGGCGCGGTTTTCGTCGGCAGGCACATAGCCGCGACCCTTGTTGATGGTGAGCACCATCTTCAGGGTAGCCTTGGGATCAAGGTGGCAGATGACCAATTCGGGATTTAACACTTCAAATCCGGTTAGGGACTTACCTATATCACCGGCTTTAAAATCTGTAGAATTTTCGACGGTGATACTAACCTTTTCATGTTCAAATTCGCTAACCGTCTGCTTGAAACGTACTTGCTTCAAGTTAAGAATGATATTGGTTACATCCTCACGGACGCCGGGGACGGTGGAAAACTCATGCTCGACACCATCGATGAGGATGGTATTGATAGCATAGCCTTCCAAAGATGACAAAAGGATGCGCCTCAGGGCGTTTCCTATCGTTGTACCGAAACCAGGCTCCAACGGACGGAACTCAAACTTTCCGTAGGTTGGCGTTTCTTCCAACATTACAACTTTGTCGGGTTTTTGAAATGCTAATATCGCCATGGATTTATGTTTTATTTGGAGTATAATTCTACGATCAACTGTTCCTGGATGTTCTCGGGAATGTCAGCACGCTCGGGGAGATGCATGAACTTGCCGCTCTTGGTATTTTCGTCCCATTCGATCCAGGCATATTTGCCGTGGTTGAAACCTGCCAGGGAGTCGGCAATGACTTCGAGAGACTTTGACTTCTCGCGTACGCCTACCACTTGGCCGGGCTTTACGGAATAAGAGGGGATGTTGACCACCTGTCCGTCAACTACAATGTGCTTGTGATTGACAAGTTGGCGGGCGGCTGCGCGTGTAGGAGCAATGCCCAGACGATAGACGATGTTGTCAAGGCGACGCTCAAGAAGCTGCATCAACTCTTCACCAGTTACACCGCTGGAACGGGAAGCCTGCTCGAACATGTTGCGGAACTGGCGCTCGAGCACACCATAGGTGTACTTGGCTTTCTGCTTCTGAGCAAGCATCGTGCCATATTCCGAAGTCTTGCGGCGACGGTCGTTACCATGTTGTCCGGGAGGGTTGGTTCTCTTGGACAATACCTTGTCAGGTCCGTAAATAGGGTCACCGAATTTACGGGACATGCGTGTTTTTGGTCCTGTATATTTAGCCATTTCTTAAATATTTTGCTGATTAATTATACTCTTCTTCTCTTCGGAGGACGGCAACCGTTGTGAGGCAGCGGCGTTACGTCTACGATTTCGGTTACTTCGATTCCGGCGCCATGTATGGCACGGATGGCAGATTCGCGACCGTTACCGGGACCTTTCACGAAGGCCTTCACTTTGCGGAGACCCAGGTCGAAAGCTACTTTGGCACAATCTTGGGCGGCCATCTGGGCAGCATAGGGCGTGTTCTTCTTGGAGCCGCGGAATCCCATCTTGCCGGCGGAAGACCATGAGATTACCTGACCTTCATCGTTGGCAAGAGTCACAATGATATTGTTGAAGGAGCTATGAACGTGCAACTGTCCAGCTGCGCCTACCTTTACAACTCTTTTCTTTGCTGAAACTGTCTTTTTTGCCATATCACTTATTATTTAGTAGCTTTTTTCTTGTTAGCAACAGTCTTCTTCTTTCCCTTACGGGTACGGGCATTGTTCTTCGTGCTCTGGCCACGCACCGGAAGGCCGATACGATGGCGCACGCCACGATAACAACCGATATCCATAAGGCGCTTGATGTTCATCTGAACTTCGGAACGAAGATCACCTTCCACCTTGAAACCTTCGGCGATGATTTCACGAATCTTTGCCGTTTGGTCGTCGGTCCAGTCTTTCACTTTAATGTCGCGGTTGATACCGGCTTGGTCCAATATCTTACCAGCGCTGCTACGACCTATTCCAAAAATATAGGTCAACGCGATTTCACCTCGCTTGTTCTGAGGCAAATCTACACCAACAATTCTTATTGCCATATATTATTTATATTTTTTACTTGTTGACTCTATCCCTGACGTACTTTATACTTGGGATTCTTCTTATTGATAACAAACAGACGACCCTTGCGACGGACAATCTTGCAATCCGGGGTGCGCTTCTTGATAGATACTTTTGTCTTCATATTGCTTCTTTTTATTTATATCTGAATACGATTCTGCCCTTTGACAAATCATAGGGGCTCATTTCGACCTTTACCTTGTCACCGGGGAGGATGCGGATATAGTGCAAACGCATCTTACCCGAGAGATGGGCAGTAATCTGATGGCCGTTTTCCAATTCTACACGGAACATGGCATTGGAGAGTGCCTCCAGGATGACTCCGTCTTGTTCAATTGCCGTTTCTTTGGACATATTTCTTTAATAGAGTTTACCTTCTACTAGTTCTACTTCTTCGAAAGACGACATGATGTCGGGTTGGCCGTTGTGGATGGCTATGGTGTGCTCGAAGTGAGCTGCCGGCTGACCGTCGCGTGTCACTACTGTCCAGCCGTCTTCAAGGACGCCGATTTCGTGACTTCCCATGGTTATCATGGGCTCGATGGCTATGCACAGACCGTTCTGAATTTTCATTCCGTTACCACGGCGGCCGTAGTTGGGTACCATGGGGTCTTCATGCATTTCACGGCCGATGCCGTGGCCACACAATTCACGGACAACACCATATCCGTGGCTTTCGCAGTAGCTCTGTACTGCATATCCGATATCGCCTATGCGGTGACCTGGAAGTGCTGCCTGAATGCCCAGATAGAGACTTTCTTTGGTGGTCTTCAGCAGGGCTTTGACTTCGGGCTTGACTTCGCCTACACAGAAAGTGTAACAGGAGTCGCCGTTGAAACCGTTGAGCAGGGTGCCACAGTCCACAGACACGATGTCACCTTCTTCAAGTGGTTTGTCCGTCGGGATGCCGTGGACCACCTGATCGTTCACTGAAGTGCAGACGCTGGCGGGAAACGGCTTTCCGTAGGGACTGGGCACGCCCTTGAATGTGGGCAAGGCTCCATTGTCACGTATAAACGTGTCGGCCAATTGGTCTATCTGACGTGTAGTCACGCCGGGCTTTATCATGCGGGCTATCTCGGCAAGAGTCTTCCCCACAAGGAGGTTGGCTTGCCTTAAAAGCTCTATTTCATCTTCCGTCTTTAAGTAAACCATTGTTTATGGTTAACCTTGGCGAGAACGAATACGACCAGAACTTAACAGACCATCGTAGTGGCGGACCAAGAGATAGCTCTCTATCTGCTGAAGGGTGTCGAGCACTACGCCGACAAGAATGAGCAGAGAGGTTCCGCCGAAGAATTGGGCAAACTCTTGATTGACGCCAAAGAACCGGGCGAAAGCCGGAAGGATGGCAATCAGGGCAATGAACAACGAGCCGGGTAATGTGATACGCGACATGATGTTGTCAAGGAAGTCTGCCGTATTCTTGCCCGGTTTGATACCGGGGATAAATCCGTTATTACGTTTCAAATCCTCAGACATCTGAACAGGGTTCAGCGTGATGGCAGTATAGAAATAGGTGAAGGCTATTACCAGAATGACCATTACCACATTGTAGAGGAAACTGTTCTGGTCAAGCAGATTGTTCACCACCCAGCTACCGCTTTCCTTACCATAGTTACCTAATGTAAGCGGTATGAACATCAATGCCTGCGCAAAGATGATAGGCATTACATTGGCGGCAAAGAGCTTCACTGGGATGTATTGACGGGCTCCGCCGAACTGACGGTTTCCTTCAACACGCTTGGCATACTGCACAGGGATTTTGCGAGTGGCTTGCACCAACACGATAGATACTGCGATGACTATCAGGAGGGCAATAATCTCAAACAAGAATTTAATGAGACCGCCGGCCTCAGCCGTAAGAGCGGTGACGAATTCCTGACCAAGAGCCTGGGGAAGACGGGCAATGATACCGATCATAATGATGATTGAGATACCGTTTCCGACGCCTTTATCCGTAATGCGCTCACCCAACCAGAGGATGAACATACTGCCGGCGGCAAGAATCAGGGTGGATGAGATTAAGAACCAAGACCACTGGAGGCCGGGGTTGATGGCCATACCAGCCGTGGACTTCAGATTAATCATGTACATAGGAGCCTGGAACACCAAGATGGCGATGGTCAGGTAACGTGTGTACTGGTTGATCTTTCTACGTCCACTTTCGCCTTCACGCTGCATCTTCTGGAAGTAAGGTACGGCGATTGCCAACAATTGCATCACAATGGAGGCAGAGATGTACGGCATGATACCTAACGCGAAGATGGAGGCGTTGGAGAATGCACCTCCTGAAAACATATTCAGAAGAGACATCAGACCTGTGCTTGTCTGCTCTTGCAACTTCGTCAGCTGTCCAGGATCGATTCCGGGCAATACTACGAAAGAACCGAATCGATAGATGGCGACGAAAAGAAGCGTGATGAGAAGACGAGTTCTAAGGTCTTCTATTCTCCAAATATTCTTTAATGTCTCAATGATTTTTTTCATCTATTACAATATGGTTACGCTACCACCTGCTGCTTTGATGGCTTCTTCTGCCGTCTTTGAGAATGCATTGGCTTCCACCTCGAGCTTAGCGGTGAGCTGTCCGTTACCTAAAATCTTAACTAAATGCTTTTTCGAAACGAAGCCGGCTTCGATGAGATCGGACACTGTAACTTTTGCCAAACCTTTGGAATCGGCCAACGCCTGAAGAATGTTCAAGTTAATGGCTTTGTACTCTACACGGTTGAAGTTTTTGAAACCGGATTTCGGTACGCGGCGCTGCAAAGGCATCTGACCACCTTCGAAGCCAATCTTCTTCTTGTAACCGGAACGGGCCTTGGCTCCTTTGTGACCACGGGTTGATGTGCCACCGAGACCAGAGCCGGGACCGCGACCTATACGACGGCTTGAATGTGTTGAGCCTGCTGCAGGTTGTAAATTATGTAATTTCATTGTTCTTACGTTTTAAACTATTCAACAATCGTCACCAAATGATGAACTTTCCGAATCATACCGCGGATAGAGGCGGTGTCTTCATGCTCTACGACACGATTGAGCTTTTTCAATCCGAGGGCATCTAAAGTTCTGCACTGATCCTTTGGGGCACCAATGCGGCTTTTCGTTTGCTTTACTTTTATTGTAGCCATAGCATTAACCTCTAAATACTTTTTCAATACTGATGTTACGATCCTCTGCCACCATTCTGGCATCACGCATCTGAAGCAATGCCTCTACGGTAGCCTTAACAAGGTTGTGGGGGTTAGTAGAACCTTTGGCCTTGGCCAACACGTCCTTAACTCCGGCACTTTCCAAAACGGCACGCATAGCGCCACCGGCTACAACTCCTGTACCAGGAGAAGCCGGACGGAGCAGTACTTCTGCACCACCGTACTTGGCAACTTGCTCGTGAGGTATGGTTCCTTTATAAATGGGGACTCTCACCAGATTTTTCTTGGCGGATTCTACACCTTTAGCAATGGCAGCAGAAACTTCACCGGCTTTGCCCAGGCCATAGCCTAAGACACCGTTGCCATCACCTACAACAACTATTGCTGCGAAGGTGAACGTTCTACCACCTTTGGTCACTTTAACTACACGATTAAGAGCAACCAGTCTGTCAGTCAACTCTTCAGCGTTTACATTTATTCTGTTTGCCATAATCTTAATTAAAATTTAAGTCCGCCTTTGCGGGCACCATTAGCCACTTCTTGAATTCTACCATGATACAGATAACCGTTACGGTCGAATACAACCTGGGTGATACCTGCTTCGAGAGCAATCTGAGCTATTTTCTCGCCAACCTTGGCAGCCTGCTCTTTCTTCGGCATTTTTTCCATGCCAAGAGAAGAAGCGGCAACCAGAGTACGGCCTTCATCGTCATTGATTATCTGGACGTAGATTTGCTTGTTGCTCCTAAATACACTTAAACGGGGACGTTCTGCAGTTCCGGAAATCTTATTCCGAACGCGATATTTAATCTTTACCCTTCTATCTGCTTTGTTCATAATCTTATTCTTTTAATGGTTATTTGGCTGCTGCCGTTTTTCCAGACTTACGACGAATAACTTCGCCTACATACAGGATACCTTTACCCTTATAAGGTTCAGGCATACGGAAAGAACGGATTTTAGCACAAACAAGTCCTAAAAGTTCCTTATCACAAGACTCCAGACAAATATAGGGACGTTTGTTTCTTTCTGACTTGGTCACTACTGTTATCTGTTCGGGCACTTGAATGAAAATGGGATGAGTATATCCTAAGGCGAACTCGATGATGTTGCCTTCGTTAGATACGCGATAACCTACTCCAACAAGTTCCATTTCTTTCTTATAGCCTTCAGATACACCTACGACCATGTTGTTGACCAGAGCACGATACAAGCCATGGAAAGCATGCTTCTGCTTTTCGCTTACGCTGTCGTTTTTCTCGTCAACCTCAAAATTGATGGTGCCATCAGCAATGGACACTTTAATGGAAGGATGCACTTCGCGGCTTAACTCACCCTTCGGTCCTTTTACGGACACTACATTATCCTGCATTGTCACAGTGACACCAGCAGGAATGTTAATCGGCAATTTACCTATTCTTGACATTGTGTTATCCTCCTGAAATTAATATACGTAGCAAAGAACTTCGCCGCCAATTTTCATGTCGGCAGCTTCTTTGTTTGTCATCACACCCTTGGAAGTGGAGATGATGGCTATACCTAAACCGTTGATTACTCTCGGCATGTCCTTGTAACCGGTGTACTGGCGCAAACCAGGGGAAGACACACGCTTCAAAGATTTAATCGCACTGGTTTTGTTCACAGCATCATATTTCAACGCAATTTTGATGATGCCTTGGCGACCGTCCTCAATAAATTTGAAATTGAGAATGTAGCCTTTCTCGAAGAGGATTTTTGTAATATCCTTCTTCAAGTTTGACGCGGGAACTTCCACCACCCGGTGTTTGGCCTGAATGGCGTTGCGCAACCGTGTCAGATAATCTGCTATTGGATCTGTCATATTAATTAATTTGTTAATTGATCGGGAGAGCCCGACAATATTAAACTTCTTTTACCAACTTGCCTTTTTCACGCCCGGAATAAGACCATTGGAAGCCATTTCGCGGAACTGGATACGTGAAAGACCGAACTGACGCATGTAACCCTTCGGACGGCCCGTTATCTTGCAACGGTTGTGTAAACGGATAGGGTTAGCATTGCGAGGGATCTTCTGCAACTTGCGGGCTGCTTCGTAGGCTTCAATGGGATCGTCAGATTTATTGACAATCTCTTTCAGGGCAGCACGTTTTTCCGCATATTTGGCAACCAGTTTGGCTCTCTTCACTTCACGAGCCTTCATTGATTCTTTTGCCATATCTATTAGTTATTTTTTGCGTCCTTAAACGGTAATCCGAATTCTTTCAGCAACTCGTAGCCTTCCTCATCGGTCGGGGCACTTGTCACGAAAGTAATGTTCATACCTTGAATGCGTTCAACAGAATCGATGTTGATTTCGGGGAAGATAATCTGCTCTTCAATACCGAGCGTATAGTTTCCACGACCGTCAAATTTACCACCGATACCCTTAAAGTCACGGATACGCGGCAGGGCGATGCGAACCAATTTCTCCAAAAACTCGTACATTTTGTCACGGCGCAACGTCACACGGGCACCGATAGGCATCTTCTTACGGAGTTTGAAGTTGGCCACGTCCTTACGCGAAATGGTGGCAACGGCTTTCTGACCGGTGATAGCAGTCAGTTCAGTGATGGCCACATCAACAATTTTCTTATCCTGTGTTGCAGCACCCAAGCCTTGGTTAACTACAATCTTCTTCAATTCAGGAATCTGCATCGGCGATGAATAGTTAAACTTCTTCATCAAAGCAGGAGCAATGCGCTCTTTGTAATCATTCTTAAGTCCTGTCGTATTCATCACTTGATCTCCTCTCCTGATTTTTTGGAATAACGTACCAGTTTGCCCTCGGCATCACGTCTGCGGCCAATGCGCGTTGGTTTGCCGGTCTTCGGGTCTACTACATTCAAATTGGAAATATGAATCGGAGCTTCTTGTTTCACGATGCCTCCTTGCGGGTGCTTGGCATCGGGCTTCATGCTCTTGCTGACCATATTCACTCCTTCAACGATAGCGCGTTGTTTGTCTACATACACTTTGAGCACCTTGCCGGTGGAACCTTTGCTCACACCTGTGTTGACATACACGGTATCGCCTTTCTTAATATGTAACTTACTCATGTAATGCTAATCTTTAAAAATTAAAGAACTTCCGGTGCCAGAGAAACGACTTTCATGTTGACTGCACGAAGTTCGCGAGCAACCGGGCCGAATATGCGGCTACCTCTCAATTCATTTGCACCGTTCAACAATACACAGGCATTGTCATCGAAACGAATATATGAACCGTCTGCACGGCGGATTTCCTTCTTCGTACGAACAATGAGTGCCTTGGATACAGTGCCTTTCTTAATTTCGCTTGACGGAATAACGTTCTTCACAGAAACGACTATCACGTCTCCTACAGAAGCATAGCGTCTTTTGGTGCCTCCGAGCACGCGGATGCACAGGGCTTCGCGAGCGCCGCTATTATCTGCTACAGTTAATCTACTTTCTGTCTGTATCATGATTACTTAGCTCTTTCAACGATTTTTACTACTCTCCACCTTTTAGTCTTGCTCAAAGGACGGGTTTCCATCAACAACACCGTATCACCGGGGTTGCAATCGTTCTTCTCGTCATGGGCATGATACTTCTTTGTCGTGGAGACAAACTTACCGTATATGGGGTGCTTTTTCTTGAAGATAGTAGCAACTACAACGGTTTTATCCATCTTGTTGCTGATGACAACACCCTGTCTTGTCTTTCTAAGATTTCTTTCTTCCATAGGGAATGAATTTATTTGTTAAGTTCTCTCTGACGCAATTCCGTTTTCATGCGAGCGATGTCACGGCGTGCCATCTTAATCGAAGCGCTGTTGGCAATAGGAGAAACAGCATGGTTCAGCAGGGTCTGGTTGTAGTTGGCCTGCGCAGTTTCCAATCTTTCCTTCAATTCGTTTGTAGGAATTTCTCTAATTTCTGCACTTTTCATAATCAAGCATTTTTATCATAATCACGTCTAACAACAAACTTAGTAACCACAGGAAGTTTCTGTGCGGCCAGGCGCAAGGCTTCCTTAGCGACTTCATAGGGTACACCCTCAACCTCAAACAGGATGCGGCCGGGCGTTACGGGAACAACAAAACCTACGGGATCACCCTTACCCTTACCCATGCGGACATCGGCAGGCTTCTTGGTGATAGGCTTATCCGGGAAAACTCGAATCCAAACTTGTCCTTGACGCTGCATTTCTCTGGTCACAGCAACACGGGCAGCTTCCAACTGACGGCTGTTCAGCCATTCGGTCTCAAGGCTCTTGATTCCAAAACTGCCGAAAGCCAACTGGTTTCCACGTTGGGCATTACCCTTGCTACGGCCTTTTTGGGGTCTTCTGTATTTAGTTCTTTTCGGTTGTAACATAATACTCTTCTAATTATCGGTTATTGTTTCTTCTGCGACGGGGCTTGCCATCACGGTCACCGCGACCGCGACCGCCGAAACCGCGTCCCTTCTCATTTTGTTGTGCAAAGTTGGGTGCCAAGTCCTTCTTGCCATAGACTTCACCACGGCAAATCCACACTTTGATACCCAGCAAGCCAACTTTCGTGAGAGCTTCAGTCTGACAATAGTCAATATCGGCACGGAATGTATGCAGAGGCGTTCTGCCTTCCTTATACATTTCGCTGCGCGCGATTTCAGCGCCGTTGAGACGGCCGGAAATCTGCACCTTGATTCCTTCTGCTCCCATACGCATCGTATTGGCAATAGCCATCTTGATAGCACGGCGATAGGCCACCATGCCTTCAATCTGATGAGCGATGTTTTTACCTACGATTTGGGCATCGAGCTCAGGTTTGCGAACTTCATAGATATTGATCTGAATATCTTTATCCGTAATCTTCTTGAGTTCTTCCTTCAGTTTGTCGACTTCTTGTCCGCCTTTACCAATGATTACACCTGGACGAGAGGAACAAACCGTAATCGTCACAAGTTTAAGCGTACGTTCGATCACAATCTTGGAAACGCTGGCTTTTGCTAAACGGGCGTTCAGATACTCGCGGATTTTTGTATCCTCGAGCAGGGTGTCGCCAAAGTTTTTGCCACCGTACCAGTTTGAATCCCAACCGCGGATAATTCCCAAACGGTTTGCTATCGGATTAATCTTTTGTCCCATACTACTTCTTGTTAATCATTTTTAGTACCGACGTGCAATGTCACGTGATTCGAGCGCTTGCGGATGCGATAGCCGCGGCCTTGGGGGGCGGGTCTCATACGCTTCAGGGTAGCGCCTTCATTTACGTAGGCTTTCGTCACAAACAATTCGCCTTCTTCTGCTTTTCTGTCGTTTTTCTGTTCCCAGTTCGCAACAGCTGAACGCAACAACTTTTCCAGGGGTACTGATGCTGCCTTAGCCGAGAATTTCAGCGTACCGAGAGCACGACCTACCTCCATACCACGGATCATGTCTACCACGTAGCGCATTTTCCGCGGAGATGAGGGAACATTTTGCAAGGATGCAAAATATTGGGTTTTTTGGGCCTCTTTTCTTTCTTTGGCCGCAATTCTTTTTCTAGCTCCCATTATTTCTTCTTTTTTATTTCTGGTTTAATGGCCCTGCTTATCTGTTACCGGAGTGACCTCCGAACTTGCGGGTCGGGGCAAACTCACCAAGTTTGTGACCTACCATGTTTTCAGTAACATAAACAGGAATGAATTTATTACCGTTATGGACTGCAATGGTATGACCCACAAAGTCTGGGGAAATCATTGAAGCCCGGGCCCAGGTCTTAACGACACTTTTCTTACCGCTTTCGTTCATGGCAAGAATCTTCTTCTCCAGAGATACGGCGATATACGGACCTTTTTTTAATGAACGACTCATAATTTACTCAATTAACTTGTTATTTGTTACTTCTTACTTCTTTCGATAATATACTTGTTGGACTGCTTCTTCGGGCGTCTTGTCTTCAAGCCCTTAGCATACAAACCAGTGCGTGAACGCGGATGGCCTCCGGACTGACGTCCTTCACCACCACCCATCGGGTGATCTACCGGGTTCATTACGACACCACGGTTGTGCGGGCGACGACCCAACCAGCGGGAACGTCCGGCCTTACCGGAACTTTCCAGAGCATGGTCTGAATTGCCAACACTACCAATCGTAGCCTTGCAGGCGCTGAGAATCTTACGAGTCTCGCCAGAAGGCAATTTAATAACACAATAACTACCCTCACGGGATGTTAACTGAGCGAAGTTACCGGCCGAACGCACCAGCAGAGCCCCTTGACCCGGACGCAATTCAATGTTATGAATCACTGTACCTACGGGGATGTTCTGCAAAGGCAATGTGTTGCCTACTTCAGGAGCTGCGTCGGGGCCAGACATTACTTGTGTGCCAACTTCAAGTCCGTTGGGAGCAATAATGTAACGCTTTTCGCCATCAGCATAGTACAACAGAGCGATGCGAGCCGAACGGTTCGGATCGTACTCGATGGTCTTTACTACTGCGGGAATACCATCTTTTTCGCGCTTAAAATCGATAAAACGGAATTTTCTCTTGTGACCGCCGCCTCTGTAACGCATAGTGAGTCGGCCGTCATTATTACGGCCACCGGTGGAACGTTTGCCGTAAACAAGAGACTTCTCTGGTACCAGTGCAGTAATTTCTTCGAAAGTACCAATAATTTTGTGTCTCTGACCCGGTGTTGTGGGTCTTAATTTCCGTACTGCCATTTTCTATTAAATATTGCTGTAAAAATCTATCATTTCGCCTTCGGCCAGAGTTACAATAGCTTTCTTAAAAGCATTGGTACGGCCTTTTTGCATTCCAGCTCTCGTATAACGCACTTTCGACTTTCCAGCATAGCGCATGGTGCTAATCGACTTTACATTGACATTATAGAGGCTTTCAATCTCTGCCTTTATCTGAATCTTATTGGCTTCAGGACGCACAATAAAGCCGAACACGTTGTTCCGCTTATCCGTCAAGGCGGTCATTTTTTCAGTGACCAATGGTTTGATTATGTATCCCATAACTTCTTATTTTGCTAAAACGGCGTCAATCTCTTTCAGCGAATCTTCAGTCACGACCAACACACCAGCATCAAGTACCGAGTAGGTATTGAGCTGAGGAGCTGCCATTACTTTCGCCGTCTTTACATTTCGAGCCGACAAATATACATTTTTTTCTATACCCGGCAAAACCAACAGCACTTTTTTATCTGCAACATTCAGATTTTTCGTCATTTCAACGAACTCTTTCGTCTTCGGAGCTTCAAATTTGAAATCTTCGACTACAATAATTGCATTTTCCTGTGCTTTGTAGGCAAGTGCAGAGCGACGTGCCAATTGCTTTACCTTCTTGTTCAGTTTGAAGCTGTAGTCACGGGGCTGGGGACCAAACACACGGGCACCGCCAACGAGGACGGGCGAGTTGATGTCACCGCGACGGGCGCCACCGCTACCTTTCTGACGGATCAGCTTGCGGGTGGAACCGCTCATTTCACTTCTTTCCTTAGCCTTGGCCGTACCCTGACGCTGGGCAGCCATGTAGTGCTTCACGTCAAGATAGATGGCATGATCATTAGGTTCAATGCCAAAAACGGTTTCGTTTAACGTAACCTTTCTGCCGGTGTCTTCACCTTTTCTGTTTAATACGCTAACTTCCATCACTCTTTAATTAAAACAATTGAACCTTTACAACCGGCCACAGAACCCTTCAGAAGAATCAGGTTATGTTCCGGTATTACCTTTAACACGCGCAGATTCTGCGTAGTCACACGGTCGCCGCCCATTTGGCCGCCCATGCGCATTCCTTTGAATACCTTGGCGGGATAAGAGCAAGCGCCAATGGAACCCGGCTTGCGGGCACGGTCGTCCTGGCCATGAGTGGACTGACCCACACCGCCAAAACCGTGACGCTTCATTACGCCCTGGAATCCTTTACCTTTAGAGGTGCCCACAACATCGACAAACTTCGTGTCTGCGAAGATGTCAACCGTTACGGTATCACCCAGGTTCAATTCCTTTTCAAAATCCTTGAACTCGGCCAAGTGTCTCTTCGGCGTAGTTCCGGCTTTCTTGAAGTGGCCTTTCATGGGGTTGGAGGTGTTCTTTTCCTTCAACTCCTGGAAACCGAGCTGAACAGCTTGATAGCCGTCAGTCTCCACTGTCTTCACCTGAGTAACTACGCAAGGACCTGCTTCGATAACAGTGCATGGCACATTCTTGCCCTCGGCACTGAATACGGATGTCATTCCGATTTTTTTCCCAATTAATCCTGGCATTTCAGTTGATATTTAACAATTAACTATACTTTGATCTCTACTTCTACGCCACAAGGCAATTCCAACTTCATCAGTGAGTCCACGGTTTTTGCCGTTGAACTATAGATGTCAATCAGACGCTTGTAGGTACTCAGCTCGAACTGTTCACGAGCTTTCTTATTAACAAACGTACTACGGTTTACCGTATAGATGCGTTTGCGGGTAGGCAGGGGAATCGGTCCGCTGACGATAGCACCGGTTGCCTTCACAGCCTTTACGATCTTGTCGGAAGATTTCTCCACCAGCGTGTGGTCGTAAGACTTCAGTTTAATTCTAATTTTTTGACTCATTGTTTTTGTTATTTTTAATTGTTTCGGCAGGTGGGGCACTTAAGAGTCATTCGTTAAGCGCTCTCCTGGCCTTTTTCTTTTTATACCAAATCTGTACGTCCCTTTATTTCTTCAAGCACACTCTTGGCCAAACTCGATGAGAGTGGGGCGTGATGATCGTATTCCATCGACGACGTGGCACGTCCCGATGTAATGGTACGCAGGGCTGTCACATAGCCGAACATTTCGGCCAGCGGCACCAGGGCTTTGATTACGCGTGCACCAGAGCGGTTGGTATCCATACCTTCCACCTGACCGCGGCGCTTGTTCAAGTCTCCGATGACGTCACCCATACTTTCTTCCGGGGTAATGACCTCAAGACGCATGATGGGCTCCAAGAGCACAGGACCGGCCTTGGCACAGGCGTTCTTGTAGGCGCTCAGGGCGGCTACTTCAAACGACAGCTGGTCGGAGTCAACCGGATGGAACGAGCCGTCGAGCAGCTCCACCTTCAGTGTGTCCATAGGATAGCCACCGAGTATACCGCTCTTCATTGCGGTCTCAAAGCCTTTCTGTACTGAGGGGATGAATTCTTTGGGAATGTTGCCTCCGGTCACCGAATTGATGAACTGCAGGCCGCTTTCCTTATAGTCTTCGTCCACGGGACCCACATTTACGATAATGTCGGCAAACTTACCACGGCCACCGGTCTGCTTCTTGTACACTTCACGCAGATTGACGGTCTTGGTAATTGCCTCTTTGTAATTCACCTGAGGACGTCCTTGGTTACATTCCACCTTAAATTCGCGCTTCAGGCGGTCGATGATAATGTCCAGATGGAGCTCACCCATACCTGAAATTACAGTCTGTCCGCTCTGCTCGTCTGTCTTCACTGTGAAGGTGGGGTCTTCTTCGGCCAGTTTGGCCAGACCCAGCGACAGGCGGTCGAGGTCCTTCTGCGTCTTGGGCTCCACGGCAATACCGATAACAGGATCGGGGAAGTCCATTGATTCAAGGATGATGGGAGCCTTTTCGTCACACAGGGTGTCACCCGTACGGATGTCCTTGATACCAACGACAGCACCAATGTCACCGGCCGAAATCACTTCTACCGGCAACTGTTGGTTGGAGTGCATCTGGAACATGCGCGAAATTCTCTCCTTCTTACCGGAGCGAACGTCATAGATGTAAGAACCGGACTCCAGTTTGCCGGAGTATACGCGGACATAAGTCAGACGGCCTACATACGGGTCGGTGGCAATCTTGAATGCCAAGGCTGCCGTATGGTCGCTTTCGTCGGGACGGCGGTCTTCTTCCTTATCCGTATCGGGGTTGGTGCCCACGACATTGGGAGTATCAAGAGGAGAAGGCAGGAAAGCGCAGACGTAGTCAAGAAGCGTCTGCACACCCTTGTTCTTGAACGAAGAACCGCAGCACATCGGGGTCAGTTTCATCTCAAGCGTACCCTTACGGATAGCACGGATGAGTTCTTCCTCGGTGATGGCTGAGGGATCGTCAAAGAATTTCTCCATGAGTTTGTCATCAAATTCAGCTGCCTGTTCCACGAGTTTGGCGCGCCACTCTTCAGCTTCGGCCTGCATGTCGGCAGGGATATCCTCCACCTCATATTCGGCGCCCAGTGTCTCGTCGTGCCACAGGATAGCTTTCATTTTGATAAGGTCAACCACGCCTTTGAACGTCTCTTCGGCGCCTATGGGCAGGTTAACGGCGATGGGATTGGCATTGAGCACCGACTTCATCTGTGAGAGAACCTCGAAGAAGTCAGCACCTGAGCGGTCCATCTTGTTTACATAGCCCAATCGGGGCACATTATACTTGTCGGCTTGGCGCCAAACGGTCTCCGATTGCGGCTGAACGCCACCTACGGCGCAGTATGTAGCCACAGCGCCGTCGAGCACACGCAGCGAGCGCTCCACTTCGGCGGTAAAGTCCACGTGCCCCGGGGTGTCAATCAAATTAATCTTGTATTGGTGCTCGTTCCAGTTCCAGAAGGTCGTAGTGGCAGCCGAAGTAATGGTGATACCTCTTTCCTGCTCCTGGGCCATCCAGTCCATGGTAGCGGCACCGTCGTGAACTTCACCCAACTTGTGCGTCTTACCGGTATAGAACAGGATACGCTCCGACGTCGTCGTTTTGCCGGCGTCGATGTGGGCCATAATACCGATATTTCGCGTTAGGTGTAAATCTGTATGTTGAGCCATACTTACTTAATTTCTCCTTTCCTTATAGTATCTTACGTTCATTAAAATCTGAAGTGTGCGAAGGCACGGTTAGCCTCGGCCATACGGTGCAGGTCTTCCTTACGCTTGAAAGCACCGCCTTGCTCGTTGTAGGCATCCATGATCTCAGCAGCCAGTTTGTCGGCCATGCTCTTGCCGCCGCGTTTGCGTGCGAAGGCAATCATGTTCTTCATGGAGATGGATTCCTTGCGGCTGGGACGGATTTCCGTCGGCACCTGGAATGTGGCACCACCGATACGGCGACTCTTCACCTCAATCTGCGGGGTCACCTTGTCGAGGGCTTCCTTCCAGATGTCAAGAGCCGGCTTTTCTTCACTCTTCATTTTTTCACCTACGATATCGAGAGCGGCATAGAAAATCTCATACGAGAGGCTCTTCTTGCCGTCGTACATCAGGTGGTTAACAAACTTCGACACTTTTTGGTCGTTAAACTTCGGGTCCGGCAGGACCAGACGTTTCTTTGGTTTTGCTTTTCTCATTTTAATGTTTCGGTTTGGGCTGCATCTTTGTCTTCAAGACCCTCGCGGGCGCTTTACTCAACCTTTCCGCCGTCCTGTGTTAATGATTGTGATTACTTCTTGGCTGCCTTGGGACGCTTGGCACCGTACTTGGAACGGCGCTGCGTGCGGTTGGCCACGCCGGCGGTGTCAAGCGTACCGCGAACAATGTGGTAGCGCACACCGGGCAGGTCCTTCACACGGCCGCCGCGCACCAGCACGATGGAGTGTTCCTGCAAATTGTGTCCTTCTCCGGGGATGTAAGAGTTTACCTCCTTGGAGTTTGTCAAACGCACACGCGCCACTTTACGCATGGCGGAATTAGGCTTCTTCGGGGTCGTGGTGTACACGCGCACACACACGCCTCGGCGCTGTGGACACGAGTCCAGCGCCGGCGACTTGCTCTTGTCAGCAAGTACCTGTCTGCCCTTTCTAACTAATTGTGAAATAGTTGGCATTGTTTAATCTTTTAATTATTATATTTTTATTTTATTTATTGCTACTTTACGTACGGGCACAATTGTGCCATTTGGGGTGCAAAGTTACGGCTTTCTGCTGAAACAGACAACCTCTTTCTCCCTTTTTCTGCCCATTTTAGGCCAAAACCGCCTTAAAAGGGCAAAGATTTAACAATCTTTATATTTTAAAGCACAGAAAATGGATTTAGCAGCGGCATTCCATGAGGGTTATAGAGTCAATCTGACAGCTTCCAAACCCTGAAATGCGACTGAAAAGCTCGCGATAATATATTATAAAAATAGGTACGCGCGTTCCTAATTTATATAAATAGTGGCTATAGTTTTTTATAATCACTATAGCCACTATTGCTACTATTGTCACTTCGATTATTTCATCGCTTTGATGACCGCCACGATGTCGGCCGAGTCAATGACCGTGTCACCGTTGACGTCGGCTTTCTTGTCACCATCGGGCATTTCCTTGATGACCGCCACGATGTCCGCCGAGTCCACCGTGCCGTCCTGGTTCACATCGGCGGGATTAATGGGTTCTATCACTACTTCCTTGGCCACGTTGCCGTCAGCGTCAGACACTTGTATTCCAGTTTTGCCTCCTTCGGGAGTTATTATTTTGCAGTCTTCCAGTACGATACCGTGCATGAAGGTGGTGATGGCACCGCCGTCGCTTAACGTGGACTCGGCATGGACGTTGGAATTCTTTATTACCAACAGCGTTTTCGTGTCATTCGTACCAACCATAGGACGCAGGGCTTTTACGTTTACACGGGCCTCCTCAAGAGTCAGAGTGGAACCCATGGTTCCAATACCGACGTTTTGGGATACGATATTCAGAGTTCCGGGGCCGGTTATCTTAGCGCCAAAACCTGCGAAGATGGCGATAAAGCCGCTGGTAAAGGTGACATCCTTTTCCACTTTCAAGGTGATGCCTTCTCTCTCGATGCTATTAATCTGAACCAAGGCTTCCGAATCATGCTGGCAGTCGCCCTTTATGCTGAGCACATTCTGCTCGGGGTCGTAGCTGAAGGCTCCGTCGTGAAGGACGTCGGTCAGATTTTTACTTGTCACTTGCGTGCCGCAGATTTTAAGACCATATTCTTTCATCTCCGTTAAATAGCATGCACGCGGGTTATCAATGTTGGCGCGTTGAGCGTCAACATACTTGCTATTGTATTTCAAACCAGTTCCGCCTACCAACGATTCGCAGCCGAAAAACATATCCTTCGAGTTGGTAACGCTTTCCGTACTCCATCCAGCGCCTACATAGATTGTTTTCAAATAACCATTCGAACTAAACATGCTACTCATGTCTGTCACTTTCTGTGTATTGAAACTACTCAGGTCAAGAGTTTTTGCTTTCAAAAATTTGCAAGAGCTGAACATCGCGCTCATGTTTTCCACATTCCGCGTATCGAAGCTGCTCAGGTCAAACGCCAGACTACTGCATCCGGAGAACATTCCACTCATGTCCTTCACGTTCCGGGTATCGAAGTTGCTTAGGTCGAGGCTCGTCAGGCTACTGCATCCGGCGAACAGTCCGCTCATGTTTGTCACGTTCCGGGCATTGAAGCTACTTAAATCGAGGCTCGTCAAGTTTTCACAATTGGCAAAAGCCCTATGCATGTCTGTGACGTTCCGGGTATCTAAGTTACTTAAATTGAGTCTCGTCAGACTACTGCATCCGGAGAATAATCCACTCATGTCTGTCACCTCACTCATGTTCAAATTCTCAAGACCTTCGATAGTTCTTAAAGAATCCAGGCCAGCGAACATGCCTCCAATCGTCTTGAGAAGCCCATTCTGAAACGAAGGGTCAACCACGGCTTTAACCGGTGCTTCTTCCGCGGTATACATATTGACATATTTCTGTGTCACTGTCCCGGGTTCCATCTCCAGCGAGAGGCCATGACGATGATAAATCTTCTTGTCGTAATAGAATGTCATTATGCGGTTATACAATACGGCATAAGGCTCCTCTTTCAGGCTGTCCACCGATGTCAGGTAGCCATTTCTGACACGACCTTGGGAATTCTCACCGTCGATATACCCCATGGTGTAATTCACTTTCGTTTCATCGTATTTTGTACCTTGGCCTCCTTTCAAATCGTAGCAATACAGGAACATGTTTTCAGAAGCGGAGGCATTGTCATTTGGAACCTTCCATTTGCCTACAGTCGCATAGATTGTCGTCAGATGGCTTGTCCATGTGTATTTATCTTCTGCGCCTTTGAACATTCCTATCATAGTCGTCACGTTACGAGTGTCGAAACTGCTTAGGTCCAGACGTCTCAACGAGAGACATTCACGGAACATATATCTCATTTTGGTTACTTTTTCCGTATTGAAGCCGGTCAAGTCGACGCTTTGCAACCTTTTGCAGCCGTCGAACATGTTATCCATGGTTGTCACCTCACTGGTGTTGAGATACTCCAAGCCTTCAATGGCTGTCAATTGGTCCATTCTGCTGAACCAGTCACTGGTCGTTGTGGGGCGCGCATCTACAAAGGAGGCATCGAAGACGGCACGAACCACTCCGTGAACGAGCTCGTCGTTATTGTGCCATCCCGGGACGCCATTACCCGTATTCAATGCGTACTTTGTTCCCGTGCGTGAACTCTGGTTTGCATCATAATAGAACGTCAGGGTCTGCTTGCTTTTCGAGTAAACCACGTAGGCCTCCTGAGCCACAGAATACAACATGCCGGCAAGGGCAAAAAGGAATAAAATAAGAAAACGCTTCATAACTATAAATTTTAAATTAAGTGAGTACACAAAAATCCGGATTGGCCAAATCTTTGCGCATCTCTTTGCCGGGTTTAAGGGATTTTTTTGACATATATTGTTGACTTATGCTTGCAAAGTTATAAATATTTTGTTACGCAACAAGATTTTAGGACGATTTTTCACTAAGCCTTCCTACGCATGCGACAGTCGAAAGTAGCCCCAACAGGGCAAAAGTAGTGCAACGATAGTCGAAAGTGGCCTCTCAGGGCGAAAGTGTCAAAAATTTTTGGAATGT
>JAGAYH010000026.1 GCA_017940565.1 Bacteroidaceae bacterium | reverse complement strand
TTTTTTGTTCCGCGCTCCGGCGGAACGGGGCAAGTGGGAGAGTAGGTCGCCGCCGTTTTTGAGGAGTCCGTTCCGAGCTGGAGCGGACTCCTTTTTTTTGTTTTTGGATTGCTGTGGCTATAGTTTGTCCGCTTGCGCAGTACCGTCGTCTCTTGTTTTTGTTCCGCTCTACGGCGGAACGGGGCAAGTGGGGGAGTAGGTCGCCGCCGTTTTATTGAGGAGTCCGTTCCGAACTGGAGCGGACTCTTTTTTTGTTTTCGGATTGCTGTGGCTATGGTGACTATAGTGATGTTCTTTGTGAAAAGATAGGGATGATAGGTTTTGGAGATATTGTTTCGGGTCAGTAACTATGGTTATTGTGTGGATGATATTAAATGTGTGATATTTTTTTTGAGTAAGGGTGTTTTTTTTTACCTAAAATTTGGCCGGTATGTAAAATAGTACTTATCTTTGCAACGAGAAAGACTGTATTGTCTTGTCATTAGGCTGGAATAATAATTAATAACAAATAAAAAAATTGAAGCGATGAACAAATTGAGAACTTTGATTGTGATGGCCGCATTGGTTGTTAGTGGTGTGGCAATGGCTCAGGACAAGCCGTATCTGACTGCCGAGGACGTAACGATTGGTGAAGACCGTACTGGCGTGCTTAAGATCAGCATGGTTTCCGATGAGAAAATGATGAGTACGAACTTTGGTCTCTATTTACCTGAAGGTATAGCTATTGACTCTGTTTATAATGCTAAGAAAGATAAATGGTCGAAGACTTATGAAGTTGAAACCGATTTGCTTGATGGCGATTTCACGCAGTCATACAATGAGAGAGAAGGTTATGTACTTTGTGTGTACTTCCCCAGTGGTGAATTTACTTACTATGCAGCCAGCGGTGTTTTAGCTGAAATTACATTGAAAGCGAATGATACTGTTGCTGACGGGACCTACGAAGGTTCCTTGAAAACTATTGGTATTGCTAATAAGGACGCTGTATCTGTTAATCAGGGTAAGATTCCTGATGTAACATTCAAAATAAAGGTAGGTAAAACTACTGGTGTCAAGAGCGCTGTGAACGGTGCTGACGACGATGCACTGTATGACCTGCAGGGCCGCAAGGTGACGAACCCGCAGAAGGGTGGCGTTTACGTGAAGAAGGGCAAGAAGGTCGTAAGATAAGACAACAAGATTGATTCGAAATGATAGAGCGGTGTCCGAATGCGGGCGCCGCTTTTTTGTGTGGGGGAGACAACAGTTGCTATAGAGGCCGTGGTAATTATAGTGGCAATAGTAATAATAGTGACCGTTGAATATTTGTAACTGTAGCGGTAATTGTTGTAATAGTGTTTGTAGGAGGAATATTATAATAAGGAGAGAATGCACGAAATATCTGGACGGGCGTGTGGCTGCAAAGGCGGCGCTTCAAAAGTTTGAAACGGCGCCTCAAAATTTTGATGCGCCGTTTCGAAACTTCCAAAAGCCTTTTGGAAAATCCGAAGTCCGTTTTGTTGCGCCGAAACACCGCCTTGTTTTTCATGTGAAGGGAGGGAACAATGGGAAGGGTATGGGTGAAAAGGGTAGCGTGGGATGATTGGGAGAATTTGGTGTTGACAGGGTGGCGGATATCGTTTTTTTGCAGTTATTGTTTGGGTTTGTCATGGGCTTTTCTTATTTTTGCATGGCATAATGTGGGCTATTGTGCCCTGTTGTATGAATAGAAATAATACAAATGATAAAGTAAATGTTATGAAAAAATTATGTTTGCTCCTGGTGAGCTTGATGGTTTGCAGCCTCTCTGAGGCTCAAACTTGGTATAATGCCAACGTCGGTGGCGTCCTGTTCGGTCAGGGCTGGACGTCGGAGGTTGGCACGAAGTACCAGCGTTTCCCGGACCGCGCGTCGTCGCTGGTTCCGAGCGGTGTGTGGAGCTTGTCGAAGAATACGGCAGGCTTGAATGTGCGTTTTGTGACAAATGCCAAAACGATTACGGTGAAGTTTACGCTTACGGGCGGTGCTGCAGGTTATACGAACATGCCTGTGACGCTTCAGAGCGGTGTGGACTTGTATGCCCACACGAGCGACGGTAAGTTTTACTGGGTAAGTCCCCAGAAGAAATTTACTTTCGGTTCGAGCTGCCAGTACACTTATGCCGATTTGGACCCGAAGGGCGTGAGCGGTGAGGACCAGTGCGAGTATGTGCTGTTCTTCCCGATGTACAACGGCGTGAAGTCGCTGAACGTGGGTGTTGGCAAGGACGATACGTTTGAATATCTGACCGTGCCCGAGGACGATGCGCCTATCGTGGTCTATGGTTCCTCGATAGCCCAGGGTTGCTCTGCTTCGCGTCCCGGCATGGCCTGGCCTGCCATCTTGGCCCGCGAGTTGAACAGCAATGTGATAAACTTGGGTTTCTCGGGCAGCGCCATGATGGAGAGCAGTTTGTTTGACATGATGTCGGAGCTGACGAATGCCAAGCTGTTCATTCTGGACCCCGTGCCCAACATCAAGAGCGCTCCGGCGAGCATCGTGAGCCGTACGATAGACGGTGTGAAGAAACTGCGCGCCGTGTCGAAGGCTCCCATCCTGCTGGTGGAGAGTCTGGGTAACTCGAACCGGGTGATGCAGCCCAACGAGGAGGGCATCGATTCGCGCGGTAACGAGAAACTGCGTGAGGCATACGAGGCCCTGATGGACGAGGAAGTGAAGAATGTGTTCTACCTGACGGAGGACGAAATCGGTCTGACCGAAGACGGCATGATTGAGGGCACTCACCCCAATGACATCGGTATGCGCGAATATGCCGATGCCTATATAGAGAAAATAAACTGGCTGTTCGAGAACATCGACACGACGTCGGCCGGCGACAAACACCCGCTCTATGACATCGTGCGCGAGGCCAAGCAGATGATGAAGGTCTGGGTCTTCGGCAGCAATCCCGGCGAGACACCTGTGAACTTGAAGGACCAGATGGAGACGTTGCTGACAGACGCCCAGCACGCCATCGACACGAACTCGTGTGACGCCCAGTGCGAGGGCATGAAAAAGTCTATCGAGGAGCTGATGGCCGAAATCCGCTCGACCCGCAACCCGATGGACGAAGGCTACTACTACATCGTGAGCGCCTACGACGGCTTCATGGCTTACAAGGGCTACGAGATGGCCATGTACACCAAAGGCTCGGCCGTAAACTGGATGAAACTGGATTCAACGAATACGGCTTTCGTCTATAAGTTCACGAAGACCGCCAAGGGCAACTGGGCTGTCCAGAACTGCGCGACGGGTACGTTTATCAATACCTCCGCCACTCAGAAACCTCTGGTGATGAGCAATACGCTGGTAACGGAACAGGTGTTGAAGGAGGAGACCGCTTGGTCGGCCCGCTTCCGCATGTACAACACGGCCAACAAGAATCCTTACATTCCTAACAGCAACTACTTCGGCTCGGCTGACGGCTCCGACGTGTTCAACCAGTCAGAATCATTGTATAACTCAACCGACCCGTCGAGCGATGCCTATGGCTGGTACACATGGTATCTGCGCCAAGTGACCGACACGGAATTGCTGGAGAAGATAATCGGCGACATGAAGACGGAGGAAACCATTGCTCTCGAAGAGGCCCTGGGAGAAGCTCAGAGCGTTTACGAACGCGCCATGGACGTGAAGGCTGACGTCAGCAAGGCTTTGATAACAAATGCTGAAGATACGGACGAAGACTGCCAATTCTCATCTAACGCCAAGATGCCGGAAAACACCCGCGTATGGGGCTACTACCGCAACCTGCTCGACGGCGACTTGGCCACATTCCTCATTTCCATCCACGACGGCAGCCTGGCCACACCTCCCACGACGAGCCACTATCTGCAGGTGGACCTTCAGGAAAACCCGGTGGATGCCTTTATCTTCCGCTGCGGTTGCACGACGGCATGGCCCACGTTTGCCATTAAGGACGTGACCGTTCTGGCCTCCAACGACGGTGAAAACTGGACTCAGGTGGACGAACTCACCAACCTGCCGACCACTGGCACGTATGACTCCGAGTGTGTCCGCATGTGGAAAGAATACCGCTATGTCCGCTTCATGGTGACGGCGACGAAGAGCAACAGTCCTGTCGTAGGCGGTGGCCCGTCGTTTGCCATCGGCGAATTCCAGATGTATCCCGTGGTGTCTTCTGAAGACTCTCCCTATTCTACCGACGCCAACGTGAAGGCTGAGACCGACAAGTTGGCCGTAGCCATGGAAGAGGCCCGTGAGAAAGTGGCCAACAATACGGCCACTGCAGCCGATGTGACGGCTCTGAATGAACAGCGCGAAGCCGTGTTGGCTGCCATCCGTGGCGACAACTACACGGAGGTGCTCGCTGCCTATCTGCCCGAAGCCGAAGCCGCCTATGAAGAGGTGATGGCAGCCGTTCCCGATGAGAGCGTGAAGCTCATTACCGAGGCTACCGACGGCGATACCGAGCACAACCAGTTCTATTGCAATGCACCATATCCCGATGGCAGCACGTATGCTGCCCTGCTGGACGGTAACCTGAATACCTATTTCTTCTCTCTCCACAATGCAGCTAAAGGCACGCCTCCCACAGAGCCGCACTACCTGCAAGTGGACCTGAAAGACAATCCCGTGGATGCTTTCATTTTCCGTTACGGACGTAATTCCACATATCCCACTTTCTCTTGGAAAAACGTGAAGGTATTGGGCTCTAATGACGCCGCTACATGGGAAGAAGTCACCACGCTGACCAACCTCTCGCAAGATGCCGATGTAAAGATGTACGACTCTCCCTGCGTGCGCCTTTGGAAGAAGTATCGCTACGTACGGTTCTCTGTGTTGGAAACCGGCGGTAACCTCATCATCGGTGGTGGTCCGGCATTCTCCGTAACCGAGTTTCAGATGTTCCCTGTGAAAGCCGGTGAAACGTCTTCTTACGCTACCAATGCCAGTGTGAAAGAGAAGGCCGACGCGCTCTATGAAGCGCTGATAGCAGCCCATGCTCTGATTGCTGCCAACAGCGCCAAGCAGGCCGACGTGGATGACATCAAATCCAAAGTAGATGCCCTCAAGGCTGCACTTTAGTATAATCAATAATTAATCAAATAGAAGAAAACATGAAAAAGCTATTGATATTCCTCGTATGCCTCGCCAGCCTCGCCATGAGCGACGGCGTTGAGGCTCAGACTTGGCACAATGCCAAGGACGGCGGCTACCATGTGTTTGGCATCGGGTGGTCCAGGACTTCACTGCGCAAATACCAACGCCTGCCGACTCTGCAGCGCAGCATGCTGAAAAATACCGAACTGTCGAACAATTCCATCTTGTCATCGGGCCTGTACGTGCGTTTCCGCACCGATGCCACGGCCATCTCTATCAAGTACACCATGACCAAGTCGGCCACGCAGCACTACTTCGTGTCAACGTTCGGCCAGTCGGGTGTGGACCTCTATGCCCGCAGCGATGACGGCAAGACCTATCATTGGCTGGCACCCCACGTGGGCAATGCCGCTTTCGGCACACCCGCCACGGCCAATTATAAGAACATCATTCCGACCAATATGGACGGTCTCGATGTGTGCGAATATGTGCTCTACCTGCCCTCACTCAACGGTGTGAGCGACCTGCAGGTGGGTACGAACACTGAAGCCAAAACCTTCGAGTGGATTGAAGTGCCCGAAGAGCAGGAATGCATCGTTGCCTACGGCGGCGGTGTGGTGCAGGGCGCCTCGGCTTCCCATCCGGGCAACACTTGGACCAACATCGTGGGCCGCGCCCTCGGTGTGCCGGTGCTCAACTTCGGTTTCATGGGTCTGGCCAAACTTGACCAGGGTATATTCGACGTCATGGCCGAACTGATGCCCCGCGCCTTCATTATCGATGCCATGCCCGACATGCTGAATACTCCCGACGCCATCGTAGAGCGCGTTGTGGCCGGCGTGAAGACATTACGTGCTGCCAACCAGCGTCCCATCCTGCTGGTGGAGAGCCCGGGCGTGCCCGATAAACTCATTCGTCCCAATGTAGAGGCTCTCCACACGGCAGCCAATGCCAAACTGAAGGAGGCCTACGACCAACTGGTGGACGAAGGCTACCACAATCTGTTCTACATGACCCAGGAGGAAATCGGTCTTGTGGCCGACGATTTCCTCGATGGAATCGACGTGAACGACCTGGGCATGAAGCGCTATGCCGATGTATATCTGAAGAAGTTGGCATATATTGAAGAAAACAAGGAAGATCTCGATGCCATCGAACGTGTGGAAGCTCCCGTGAAAGAAACCGGTGCCGTTTACGACCTCAACGGTCGCCGTGTGGGCGGCAACCTGCAAAAAGGCATCTACATCCGTAACGGCAGAAAAATTGCAGTAACCGAGTAAGGACAAGTAATCTAACGATATCTGAAAACCTTGACTGCGTGGCAGAGTGTTCTGCCACGCAGTCGTGCTGTTTACGGGACCTTCCGTCTCCTTCTGTAGCCAGCTGGAGTAAGTGCTGTATACAAAGGTCCGACTTTTTCCTACAAAGGCGGCCTTCTTTATATAAATTGTTGAGAAAGACTCGCGGTGCATCTTTTCAATGCAAATTAAAGACGAGAAAGGTTGCAAAAATAAGTGTGGAAGTAGTAACTTTGCATAAGGCTTTCGTGGTCTCGCCTGGTTTTATTTGTATTTTTGTGTGGCTTAATGGAACAAAAAATGAAATATCTGTTTCTCAATCTGTGCATAGCCCTGTTGTCGTTACCGTCGGCTTTAGCGACGCTTTCGGCTGCGACACCCCGTGACAACCTGGCCCTGAAGCGTGGCCAGCAACTGTTTTCGCGCGTCTGCAAGGCCGAAACAACTCCTGTATCATTCGTTTATAATGGTGTGACCTATCGCGGACTCGGTAAACTGAAGACGGAAGGGAGTAACATTACGGAACAGGCTGGCTACAAACGGGCCACGTTGTCCTATTGGCTGGACTCCAATGTGCGGGTGCTTCTGGAGGCCGCGCTATGCAAAGAATATGGTCAGGTGGAATATACGCTGTGGTTTGAAAACACAGGCATGCAACCCAGTGGCGTGCTCGATCAGGTGCGGTCTGTCAATATCAATTTTGCCGGAGCCGACCCTGTGGTGCGCGGCTGCCTGGGAGACCATGAAAACCGCTATGCCCCCTATGAGAAACATTTGCCTAAGGACACGGCCTCGTTCCGTTCGGATGTGGGGCGGGCCACGCACGTGTGCTTCCCGTATTTTGATTTGGTGCATGGCAACGGTGGCACTCTGCTGGCCCTCGGCTGGGCCGGAACATGGCAGGCTGAATTTACGGCAAAAGGAAATAAGACCCATCTCAATGCCAAAAGTAACAATGGCTTCCGCTCGGTGTTGCTGCCGGGTGAGCGAGTGCGGACGGCCTTGGTCGTCATGTTGCCATACACTGGCCGAAATGCCGACGATGCTTCCAATCTGTGGCGCGAATGGTATATGAAATACAACATTCCCCGGGCCAATGTGGCCGGCGATCCTATCAAACCGTTCGTGACAGCGCCGTTCTCGGCCGATACAGGCTTGCCTAACTCCGACGGCAGCATTTCGGAACGCTTCTATACATGGCGGCGCACGCTCGACCGCATAGTCTATGAGAAAATAAAGCCGGACTTCCGCTGGTTCGACGCCGGATGGTATTTCGATCCCCTTGGCCGCACCGTCAAATCCAACTGGTGGGGCACCGTAGGAAGTTGGGAGGTGGATACTATCAAATGGCCCGGGAAGAGTCTGCGCGAAAGCAACGAGGCCTGTCATCAAGCCGGAATGAAGGTCCTGACTTGGTTCGACCCCGAACGGGTGACCATGGTGGATGCCCTGGTGAAGAACTATGGCTACAATGCCGACTGGGCCATAGCCAACGAAATAGGTGTTATAACCAATAATATAGGAATCCCCGAGTGCTTGCAATGGACATTGCATCGCATTGTGAAAATGATGGACGAAAATGCTGTTGACCTTTTCCGTGAGGACAACAACAGCGATCCGGCAACGACGTGGCCGCTGAATGACAGACGCCAAGAAGAAAAACTCCGGCTTCCCCGCAGCGGAATGACGGAGAACCAGGCAGTCCAGGGCCACTATGCTCTATGGGATAGCATTCTGGTCTATTGTGCCAGTAAGGATAAATGTACCTTTATAGACAACTGTGCTTCGGGCGGCGGCCGCAACGACATTGAGTCGCTCCGGCGCAGCGTGCCCTTCATGCGCAGCGATGCCGACCGGACGACAACGGCCCTGAGACTGGCCATCAGTGCCACGTTCAACAAATGGGTGCCCTTCCATGGCTCGGCCACCTGCGAACTGACAGAGGAATTGGCTCCGCTGCCTCCCGGTGGCAACCCAGCCTATGTGACACGGGCATCATGGCTTCCCATACATAACCTGGCCATTTCCTTTACTCACGATGAATCGCTCGACTATAATCATGTGAGAGCCACCTTGAACGAATGGCGGCGCTACAGCCGTTTCCTTACGAAGGACTTCTATGTGCTTACACCTTATTATGGTCAGGAAGATACAAAGAATTGGACTGTCTTTGCTTATCATGACCGCGATGCTGACGAAGGCGTTGTGCTGGCCTTTCGACAGGAAACCTGCGAAGCGCCGGCTCATGTAGTACGCCTGCCATTTGCCAAGCCCGGGGTGGCCTATCGGCTGTTCAACGAAGACAGCAAAGAAACTCTCGTTGTAGATGGCGGAAAATTGCGGTCAGAAGGGTTTACAGTCACCCTTGGTGAACCGAAGTCGTCAGCTGTATTCCATATCAAGGCAAATATCGATTGAAAGAAAAAAGATAAAGAATGAAAAAACTATGGTTTTTGGCGATCCTGATGATCGGATCGTGTCTGGTCGCTTGTGTGAACGATGATGACGAAGTGAAAGAATCTGATGGTGACCCCGTATTTGTCGAGAAACGTCTGGTGCGTGAGGTGTCACCTGGCGACAGCGTCAGTTTGACCTCGGCCTTGCCGTTTATGATGCTCGACGTCTATACGATGGATGAGGACCGCATTGACGGAGTGCGCCTGTTGCCGCCGGCTACTGTGACGAACGACATGAAATACAAGGGCGTATTCTCTGCCCAGGAAGCCCGTCTGCACTGGCTGACACTCTACCACCGCTCGGCGCGTTCGTTAGAGGTGAAAATTGACCCGGCGGCCCGTGATTCGGTGTCTGAGGTGTGGCTCTACGCCATTCCCTTGCAGAGTCCATACACCACAGGTTCGCGCATTAGTTTTCAATTAAAAAAGAAAAAATAGCGTATTAACGGTTCTATCTGCCCGCCCAGTTAGCACAAAGACCGTTATTTTCACATAAAACAACACTAAAAGCGCGGATAATAGGTAAAAAGTGCGTATTTTTGCACATTAAAAGCGTATTGTATAGTATGAAGAAAAGTCTTTTGTGGGCTATCGTGCTCATGACCAGCGTCAGCAGCCTGCTTCCGTCGTGTATGAGCGACTCGGATAAGGAAACTACCGCAACGAGTGATTGTGCCATCACCAATATGGTGCTCGGTACCCTGCGGCGCACGGTGACAACGAAGCGTTGGGACGGCAGAGATACGACCTATGTGACCAATATGTATGCCGGCCACTATGCCTTGCTGGTGGATCAGCTGAACCATGAAATCTATAATCCCGATTCACTTCCCCAGGGTACGGACGTGACCAAGGTGACATTCCAGAGCATTGCCGCCGACGGCGGTGTGGCTTATCGCACGCTCTCAGGTAACGACACACTTTACAGCACGTCTGACAGCATTGACTTTACCGAGCCCCGTCTGTTTACGTGTTATGCTTACGACGGCGAGGCCAAGCAGACCTACCGGGTACATGTAAATGTTCACAAAGTGAATCCCGAAGCCATGGCCTGGCAGACACTGGGCACGGTCGAGGCCCTCAAAGACGTGACCTCACAGAAACTGCTGGTTAACGGCACTACTGTTTACATCTTTGCCCGTAACGCCTCCGGTGCTTTTGTATTGACTTCGCCAGCCGCTGACGGAACCACATGGACACGTACGCCTCTGACTGACCTGGGCACTATGGAACCACGCAATGTGGTGGTGTTTGGCGGTCAGTTTTATGCCCTTGGCAATAGCCAGTTGTGGCAATCGGCCGACGGTAAGTCATGGACTGCCGTGGCTTCCGATGCAGTGCCCCAAATCCTGTGTGGTGCCAGCAGGGAAAACCTTTACGGTGTGAAAGACGGTAAACTCTATGCTTCGGCCGATGCCCGTGAGTGGATAGCCGAGCCTTTGGATGATGACGGAAACCTGTTGCCCCTATATGACTATGCCATGGCTTACATGCCGATGACGTTCAATCCCCAGTTTGAATACCTGTTGCTTGGAGGCCGCGACGGCAACGGCCAGGCCGCTTTGTGGAAACGTACGGTGGATTTGACTGGCCAAACCGATGATGTATGGGCTTACTATCCCGCTTCTGAAGAACTGAGCCACCCCTTCCCCGCTTTGTCCGAAGGCACTTTGCTGGCTTATGACACCAAGGTGTTGACCATAGGTTGCGAGGGCGACTCGGTAAGCCTTTTCAGTGTGAGTGAAGATGCCGGCCGCAGCTGGTTGGTTGACCGAAGCAAATATCTGCATCCTTCCGGTCTCAAAGCAACCAGCCTGGGTTGTGGTGTTGACAGCGACCAATACATCTGGCTCAGTTGCGGCGGAACAGGCACCGTGCTCAAGGGCCGTTTGAACCGCTTGGGCTTTAAAACGGAACAAATGCAGTTTACAGAATAGCGAGTATGAATCTGCGGTGTATCTACATGTTGTTGCTGGCGTTGCTCCCATTTGCAGGAGCGACGGCGCAGGACGATGCCGAATTCCGTATGGAAATAGGCGGCGGACTTGGCACCAGTTTCTACAACGGCGACGTGAACACCAAATTTTATGGCAATGTAGGCCCGGCTGTGGGCGGTGTGTGGCGTTATCTCTTCGACCACCGCAACGCTTTGAAAGCGTCGCTGACCTATGGCGGCGTGAAAGGGGCTGCCGATGTGGATATTGATTACTATCCGCAGGACATCCATTCCAAGGAGCCGAGTCTGGAACCCCTGAAATACGATTTTTCCAGTTACGTGGTCGACCTGAGTTGCCTCTACGAAGTGAACTTCTGGCCGTATGGCTATTATCAGAACTACTTGGGTCATAAACGCCTGACGCCATTCCTACAGTTGGGTATTGGCATGACTTTCGTTGGTCAGGACAAGTCGGTTACGGCCAATGTGCCGCTGGGTGTAGGCGTGAAATACCGTTTGGGCAAGCGGGTAAATCTTACGTTTGACTGGCGGTGGCACTTTACGCTCTCTGATAAGGTCGACGGTTTGGAAGCACCGCACGGCATCAGTGCCTCCGGCTTTAAAAACAAAGATAGTTATCAGGTCACCATGCTGACACTGACATACAGTTTCTCGGCCATTTGTCCTAATTGCAATAAAGACTAAAAAGCGATGAGTTATAAAGAACAGTTGGATATGACACGTATTCCCCGCCATGTAGCCATCATCATGGACGGCAACGGGCGTTGGGCCAAGCAGCGTGGTCTGGCGCGCCACTTGGGTCATCAACAAGGTGTGGAAGCCGTGAAACTGGTGACGGAAATGTGTGTGTCGCTAGGTGTGAAGTATCTGACTCTTTATACGTTCTCTACCGAGAACTGGAACCGTCCGACAGACGAAGTGGCCGCTCTGATGGGGCTGGTGCTCACGTCGCTGGAGGAAGAAATTTTCATGAAAAACAATGTACGTTTCAATATGATAGGCGATGCCTCACGCTTGCCGGACAACGTGTTGAAGCGCATCCGCCAGACTGAACAGCATACGGCTGAAAATAGTGCGATGACCATGACCATTGCCATGAGCTATTCTTCGCGCTGGGAACTGACAGAAGCGGCCAAGGGTATGGCACGTGATGTCGTTGCAGGCAAATTGCAAGTGAACGATATAACAGAAGATACCGTCTCGCACTATTTGACGACTGCCGATATGCCCGATCCCGATCTGCTGATAAGAACAGGCGGTGAGGTGCGTATAAGTAATTATCTGCTGTGGCAATGTGCCTATTCTGAGTTCTATTTCTGCAACACATTCTGGCCCGACTTCGACGGTGAGGCACTTTGCAAGGCAATCGTAGATTTTCAGTCGCGTGAGCGGCGTTATGGCAAAACAAGTGAACAAATAATCGATAATAATGAGCAGTAAGCTAAATGACATAAAGACACTGGTGTTGGTGATGTGCCTGCTATGTGTGGGCATTACCGGCCGTGGACAGGACCTGGTGAAAGTAAATCCTCAGATTAACTACACGACTTCACCGACGAAGTATATCATCGGGGGCATCAACATTGTGGGTGGCGACAACTTCGACCACAATATATTGCTGGGTTATGCCGGCCTGCATGTGGGCGACGAAATCACTATCCCCAAAGCTGACGGCGGTGTAACGCTTGCCATTCAGAACTTGTGGAAGCAAGGCCTCTTCTCTGATGTCAGTGTGACGGCCGACAGCATTGTGGGTGAAAAGATTTATATGACTCTGACGCTGGTGCCGCGCCCCACCATTGCTAAAATCAATTATCATGGTCTGAAAAAATCCGAACGCGACGATTTGGACGAACGTATGGGGTTGAAAGAGGGCAGCCAGGTTTCAACCAATATCTTGGATCGCGCTAAAATCATTATATCAAAGTATTTTGATGAAAAGGGCTATAAAAATGCTGAAATCGAAATTCTCCAGCGTGACGATTCGGTGAAGCAAAACCAGGTAGTGCTTGACCTCTATGTTGACAAGAATGAAAAGGTCAAGGTTCATAAAATCTACTTTAGTGGTGTCGATGAAAAGAAAATTAAGAAACTGAAAAGTGCCATGAAAAAGACCAAGGAAGTACGTAAACTGAAAAACTTCTTCCGGTCAAAGAAATTCATTGACGAAAAGTATGCAGAAGACAAGCAGAACATCATCAATAAATATAATGCCTGGGGCTATCGTGACGCTTACATCACATCGGACTCCATCGTGCAGTTCGACCCCAAACATGTTGATGTCTATATCAATGTGGACCAAGGCAACCAATACTTTCTGCGTAACCTTTCGTGGGTGGGTAACACGGTTTACAACAGCACAGCCCTCGACCGCGTGCTGGGCATGAAACGTGGCGATGTTTACGATCAGGAACTGCTCAACAAACGCCTCAAAAAGGACGAAGATGCCATTTGGATGCAATACTACAACAACGGTTATGTGTTCAGTAGTGTCATGCCGGTGGAAACCAATGTCGTGGGTGACTCCATCGATGTGGAGGTGCGCATCATCGAGGGTAACCAAGCCCATCTGAACCGCATCAACATCAGTGGTAACGACCGCGTTTTTGATGAAGTCGTGCGCCGTGAACTCAAGACGAAACCAGGTGACCTCTTCAATCGCGACGCCATCATGCGCTCGCTGCAGGATCTTCAGATGATGGGTAACTTCGACCCTGAAAAACTCGAACCAAAGATTACATCCAATGAAAAAGACGGCACGGTGGACATCACTTATAAACTGGTGCATAAGAGCAGTGACCAGGTAGAGCTCTCTGCCGGTTGGGGACCCATGGGTGTGACCGGCCGTGTGGCTTTGAAATTCACCAACTTTGCCATTCAGAACTTCCTGAAGAAGGACGGACGCAACAGCAACATCCTGCCGCAAGGCCTGGGACAGACCATAGAGGTGGGAGCCCAGACCAACGGAACTTATTATCAGCAGTACAGTCTGTCATTCCTCGACCCGTGGTTCGGCCGCAAGCGTCCCAACAACCTCTCCGTGTCGTTGTTCTATTCCAAGCAAACCGATGTCAACAGCAGTTACTACTCCAACTATTATCAGAACTACTACAGTTACCTCTATGGTTACGGCCAGTCGGGCAACTACTACAACATGGCCAACTACTACGACCCCGACAAGTATGTCAAGATTCTTGGCGCTAGCATCGGCTGGGGTACTCGTCTGCGCTGGCCCGACGACTACTTCTTCTTCTCCGCGTCGCTCGCTTACCAGCGCTACATGCTGCGTTCGTGGCAGTACTTCATCATGACTGACGGTAACTGCAACAACCTTAACCTTACTTTCAATCTCAACCGCTATTCGTCCGACCAACAGTTCTTCCCGCGCCGCGGTTCTGACCTGGCACTGTCGCTCACGGTCACCCCGCCATATTCCGCATGGGACGGCAAAAACTATGCCGCTCTGGCCAACAACTCCCGTTCGGCCACCTATCGCGACGAGATGAAAGAAAAATTCCGTTGGGTGGAATACCATAAGTGGAAGTTCCTCTTCAAGACTTATACTGCCCTCGACAATGCCGTGAAGTGCCCTGTGCTGATGACCCGGACCGAGTTCGGTCTCCTGGGCTACTACAACAAGCACAAGCGCTCGCCCTTTGAAACCTTCTATGTCGGCGGCGACGGCATGTCGGGCTACTCCTCCGGCTATGCCACCGAGATGATAGCCCTGCGCGGTTACGACAACGGCGACCTCACACCCTACGGCTCCGAAGGCTACGCCTACAGCCGCATGACCCTTGAGCTCCGCTACCCGCTCATCCTCAGCCAGACCAGTCTCTACGCCCTCGCCTTCCTCGAAGGGGGTAACGCCTGGACCAGTGTCAAGAAATTCAACCTCTTCGACATGAAGCGTTCGGCCGGCGTCGGCGTGCGCCTGTGGCTGCCCATGATCGGACTGATGGGTATCGACTGGGCCTACGGCTTCGACAAGGTGTTCGGCAAGAAGGGCGGCGGCCAGTTCCACTTCGTCATCGGACGTGAACTATAACCAGTGAAACAAATATACTTTTAGTCATTAACCCCAAAAACAAATAGAAATGAAGAAGACCATCATGACCATGCTCCTCTTAGCCGGAATGCTTCTTCCCGCCGGAGCACAGAAATTCGCATTAGTAGACATGGAGTACATCCTGAAGAATATTCCCGCCTACGAGCGCGCCAACGAGCAACTCAGCCAGACCAGCAAAAAGTGGCAGGCCGAGGTCGAAGCCCTCAACCAACAGGCACAGACGCTTTACAAGAACTACCAGAACGAGCTCGTCTTCCTCTCCGCCGAGCAGAAGAAACAGCGCGAAGAAGCCATCCTGGCCAAGGAAAAAGAAGCCAGCGACCTGAAGAAAAAATACTTCTCGCCCGAAGGTGAGCTCTACAAGAAGCGCGAAAGCCTCATCGGCCCCATCCAGGACGAAATCTACACCGCCGTCAAGGGCGTTGCCGAGCAGCGCGGCTATGCCCTCATCCTCGACCGCGCCAGCGACAACGGCATCGTTTTCGCCTCACCGACGGCCGATATTTCCAACGAAGTCCTTGCAAAATTAGGCTATTCCAACTAAAACACCTAACTTTGCAGCCTTAACGCAAAACGAACGACAATTAAATTAAAAACAAAATACCAAAAACATGAAGAAAGTATTTTTAATGCTCCTCGTAGCCATGCCCCTGAGCCTGATGGCCCAGAAGTTCGGTCACTTCAATTCTGCCGAAATCATTCAGACCATGCCCGAATGGAAGACAGCACAGGCCGACCTGCAGAAGCTGCAAACCCAGTACGAAACCGACCTTAAGACCATGCAGGAAGAATTCCAGCGCAAGCTCCAGGCCTATCAGCAGGCTGCCGACTCGCTGCCCGAAAACATCCGTGCACGTCGCGAAGAAGAACTCACCCAGCTCGACAACCGTATCAAGCAGACCTATGAGCAGAACCAGACTGACCTGCAGACCAAGAGCAACGAAAAGATGCAGGCCATTGCCGACAAGGTGCGCGAAGTTGTCAAGGCCATCGGCGACGCCGGAGGCTATGTCTATATCATGGACACCACGTCGGGCATTCCCTACATCAGCACCACGCTGAGCACCGACGTTACTGCCGAAGTCAAGAAAAAACTCGGCATTTAAGCGAAGTTTATTAAATGTGATATGATGTCATTGGGCCGTGAGGTTCGGTGACATCTTTTTTTTGCAGCCACGGAGAATAAGCCGTAGCGTTTCTTTTTTCATGTCGAGGCCATGGCACTATGGCAACAATCAACACGTCCGAATTCCAAAAAAATCTTGACATTTCCCCGACAGAGGTCCCGTTTCGGCGATTACAAGTGGGACTTCGGCGCGCAGAAACGGCGTTTCAAAATTCCGAAGCGCCGCTTCTGTTTGGCCGGGTTTGATATTCTATGAAAATCAGTAGATTACAAAATCGATAAAAACATTCCAAAAATTTTTGACACTTTCGCCCTGAGAGGCCACTTTCGACTATCGTTGCACTACTTTTGCCCTGTTGGGGCTACTTTCGACTGTCGCATGCATAGGAAGGCTTAGTGAAAAATCACTCTAAAATCTTGTCGTGTAACAAAATATTTATAACTTTGCAAGCATAAGTCAACAATATATGTCAAAATAGTCTTAAAGGGACATA
>JAGAYH010000025.1 GCA_017940565.1 Bacteroidaceae bacterium | reverse complement strand
GCTGCAAAGATAATCATTTATTTCAATCAGCCGCACTACCCCCCCATTTTAACATTATTTATATTTTAAGGCTCAAATCTTCTTGGTGGGGCCTACACATCTCCTTATGGAATCGCGTAAATTCCAAAAATTTTTGACAACCCGGGGAAGGAGGCCGGATTTCGGCGTTCACAAGTGGGACTTCGGGGCGCAGAAACGGCGTTTCAAAATGACGAAACGCCGCTTCTGTTTTGACAATTCTGAGAGCCGATGAAAACCAGCGGATTACAAAACCGCCGGATTTGCGGTGAAAAATCTTGACAAACTGGAAGAATTTTCAGGCCATCGGCCATTGTCTGAAAACGCTGAGTATCCAGAGTTTTCTGAGCAGCCTGACCTATCGGAAGGTCAGTAGTAGAGCAGCAGACCGGCCAATCCGCAGAGCAGAATCATACGGATGGGATTGATTTTGAAGTATTGTGTGCCGATGAAGGTAGATATGAACAGGAAGAGACTGATGTAAAACTGCCAGGGCGACTCGGAAAGCGTGCTAAAATTTTCCCGCGTCATCAGCAGAATGGCTGCGGCGGCGATGAGGCCGACCACGGTGGGGCGCAGGCTGGCAAACATGCTTTCCACAATGGCGTTGTCGCGGTATTTTTGAAAGAATTTCACCACAAGAAGCATCAGCAGGAACGAGGGCAACACCACGGCCACGGTGGCGAGACAACTGCCCAGCATGCCCCACGAGGCCGAATAGCCGGCATGGGTGACGGCAGCGTAGCCCACGTAGGTGGCGGAATTGATGCCGATGGGTCCGGGAGTGACCTGGCTCACGGCCACGATGTCGGTAAATTCGGCTGCGGTGAGCCAGGCATGCTTTGTCACCACCTCGCCCTGGATGAGCGACAGCATGCCGTAGCCGCCGCCAAAACCGAAGAGGCCTATTTCGAAGAAGATGATGAACAGTTGCAGGAATATCATGGCTCTTGTGTAAGTTTACCGTAAAGAAAACTGCCTATGGCTACAAGCGCCACCACATAGACCGGCGATATGCCCAAGAGGCAAATGGCGATGACGGTGGTGACAGGCAGCCACAGATTGGTCAGCGTGATGTGGGCCGTGCGGGCCAGGCGCAGGCAGGGAGCTGCGATAAGTGCCACCACGGCGGGGCGGATGCCCTTGAAAATGGCTTCGACCACACGGTTCTCGGCAAAGTTGGCAAAGAACATGGCAATGAGCAGAATCATGATGAAACTTGGCAGGATGGTGCCCAAAGCCAGGGCCACGCTGCCGCGCAGGCCGCGCAGGCGATGGCCGATATAGACGCTCATGTTGACGGCAAACACACCGGGCAGCGACTGCGACACCGCCATGAGGTCCAGAAAGTCCTCACGGCTGAGCCACTGTTTCCTGACGACTACTTCCTGCTCCATGAGCGGTATCATGGCGTAGCCGCCGCCCAGGGTAAAGCAGCCAATCTTGAAGAAGGTCTTGAATCCGTCCCAATAGATGCTCATGAGTCGCCGTGTTTTTTACCGTTTATCTTGTCCACTATAAGCGCAATGGCTCCGTCGCCCGTAACATTGCAGGCTGTGCCGAAGCTGTCCATGGTTATGTAGAGCGCTATCATAATGGCTTGCATGGCTTCGTCGAAGCCGAGCAACGTGTTCAATACGCCCAGGGCGGCCATGATGGCTCCGCCGGGCACTCCGGGGGCTGCCACCATCATCACGCCGAGCATGAGAATGAAACCGATGAACTGGCCGGTTGTGTAGGGCATGGCCGACAGATGCATCAGTGCCACGGCGCAGGCCACGATTTTCAGACAACTGCCGGAAAGGTGTATGGTGGCGCAGAGGGGAACTACAAAGCCTGACACGTCTTCGCTCACGCCGTTTTTCTGAGTCTGGCGCAATGTTACGGGGATAGTGGCCGCCGAACTGCTCGTACCGAGGGCAGTGAAATAGGCCGGCATCATGTTATAAAGGAGACGCAGCGGGTTGCGCCGTGTCAGCAGGCCGGCAGCGGTGTACTGCAACAGCAGCCACACCACGTGCATGACGAAAATGACGGCAATGATGGCCACAAAGACGTTCAGCACGCGCCAGGCCTGGCCTGTTTTGACCATGGTGAGGAAGATGCCGAAGATATAGACAGGCAGCAGCGGCAGGATGACCACTTCGATGGTCCGGACGATGATGCGTTTGAAATCGATGGCCACCTCTTTAAGTATGGGTGCCCCGAGCGATGCGATGCCCAGCCCTATGACAAAGGCAAGGACCAAGGCCGACATGACGTCGAACAACGGCGGGACGGCTATGGTGAAGAATGGCTGCACGTCCTCAACCGCCTGGAGCGATGCCGTATCGACCGACGGCGGCATAAGGTCGGGAAACACGGCCGTGCTGGTGGCAAAAGACAGGTAGCCGGCCAAAATGGTGGAGCCGTAGGCCAACATGACCGTGATGAGCAGCAACCGGCCGGCGCCGCGCCCGATATCGGCTATGGCCGGCGTGACCAGGCCCACGATGATAAGAGGTATAAGAAATTGCAGCAAATTGCCGAACACGCCGTTGAACGTGGCGAAGAGGCGCACCATGCCGTAAGGCAGGATTCCGCCCAAGGCGACACCCAGCCCAATGGCCACAACTATCCACACCAACAACGGCAGACCAAGCAATTTCATGCGCCAGCGTTTATGACTTACACGTTCTCAGAGCACACTGAGAACTTTACATTATCCGCTATTGGAACAGGACTATTTTTTCTCCTCGCTGTCGGGCTGACGGTCCTTGTCTTCAAAATCGAATTTGCCGTCACTGGCGTCCTTGAAGCTCTTCACGCCCTTGCCCAAGCCTTTCATGAGTTCGGGAATCTTCTTGCCGCCAAAGAGCAGCAACACGATGAGGGCAATGATAATGATTTCGCCCGTACCGATGTTTCCTAAAAATAACAGCGTCATATTTCCTATAGGTTTATTGATTCTTTCTTTTTAACTCTCTGAAAATCTTAATTGCCATCATAATAAAGAACAAGGACACAGGAGCAATCAACAAAATGAAAATCAATGCGATGATTATCAGCTCGCCCATACCTATATTCCCTAAAAACAATGTAATCATAATTCTTTCTTTTGAGTTTTGCGACAAATTTACGAAGTTTCTGCCACATCGGCCCCCTTTCGGCCGAAAAAGTTGAAAAGAAGTTGCCAAACCGGTCCAAAACCTGCCGCCGGCACGACACGGGGCCGGTCTTTATAAAATCGAAGACGCATTTTGGAAAGACGAAAACGGATATAGGGGAAACGAGAACGGATATAGGGGAAACGAGAACGGATTTAGATACGAAAAAACCGGTGTGACGGATTTATAGCCGGCAAGTGCGGGGGAACACGCAGTTTTTCGTAATTTTGCGCCGAAATTTCAAAGAGCATGGACTGGAAGCGTTTCACCCGAGGCAACTGGCCGTACTACATACTGGCCGTGAGCATCACCGCCGTGTGGGGTTCTACCTTCGCTGCCACGAAGATACTCATGAACGGCGGGATGTCGCCCATGGGCATCTTCACCATCCGTTTCCTGATGGCGTGGGTGGTGATGCTCCTGCTCTTCCACCGGCGGCTGTGGGCGCAGTCGCTCGCCGACGAGCTCAAGCTGATGCTGGCCGGCGTGCTGGGCGGTTCGCTCTACTACTGGCTGCAAAACTGGGCGCTGGCATTGTCGCAGACCACCAACGTGTCATTCCTGCTCAGTTTCTGCCCCCTCATCACCATCTTGCTGGCCGTGGCATTCTTCAAAGACCAGCGCATCACCCGGCGCCATCTCGTCGGACTGGCCATAGCCATCGTCGGCACGGCGCTCGTCATCTTCAGCGGGCAGAGGGAGTTGCACATCGCTCCCGCCGGCGACATACTGGCTTTGGCCGCCGCCACCACGTGGGGATTCTACACACAGCTCATCCGGCCCATGACGGGGCGCTACGAGGGCACGTTCATGACGCGCAAGGTGTTCTTCTACGGTACGCTAACCTCCCTGCCCATCTTCTTCACAGGCCCGTGGCAAAGCGACGTGGACAAATTCGCGTCACAGCCTGAAGTCGCCCTGAGCATCCTCTACCTCACAATACTGGCATCCATCTTCTGCTACCTGGCCTTCAACGCCATCATACGCAAGCTCGGTCCCGTGCGAGCCGCCTCGTTCCTGTATCTTGACCCGGTGTTTTCCACCATCTTTTCATTCATCTTCATGGACGAAATCATGACCCCCACCTTGGCCTCAGGCCTTGCCCTCATCCTCTGCGGCGTCATCATCGCCCAAAGAGCCAAGGGGTAAATACCGGTATAAGACGGCGACACCGGAAACTTTGGGCCGACAATTCTCAACTTCCGGCTACCATCTATCAACTAAAATCCGTAACTTTGCAGGTATGAATACAACCGAAAACCAAACGACTTTCAGGCTCCAAAACCTCTCGACAGGTTACCGGCTACGGCAACGCGATATCGTATTGGCCTCCGGCCTTGAAGCCACGCTGAGAACCGGCGAACTGACCTGCCTGCTCGGCCCCAACGGAGCCGGCAAATCGACCCTGCTGCGCACCATGGCACGCTTTCAGGAACCGCTGGCAGGAAACATCAGCCTGCAAGGACAGCCGCTCGACTCGTATAAGCCCAACGAACTGGCCCGCCGCGTGGGCGTGGTGCTTACCGACAAATTGCCCTCGTCAAATCTGCGGGCCGAAGAACTGGTCGGCATGGGACGCATGCCTTATACCGGCTTCTGGGGCAATCTCTCCGACGATGACCAACGCGCCGTGGACGAAGCACTCCAAATGGTGGGCATGACAAGTTTCCGCCACCGCCGCCTGTCCACACTGAGCGACGGCGAACAGCAGAAACTCATGATAGCAAAGGCGCTGGCTCAACAGACACCCGTCATACTGCTCGACGAGCCCGTGGCTTTCCTTGACTTTCCCAGCAAAGTGGAAATACTGACTCTGCTGCGCCGGCTGGCACGTGAGAAGAAGAAAGCCGTGCTACTCTCCATTCACGATCTGGAACTGGCTCTGCAAACGGCCGACCGGCTCTGGCTGCTCGACACACAGGGAAGACTCACCCAAGGCACACCCGCGGAACTCGCCCACAACGGCAGCCTCAACATATTCTTTACCTCGCATGGTCTGAGCTTCGACCCTGAAACCATGCAGTACAGCATCAAAAAATCATAGGACACGGCTCTGCTCCTAAAACCATAAGCCCTAAACCAAATGACCGTCTGCATAGCCGAAAAACCCAGCGTAGCCCAAGACATCGCCCGTGTGCTCGGAGCCACGGAACGCCACGACGGCTACTGGCAGGGCAACGGCTATCAGGTCACATGGACATTCGGACACCTGTGTGAACTGAAATACCCCGAAGACTACACCCCACAGTGGAAATCGTGGAGTCTCGCCGCCTTACCCATCGTGCCGCAACCGTTCGGCATACGCTTAAAACAGGACAAGGGCATCGAAAAACAGTTCCACATCATCGAAGGCCTCATGAAACAGGCCGAACGCATTGTCAACTGTGGCGATGCCGGACAAGAGGGCGAACTCATCCAGCGGTGGGTCATGCAAATGGCCAAGCCCACCTGCCCCGTTGAACGCCTGTGGATTTCATCGCTCACAGAAGAAAGCATCCGCGAGGGATTCCAAAATCTGAAGCCACAGGCCGACTACAAGTCACTCTACGAGGCCGGCCTGTGCCGCGCCATCGGCGACTGGCTCCTCGGCATGAACGCCACCCGTCTCTATACCCTCAAATATGGCCGCCGCGAGCGCCAGGCCCCGCCCCTCTCCGTAGGTCGCGTGCAAACGCCTACACTGGCCCTTATCGTCAAGCGACAACGCGAAATCGACAACTTCGTGCCAGAGCCCTACTGGGTGCTTTCAGCCCTCTACCGCGACACACTCTTCACCGCGACCAAAGGCCGCTTCCTCAAAGAAGATGAAGCCAAGGCCGCGCTGCAACAAATCACCGGCAAGCCGCTCACAGTGACCGATGTCACCTCGAAAGACGGGCGCGAGGCCCCGCCCCGCCTCTTCGACCTCACTTCACTGCAAGTGGAGTGCAACCGCCGCTTCGGCTATTCCGCCGACCTCACCCTCAACCTCATCCAAAGCCTCTACGAAAAGAAGGTTACCACCTATCCACGCGTCGACACCACCTATCTCAGCGACGACATTTATCCCAAATGCGGGCCGACGCTCAACGGGCTCACCATGTATCAGGACCTGCTGCAACCCCTGCGCGGCAAGAATCTGCCAAAGAGCAAAAAGGTGTTCGACTCATCAAAAGTGACCGACCACCACGCCATCATACCCACCGGCCAGACGCGCACCGACCTCACCGACGCCGAACAGCGTGTATTCGATCTCGTGGCCCGACGCTTCATCGCCGTCTTCTACCCCGACTGCCGCTTTACCACTACCACCGTCATGGCCGACGTGGACGGCATCCCCTTCAAAGTCACCGGCAAACACATTATAAGTCCAGGCTGGCGACTGGTGTTTGCCAACTCGCAGAGCACAGCCGACACCGATGAAGACGAAGAGAACAAGGAAAAGGACGAAGAACGTCTGCTGCCCGCATTTCAGAAAGGTGAAAGCGGTCCCCACAAGCCCCAACTCACCCAAAAGATGACCACACCGCCCAAGTCTTACACCGAAGCCACCCTGCTCCGCGCCATGGAAACGGCAGGCAAGACCGTCAACGACGAAACCCTGCGCGAAGCCCTTAAGGCCAACGGCATAGGGCGCCCATCCACCCGTGCAGCCATCATCGAAACCCTCTTCAAGCGTCGCTACATACAGAAAACGCGCAAAGCCCTCGCGCCCACCGTCACCGGATGTCAGCTCATTGACATTATCCACGAAGACCTGCTCAAAAGCGCCGAACTTACCGGACAATGGGAGAAAAAACTCCGCGACATTGAGCGACACGACTATTCACCGGCCCAATTCGTCGACGAGCTCAAGCAGATGGTCACCGACATTGTTAATAAAGTGCTCAGCGACAATACCAACCGCCACGTCGAAGCCACGCCGCAACAGAAGGTTAATGGCAAGACCCGGGCGAAAGCCACACGTACAAGCACAAAAAAGTCTGGTCCCCAACCCTCGGCACTCAATGCTCAACCCCCGGCACCCGCCGGCGATGCTCTCATCGGCACACCCTGCCCCCGCTGCGGCCGCGGCCACCTTATCAAAGGGCGCACCGCCTACGGATGCTCGGAATATAAAAACGGATGCACCTATCGCGTGCCCTTCGACACGAAACAAGCCTAAGATATTCCATGACGGAAAGCAAAGGCGGCGCCTCCAAATTTTGAGGCGCCGCCTTTGACGTTTGAAGTCCGACTTTTATTTCACTCATTCCGGTTGCAAATCAGGATGGCCATAACCGGGAGGACATATGCCCACCGCCACGATACAAACAAGCGTATCATTTTCTTTCATTTATTTGATTACAACAACGTGCAAAGTTCGAAAAAATCAATCATAAGAAACACACCAGTCCCCAAAAAGACTAAAACGCATTTAGTAGAAACGAAAACGGAGTTAGCCGCGACGGAAGCACATTC
>JAGAYH010000024.1 GCA_017940565.1 Bacteroidaceae bacterium | reverse complement strand
CTCATTATTTAGAATATTCTCAAGGCGTGTAACCCATCGTAGATTTTCTGGGCGATTATTTCTTCTATTAGTATCAATATGATCAACAACATAGTTTTTTCCGGGGCAATTTCCATGAAAAGCTGTTGCAACTATTCTATGAATTGGATTATCGACCAAAAGGAGGTAGCCATTATGTTTGTTTGGATTACCAAGAGTCCATAAGTTATCATATTTTCTAATCCTTTTGCCTACACGGGCATGTCGCATGACAGCGCCATTGTCACGTACAGAGTAATGCTCACCTTTGTAGTCGCACTCTCTTGTTTCATTATACTGGTCAATCATTTAAAAAAATGTGTCAAATATAGACTTCAAAGTCTGTTCCCACTCTTCTTCGGTCTTGTAGTCAAGTTTTATGTCAATGCAATGCCATCCCGTCAGCAGGTTTTCCCAAACATAATAATTGTGGCCATTCTTGTCTGTAAGTAGACTATGCTTCAAAAAAGCAGGATTGTCAATACCATTCCTTTGAAATCTTTCCAATAGACTTTCTCCCACCGTAAACGTAATAAAGTATTCTGTGATAATAAAATCAGGAATAATTTCACCAATCAAATCTTTTGGGCAACCAAAAGAAATAGTTGGGTTCTTTCCTAATTTTCGTAACACAGCAGGAACAACTTCAGTAAACTGGGCAATTGCATATTTGTTGTCCATGTCTTTTTTAATTTCGGGGTCGTTTAGATTTAATAAATTCATATCTTTGGCAATATCATTTAAAAAATTATGATTTAGCACTTCTGAGATACGTGCAAGTTGCCTGACATCAATAGAATTACGCTTAAAGATGTCATACACATTGTTTCTTTGACAATGTATCATGTCAGCAAATTTAGTAATAGGTATTTGCTGCTTCCGAACTTCTTTTTCGATAAGTTCACCGAGAGATTTGTTTTCTTTCATTTTTTTATTTTTTAAATTTGATGCAAAGGTACGGCATGAGCAAAATAAGTTCCAAGAAAAAGGTGTATCCTATTATTGTGCATTATACAAAATACCATGAATTAGTATTTATACATTACCATTACTTCAGACTTCCCACACGCCACTTAAAACGGTCGGGCCGCCATGTAAAATTAAAATAAAGCTTTTATTCGGAGAAATAAAACTTATATTTGCGCAAATAAAGGCTTTATTTGTACGAATAAAGCCTTTATTTTAATTTTGGAGGGCGTGTTTGGAATCATAGGCGCCGCTTCGGGGATTTGGGGGCTGTTTCCGTGGTTTTGAAGGGGCTGTTCTGCGGTTTTGAGAGGGTAGATGGGAGTGATGGACAGATGGAGGTATGGGGAATGGGAATGGTTGGGTTTGGGTGAGAAGGGCGGCTTGCGGAAGGGAGGGTGTATCGACAAAAAAGCCGCCAAACTGCACGGGGCGGCTTGACGGCATAATGAAAAACTAAAAAATTCTATTTCTTTCCGTAGAGGACGGGGTTGGTGTCGGCGTCGTTGTACATTTTCATTTGTTTATAGACTTTCATGTACTTGCGGCCGGCGGCGATGTCGTCGAGGAGGGTGTCGATGGCGGTGGAGAGGTCGACCTGCTGTTCGAGGAGCACGTTGAGCTTCTGCTGGCAGCGGGCGATGTGGTCGGGGGCGGCGTCGGTGCGCTCCACCTGTTCGCGCATGTGGTAGATCTTGAGGTTGAGGATGCACAGGCGGTCGATGGCCCAGGCGGGGCTTTCGGTGTTGATGGTGGCGTCGGGCAGCACGGCTACGTCGCGGTATTTGGTAAGGAAGTAGCTGTCGATGCGCTCCACGAGGTCGGTGCGGTCCTGGTTGCTCTTGTCAATGCGGCGTTTGAGCACGAGGGCCTCGGCGGGGTCAATCTGCGGGTCGCGGATGATGTCTTCAAAGTGCCACTGCACGGTGTCGATCCAGGCTTTCAGGTAGAGGTCGTTCTCTATGGTGCCTGCGGGATAGGGGTTACTGATGGGGGTGTCCACGCTGTCGGCGACGTGGTACGCGTTGATGGCCTCATTGAAGATGGGCTGGCAGAATGCTGTAAAATTCATGTTCAGTTGGGTTTTTGTTGCCACAAAGGTAAGAATAATCCCGAAACGACCCAAGAAAACGTGGGAAAACATTACTTTTGCAGTGATGAAAATTGTCATTGACGATAAAATCCCCTATTTGCACGGCCAGGTGGAGCGGTTGTTCGACGAGGTCGTCAGCTTGCCAGGCGCGGCCATTGGACCGGCCGACGTGCGCGACGCCGACGCTCTGATGGTGAGGACGCGCACACGCTGCGACCGCCGTCTGCTCGAGGGCAGCCGCGTGCGCTTTGTGGCCACGGCCACCATCGGCTACGACCATCTGGACACGGCGTGGCTCGACGCGGCCGGCATCGGGTGGACCAACTGCCCGGGCTGCAATGCCACGAGCGTGGCGCAGTATGTGGAGAGCGCCGTTATCCTTATGGAGCGCGAGGGACTGCTGTCTCCGCGCGGCAGTGTGGCCGGCATTGTCGGTGCGGGCCATGTGGGCGGCGCCGTGGCCGGGGTGCTGCGCACCAGGGGTTACGAGGTATTGCTCAACGACCCGCCACGCGAAGCGGCCGAAGGCGGAGATGACTGGCATACGCTGGAAGAGATAGCGGAGCGGTGCGATGTGGTGACGCTGCACACGCCCCTGACACGCGACGGGCGGTGGCCGACGTACCATCTGGCGGGCGAGCGGTTCTTCAACCGGTGCAGCCGCTGCCCGGTGGTTATCAATGCGGCCCGCGGGGCGGTGGTGGACACGGCGGCCCTGCTACGGGCAATGGACGAAGACCGCGTGCGCGGGGCGGTGATTGACACGTGGGAGGGCGAGCCGGACATCTCGCGCGAATTGCTTAAAAACGCGTTTCTGGCCACGCCCCACATAGCGGGCTACTCGGCCGACGGCAAGGCCAATGCTTCGCGCATGGCACTGGAAGCGGTGTGCCGGCACTTCGGCCGGCCGGCGGACTTCACCATTCTGCCGCCGCCATTGCCAGAAACGACCCCGATGCAGGGCGACGACCGCAAACTCTGGCTTTACGACCCCCGACGCGACAGCGACGCGCTGAAGGCGGCGCCGGAAAAGTTCGAATGGTTACGCGGCCACTACCCGTTGCGGCGGGAGAAATAAGAGAGATTTTGACAACAGAACAAATTAGCAGGCAAAAAAAAGAAGCGGCGGCAAGACTACGCGTGTCTTGCCGCCGCTTTTGTGTTGTGACGGAGGGAGGGGAAAAAGTTCAGTGCAGTTCCATGCCTTCTTTGACATGGGCCACCTTGCGCTCGCCCTGCAGGGCATAGAGTAGCGCCAGGGCAAATTCCACGGCGTGTCCGGCACCGCTGGCGGTGATGAGGTGGCGGTCCTGCTCCACGTCATGTCCGGTGAGCACGTAGTCTTTCATTTCATCCACACAGCCGTGATGCACGGCCACCCGGCTGCCTTTGGCCACGCCGTAGCGCTGGAGCACGGTGGGTGCGCCGCAGATGGCGGCCACGAAGCGTCCGCTGTCGTAGTAGGTGCGCAGGGTCTGGCCCACCACTTCGTTTTCGGCCAGATTCACATAGCCGGGATAGCCTCCCGGCAGGATGAGGGCATCGCCGTCGGTGATGTCGATTTCTTCAAGCAGGCAGTCGGCCTCGACCACCACGTCGTGCGAGCTGGTCACCTCGATGTTGCCGCTGATGGAAACGGTGTGTATCTCGACACCGGCGCGGCGGAACACGTCGATGGGGGCAAGGGCTTCAACGGTTTCAAAACCGTCGGCTAAGAACATGTAGACTTTCATCGTCGTAATGAGTTATTAAGGTTTTACATTTATTCGTTATCTTCCGGCTTTCCAAGGAGCAGCCGCGTGAGCTCTTCCATGCCGTCGGAGGCTTTCTTGCGTATATAGTTGACGCCGGGCATGTGGGCATCGACCTCGTTGGGGTCGATGAGGTAGATGGGTGTGCCGGGCCTGACGTAGTGCACCAGTCCGGCGGCGGGATAGACATTGAGCGAGGTGCCTATGATGACGAAGATGTCGGCCTGGCTGGCCAGCATGGCAGCCGTTTCAATCATGGGCACGGCCTCCTGGAAGAAGACGATGTAGGGGCGCAGCAGGCTGCCGTCCTTGGCCCTTTGTCCGGGCTGCACTTCAAAGTTGTCGCGTGTGAGCGTTTCGATGCAGTCGGGGTCGTCGGGGTTGCGGCTTGAGGTCACCTTCATCAGTTCGCCGTGCAGGTGGACCACACGGGTGCTGCCGGCGCGCTCGTGCAGGTTGTCCACGTTCTGCGTGACCACGGCCACGTCGAAGTGGCGCTCCAGCCGGGCCACCAGTTCGTGGGCGCGGTTGGGCTTGACATCGAACAGCTGCCGGCGGCGCTCGTTGTAGAAGCGGTTGACCAGCTCGGGGTCGGCCAGCCAGCCGTCGTGCGAAGCCACTTGCTGCACGGGATACTTTTCCCACAGTCCGCCGGCATCGCGGAACGTGCTGATGCCGCTCTCGGCACTGATGCCGGCACCGGTAAGTATGACCAGTTTTTTCATATTGCACCTGTTTATACCGCAAATATATGAAAAAAGCGATAAACAATGGCCATGACAGGCGAAAAAACACGTCTCCGCCCCGATTTTTTTGACTTTAGCGGGTGTCGTCACCGCCGCTGCCCCCTTTCAGCCCGTTCCGGAGCCTGCGCCGCCCCCTTTTGGGAAACAAAATCCGTTTTCGTCACGACTAACTCCGTTTTCGTGCAGACCAAGTCCCTTTTCGTGATGAAAAAAAGAATTTTCCGCACCCGTGCCAGTCCAAACCACCGCCAAAGCAGCCGAAAAGGAGAGCGTTAAACAATAATTAGCGTATAAATGTGTGGTCCTGTTGAAAAAAAGTCGTACTTTTGCGCACATTATTAAAAGAAACACATCAAAAGCATGGACAAACTAAGTTACGCCCTGGGCATAGGCATCGGTTCGCAGCTGCGCGACCTGGGAGCCACGGAGCTCAATGCCACCGACTTCGCCCAAGCCGTGGCCGACATGATAGCCGGGCGCGAGCCTGCCGTCGACCAGCACGAGGCCCAGCGCCTGGTAAACGAATTCATACAAACCGCCGAGACACGCAAGCACCAGGAAATGGCCGCCAAAGGCAAGGTGCACAAGGAAGCCGGCGAAAAGTTCCTGGCCGAGAACGCCAAGAAAGCCGGCATCGTGACCCTGCCCAGCGGACTGCAGTATGAGGTGCTCAACGAAGGCACCGGCCGCAAGCCGAAGGCCACCGACCAGGTGCGCTGCCACTACGAGGGCACGCTCATCGACGGCACCGTCTTCGACAGCAGCTACCGCCGCGGCGAGCCCGCCGTGTTCCCCCTCAACGGCGTCATCGCCGGATGGACCGAAGGCGTGCAGCTGATGAGCGAAGGCGCCAAATACCGCTTCTACATCCCCTTCAACCTGGCCTACGGCGCCAACGGAGCCGGAGCGTCCATACCGCCCTACGCCGCACTGATTTTCGACGTGGAACTCATTGCCGTTCTATAATTAACCTGTTGACGAATAACTCTAAAACCAATAATACAAAATGAAAAAATTAATGATGATGGCCGCAGTGGCCATGATGATTCTCGGTTCCTGCCAGAAGAACGCAGGTCCCAGCGCAAGTTTGAAAAGCGACCTTGACACCCTGAGCTATGAGCTCGGTATGGCCAACTCACAAGGTCTGAAGATGTATCTGGCCAACGCCCTGGGCGTGGACACAGCCTACATGAGCGAATTCTACAAGGGCCTCGTGCAGAGCGCCAACGCCGGTGACGACAAGAAGAAAGCCGCCTACTTTGCCGGTATCCAGATCGGCCAGCAGCTCGGTACCCAGATGTACAGCAACATCAACTACCAGCTCTTCGGCGAAGACAGCACGCAGCACATCAGCATGAAGAACTTCCTCAGCGGATTCATTGCCGGCACCGAGGGCAAGAACCTCAAGCTCAACATGGACAGCGTGAAGAAGAACGTGCAGCAGCACTTCGAGGGCTACCGCAACAAGCAGCTCGAAAAACTCTACGGCGCCAACAAGGAAGCCGGCGAGAAGTTCCTGGCCGAAAACGCCAAGAAAGTAGGCGTGAAGACAACGGCCAGCGGCCTGCAATATAAAGTGCTCAAGGAAGGCAACGGCCCCATCCCCGCCGACACCGACGTGGTACACGTAATCTATGAAGGCCGCCTCATCGACGGCACCATATTCGACAGCTCGAAGAAGAGCGCCGAAGGCAAGCCGACCGAAATCCACCTGAACCAAGTGGTAAAGGGCTGGACCGAGGCTCTCACCATGATGCCCACCGGCTCGGAATGGGAAATCTATCTGCCCTACCAGCTCGCTTACGGCGAACGTGAAACGGGTGACAAGATCAAGCCCTTCTCTGCCCTGATATTCAAAATCAATCTGGTGGATATTAAGAAATAATCCATATGAAACTACGCACACTATTCGTAGCAGCCATGGCCATGCTGGTCGTGGCTGCTCCGGCACAGAAGAAGGCCAAGAAGACGAAAAAGGCCGCCAAGACAGAAGCCGTGCAGCCCAAGGTTGACACCGTCAGCGTGGACGTCTTCAGCTATGCCATCGGTGTAGCCCAGGTCAACGGCCTCAAGCAGTATCTCGCCCAGCGTCTCAACGTGGACACCGTCAATGCCATGGACGACTTCCTCCGCGGAGTCAAAGAAATGTTTGCCGCCCCGAAGGACAAGAAACTCACGGCCTATAGCGCCGGACTGCAGGTGGGCTCACAGATGCTCAACCAATTTCTGGCCCAGCTCAACCAGCAGATTACCGGCGAACGCGACAAGGACTTCATCCTAGTGGACCAGTATAAACAAGGTTTCCTGGCCGCTCTCTCGGGAGAAAACGCCCGGATGACCGTCGACAGCGCCACGCAGATTACCAGCAAGCAGATGGAATACTACAAGGAGCAGGAAATGGAGCGCAAGTATGGCGAAAACCGCCGTGCCGGCGAAGAATTCCTCAAGGCCAACGCCAAGAAAGACAGCGTGGTGACCCTGCCCAGCGGTCTGCAATACAAGATACTGAAGGCCGGTGAAGGTCCCAAGCCCACCGCTGCCCAGACGGTGAAGGTAAACTATGAGGGCAAACTCATCGACGGCACCGTGTTTGACAGCAGCTACAAGCGCGGCAAGCCCGCCACCTTCCGTTGCAACCAGGTCATCAAGGGTTGGACCGAAGCCCTGCAGCTCATGCCCGTAGGTTCCACGTGGATGCTCTACATACCGCAGGAACTGGCCTATGGCGCACGCGAAACGGGCGGTCAGATCAAGCCGTTCTCCGCTCTTACCTTCAAAGTGGAATTGCTCGGCATTGAACCCGACAAACAATAAAACCGGACTTTCAGTCTGAAGAATAAAGGCGGCGCCTCAAAAATTTGAGGCGCCGCCTTTGCGTTTCCAAGTCCGACTTAGGCAGAACGAAACGTCGCTTCGGCGACACTTCATGTTTTCTGCCAAGAAACGGGGGAAGATTATGGCAGGCGATTGTACTGCTCGTCGGTGACAGCCTCAAGCCATTCGTTCGAGGCGCCTTCCTCCATTTGTGTGTGATAGGTGAGATGCTGGAACCATGAGTCTTTGGCTGCACCATGCCAGTGCTTGGCTTCAGCCGGAATGGCAATGACGGTGCCGGGCTTCATCTCCACAGCCTCCTTGCCCCACTCCTGATACCAGCCGCGACCGGCCACGCAGATGAGCACCTGCACGGCCTTGTGGTGCACGTGCCAATGGTTGCGGCAACGCGGCTCAAAAGTGACATTGCTCACCGCCCCCATGGGAGCCAGATAGCTGTTGCCGGTGAAGTACTTGGCATAGGCCGTATTGGGCTCGCCCCTCGGCGGTCCGGGGCAAAGGCAGCAGGACTACCACAAGCAAGATTGCATAGAATATACGTTTCATCGGATCATCTGTTTTGTGCACTGCAAAGTTCGTCCTTTTTTTATTATAGGAAGTAAAACATATTGCGGTAAAACTGACCTTTTTTGCGGTTTAGGCTGTAAGAGATACGAAAAAACGCCTCCAACTCGTGGGGGCGTAGCGCAATGAAAAAATCCTTATTACTATCAGTTCTGCGTTGTTCCACTCCGATTCGAACGGGGACTGAGGGTACCAAAAACCCTAGTGCTAACCATTACACCATGGAACAATCCATGAGCAAACAATAGCGGTTTGCGGGTGCAAAGGTAATAATTTTTATTCATTGGCAACCATTTTGGCTGAAAAAAATTTCACACGGCCATACAATAAAGCCTTCCGCCGGCTTCCTTTCAGGGAGGCAGGGCCCGGTGGAACGAAATCGGCTTTCGTCCGCTCCAAATCCGATTTAGTCCGCACGAAAACGCATTTGGTGGCCGCGGGCGGCCCAAAAACGGGCCATTTCCGCCGAAAGTCCGGACCATTGGCAAGGATATCCGGCTGTCTTCTTTGTTTTTCTCCCGCATATTCGTAATTTTGTAAGAAATAAACAGTCAAATGAGAACACGGACAATACTGATCATGGCCTGTCTGCTCCTGTTGGCGGCAACGGCCGGAGCCAAGCGCACATACCGCATGGCCGACTACGGTTTAGTGCCCGGAACGGGCGAGAATGTTTCGGGGAAATTCACAAAAGCCCTCCGGCAGATTTTAAACGAAGCGCGGGGGAGCGGCGGCCCGGTGCACATTGTGCTGAAAAAGGGCCGCTACGACTTCCACGAGGCTGGATCGACAGCCAAGGAATATTACATCTCCAACCACGACCAGCAGATGCCCAAGCGCGTGGGCTTGCTCTTCGAGGGATTGAAGGACGTGGTCTTCGACGGCCAGGGTTCGGAGCTGGTCTTTCACGGCCGCATGCTGCCCGTGGCGCTGACCGACGCGCGCAACTGCACACTGAAGAATTTCAGCATCGACTTCGAGATACCTCACATCAGCCAGGCCACGGTGGTGGCAAACGACACGGTGCGCAACGAGATAACCTACCGGCTCGACCCGTGGGTGAAGTATGAACTGCGCGACAGCACGCTCTACTCTCAGGGCGAGGGCTGGGAGCACGCTTCCACCTACGGCATTGCTTTTGAGCCCGGCACACGACGGCTGGTTTACACCTCGAGCGACATCTGGATCAGCACCAAGCGCGTGGTGGAGATAGCCCCGCGCACCTTCCGCGCCCCGTGGCGCAACCGCAAGCTGGTGCCGGGCACGGTGCTGGCCATGCGCGGACCGGGACGGCCCTGCCCCGCCGTGTTCATGTACCGCGACACCGACACGCGGCTGGAGAACATCCATGTTTACTACGCCGAGGGCATGGGCCTGCTGGCGCAAATGTGCGACAACATCTGGATGGACGATTTCTCGGTGCGCCTGCGCGGCAAGCACGACCCGCGCTATTTTACGGCCCAAGCCGACGCCACCCACTTCTCCGGTTGCCGCGGCGTGGTGAGCTGTGTGAACAGTCTCTTCGAGGGCATGATGGACGACGCCATCAATGTACACGGCGTCTATCTGCGCGTATTGCAACGGTTGGACGACCGCACGCTGGTGGCCGAGAACAAGCAGCCGGGTTCCTACGGTTTCGAGTGGGGACGGCCGGGCGACCGCGTCGATTTCCTCCGCTCGCGCACCATGGAAGTGGCCGGCCACAACACGTTGCAGGCCATCGAGGCCGTGGACGCCCCGACTTATCATGGTGCCAAGCAGTTCCGCCTGACCTTTGCCCAACCGCTCGACACGGCCATACGCCCGGAAAACTCCATAGGCATTGAAAACCTGACGTGGACGCCGGAGGTGTACTTTGCCCACAACATTGTCAGAAACAACCGTGCCCGCGGCGCCCTGTTCAGTACGCCGAAGCGCACGGTGGTGGAGCACAACCTGTTCGACCACACTTCGGGAGCGGCCATACTGCTCTGCGGCGACTGCAACGGCTGGTATGAGACGGGTGCGTGCCACGATGTGGTGATAAGGAAAAACCGTTTCGTCAACGCCCTGACCAACATGTTCCAGTTCACCAACGCCGTCATCTCCATCTATCCCGTCATTCCCGAACTGAACCGGCAACGCCAGTACTTCCACAGCGGCATCGTCATCGAGAACAACCGTTTCGACACCTTCGACCGCCCGCTGCTCTACGCCAAGTCGGTGGACGGACTGACCTTCCGCAACAATGTGGTGAAGCAAAACACGGACTATCCTGCCTTCCACAAGAACAACCGCCGCTTCTGGCTGCAGCACGTCAGGAACATCATCATCGAAGGCAACCGCTACTCCGACGGCTACGACCCCTCGCGCGATTACAAGGAGGAATAAGGAAAACGGGGCCTCACCTTGCCGATACAAAGTGGGACCTTGACAAAACAAAGCGGCGCCTCAAACGTTTGAGGCGCCGCTTTGTTTTGTCAAGGTCCCACTTTGTATCGGCAAGGTGAGGCCCCG
>JAGAYH010000023.1 GCA_017940565.1 Bacteroidaceae bacterium | reverse complement strand
TTTTATTCTTTTTGTTTTCATTCGATGGCTTTTTTGACAATGCAAGTTTACAAAATAAAGACGACATGGCATATTACAAAAATGTAAAAATAACTAATAACCATCGGTAAGCCCCTTATTCGGCCACAACACGGGTTCAGACGGGACTAAATCTGCTTTCGTGCCGCCTATATCCGATTTAGAAAAGGCCGGCTCCGTTTTCGCACGGACAAAGTTGCCCGACAGAACACAGACGGCGCCTCGGAAGTTTGAGACGCCGCCTTGAAAAAACGAGGCGCCGTTTCTGACTTTGGAAACGGCGCCTCTATGCCCTGACGGGACATCACACTTAAAACTCGCTTGTGAAATGGAATCGGATATGTTTGAAATCCTGCTGTGCCATCTGGAGCACATAGCCGCTGTCAGCCAAAAAGACGTCGCGTCCTTCGGTGTCCTTGGCCATATACTGATATTTGCGTTTCTTGAACTGCTCGAGTTCAGCCTCGTCGTCGCCTTCAATCCAGCAGGCTTTGTAGAGCGACACGGGCTCCCAACGGCAACGGGCGTTATATTCGTTTTCGAGACGGTATTGTATCACTTCAAACTGCAATTGGCCTACGGTACCGATAATTTTCCGGTTGTTGAACTGATTGACAAACATCTGGGCCACACCTTCGTTCATGAGCTGGGCTATACCTTTTTCCAACTGTTTGGAACGCATGGGGTCGTCGTTTTCAATATATTTGAACAATTCCGGAGAGAACGACGGCAACCCGCGGAAGTGGATGAGTTCGCCTTCGGTAAGGGTATCGCCAATCTTGAACATCTCGTTGTCCGGCAGGCCCACGATGTCGCCCGGCCAAGCCTCGTCGATGGTGCTCTTGCGCTGGGCCATAAACTGCGTGGGCGAGGAGAAACGTACGGTTTTGCCCAGTCGCATGTGGCGGTAAGGCACTCCGCGCTGGAAGCGTCCGCTGCACACCTTGCAGAAAGCAATACAGGAACGGTGGTTGGGGTCGATGTTGGCCGTAATCTTGAAGATGAAACCGGTGAACTTGGGCTCTTCGGGGCTGACCACGCGCTCCTCGGCTTGAACGGGACGCGGCGAGGGGGCTATCTCGACAAAACAGTCGAGCAGTTCCTTCACACCGAAATTGTTGAGTGCAGAACCGAAAAAGACGGGGGCCACATCGGCCGAAAGATAGGTGTTGACATCAAAGGCAGGGTAAACGCCTTCAATGAGTTCCAGGTCATCGCGCAACTTCTGGGCGTCCTTGTCACCCACATGGGCCTCAAGGTCGGCGGAATGGATATCAACCTCAACCGTTTCGGTCACCTTCTGTTTGTCGGGTGTGAAGAGATTGAGCCGCTGTTCATAGAGGTTGTACACGCCTTTGAACTTGGCGCCTTGGTTGATGGGCCAAGAGAGGGGGCGCACGCTGATTTGCAATTCTTGCTCCAACTCATCGAGAAGATCGAAGGGGTCGCGACCCTCACGGTCCATTTTGTTGATAAAAATGATGACTGGCGTCTTGCGCATACGGCACACGGTCATCAGTTTCCTTGTTTGCGTTTCCACGCCCTTGGCCCCGTCAACCACAATGATAACGGAATCTACAGCGGTCAGCGTACGGAATGTGTCCTCGGCAAAATCCTGGTGACCGGGGGTGTCGAGGATGTTGATCTTATAGGTTTCGTCGCTTTCATCGGGCGTGTAGTCGAACTCCATAACGGAGGTGGTTACGGAGATGCCGCGCTGCTTCTCTATCTCCATCCAGTCGCTGGTGGCAGTCTTGCGGATCTTGTTGTTCTTAACAGCTCCGGCCACCTGAATCTGGCCACCGAAAAGCAAAAGTTTTTCAGTAAGCGTGGTTTTACCGGCGTCAGGATGGGAAATGATGGCAAAGGTGCGCCGACGTTCTATCTCGGGATTCATTTCTGCAAAATTTCAATGCATTCCCGCAGGCTGTCGTACCAATGGGGAATGTGGATATGATAAGTATTTTTTATTTTCGTCTTGTCAAGCACGGCATACGCCGGCCGAACGGCCGGCGTAGGGTATTCGGCGGTACGGAGAGGACGCACATAACAGGTGACAATACCTGCCAGACGATGTATGGCCAGTGCAAAATCGTACCACGATGTGACACCTTCGTTGGAATAATGATAGATGCCGGGCACCATGTCCTGCTCAAGAATGGCAAACACGGCCTTGGCCAAGTCGGCAGCATAGGTGGGGGTACCTATTTGATCGAAGATGACTCCGAGTTCATCGCGTTCGCAGCCTAAACGCATCATGGTTTTCACAAAATTGTTTCCATAGGGCGAATAAAGCCAAGCCGTGCGCAAAATGACGCTGCGCGGACAGGCAGCCACTACGGCACGTTCGCCGGCCAACTTCGTACGCCCATAGGCCGAGACGGGACACACAGGGCGGTCTTCGGTATAGGGCGTGTGGGCTGTGCCGTCGAAGACATAATCGGTGGAAATGTGTATCATCGCTCCTCCACGCTGTGCCACGGCACGGGCCAGAAAGCCGGGGGCGGTGGCATTGAGCAGCTGGGCTTTGGCTTCGTCGCCCTCGGCACGGTCGACGGCTGTGTAGGCAGCACAGTTGATAACGCAATCCACAGCTTCGCGTTCCATCAACGTATCAACGGCATTGGCATCGGTTATGTCGAGTTCTTCGACATCTGTGAAAATATAATGATGGGTGGGATGACTTAGCGCCAAGCGCTGCACCTCGCGGCCTAACTGGCCTTTGCAACCGGTGACAAGTATATTCATGCTATATCAAAATTCTATGGGTTCCTGTTTGTCTTGCTTGTAATAGTCCGACAGCGTGCCAATCCACGTGGTAAGCGTCTGGAGAGCCTTAGCGGTTTCTTCGCTCACAGGTTTCTGTTGCAGGCGAAGGAGCATAATGCCGTACATGAAGTTGAAACACGTATCCAATTCGCTTTCCTCATGATTTCCGTTGCGTGCTCGAAGCGCCACAATCACTGGCAAAGCCTGGTTGTACGCTGCCTGATAGTAGGGAAACTTTGTGGATTTCATGAGTTGAGCGTGAAGGTCATCAAGGTTAGAGATGACATTCTTGCATATTTGAAGATGTCCTTGCTCTGTTACCCCCTCGCTCCGCATCATGTCTATGATATTGCCATACCAACGGCGCAGTTCATCACGTTTCTCTGGCGACAGGTCTTTGAAACGGGACAGATATTTGGTGTCCAGTGTATCAAAATCGAGATGGAAGGCACGTAACAAATCCTCCACCTGCCACATGTAGAGCAGGTACTCGGCGATGTTTTCTTCCCTAAGATGCTGCGCTACGAACATGACAGACTAATAGAAAATGTTGTGAAGGCCGAAAATTGTAAACGTAAAACCAACGAGCGATGCAAGGATAATGATGCCACCGATGGTCATGTTAAGAATACGGATGTAGCGAATGGAAAAGTTATTACGCACTTTGTTGATGACATACGACAAACCGAACCACCACAGCATAGCACCAGCCACCATGGAGAGATACCCCACGATGAGACTGAACGGATCGTTCGACACGAACAGGGCGAATCGGGCAAACAGGGCTACAAATAAGAAAATGATGAGCGGATTGGACAGCGTAATCAGAAAGGCAGTAATGAAATTATGGAATAGCGTGCCCTTCTCTGTCGATGCCGGACGGATGGCCTTGCGGGGGTCGCTTCGGAACATGTAGAGGCCAAAGAGCAAAAGCATGGCACTGCCAATGAGCTGCATGATGAAACGATTGGCTGGAGTCTGCACGAAATCGGTCACGAAAGTCATGCCAAAACCGGTTATCAAAGCATAGAACAAATCGCTCAAGGCGGCTCCCAAACCAGTTACCAGACCGTATTTCATGCCCTTACGCAGGGTTCGCTGAATACAGAGCACGCCAACCGGCCCCGTGGGGGCGGAGGCAATGACGCCTACAAACAGACCTTTCAATACGAGCTCTAATGTGCTTATCGGTTCAATCAACAGCATAGATGGTGCAAAATTCGCATTTTTTTACGACACGGAGAAAAAGAAACGCATTTTTCTCAACAAAACGCCTCCTTCTGCTTCATTTTTTGCAGATATTTTCTACCTTTGTAGCCTAAACGTAATATTTACTCTTAACTTTTTCATAAAATGGATAACATTGAGAAGCCTTATGTAATAGGCCTTGACCTTGGAGGAACAAACTCCGTGTTTGGAATTGTAGATGCCCGTGGCGAAATAAAAGCTTCTACAGCCATCAAAACACAGGCATATGCCGACGTGAACGATTACGTACAAGCCGGTGTTGATGCCCTGCAGCCCATCATTGACGTTGTCGGCGGCATTGGCCAAATTAAAGGTATGGGCATTGGCGCCCCGAATGCCAATTACTACACCGGCACCATTGAGAACGCCGCCAACCTGCTTTGGAAAGGCTCCGTTCCCCTGGCACGTCTCTTCAGCGAGAAGCTCGGCATTCCCGTAGCTCTCACCAACGATGCCAACGCAGCCGCTATCGGTGAAATGACTTATGGTGTGGCACGCGGCATGAAAAATTTCATCATGATTACTCTTGGCACCGGTGTCGGTAGCGGTGTGGTATGTAACGGCCAGCTCGTTTATGGCAGCGACGGATTTGCCGGAGAGCTCGGTCACGTCACCATGGACCGCACCCCGGAAGCACGTCAGTGCGGCTGTGGCAAAAAGGGATGTCTGGAGGCTTACTGCTCCGCTACCGGTGTGGCACGCACGGCCCGCGAGATTCTTGAGAAGACCGACCGTCCCAGCCTTTTGCGCGAAATCAACCCGAAGGACATTACTTCCCTCGACGTAGCCATTGCCGCTGGCAAAGGTGACCAAGTGGCCAAGGAAATTTTCGATTTCACCGGCCGTATGCTCGGCGAAGCTTGCGCCGATTTCACACTCTTCTCCAGTCCTGAAGCCTACGTATTCTTCGGTGGCCTGACCAAAGCCGGCGACCTCATCATGAAGCCCATCCAGGAGTCCTACGACGAGCACGTGCTGCCCATGTACAAGGGCAAAGCCAAGATTCTCGTCTCAGGCCTCTCCGGCTCCGAAGCCGCCGTACTGGGAGCCAGTGCACTTGGTTGGGAAATCCAATAAACACTGTTATCATACCTTTGCCCGCATGCCTCTGCTAAGCGTCATCGTGCCCATATACAATGCGGCCGACACCATAGCCGCATGCATCGAGAGCATACGTGAGCAAACTTTGACCGACATCCAGATTATTCTCGTTGATGACGGCAGTACCGACGGCAGCGCGCAGGTCATAGACCGGCACGCTGCCGTCGATGTACGTATCCGGGCTATCCACCAGACCAACTGCGGGCGTACCGAAGCCCGCGCCGCCGGTGTCCGTATGGCTACGACCGAATGGGTCACCTTTGTTGATGCCGACGACACATTGCCTGACGATGCTCTTGAAAAACTTTTCTCGAAAGCATCGTCAGAGGTTGACATCGTTTTGGGCAACGCCCATTTGTTGCCCGACGAGTCACGCGACCAAATACCCATGAGCGATTTCCGTCACCTGGCCGTGCGAGGCGAAGGCACTATCGGACTCCCTTGGGGCAGTCTCTACCGCCGTTCATCCCTGCCACACGACGCCTTCGACCTGCCACGCGAAATCGCTGTCGGCGAAGACTACATCTTCTGGCTCCGGCTCGTTTTCAGTAGCGACCGCCCTGTCAACACCGTTTATGAACGCGTTTACACCAAAGGCCCCGACCACTCCAACATCCGCTGGACGGCCGACTATGCCGCTCTCGTCGACCGTTACCGCATCGCTGCCATTCCTCAACAGGAACGAAAGGACTACATGGCCGACGTCACCGCCGACCGCCTCACCAACCTCTTTACCGTTGCCATACACCAACCGCGTCGCCACTGGCAAAACAGCCTCTTCTACCGCCAGACCATGGCAGACATCAGGCAATACGACATAACCTTGCCTATGAAGAAACAACTATTCCTCCGACTGCCTGCGCGTTGGCTCCGCAAGGCCTATTCCCTCCTCGGAAACCTCATTTTCTTCCTTAAAAGCCGGCTTTAACGACCGACATCACCCGGTCGTAGTCCACGCTGTCTTCCACCCGACGCGGCGGACACCTGTAGGCACTCTCCAGCACATCCCTTTCCCTATTATAATAAGGTGTATTCACGCCACCGAGGTGAAATAGCAACTGACATATATTGTCAGTCATCAAGGGGCGGCCGGTTGCCCTTGCTATCTGCAAGGTCGTTGCCGCATGTTTCTTCTTATACGTCTCCGACATCCACACCATCAGGGGCACCTCATACTGATATTCCAGCCGATGACGGTTCAGGGCATCGCGGCGACGGCCTTCCGAATCGCGGTAGTCATATATCTCTTCGCCATGGTCCGACACATAAACCACCACGGCATCGCTGCCGTCAAAGCACTTTACGATTTCTGAAAAAACATAGTCATTATACAGCGTCGCATTGTCATACTCGGCTATGCGGCGTTTCTTTTCCGGTGTCAGCCAGGTTTCGCTGCGTCGTATGCTGTCGGCCGTAAAACGCTCAAAACGCCGGCCATGAGGATAACGGTCGCGGGCAGCCGTGTGCTGTCCCATCAGATGGAACACGACCAGGTTCTTCGTCCCCAACCGGCTCTTATTCTTAAAATTGGCCACCAGATCGCCGTCATAGTCGAAAAAACGGTCGTTGGTCTGGCTATATGCCAACGTTTGCAGTTCCGGATCATACAAGAAACGGTTAAGCGCGAAGGTAAACGCCGCACCGGGCGCTGTACCTCTCTGGTTGTCCCATAGTTGCACCTCGTAGCCCGCCCTATGGAATACCACAGGGAAGAAGGGAGTTTCGTGCCACCGCTCGCCGTGACCCAGGCTGTTGCAACACATCATATTGCGTATTACGGGGCTCGTCAGATTGTAAGGCGAAACGACATCAGTGAACACGGTCAACCGCCCGGCTAAACGTTCGGCAGCCATAAACGGTGTCGTCGGCAGAGCATAGCCATACACGCCGGCATGCCGTTTGATATACGATTCACCCACCACTAACACCACCGTCAGCGAGTCGCACTCGGCAGACACGGTCGCTTCCTCCATAGCCACGCGCCGGTTCACCTCCACGGCACGCCCCATTTCTTGACCCGCCAAATACAAGTCATAGAAAGAATACAACAACTTCGAGCCGGCATCCGACGGATAAGCCTCGGTCGCATCCATCAGTGACGCCACCTCGTCTGTCGAGCGGCAACCCAGTAGTTGGACATAGACCCGCGAGGCATAAACGCCAACCACAATAATCACGACAACGAGGGTGCCCAGGACACCCTGTGCCTTCTCCCCAAGCCAGACACCCGCCCCGCGGCGCCAACGTTCCAGCATCACTATCACTGCCACGATGGCCAACGCCTGTACATAGGCCTTCCAACTGCCGGACGTCCACACTGAAGTGGCCATAAACTCACGGCTCTCGCGCCACGATGTCTCGCCCAACAGCATCAGGGCACTCGGCGACAAGTGCATACTATAATTATATAACAGATACGAATCTACAAGGAAAAGTCCCACCATCAGCCCGTATGCAACCACTTTCACCCAACGGCGGCCGGCACGCCACACCACCGCCGTCAGCACGTAAGCCAGGAACGCATAGAGCAACACATTCTCTGCTACGGCAACCCACGTCACAGGTGCGGCAGCACCCGTCACGCTGTCCTTTACCGCGCGCCAGGTATCCACAGCATTCACACAGAAGCACGTGACAAACAGCGGCCATTCCTCCACGAGCGGAAGCGCCAAGGCACACAACGCACGCTTAAACCAATTCGGCGCAATTCTTTTCATTCTCATAACACGTACAAAGTTACGAATAAGCGAATGCAATAACAAAACATCTTTTCAGTTTTGAGATTGCCGAGTGAACGTAACTTGTCTGAATTTACAAATCCTCCCCCTCAGAAGCGGCGTTTCAAAAATCACAAACGGCGCCTCAAAATTTTGAGGCGCCGCCTTTAAAAGTCCAAAGTAGGACGTAAGTACGAAAGTAGCGAAGCGAAGGCGGCTATTTCATCGCTTTAATCACCGCCACGATGTCGGCTGAGTCGATCACCGTGTCACCGTTCACGTCGGCTTTCTTGTCGCCGTCGGGCATTTCCTTGATGACCGCTACGATGTCCGCCGAATCGACCGTGCCATCCTTGTTCACGTCGGCGGGATTGAAAGGAGAACTGATTGTTACAATATAGACCGCATCGCCAACGGAGTCTGCCACGTAACCGTTGTAGAAATTATACTTTTGGGGCTCCGTCACTTTCAGACCGTCGTTCAGTTGCAGGAAACTGAAACCACCCACGCCGCCATAAGCCTGTACGTTGGTAGAGGCATCGTTGACATACAGGCCGCACGACTCTTTCGATTCCCCATGGATGCCCCGTTCCGTCCGGCCCACTGCCGTAAGTTGCAGGCCGTCTTCGATGCTGACCGAAGCGTCCTTGCCGACAAGCAGACCATGGGTGCCACCGTTAAGAAATAGTTTGGCACCATCGCCTTTGATGACCGTGTTTTTGTCCACGGCGATGCCGGCTGTCGTGCCGTAGGCGGCGTAGTCGCCCGATACCTCTATCGTCAGGTCCTCCACATTGCTGTAGATGTCGGCCCCCTCGGTTGCCAACTCGTCGAAGGCATCCTCCACATCTTCTTCCACACCACTTTTGGCATTGACCAGTTTCACTGTGGCACCGGTCTTTTCCAAAGCCTGGCCAAAGAGGGTGGCCCGTTCCTTCGATATCTGTTCCGCGAGGACACACGGTGCGGAGTTAACCAAGGCCCTTGCATCGCTCAGCGACAGGCCGAGCCATTTCGTCACCACACGTGCCACGGACAACGCGGCGTCGCCCTTCTCAGCCAGTTTCACGTCCCACAGGCTGTTGTCTGGCACCGACGGGCTACCTTTCAGCTTCAGCACGTTGGTCTTCGGGTCATAGCTTACCTTGCCGTCGCCAAGCACGTCGTCCTTGTTACTGCCTGCCACCTGCGTAGCGCGCACCCAAATATCCGTGGAGACAAATGGCCCGAGTATCACCCACTCGTTTACTACCGCACTGCCTTTCTTCACTACACCTGTTCCGGGTTCGAACGTCGCTCCGTAGGGTGCCGTAATATACAAGCCGTCTGACAATGACAGTCCGCTGAAACCGGTCAGTGAACCCAAACTGCCATAACTACGACCGCCAAAAGCCTTGAGTTCGGCTCTTGAACCAGTCAGGGTCAGTGTCGGCAGAGGACCTGTGTCGCTATTTAGTTTCAAGCCAACCATTCCGATGTAGTCTCCTATATTATGCACCGACAACTGTACATTATTTAATACTACGTTGGCATAAGTAGAAAAGCCCGTGTTGGATGAGGTGATGTCCAGTGAGCCGCCCCCTTTGAAGGTGACAGTTCCAGAGCCGGGCTCCACCCAAATGCCGAAACCGGAAGGAGAATTGATTGCATTAATACCAAATACTACGATATTTAGGTCTGGCACTGACGACTTTATGCCTATCTTGTTGGTACCGTTAACGTCTATGGTGGCACCGTCGAGTTTGAGCGTTGAAGTTTCCGGTTCATAGCTTACCTTGCCATCGCCAAGTATATCATCCTTTATTCCGGCTGACACCTGCGTGCCACCTACCCAGAGATCGTAGAGATCGGCTTCGGGTAAGATAGAGAGGTTAATCACAGCATTACCATCTTTATCCACAACCCGCCGTCGAGACTTGTCGTAGTATGACTCAGCCGGTGTGGCTATCTTGCTACCTATTAAGGTCAGAGAACCTAAATCTCCTATACCCGGAAAGCGAGCATTCGAAATAATCAGCGACGAGTTATCTATTATCAGGCTTTCAGTATAATTATTGCTAAGCCCATAAATACCAGCATCACATTCCGAATTGATGGTCACATGGTCCAAAGTCAGATTGGCATAGTTAATTCCTATACCATAACGGACATAAATAGTAGAAAGGGCAGGATTCTTTAGAGTCAGCTTACCACTCCCCTTAATAGTAGAAGAACCTCCTAAGTAAATTGCCATACTATTCCCTGAAGTCAATGTGACATCTTTCGTAACATCAATGACAAGACCTTCGATATTTCTATTATCAATAACACTTTCCGAGCTGGAAGCAGCCAATTCATAATCGCCTTTCAAGAGGAGCGTCTTTGTTGATGACTCGTAGCTGAACGCTCCGTTACCGAGGATGTCTGCCTTGTTATCATCCGTCACCCGCGTACCGGCTATGTACAAATCGTAATTGGCTGCTTGTATCACACTACTCAAAGCCCCCATCACAGTACAAAGCATCGAAAGTAATAGTAATTTCTTCATCATGCGTAATTTATCCGTTAGTAATTGTTGCAAAGATAAGAACTATTTTACATACAAACAAAACTTTAGATAAAAAACACCCTTTCACAAAAAAATGCCGCTAAATAAATCAATCTTTCACGAAATATTGCCACTATAGTAACTTTAATCACTATAGCCACTATTTCCCCTCCCAAAAGCCAACAAAAAAAGAGTCCGCTCCAGTTCGGAACGGACTCCTCAATAAAACGGCGGCGACCTACTCTCCCACTTGCCCCGTTCCGCCGGAGCGCGGAACAAAAAAAAGAGACGACGGTACTGCGAAAGCGGACATACTATAGCCACAGCAATCCGAAAACAAAAAAAGAGTCCGCTCCAGCTCGGAACGGACTCCTCAAAAACGGCGGCGACCTACTCTCCCACTTGCGCAGTACCATCGGCGCGGGCGGGCTTAACTTCTCTGTTCGGAATGGGAAGAGGTGGAACCCCGCAGCTGTCTGCCACCTGAAATGTCGCTGACA
>JAGAYH010000004.1 GCA_017940565.1 Bacteroidaceae bacterium | reverse complement strand
TTCCGTCTGTCCCGCCCTGAAAGCAAAAAAGTTGTGGGAAAATCCCTGTCGTTCCGTTCAAAATGACTAACTTTATCCCACCAAAAAACTCAATAAAACTTTTACTCCGATGAAAATTCTCAAAAAGAGCCTTTTACTGACGTTCTCGCTCGCTCTCCCGCTGCTTGCCATGCAAGCCGGCGATGTGCAGGTACGCATTCATGCCGACCAAGGCAAGACAAAAATCAACAAGGAAATCTACGGCCAATTTGCCGAACACCTGGGCACGTGCATCTACGGCGGACTGTGGGTCGGCCCCGATTCTCCCATCCCCAACCGCGACGGCTACCGTCTCGACGTGCTCAACGCCCTGAAAGAGCTCCAGGTGCCCGTGCTGCGCTGGCCCGGCGGCTGCTTTGCCGACGACTACCACTGGATGGACGGCATCGGCCCCAAGGAGCAGCGTCCCAGCCTGCGCAACAACAACTGGGGCGGCACCATCGAGGACAACTCCTTCGGCACCCACGAGTTTCTCAACCTCTGTGAACTGCTGGGCTGCGAGCCCTACATCAGCGGCAACGTGGGCAGCGGCACCGTCAAGGAGATGGCCCAGTGGGTGGAATACATGACCAGCGACGGCGACACCCCCATGGCCCGCCTGCGCCGACAGAACGGACGCGACAAACCGTGGCACGTCAAATACTTCGGCATAGGCAACGAGGCCTGGGGCTGCGGCGGCAACATGACGCCCGAGTACTACGCCAACGAGTTCCGGCGCTACAACACCTACCTGCGCAACCAGCCCGGCAACGCCCTCTACCGCATAGCCTCAGGAGCCAGCGACTACGACTACAACTGGACCCGCGTGCTCATGAAAGCCATCGGCCGCAGGATGAACGCCATCAGCGTCCACTACTACACCATCAAGGACTGGGGGAACAAGGGCAAGGCCACGGCTTTCAGCGACGAAGAATACTACCTGACCCTGGAAAAATGCCTCGACGTCGAGAACGTCATACGCAAGCACTGCCAGATTATGGACGAGACCGATCCCCAGAAACGCATCGGCCTCATGGTTGACGAATGGGGCACCTGGTGGGACGAGGAGCCAGGCACCGTGCCCGGACACCTCTACCAGCAGAACAGCCTGCGCGATGCCATGGTGGCCGCCTTGATGCTCAACGTGTTCCACAAATACACCGACCGCGTGCGCATGGCCAACATCGCCCAAATGGTCAATGTGCTCCAGGCCATGATACTGACTGACCAGAAAGACGGCGGACACATGGTGCTCACACCCACCTACCACGTCTTCCACATGTACAAAGGCTTCCAAGAAGCCGTCCACCTGCCCCTCGACCTGATGTGCCACCAGCTCACCACCAGCGAAGGCAAGACGGTGCCGGCCCTGTCGGCCTCGGCAGCCCGGAAAGCCGACGGCAGCCTCATCCTCTCACTGGCCAACACCGACCTGAAAGAGGCGCAGACCGTCAGCATACAGCTGGACGGCTTCACGCCCAAAAACGTCAGCGGACAAGTGCTCACAAGCAAAAACGCCAATGACTTCAACGACTTCGACCATCCCACAAACATCGCCCCGGCCGACTTCAAGGACGCCAAGATAAAGAAAGACGGACTCACCGTGACGCTGCCCTCCAAGAGCATCGTGGTACTCACACTGAAATGACACATCAATAAGAATTGACCGACATAAATACAAAACATGAAAAGACAACTTATCATCCTCCTCAGCTTGGTCGCATGCCTCTCACTGGCCGCGCAGACCACACGGAAAGAAATGTACCGGCATCTGGAATATACCGGCTCCAACTATTGCTCCTATTTCGGCGGCAAAACCAAGTTAAGCAAGGCGCCCGAAGGCTACAAACCGTTTTACATCAGTCACTACGGCCGGCACGGTTCGCGCTATATGCTTTCCAACAAGGCATACCATGAAACCATCGCCATCTTGCAGAAGGCCGACAGCGCCGGCGTGCTCACCAAACTGGGAAAAAAGACCCTGCGCAAGCTGCGCGTCGCCTATGCCGATGCCACAGGCCGTGCCGGCGAACTCACCCGGCTGGGCGGACGCCAGCATGAAGGCATAGCCGAGCGCATGTACCGCCGATTTCCCGAAGTGTTCACCCGCGGCAGCCGCATACAGGCCTACTCCACCCTCGTTCACCGCTGCCAAGAGAGCATGCAGTTCTTCTGCGGCCGGCTGAAGCACCTCAACCACGACATTGACATCTACCAGCGCACCGACAAAGAAGACAGCTACTTCATGCAGTTTGCCAAGGTTGACCTGCCCGACGGACCGCTGCAGCACGAGATTGACAGCATCACCCGGCATCTGGAGGACTCGCTGTATCATTCCGTTGATATCACCCCACGCCTCTTCACAGACCTGGGATGGATTGACCGCAACGTGAAAGACCGCTACCGCCTGACCTACCGCTTCTACGACATTGCCAGCGACATGCAGTGCGTGCCCGAACTGAAACTCTCGTTTACCAACCTGTTCACCAAGGAAGAGCTCTACAACCTGTGGTACGAAGGCAACTACGGCTGGTCCGTGGGCCACGGTTTCATGGACGGCACCAAACCGCGCTACCTGAACGTTCACAACCTGCTGCGCCACATCATGGAAGCGGCCGACAAGGGACTGAAACAAGACCATAGCAACGCTACCCTCCGCTTCGGCCACGACACATACGTGGTGCCCCTGGCCTACCTCTTCGGCTTCGACGGGGTGCGCCAGTTCCCCGACCCGGCCCACCTGCGCGACATGCCCAGCTACTACACCGATTTCCGCGTCACTCCCATGGGCGCCAACATCCAGCTCATCTTCTTCCGCAAGCCCGGCAGCGACGACGTGCTCGTGCAATTCATGCTCAACGAAGTGGAGAAAACGTTGCCCATTGCCTCCGACTGCGCCCCGTTCTATCATTGGAAAGACGTGCGCGCCTTCATCGAGCGGCGGCTGGCACAAGTGCCGCAGCGGGAAAATAAAAACAAGAAAGAATAAGACTGTATCCTGGTCCATAGTGAACAGTACCGGAAAAAGCCATCTGCCGTTTCGCGACTACGCCTCATTTCTGGCAGCCCGCTTCGACGGCAAAGTGCAGAAACTGTCGGTTGACGGCGGTTTCGGATGCCCCAACCGCGACGGCACAATCGGCCGCGGCGGGTGCACCTACTGCAACAACGCCACCTTCACCCCTCCCTACTGCTCGCCCTGCGACAGTGTGACCCGCCAGCTTCAACTGGGCAAGGCCTTCTTCGGGCGCAAATACCCCGACATGCGCTACCTGGCCTACTTCCAATCGCACACCAACACCCATGCTCCGCTCCCGCTGCTGCGGCAGCGCTTCGAAGAAGCCCTCGCCGTAGAAGGCATTGTGGGGCTCGTCATCGGCACCCGTCCCGACTGTGCCGGAAATGACGTGCTTGACTATCTGGCCTCCCTCCCCGCCTTCGTTATCATGGAATACGGCATCGAGACCACCGACGACCGCCTGCTCCAGTCGCTCCACCGCGGCCACACCTTCGCCCAGGCCGCCGATGCCGTCTGCCGCACGGCAGAACGCGGCATCTGCACCGCCGCACACCTCATTCTGGGCTTGCCGGGGCAAACACGCGAACAGATGACGGCCGAAGCCACACGGCTCTCCGCCCTGCCCATTGACATCTTGAAGCTCCACCAGCTGCAGATAGTCAAGGACACGCCCATGGCCGGCGACTACGCCCTTCATCCCGACCACTACCCGCTCTTCGAGCGGCCCGAGGACTACGCCGACGTGCTCATAGACTTTCTCCGTCACCTTCGCCCCGACATCACTCTGGAACGTTTCACCTCACAGTCACCCGACGACTTGCTCATTGCGCCCCGCTGGGGCATGAAAAACCATGTTTTTGTCAGTCTGTTGCGACGGCGCCTCACCGAAGGACAAGCCTGGCAAGGACAATTATATAACCAAACAGCTTCCCTATGAGACAAAACATTATCATCTTCTCCATCGCCCTCAGCATCACCGCCAGTGCGGCCGTCCCCAAGCTGAACTACAAGCAGCTCAACTCAGAGGCCCGGAAAGAATACCTCCGTCCCCTGCGCACCGACGTGGCATGGAACACCTTTGCCAAAAAGTTCCTCTACGCTCCTGCCTTCCACTTTCCCGAACGGCCCGGAGCCCGGGGCTACCTGTTCGTGCTGGCCGACAGACAGGGCCACCGCTGGCAGATGCGGGCCGACAGTCCCCGTGCCAGTCTCAGTCCCGTTTGGAACGACATTCCCGCCGGCACCGACGTCACGCTCGCCGTCATGACCATCGACAGAAGCGGCCGGGCGACGACCGACACCGTGGGCCGCCGCCAGTTCCAACGCGACTACCCCTTCAGCGGCCCCTATGCCACGCCAGCCCGTCCCTACCGTGAAGCCGCCCTCATGGCCATGCGCTACATCCACGGCCTGAAGGCCATCAACCGGTGGAAAGACCATCCGGAGCCCGACATGAGTTACGCCCACCATACCTATGCCTGCAAAATCATCGGTGCCACCCTGCGCAACGAAGCCCTCGTGGCCCGCTTCTTCCCCGAATTGCGCGACGAGGCTCTGCTGGTGGGACGCCACGCCGCCGAGTTTCTGCGCAGCATCAGCCAGCCCGAAGGCTCGCCATTGGCCTACTTCCCTCCCACTTATTATAAAGGGCTCATCGCCTCGGCACGACAGGAAAACCAGAACAAGACCATGTGCATGGAAGCCGTCGCCGTGGGGCAGGGCCTGCTCGACCTCTACAGCGTGACGCGCGACCGGTGGTATCTCGACTGGGCCCTCGGCATCGCCGACACCTACGTGCGCCTGCAGCGGCCCGACGGCAGCCTGCCCATCAAGCTCGACCTCACCACCGGCGAACCGGTCAATTCGGCCTGCGCCATGCTCCATCCCCTGCTGCGCTACTGGCTGCGCCTGCACCGGGAGTTCGGGCAGAGCCGCTACGAGGCGGCCCGGCAGCGCGGCCAGCAGTGGATGCACGACGTAGCCATACGCCGTTTCGACATGACGGGCCAGTTTGAAGACTGCTCCGTCCTCGGCCTGCAACCCTACGAAAACCTGACCAACTGCACCGCCGCGCCCTATGCCGCCTACATCTACGACCAACCCGGCTCCACAGCCGCCCAATTGCGCGATGCCGACGACCTGCTCCGCCTCAGCGAAGACCAGTTCACCCATTGGGACATACGCCCCTGGCGCGACGGCATACGGCCCCATCCCACGCCCTGCGTGTTCGAACAATACAAATACCAGATGTCGGTCGATGCCAGCGCCGACAACGTGGCCGGTGCCTTCCTGTCGCTCTACCAACGCACAGGCAACCGCCTGGCCCTCGCCAAAGCCATGGCCCTCACCGCCACCGTCGTCAACATGCAAGACGCCTGCACCGGCCTCATCCCCACCATCTGGGGCTACCGGCGCAACGTCAACGCCACCTCCGAGATGTGGGCCAACTGCAACGTCTGCTCCACCTTCCTCCTGCTCCGCATGGACCAGGCTACCGGACAAAGCGGCGAGCGCTACGAGGGGCTCAACCTCATCTACTGACCCGAACATTTTCCAAATAATCTTGACAAACCACGGATGGAGGTCCCGTTCCGGCGTTCAAAAATGGGACTTCGTCGCGCAGAAGCGGCGTTTCGAAATGACGAACCGCCGCTTCTGTTTCGTCAT
>JAGAYH010000022.1 GCA_017940565.1 Bacteroidaceae bacterium | reverse complement strand
TGTGCCGTATTTATTCTGCTGCCAGCCGCCCATCAGTTGTCCTGAGAGTTGGTTCGTTCCTGCGAAGTCCTTTGTCACGATATTGATGGCCATGCCCCTCACATGGTATTTCGCCGGAGCCGACGGCATCACCTCGGCCTTGGCCAGCATGGCGGCGGGCATCTGGCGCAGCCGCTCCACCACCTTGTCGGCACTCAGCGTGGTAGGTTTGCCGTTGATGATGAGCGTCACGGCCTGGCCGGAGAACATGATGGTGCCGTCCGACTCGCTCACACCGGGGATGCTGGTCAGCGCGTCATAGGCATTGTCGGCAGGATACAGTTGCAGCAGCATCGGCATCTTATAGACGAGGTGCCCGTTTTCCGTACCTGAGACGATGCGCTCGCCAGTCACCTGCACGCCCTTTAGCCTGATGCTTTCAGGCTGCATGCGAATGGTTCCTACTTCGGACTGGTTGCACAGTTTGTATATGGTCTTGTATCCAACGTAGGAGATACGGGCAAGGACGGTGGGCTGCCCGTAGGGAATGGCAAAATAGCCGCTTTCGTTGCTGACTCCGCCGCCAAGCAGTGTGGAGTCGGCCGGATTGAGGACGGCCACGTTGGCATAGGCCATGGGACGTCCCTGTTCATCGTTGACAGTACCCGTCAGGCGGCGGTCGGTCTTGTGGATGCACTCCACGTAGATTTCGCGGTCGTCGGGTTTCACGGTCATGTGGACGGGGTAGAATCCAATCATCTGCCGGATGGCGTCGGGCAGTGTCTTACGGCTGACGGTGGTAGTGATGCGGAAGTCCTCCAGCTCGTTATAGAGGAAGTTGATGACGTATTCCGTCTGCTCGTTGTTCAACCCCAGCAGGGCTTCGCTGAGTGACACATCATTATATGTACGACTGATACGCTGGGCATAGGTCGCAGTGGCTCCGAGAAAGATACAGGCCACGAGCGTTAACAGATAGCGTGCGCGTCTCATCTTACCACCAGTTTTTTGTCTTCTTGGGCGATATTCACGGCCTCAAAAGTATTCAGCTTCTCTACTACGCGGGCAAGGCTGTCTTCACGCTTCCAAACGAAATGGAAACGAAGTTCGCGAACCGCATCATTCTCAAACTTCACCTGTACGCCATGGGCAGCAGCAATCGTCGTGAGCATGGATTCAAGCGGCACATTGTTGAAGACGCAAGGCTCAGACGGGATGGTGTCTGCCTTGATAGTGTCGGTTGGCAGAGATGCGGCCGGACTAACGGTCGCAACCTGCTCGGTCTTGACAGTTTGTGGTTTGGAAGTTTTGATGTTACGCACTATCTGGATAGTGGCAAAGGCAATGCCCGATGCCAAGAGCACACCGATGAAGGAGGCGGCTATCTTGCTATGTGAGAACAGACGTTTTATCATCAAGGGCTTGGCGGAGGTCTCATGCTCGCTCTGGCATGCGTCGCCGAGCCCTGCCGAACGGTCGAGGGCGTCCAGTTCCTCGGCATGGGAAGCTGCAAACTGCTCCCATTCGTTATCTACATCAGGGGTGTCGTTCGTCAGTTGGCTCTGCTTGATAGCTCGTTTAGTGAAAGCGAGCTGCTCTACAAGCTGGCGCATCTCGTCGTCAGCGAGTATCTGCTGCAACTGCTCATCGGTCAGTTGTTCCGGGTGCTCCTGCAATTCCAGAAGCCACTCTATACGCTGTTCTTCTGTCATCATATCGCTTTTTAGTTTGAATTAAAATACGCTTTGATTTTCTCCAATGTCTGCTTCAGGTGGGTGTGGACGGTCTGGCGGCTGACATTCAGCGCCTCGGCCACTTCCTGACAGGTCATCTCCTGCAGATAGCGCAGGCGGAAGACCTCCCGGCTCATTGGCGGCAGGCTGTCATGCAGGTACTGCACCAGTTCTTCCACCTGCATTTGCTCCTCTACCGTATCGTCACTGACAGGCGTATCGCTGGCGTCGGTGAGCAGGCGCGCAAAGCGTTCTTTCACCTGCTTGTGCTGCAACACGTTCAGGCAGCGGTGGCGCACACTCGCCAACAGGAAGGCTCTCGCTTTGTCTGCTCTCACGAAGGTGCGGCCACTGAGCAGACTGACGAACACCTCGCTCACCACATCCTTGCTCTCGGCCTCGTCGAAGAGCAGCGTGAGCGCCAGATGATACATCTCGGTGTAGTGTGTCTTGAACAGACTTTCAACATCTTTTCGTGTCATACGCTTTTAATACAGTTCAGACGAAGAAAATGTAAAGCGGAAACGCGATTTTTTTTATTTCAAACTCTTTTTTTCAGTTTCATGGCATCTTTTTTAGGGCATCCTGACCTATCGGTTCGGGCGAGGATGTGCCGTTCCCATCCTCGCCCGTCTCAAATTTACAGATGTGCTCATTTCCACGAATGACGTTCTTATGCTGTCCATCTTCGTGGCAAATATATTTATTACTGACAAGGGGCCGATATAACCCTTAATGACGTCTTCAGCCTATCATTTCTTGCGACCCACCACCGACGGCAGCGGACGCCCGATCCAGGCATGTGGACGTTGCAGGCCCAACATATGGGCCAGCGTGGCCGGCACATCGGTCACGTTCGATGTTTCCGTAATCACCGTTCCGGGGCGCACACCTTTGCCGCAGAAGACCAGGCAGGTCTCCATCTCTTCCATCGATATGCCGCCGTGACCCTTGTCCTTGCCGCCATGGTCGGCCGTCAGCACGAACAAGGTCTCGTCTGCCATGCCGGCACGCTCCACGGCTTCGTAGATACGTTTCAGCACACCGTCCATCTCCGTCAGCGCTTCCATATACTCCGACGACATCCAGCCCGTGTCGTGTCCGGGATGGTCGGGACAATCGAAAATAATGCTCGTCATCATCGGCTGCTCCTTGACAATATAGTCCAGCACCGCCTGCATGCTTTTCTCATCCTTATGATTAAACTGCATGTCCCGGCTCACACACAACGTGTCCACCACATAGTGTATGCCCGACCACTCGTAGAAATGACCGATTTTGGCCTCTGGATACGCTTTCTTGATAAGATAATAAATGTCGGGGAAGAATCCGTGCTCCGTCAGCGTGTCGCTCGGAAAATCCGGCTTCCGGCTGTTCCACTTGTTATAGCCGTGCTGCTCCGGACCGGCCGCCATGTAGAGCGACGCCCAGTTGCACGCACTCGACGACGGCAACACACTACGCCGCTTCAGCGTGTACGCCCCGCGGCGCATCATCGACTTGTAAAACGGCATCCCGTCCGACTCGCGCACACCCTGTGCGCTCATGCCGTCGAAGCCCACCATCACAATATGCTTCGGCGCCTTCTTCGGCAACTTCATCTTGGCCCCGCCCACCACAAACGGCACCGCCAGGACCAACAACATCATCATACGTTTCATTATACCTTATTTAATATTTAGAGTTACACAATCCATACGCATTCCTTCATGCAAAAATACAAATAGTTTTTACGATAGGCCCTCTCCCAACCCACAAAAACAAGTTCCAAGTCCAAGTCAGGCCGGCTGTCCGGCCCAGCCAATCTTTATGATTACGAAATTCGCAATTAAAGCACCAAAGCACGAGCCTCATATTAACAATTTCCAAACGACTGATATTCATATAGTCTGGAAACCCGAAAAAAGAAGCGCCGTTTCAGCCTGCAGAAACGCCGTTTCAAAATTTTGAAACGCCGCTTTTGCGCCCCGAAATCCCACCTCTGCTCTCCAAAATGTTAAATCGGAAACGGGCACGCCATTAACACTCTTAACAATTAAACCGGCGGAGCCCACCTTACCGGAGAGCTCCGTCTTATGGCTTATCCACCGCGGGCAAGACTATGTCGCGCCATTCACTTTCAAAATTGGGGGTGAAGACGCCCCGGCCGATGTTTTCGGCGATTTCGGTGCGCGACCAAAAACGGCCTCCGGCCAACTCGGTGGCATCGGGGTGGATGGGTTGGTCGTAAACAGCCGTGTGGACGAAGACCAGTTCGCGCTCACGCCGTGAATCATAGACGTATTGGGCAATACGCCGCGGCTCGTAGTCCGTGATGCCCAACTCCTCCCTGACCTCACGCCGCAGGGCCTGTTCCACACTCTCGCCCAAGTCCACATGGCCGCCGCAGGCCGTGTCCCACTTGCCCGGCTGAATGTCCTTCCAGTCCGGCCGCTTCTGCAGATACACATCGCCCGCAGCATTGAACACATGCAGGTGAACCACCGGATGAAGCCACCGGCTGCCGCCGTGGCACTCGCGCCGCGTGGCCGCGCCCGTCACATGGCCCGCCTCGTCCACCAGCGGGAGCATATCGTCAAGGGAATCGATCATAGTATGAAGAGGTAAGAATGAATGTTGCGAATTATGGCATGAGCAGGGAGCTGTCGCCGTAGCTGAGGAAGCGGAAGCCGTGGCTGAGGGCGTAGTCGTAGGCGCGGCGCCAGTCGTTGCCGATGAAGGCGGAGACAAGGAGCAGGAGGGTGCTCTTGGGCATGTGGAAATTGGTGACCATGCGCTCTACGACGTGATATGTGTAGCCCGGGGCGATGATAATCTGCGTGGAAGTGTGGAGCGCGCTGAGGCGGTTGCGGTCGAGCCAGCCGACGATGGCCTTGAGGGCTTCGCAGGTAGTAGGGAGAGCGGCGGTGTCGTAGGGTTCCCACTGGTCCACATGGAGCTGGTCCTCGGTGAGGTCGGGCTGGTGCAGAAGTTTTATACCTATATAATATAAGGACTCCAGAGTGCGCACCGAGGTGGTGCCGACGGCAGTGCAGCGGCCTTGGAAGTCAATGAGGCGCTGCAGGCTGTCGCGGGTGACGTAGATATATTCCGAATGCATCTCATGGCCTGCCATTTCCTCACTCTTCACGGGACGGAAGGTACCGGCGCCGACGTGGAGGGTGATTTCATCGCAAACGATGCCACGCTGCCGTAATGCCTCAAAGACTCGTTCGGTGAAGTGAAGTCCGGCCGTCGGGGCAGCCACACTGCCCTCGATTTTTGAGTAAACGGTCTGGTAGGTTTCCTTGTCCTGTTCCTCGGTGTCGCGGTTCAGGTAGGGCGGTATGGGCAGTTCGCCCACGGCTTCGAGCACTTCGGCGAAACTCAGCGTCGGGTTATCCCACGTGAAACGTACCACTTCGCCCGACTGCAGCGGTCCCACGATTTCGGCACGTAGCGTCACGTCGCCGCCGTCACGGGAGATGACGCGTTCCAACGCTCCCTGTTTCCACTTCTTGCGGTTGCCCACCAGACAGACCCATTCGCACTGGCCGCGGCTGTCGAAGTTTTGCTGGTATTCGCGCGGCAAGTGGGGTTCGAGACAGAATATTTCGATGAGCGCGCCTGTGTCCTTGCGGAAGTGGAGACGGGCCTGTATGACCTTGGTGTTATTGAACACCATCAGGCTGTCGGCCGGCAACAGTTCGGGCAAGTCGGTGAAGGGACGGTGGAACACTTCGCCCTGGCGGTAAACGAGCAGTTTCGAGCCGTCGCGGCCGGGCACGGGGTAGCGCGCTATACGCTCCTCGGGCAACGTGTAGTCGTAGTCGTCAATGCGGATATGTCTGGGGTCGCACGTCATGGCAGCATGTTTGTTTTGCGACTGCAAAAGTACACTTTTATTACGGTGTACGTGCGAAAGAGGGCAAGAAAAAAGCCTGCGACCGCAGTGGTCACAGGCTTTGCTTATTCTTTCCTCAAAAAATGTGGTTCGGACGATGCGTGGGCGGATTAGAAATACTTCTTAAGCATGTCGATGGATTCATTCTCGCGCAACCGTTTCAAGGCGCGCTCCTTAATCTGGCGCACGCGTTCACGGGTCAGGTTGAGCGAATTGGCCACTTCCTCGGCGGTCATTTCGGGGTGACCGATGCCGAAGAGCATCTTCAGCACCACCTGTTCGCGGTCCGACAAGAGGCTCAAGGCGGCTTCCAGGTCGTTCGAGAGCGATTCCTGCTCCATGCTGTTGTCGGTGGTGGGGGCGTCTTCGTCGGTCATCACGTCAATCATGGCGCTCGACTCGTCGTTTTGGAAGGGGGCGTCCACACTCACTTTCTTGCCGTTGGCACCCATGGCCTCGGCAATCTTGTCTTCGGGAACTTCCATCAGTTCGGCCAGCTCCTGTACTGAAGGACGACGCTGGTACTTCTGTTCAAAATCCACTCTTGCCTTACTCAACTTACTTTGGAATCCCACTTGATTCAGCGGCATCCGGACAATACGGCTCTGTTCCGAAATGGCCTGCAGAATGCTCTGGCGTATCCACCACACGGCATAGGAGATGAATTTGAAGCCTCGCGTTTCGTCAAACTTCTGGGCGGCTTTGATCAATCCCACGTTACCTTCGTCAATCAAATCGTTCAGAGCGAGTCCCTGGTTCTGATACTGCTTGGCCACACTGACCACAAAGCGCAGGTTGGCCTTCGTCAGTTTGTCGAGGGCTTTCTGGTCGCCTTTGTGGATGCGCTGGGCGAGCTCCACTTCCTGGTCGGTCGTAATGAGTTCCTCGCGGCCTATTTCCACCAGGTACTTGTCGAGAGCGGCGCTCTGACGGTTTGTAATACTTTTGTTGATTTTAAGTTGACGCATATAACTTCGTTTATTTGCCTTTTCGCGCCAGTACACACGGGCGCGAGATGCAAAATTACAAATTTATTTTTCAATTTTCAATCCGGGAACCACCTTTTTCGGGCTTTCTGAACAGAAAAAATTAAAATCATTTCATCCCGGCACCCATCTATGGCCCATTTTGGCAACCCACGGAGTCAATTCTTGCCAAGTTTTACGGTCGTGGGCGCAACTAAATCCGTTTTCGGCGCGACCAAATCCGATTTAGACAAAACCAACGCCGTTTTCGGCGCGAGGGAATGGCTATCCGGATTTCTTCCCGCCCCACGGCAGGGGCAAAGGCAAGAAAACCCCACCGCTTTCCTTGTTCTGCGGCCGTTTATTCGTAATTTTGCAGTGTAAAAACCGAATGAAACGATGAAAATAGGCGATAAGGTTCGTTTTCTCAACGAGATAGGCGGTGGCGTGGTCACCGGATTCCAAGACAAAGGCATCGTGCTGGTGCAGGACGCCGACGGTTTCGACATCCCCGTGCGCATCAGCGAATGCATGGTAGTGGAAGAACAGGGCTCACCGGCCGCTACGCCCCCAAAACGCGAAGCCCCCCGGCCCCAACCGGCCAAGACCGCCGAAACCCGGCCGAAGGAAGAGCCTCAACCGCAGAGACCCTTCCTCAGCGCCGAGCGCACCGGCGGCGACGCCCTCAACGTATGCCTCTGCTTCGTGCCAGTAACCATCGAAGCACTGAGTCAAACGGAATTTGAAGTCTATCTGGTGAACGACAGCAACTACTGTCTCGACTACCTTTACCTCAGCGGCGAGGGCAGCAACTGGATGGTGCGCCAGCACGGCACGGCCGAGCCAAACACAAAAGTGTACGTGGAAACAGTCGGGCGCGAGGTGCTCAACGACCTGCAGCACGTGTGCCTGCAACTGACGGCTTATAAGGAGGAACGCACCTTCCGGCTGAAACCGGCACTCAGCGTTGAGTTGCGCCCCGACCTGACCAAGTTCTACAAACTCCACACCTTCGCCCCCAACGACTTCTTCAACGAACGCGTGCTCACATGGCACTTCGTGCGCAACGACCGTCCGGAACATCAGGTCTTCGCCAACGCCGGCGACCTGCGCGAAGCCCTGATGGGCAGTCACGACAAGGAAGACGACACCGCCCGCCCCCACATCCACGCCATTGCCAAGAAGCCCTCGCGGCAGGACGAGCCGGAAGTGATTGACCTCCACGCCGCCGAACTGCTCGACACCACACGCGGCATGACACCGGCCGACATTCTGGAATACCAGCTCGACGTATTCCGGAAGAAGATGGAAGAGCACCGCAACCACAAAGGCAAAAAACTCATTTTCATCCACGGCAAGGGACAGGGCACCCTGCGCAATGCCGTGCTACGCGAACTGCAACTGAAATACAAGTCATGCACCAGTCAGGACGCCTCGTTCCGCGAGTACGGCTTCGGTGCCACCATGGTCATCATCCACTAGTCCCGACCACGCCCCGCAGACCGCACCGCTTTTGTCCAATATTTTCAAATTTGCGCAATGGATTTAGCACCTCAGGCCAATAACCTCGGGCACTTCACACAATCTCCCAAGAACAAAGGTTTTAAGCAAAGAAGAACATCGCAAAAAAAAAATTTCATAGGAAACGTGTTTTTTCAAGTAAAAAAACTCCGTTTCTAAAAAAAACTTTGTACTTTTGAGGTCGCTTATCATAAAGAGTCGTAGAACCACCAACGAAGTGCAGCAACGATGATAAAAAAACTTTGCATCCCCTTGGCTATCGCATTAGCCGCCATGCTCTCGACCGCCACCACCTCGTGCGAAGACAAGATTGACGAGAGCAACCTGTTCACATTCACAGGCTTGACCATGTCTCAGTTTTTGGAGTCCGACACCACCTTCAGCGACTTTTACCAAATACTGAAAAGAGCCCAAGTGTCGCAGCGTCAGAAGAGCACACTGGACAAACTCTTGTCCACGCGCGGCAACTACACTTGCTTTGCTCCCACGAACCAGGCCGTCCGCCTGTTTCTCGACTCCGTCTACGACCACCGGCCCTACGAGATTGACACCATGAGCCAGGAAGTGGCCAACACCATCGTGCTGAACTGTCTCATCGACCACGGCGACGGACAGCCCCTCCTGAGCACCCAGTTCGTCAGCGGAGCCATCGAATGGACCACCTTCAACGACCGCCACATCATCCTCGACTTCGACACCATCGAGGGCGGACACTTGGCCGTTGTCCTCAACAACTCATCGCGCATCACCCGCAGCGACATCGAGGTGTCAAACGGTGTGATTCACGCCGTCAACCGCGTGCTCTCCCCCTCCACCGCCTCCTTGTCGGCCCTGATAGCCGAAACGCCCAACCTGCTCATATTCTCCCACCTGCTTGAAATGACCGGCTGGGCCGACTCCATGCTGCTCTACCGCGACGAAGCCTACGAACTGCTGCCCGAAGGCTACCTGCAGCCCAAGAAAGGCCAGTCGTGGCAGTGGAAAAAGCCTAATCCCGCCCACCGCTACTACGGCTACACCGCTTTCGTCGAGCCGGACAGCGTTTACTGCGCCGAGTGGAACCTGCCCGAGCTGCAAGTGGAGAACGGCAAGTTAAAGAACTGGGACGAAATCTTCCCCATCATCGAACAACGCTGCAAGGAGGTTTACACCGACGCTACCAGCGACGACTACACCAGTCCCTACAACGCTGTCAACCAGTTTGTGTCGTACCATCTGCTCAACTTCCGCGTGCCCTTCAACAACCTTGTTTACCACTATAATGAACTGGGGTACTCGCCCAAACGGCCCAACCAGCTCACGCTCGACATTTGGGAATACTATGAGACTTACGGCAAATTCCGCCGCATGTTCAAAATTACCCACTCGGCTAAGGACGGCCGCATGAGCATCAACCGCCACAGCACCTACGACACCGCTTTCCGCGGCACTTTCAAGGAACTCTCCTGCGACCGCGAAGGCATCGAAGTGTTCACCGGCAACGGCCAATACACCAACAACGCCCTCAACGGCTACTACCACATCATCGGCGGCATCCTGCTCTACGACCAGGACGTGCCCAACAAGGTGCTCAACGAGCGCATCCGATTCAACGCCATGGCCACCATGCGCGAGCTCATGACCAACGACATCCGCAGCGTCTCCTACACCATCAACGCCAACCACAACATCCCGCGTGGCTACGTCACCGACTTCTGGTTCTCCGACGAGACCGAAGTGACCTACATCAACCAGATGTCGGAGCACAGTTACGAGGGCTGGCGCGACTTCCAGGGCGACGAACTCCTCATCAGCGGCCTGGTGGACTTCACCTTCAAACTCCTGCCCGTGCCCTTCGACGGCACCTATGAAATTCGCTTCGGCATGACCAACCAGTCCGACCGTATCATGGGACAGCTCTACTTCGGCACCAATCCCGACAACCTCCAGGCTCTCGGCCTGCCGCTCGACTTCCGCATGTCAACCAGCGATCCCAACATCGGATGGGTGCCCGACGAGAAAGACGTGGAGATTAATCTCGAGAACGACAAGCACATGCGCAACCGCGGCTACATGAAAGGCCCCAACCAGTTCGCCGTCAACTCCTACGGCAACGCCATGACGCAGCCCCTGCGCTCCGCCACCGGCACCAGAAACGCCATCCGGCGCATCATCTACACCGGCAAACTGGAACAGCAAAAGACTTACTACATCCGTGTGAAAACCCTGCTCGAAGGCGTCACCACCAACGGCCTCGCCCTTGACTACATGGAGATTGTGCCCAAATGGGTTTACAGCGGCGTGGAAGCCGAAGACATCTGGTAAAAGAATGACCCTTTTCATTTTATCTTACCTATAGCGGCATCTCATGGGTGCCGCTTACTTTTTCTACGCTCATCAAGACATCTTGCCCACTACCGGCGTAGCCGGTCTAATTTCAAAAAATATTTGACATTTCCCGCAAAGAGGCCCGATTTGAGAGCTCAAAAGCGGCGTTTCAAACGGCAGAAACGGCGCCTCAAAATTTTGAAACGCCGTTTCTGTTTCGCAACATTTGAACTCATATGGAAATCAACAAATTATAAAACGACCGGAAAAACGGTGAAAAATTTTGACATTTTTGGCGTTTTTTCCGAACAATCCGATTATTCTGATGACTCCGACAGCTCCGGGCACAATCTGTCACCACCGGAACGAATGCAAACCAAACAGGGCCACGAAGGCTAAAACCTTACGTGGCCCTATTATAGAATAAGGAGAGGAACCCGTCTATTACTTGCCGAACAAACGGTCGTAGAGCCCTTTGAAGCCACCTGCATGGCGGGCCTCGTCGCGGGCCATCTCGTGCACGGTGTCGTGGATGGCATCCAGGCCGAGTGCTTTGGCACGCTTGGCAATCTGGGTCTTCTCTTCACAAGCACCAACCTCGGCAGCGATACGGGCCTCAAGGTTCTTCTTGGTGTCCCACACGCAGTCGCCCAGCATCTCCATGAAACGGCTGGCATGGTCGGCCTCTTCGTAGGCGTAGCGGCGGAATGCATCGGCCACCTCGGGATAGCCCTCGCGGTCGGCCTGGCGCGCCATGGCCAGATACATGCCCACTTCGGTGCACTCGCCCTTGGCATGGGCCTGAAGGCCTTCCACCACCTCGGCATCGACGCCCTTGGCAATACCAATGACGTGCTCGGAGGCGAATGTCTGGGCAGCACCGCTTTCCACGTATTCCTTAAACTTGCTGGCAGGGACGCCGCACTTGGGGCACTTCTCAGGTGCCGTGTCACCTTCGTGAATGTAACCACATACGGTGCAAATGAACTTCTTTTTCATCTTAATTGATATTTATTGAATAAGTCAATTACAAAGGTACGAAAATATATTTGTAATTTTGTGTCCGAATGGAAGATTTTGATTTAAAAGAGTGGTTATCCACGCACAGCGACGCATCACTGCTCGAAAAATTGCGGCAGGCCGGCGTGAGCAATGCCTACGGCGTGCCCCTGATGGCCTTGGCCGAACTGGGGCGCGAGTGGAGCCGGCGCAGCGACTGGCAACCGCTGGCCGACAGTATGGGCACATCATATGAAGAACGGCTGCTGCAAGCCGAACTCTACGGCAGTGCCGCCAAAGCCGACAAGAAAACTTTCGAATGGCTGCAGCGCTTTGTCAGCGGAATCGACAGCACGCCACTGTGCGACGCCACCGCCCTGGCCTGCCTTTTCGCCGTGAGGCAGCCCGACGAAACCCTGCAGTTTGTGAGCAGAATGCTCCCGTCCGAAAAGCCCCTCACACAACGATTCGCCATCATGATGCTGCTCGACCACTACATGACGGGGGACCTGCTGGGCGCAACCCTGGAACTCTACGACACCGTGCGCCCCCACTCGGAGCCTGCGGAAGAGGCACTGGTGAAAGGCTACACCGCCGCCTTCCTCAACAATCCGCAACGCACCCACAAAGCCCTGATGCAGACCTCACGGCCGAAGGAAGAACTGGCACACCTCGTCAACGCCATGCTCGCCTCACCCCGGCTGACACAACCCCTGCGCGAGGCTCTGAAAGAAATTGTGGAATAAACAGACATAGTAACCCACCAACCCATGCGCACCTTGTTTCGTTTCCTCATAGCGGCCGTCCTCTGGCCGGCCGCCACAGCCACAGCCCAATCGTTTCCGCTCCAGTCTGTACCCGCCGACAGTGTGGAGATAGAAGGTTTCTTCTGGCGTGACCAAATGAAATATGCCAAGGAACAACGGCCCGAACTCCAGCCCGAACCCCTTTTTCTGGATACAAAAGACCTCAGGCGCGTGCCCTCGCTCACCAAACAGTGGGAAAAGGCCATGAGCAAAGCTTCACTGGAAGGCATAAACGGAGGCAATGTGAAATCAACCAGCCAGTTCGTGGAACTCTGCTACCGTCTGGCCCGGCTCACGGGCGACGGGCGCTACAGCAGTGCCGCCGAACACATGCTGGTCAACACCCTCTGCCAAGAGGACGACCCCAAAGCCACAAGCACCCTGCTCAACCTGCAGGAAAACATCTACACCACCAGTGGCGACCACCTCTATGTGAATTACCCCATCCGCAGCAAAGCCCACATCGTGACGCCTTCACTGGACCTGCAACTGCAGTGTGTCACCAGTTCACCATGGTTCAACGACCGATACATTCTTTGGTTCAACTTCAACGGCCCCCAACGGCACATGACGCTCCATCTGCGCCTGCCGTCGTGGATGGACACCGACACGCTGACCACGTTCCGCTCTGACCGCCAGCCCAAACTGAGACCGACGAAAACAGCCGATGCGCTTATTCTAGACCATCACATTGAGAACGGCTATCTGGTCATTGATAAAGAATGGTGCGACTCCGACTACGTGGGAGTTCAGATCAACACCCCCATATACCGTGTCAGCGACACCACACAACCCGGCCTCGTGGCCTTCCAAAAAGGCAGCGTGCTCTACCGCATGCTCGAGCTGCCCGACGGCATGCGCGTCAATCCTCAGGAAGCCGTTCACTCCGAGTTCGACGCCGACCGTCACACCAATGTGTTGTCCGGGCCCTACTACGATGCCAAGGGACAGCCTGCCGGACGCTTCTCCGCCGAGCCATACCTCTTCCACCGCAAAAAAGGACCAGGAGGCATCTTCTTGCCCAGCCTGTCCTCGCCGGCGGGCAACTGACAAAAACGCACTTTTTACTACCCGGAAGACACCACGAGGATGTATTGGCACGCTTTTTGCTTACTTCATGATGCGTTCAATAACGAACAAAAAAGTAAAACATAAAAATAATACGTAATTATGAACATTCAACCATTAGCAGACAGAGTGCTGATTACTCCGGCTCCCGCCGAAGAAAAGACAGTGGGCGGCATCATCATCCCCGACACCGCCAAAGAAAAACCTCTCCAGGGCACCGTTGTGGCCGTAGGTGAAGGCAAGAAAGACGAACCCATGATTTTGAAAGCCGGCGACACCGTGCTCTATGGCAAGTATGCAGGCACTGAAATCGAATATGACGGAGAAAAATATCTGGTTATGCGTCAGAGCGACGTGGTAGCCATCATTAAGTAAAACCCCTAAAAACAAATCATCATGGCAAAAGAAATCAAATATAACGTAAATGCCCGCGAACTGCTTAAGTCGGGTGCAGACCAGTTGGCCGATGCCGTTAAAGTTACCCTCGGCCCGAAAGGCCGCAATGTGGTTATCGACAAAAAATTCGGTGCTCCGAAAATCACCAAGGACGGTGTAACGGTTGCCAAGGAGATTGAACTCGACAACGCCTTTGAAAATGCCGGTGCCCAGCTCCTCAAGAGTGTGGCCAGCAAGACGGGCGATGACGCCGGCGACGGCACGACCACTGCCACCGTTCTGGCCCAGAGCATCCTCGCTGAAGGCATGAAGAACGTGGCCGCCGGTGCCAACCCGCTCGACGTGAAGCGCGGCATCGACAAGGCCGTGGCCAAAGTCGTGGAAGAAATCAAGAATCAGGCCGAACAGGTAGGTGAAGACTACAGCAAGATTGAGCAGGTAGCCACCATCTCCGCCAACAACGACCCCGAAATCGGTAAACTCATTGCCGACGGCATGCGTGCTGTCAGTGTCAGTGGCGTTATCACCATCGAAGACGGCAAGTCAAACGAGACGAAACTGAAGACTGTCGAAGGCATGCAGTTCGACCGCGGTTACCTGTCGCCCTACTTCATCACCGACGGTGAGAAGATGGAGTGCGTCATGGAGAACCCCTACATCCTCATCTACGACAAGAAGATCAGCAACCTCAAGGACTTCCTCCCCATTCTGGAGCCCGCCGTACAGAGCGGCCGTCCGCTCCTCGTCATTGCCGAGGACGTAGACAGCGAAGCCCTCACCACATTGGTAGTTAACCGTCTGCGCACACAGCTGAAGATTTGCGCCGTCAAGGCTCCTGGCTTCGGCGACCGCCGCAAGGCCATGCTCGAAGACATCGCCATCCTTACTGGCGGCGTAGTCATCAGCGAAGACAAGGGCCTGAAGCTCGAGCAGGCCACCATCGACATGCTCGGCAGCGCCGAGAAGGTGACCGTGAACAAGGACAACACCACCATCGTCAACGGTGCCGGCGACCCGCAGACCATCAAGGAGCGCGTGCTGCAGATTAAGAACGAGATTGTCAACACCACCTCTTCCTACGACAAGGAGAAACTGCAGGAGCGTCTGGCCAAACTGAGCGGCGGCGTATGCGTACTCGAGGTTGGCGCCAGCAGCGAAACCGAACAGAAGGAAAAGAAAGACCGTTGCGACGACGCCCTCTGCGCCACGCGTGCAGCCATCGAAGAAGGCATCGTAACGGGTGGCGGCGTAGCCTACATCCGTGCCCAGAAGGCTCTCGAAGGTCTCAAGGGTGACAACGACGACGAGACCACCGGTATCGCCATCATCCGCCGCGCCATTGAGGAACCGCTCCGCCAGATCTGCTTCAACGCCGGTCTTGAAGGTGCCGTCATCGTCAACAAGGTGCGTGAGGCCAAGGGCAACGAAGGTTTCAACGCCAAGACCGAGCAGTTTGAGGACCTCCGCGCCGCCGGCGTGCTCGATCCCGCCAAGGTAGCCCGCGTAGCTCTGGAAAATGCCGCCAGTGTGGCCGGTATGTTCCTCACCACCGAGTGCATCATCTGCGACAAGAAGGAAGAAAAGCCCGAAATGCCGATGCCCAACCCCGGTATGGGAGGTATGATGTAATTTTCTCATCCATTTTATATTTTCATTGCCGGCTGCAGTCTTCTGCAGCCGGTTTTTATTGGTTTGCAAGGATGTCGGGAAAAAACGTGGGGCGACTTGACGACCCCGGTGGCATGGAGTTAGTCGTTTCTATATGCGATTTAGTAATTCAGAGGCGTCTCCGCGTGTCCACGTTCAGGACGTTTGCTCCATCAAGGCAAGCAGCCGCCCCACGCGGTGTTGCTCGCGGTCACCGATGAGGGCATATTTCATCACGGCATTGCGGACAGCCTGGCGCACGGCAGCATTGTCGGTTGCCAGAGCTGCCTCGGCCTGATCGATGAACTCGTCCTCCGACTGCTGGCGCAACGGCCCGCCCTTCATGAAGAGGCGTCCCAGGATGAGCCATCCGCAGAGTTGCTGCATGGTGTCGGGCGAGGCCACCCACTGGAAGGCCTTGTCGGAAGCATAGGGCAGGTACTGCATGAGCGAGAGCACAGTGTATTGCGCCTCCTCGGGATAGTGCATGCTCTCCACCCAGATGTCGGCTATTTCGGGGTAGAATGATTCCACAGGCTGCACCAGTCCGGCCAGCAGGCGACACTCGCGGATATCTTCTTTCCACAATGCCTGGGCCAAGTCATGATGCTTACCCAAGTCCTGCGCCATCGCCATGAGCCGGGGCCACTCCACGCCGAAAATGACCTTGTAACCGAGGCCTTTTTCGCGCATTGACTGGCTCACGGGGCCGTTCATGAAACTGCGCAACGTCTGTTTGACGCTGCGCAGTTGTTCTTGTATTTCCGGAGTCATACCTTTAGTTGTTGATGAGCGGCAAGGTGGCATAGTCGCGGCTGTAGCGGAGCATTTGCTCAGCATAGCCCTCGGTGTAGGTCACCTTCACGTCGGTAGGTTTGCCGTCCTTGTCGGTCACGAGTTCATAGACGGGATTGATGAATCCCTTGTAGGGACTGATGTTGAGTTTTTCGTAACGCTCGAGCACCTCTTTGTGGATGGTGGGGTCAACCTTCACGCCGTAAGTCTCCACCAGCTGACGCGCAGCAAGGAAGTCGCCTTCGCTCTTGATGCGCTGCACCTCGGCAAGCAGTGTCTTGAAGAGGTCGCGCAGTTTGGCATAGTCGTTAATCTTGACATAGGTCTTGCCATCCTTTTTCACCAGTTCAATGACGTTGTCCTTCTTGCCGTTGACATAGGCCCAGTGCGACACGAAGGAACGGTTGCGCATGTGAGCTTCCTCAATGTTGTTACCGGGCTTGATGCGCACGAGCTGCGTCATGAGGCCGTTCATGATGTATGTGTAGTAATTCGACTTGTATGCCTCCATGTCAGGCAGCAGTCCGAGTTCCACCAGCTTGGGGTCGCCCAGGTAGTAGAGCGCAAAGAGGTCGGCCCGGCCTTCCTCAATGGTGGAGCCGTAGGCACGCAGGCTGTCGTCGCTGATGCCTGGAAGCATCTTGCCGCTGCCATGACCGAGACACTCGTGCAGGTCGGTATGGAGGTCGTCGCAGGCATCGCCGTACTTCTTGATGAGGTCGCGGGTAGCCTGGTCGATGACGAACTCTTCACCGAAGCCGTTGCCCTGTGCTGCCTTGTTGTAGGCATCGGTCAGGTTGCCTATGGTCACGCTCTTGGAGCCATACTCCTTTCGGATCCAGTTCGAGTTGGGCAGGTTGATGCCAATGGCGGTGGAAGGATAGAGGTCACCGCCGAGCATGGCAGCCGTAATCACTTTGGCACTGATGCCCTTGCACTTTTCTTTCTTGAAACGCGGGTCAACGGGCGAATTGTCCTCAAACCACTGGGCATTGGCGCTCAATTTCTCTGTACGGGCTGTAGCTTCCAGGTCTTTGAAGTTGGTGATGGCCTCCCAACTGGCCTTCATGCCCAACGGGTCGCCATAAACTTCAGTAAAACCGTTGGTGAAGTCCACCGTGCCCTTTGTGTCCTGCACCCATGCAATGCAGTAGTCGTCGAAGTCCTTCAGATCACCCGTCTGATAGTATTTGATGAGTTTGTCGATGACTGTCTTCTGCTCTTCGGTATCGGCATAGGGTTTGGCTTTCTCCAACCAATAGACCACCTTTTGCAGGGCAGGTCCATAGAGGCCCTCTGTAGTCCACTTCTTTTCGACCAGTTTACCGTTTTCCTTTACCAGACGGCTGTTCAGACCGTACATGACGGGTTCGGGATTGTTTACGTCGCGCATTTTCTCATAGAAAGCCTCGGCCTCGGCTTGGGTGACGCCCTCGCCGTAGTAGTTGCTGGCCGAAGTGAGCACCAGGTCGTCACCGTCTTTCTGATTGACACGCATCTGCATGATATTGGGGTCGAACATCACAGGCATGAGCTCTTCCCACGTCTCGCCCTCAACAGTGGAGACATAGTCAGCCGGCAACTCCTCCTTGTAATTCAGCAGAGCCAGCTGGTCGCGCAGCCATTGCTCGGAAAACTCCGGTTTGAACTTGGTACAGCCGTAGTGATGGTGAATGCCGTTTGAGAACCATACGCGCTTTATATACTCTTCAAAACCTTTCCAGTCGTCACCGTCTTTCGACACCTGGTCGCTGGTATAGACGGTTTCCAACATTTTACGAATGCGCAAGTTATACTTTCCGTTCTGGTCCCAGAGAATGTCGCGTCCAGCCTGGGCGGCCTCGTTCAGATAGTACACCAGCAACTTTTGGTTCAGTGTGAGTTGTTCAAAGCCCTCCACCTTATAGCGCAGCATCTGGATGTCGGCAAACTTCTCGTCGGTGTACTTGAAGTCGTCCGTCACACCACTCTGGCAGGCGGTCAGCATCAATCCTCCAATCATCATGAGCTTAGATACATTTAGTTTCATACGATTATTTCTTGTTTTTAATTTGTTTTTCCTTACGGTAATTAGCTGGAGACATTCCCATTTCGCGTTTGAAGGCCATATAGTAACTCTGACGGGTAGAGAATCCGCACATCATGCCGATGTCTCCGCAAGCCACATCGCTGTATTGCTTTTTAACAAGCATGTGCGCAGCACGTTTCACGCGGAAGCGGTTGACCACTTCATTAAACTTTCCTCCCATATAACGTTGCATCACGGCTGAGAGCGACTGTGGATTTGTCTTCAGTTCCTTGACCAGCTGCGATGCCTTCAGGCCAGGATCAGTGTAGCGTTTCTTCACGGCCAATTCTTCCATCACTTGCTGATAGATGCGCTCGGCCGTTTCAATCTTAATCTTTCCGATGTAATCAGGTTCTTTGTGTGCCATAATAAATACTTTCATTGCAAATTTCCGATTTTTCTCTCACACGGCCAAGAAAAACAGCCGATAACTTTCAGTAAGTCGAAGAATAACGAGCAATATTAAAACTGCAGGAGACATTTAGTTCCGCAATGCAATAAAAAATGTGAATTTTTTGCCGTTTTGTAAAGATTTTAGACCCAAAGCCAACAAAACGTCAAGAAAAGATGTAACTTTGCGCCCGTTATGTTGTTATTATAAACATTAAACGTATGAGCGACAAAATCAAAAAGTATCTCCTGCCGGAAAGCGAGATTCCCACACAGTGGTACAACATTCAGGCCGACATGCCTAACAAGCCTCTGCCGTTCCTGCATCCGGGCACTAAGCAACCCCTCAAGTCGGAGGACCTGTATCCCATTTTTTGCAAGGCATGTTCTGACCAAGAACTGAACCAGACCGATTCTTGGATAGACATACCAGAACCTGTACGCGAGGGTTATAAGACTTGGCGCTGCACACCACTGGTGCGTGCTTACGGTTTGGAGAAGGCGCTCGACACGCCCGCTCACATCTATTTCAAGAACGAAAGCGTAAGCCCTGTAGGCAGTCACAAGCTCAACAGTGCCTTGCCTCAGGTGTATTATTGTAAAGAAGAAGGCGTGACCAACATCACCACCGAAACGGGTGCCGGACAGTGGGGCACGGCCTTATCATACGCCTGCAGCCAATTCGGCATCGACGCTGCCGTCTATATGGTAAAAATCAGTTATGAGCAGAAGCCCTACCGCCGTTCCATGATGCGTGTCTTCGGCGGACAGGTTACCCCCAGCCCGTCCATGTCCACCCGTGCGGGCAAGGACATCCTGACTGTTGACCCGGGCAACAACGGTTCGCTCGGCACGGCCATCAGCGAAGCCATCGAGTTGGCCATGCAGACACCCAATTGTAAGTACACTCTCGGCTCCGTGCTCAATCACGTGAGCCTGCACCAGACGGTCATAGGTCTGGAGGCCGAGAAACAGATGGCCATAGCCGGCGAATACCCCGACAAGGTGATTGCTTGTTTCGGTGGAGGCTCTAACTTCAGCGGTATTGCCTACCCCTTCATGCGCCACAACATTCTCGACGGCAAAAACACCGAGTTCATTGCCGCCGAGCCGGCCAGCTGTCCCAAGCTGACGCGCGGAAAGTTCGAATACGACTTCGGTGATGAAACGGGCTACACCCCGTTGCTGCCCATGTTCACCCTCGGCCACAAGTTCCAGCCTGCCAGTATCCATGCCGGCGGTCTGCGCTACCATGGTGCCGGTGTCATTCTGAGCCAGTTGCTCAAGGACGGTTTCCTCAAGGGTGTCGATATCGATCAGACCGAAACTTTCAAGGCCGGTATCCTTTTTGCCAAGAGCGAAGGTATCATCCCCGCTCCCGAAAGCTGCCACGCCATTGCCGCCACCGTTCGCGAGGCCCTGAAGTGCAAGGTGGAAGGCAAGAAGCAAGTGCTCCTCTTCAATCTCAGCGGACACGGGCTCATCGACCTTGCCGCTTACGACCGCTACCTGGCCAACGACCTGACAGACTACATTCCCAGCGATGCCGAACTGGAGAAGTATCTGACTGAAGTGAAAGCTCTGCAGCCTTAACACAGGCTTTTCTTTACATAAAAGCGGGCGGCCCAATCATCGGGGCCGCCCGCTTGTTTTATTATACATACAAATTCTTATTGGTCCATTTGGTTGTAAACCTCGCCGGCATTCACCCGTTGCACCACGTTTTCATGGCGGTCTATGGCTTGGCACGCTGCCAGTGCGGCACTCTGTCCCAAGACCATGAAGACAGGTTCCATGCGTATGGAGCCGTAGGCAATGTGCGAAGCCGACAGACAGACAGGCACAATCAGATTGCTGCACTCCGTCTCCTTCGGCGTAATGGCACGGTAGGACACTTTGTAGGGTTTCGGTATTCTGATTTGAACGTCGCCTTCGTTCTTTACCATGCCGTTGACCACATAGCGCCCGCAGTTGTGCGAATCCATGTTATAGGCACCCCAGGCCACGGCGTCGTCCACGTCCGTCCGACTCTCGCAGTTGGCCTGGGTCATGACGTAGCGGCCCAGCATGCGACGGCTCTCGCGTATGTAGAGCTGGGGCGTGAAGTGGTCGCTGGTCAGAAACTCGTCTTTCGGATAACCCCACTGGTGTATTTCCCGTCTGATGTGTTCCGGCATGCGCGGGTCGTGCCCCACAAAATAGAGCAGGCCCTTGGTATAGTCCAGGTGGGCTTTCACTATCTCGGCCCGCCGCTTGTAGTCGGCATCGGGGTAATCCCAACTGCCGCCTATCATATCGGTAGAGAAGCCGCCGCGGTTGTTGATGTCGGTCTTATGGTTCGGCATCAGGCTCCAGGCAAAGATATCGTCCAGTCCTTTCTCCAGAAACGGCTGTTTTTCTATCTGCCTTATGAGCAGTTCATAGCGGGCCGGGTCATAGTTTTCGGGCATGGTTATGGGAATCATATTGGCCGGGTCGTTGGTCAGCGTGATACGGAAGTTATATGACTGGATGTCCTTGTTGCCCTCGCCCGTCTGTTTGGGACTTCCCGGCAGAATGCCATAGAGTAGCCCGCTCTTGGGGTCGCCCCGTTTCACATAGGGGTCAACGCCGTCGGGAAACTGGTGGTATTTAGAGATGTGCGCCCCGTTCCACGTCTCGCCATACTGGCTGTTGTCCTCGCGTCCGGTGGTGTAGCTCACCCCGGCCTTGGCCATCAGGTCGCCCTCGTAACTGCAGTCCAGGAAGACACGGGCCTCGATCCTGACATCGGTCTTCCGCCGGGGCTTTGTCGAGTTCTCCACCACGATGCCTGCGATACGGTTGCCCTTCTTCTTCACCTTGTGCAGCCGGTGATTGTAGAGTATGTCTATACCGGCCTCGTCCACATAGCGTTGGAACAGCATCAGCGCCACCTTCGGTTCGAAGGTGAAGTGCATGTCAGCCGTGCCGTAGTACTTGCCGATACTTTCATAAAATCCACGCGTGTAGCCCTTCATGATGTAGGGATTTCCCACGTCGGTCATTCCCAGCCCGCCCGTGGTCAGTCCGCCGATGCGGTCGGTCGGCTCCACGAGCAGCACGGTCTTGCCGGCCTTGCAGGCCGTGTAGGCCGCCATCACGCCCGACGACGTGCCGCCATAGATGCAGATGTCCACCTGACGGGCCGTCCCGGCCACAGCGCCCGTGACCACCAAGGCCAGCAGAAGCATAGAGGTAATCAGTCTTCGCATAATCATAATTCTGTTTCTAAATTCTACTCTGTTGTTTCCTTTTGACCGCAAATCTAAGCCAAATCTTCTTTCCGGACAAATTTTTCCGGGATTTTCTTCCGATTTATCCCAAGCATGAAAACACTAACTCCGTTTTCGACATCACTAAATCCGATTTAGGCCGGAACAACTCCGTTTTCGTTCCGACGAACGGTCTTTTACGTATTTTTTCTGGCTCGTCCGTTCAGAAAATTGTAACTTTGTGTGACCGATGCCCGCGTGTCAGACATAGCAATCGGTAGCAATAAAAAAAACATACGGATGAAACAACTCTTTTTACTTCTTGGTATCCTGGTCACACTGACATACACGACCAATGCTCCGGCCCGACAGAAACAGCGCACCCTGTGGTGCGTGGCAGCAGACGACAACGACCTCGCTTCGCTGCTGGAGCGTGAAGGCTTCCGCCTCAAGCGCGGCAGCAATGTGAGGCAGGTGCTCTCGCGGGCACCCAAAGGGGCATCGGTGCTCTTGCTGGCAGACGGGCAGCGGCAGCCACGGATATTGACAGACCAGGACATTTCCCTAATCCGGGAAAAACGTCTCCGCGTCTTTGCCGACTTCACCGCCCTGTCAGACACGCTGCCCCGTCTGAGGGAAGCCACAGTGGAGCGCGTTGTGGTGAAAGAGCCGATGGGCAGTCTGAAGCCCATGGACTTGCTTACAGTGAACCGGGCCCGCTTCATTGAGGCCGACACCGTGCGCCCGCTGCTGGTGTTGGCCCGCGTGGTGGGCTTCGACGACGCCGTGTTCGGGCTTACCGACACGCGAGTGTATTCCCTGGTGGACCATCCGGTGGAAAACATCTTCGTCTCGACAGCCTGTCTGAGCGATTTCTCCAAACTCCGTCTCATGCCCGAAGACAGGTGGCAGACGTTCTGGGAAGCTATGCTCACGCAACTGACAGGGCACGAGACCGTGTTCCATTCATGGCCCAGCCGCGTACGCCCGGCCTACAGCAAAGACGAGCCACTGCCCGACACCGCCCGCCTGCATGCCGTCAGGAAGGGCATTGAATGGTTCTACAGCGGCCATTTCCTTGTACACCCCTCATGGAAAGCAGCCTATCTCGACAAATACCAGAGCACCGAGCCCCCTCTCGGTCCTGCCGTACCCGCCGATGCCCCTGTCGGCGACGGTAGCGCCGGCGTGCTCGAAGGACACGGCTCCGCCATCGACGCCGATGGCAAACAGGCCTACCGCTATTGGCTGCGCACCGACGTACACGGCGAATCGGCCATGGCATTCGCCCTGGCGGCCAAAGTGCTCGGACAAAAGGAATACGACCGCGTGGCCTCGCGACTCATAGACTACGCCCTGGCCCAAGCCACAACCGGTCCGCGCAGCGACACGCTGAGCCCCTCCTACGGACTCATCTCATGGGGATTTCCAGGATTTACCAAAGACGTCTATTACGGCGACGACAACGCCCGATTCCTGTTGGGTGCCCTGTTGGCCGCCCATCTGATGAACGAAAAGCGGTGGAACAAAAAACTGCGTGACGCCATCGACGCCAATTTCCAAACCACCAGTCGCGACGGATTCCGCGGAGCACGGCTTGAAGAGCGCGATATTCAAAAGAACGGGCGCAGTTTCTATCAGGAACGCCATCTGGTCAATCCTCATCCACACTACGAGAGCTGGATGTGGGCCGTCTATCTCTGGCTCTACTCCCAGACGGGCGAGGAAGAATTTCTTACCTTGAGCGAAAAAGGCATAGCGCAAACCATGAAAGCCTATCCCGCCGGCTGGCGCTGGACCAATGGCATACAACAGGAGCGGGCACGCATGGTGCTGCCACTGGCATGGCTCTATCGCGTAGCACCGACGGCAGAACACCGCGGGTGGCTCTATCGCATCCTGGCTGACCTGAAAGTAAATCAAGTGGCATGCGGCGCTATCCGTGAAGAACTGGGCGACCCGTCAAAAGGCGACTTCGGCGGCCCCAAGAGCAACGCACAATATGGGCGTGGCGAGGCTCCGCTCATATTTAAGAACGGCGACCCCGTGGCCGATATGCTCTATACATCCAACTTCGCCATCTTCGGACTCAACGAAGCCGCCCGGGCCACAGGCGACCCTGACGTAATAGGCATGGCGGAAAATCTGGCAAACTTTCTGGTGCGCATCCAAGCCAACAGCACCGACTGCCGCGACGTGGACGGCGCGTGGTACCGTGCTTTCAACTACCGCGACTGGAACTGGTGGGCCTCCAACTCCGATGCCGGCTGGGGCAACCTCAGTACACTGACCGGCTGGATACAGAGTTGGATAACGGGAACACTGGCCATGATGCAGATGAACACATCATATTGGGAACTGACACATAATAATAATAATAAAATCAAAGAATGAAAATGAGACAATTCTTTTTGTTTCTGGGCCTGACAATGGCTGTATGTCTGTCGTGGGCTCAAGAAAGCAAGCTTTGGTACAGCCGACCGGCCCGGACTTGGCTGGAAGCCTTGCCTGTCGGAAACAGCCATCTGGCCGCTATGGTCTATGGTGGAACCGGGCACGAAGTCATACAACTGAATGAAGAAACCTTCTGGTCGGGCGGACCGTACCACAACAACTCTGCAACGGCTCTGGCTCACCTGAAAGAGATACGTGACAGCGTCTTTGCCGGTCACGAAATGTTTGCCCACAACACGGCGGGCAAATACTTCGTCGTTGGCCCTCACGGCATGCGTTACCTGCCGTTGGGTAATCTGACGTTGGAGCTGGGCCACAAGGATGTGAGCGACTATCGGCGCGAGCTGGACCTTGGCAAAGCCCTTGCCACGACCTCTTATAATTATAATGGCGTACGCTATGAGCGCACGGTGTTTGCCTCGCTGGCCGACAACGTCATCGTCGTGCAACTGAAAGCCGGTAAGAAAGGCGCTCTGACGTTCGATGTAGGCTTCAACAGTCAGTTGCATTCGAAGATTGTCGCGACGACAGCAAGGGGTGGAAACGGACAGGTGAACCTGCTCTCGGCCACCGTCGACGGAGTTGAGCAAGAAGGCATTCCGGCAGGACTGAAGGCCGATTGCAAAGTGCTGGTCGAGACCGACGGCAACGTGAAAACCGAGTTTGAGTCGCTTCACGTCAGCGATGCCACCACGGCAACGCTCTATGTCGTGGCCGCCACCAATTTCGTGAATTATCATGATGTCAGTGGCGATGCAGCCAAGAAGAACAAGGAGACGTTGGCCTCGCTGCATGGCAAAAGCTACAAGCAGTTGCTGAAGGCTCACCTGAAGAAATACCAGGACCAATTCAACCGCGTTTCGCTCGTGTTGCCGAAGTCGGCAAACTCTGGTTTGGAGACCGACAGGCGTGTGGCTGCCTTTGAAAAGAATCCCGGTGACCTTGATCTCGTGGCACTGATGTTCCAGTTCGGCCGCTACCTGCTCATCTCGGCGTCACAACCCGGCGGACAGCCTGCCACACTGCAGGGAAAGTGGAATGACCGGCTGAATGCGCCGTGGGACAGCAAGTATACCATCAATATCAATACGGAAATGAACTATTGGCCGTCTGACGTGACCAATCTGGGCGAGACGCAAATGCCGCTCTTCGCTATGGTGAAGGATCTGGGCACGACGGGCGCCTTGACGGCTCGCACACTGTACGGCTGCGGCGGCTGGGTGGCTCATCATAACACCGATTTGTGGCGCATAGCCGGCCCCGTGGATATCCCCGGACCCGGTATGTTCCCCACTGGCGGCGCGTGGCTGTCGACACACATATGGCAGCACTATCTCTTTACAGGCGACCGGAATTTCCTCGCGGAAATGTATCCCACACTGAAAGGGGCGGCCGACTTTTTACTCGATTACCTGCAGACAGACCCGCGTACAGGTTACCTGGTCACGGTGCCTACGGTGTCGCCCGAACACGGCCCGCGCGGTACAGGCACACCATTGACAGCGGGCGCTACGATGGACAATCAAATTGTGTTTGATGTGCTGACGGCGACACACAAGGCAACTCACCTGCTTCATCCGGACGCTGCTTATGAACAACGGCTGGCCGAAACCGTCGCCAAACTGCCTCCGATGCGCGTGGGACGCTATGGACAGTTGCAGGAATGGCAGCAGGACGCCGATGACCCCAGAGACCAGCACCGGCATATCTCTCACCTCTACGGATTGTATCCTTCGAACCAAGTGTCGCCTTACCGGCACCCCGAACTCTTCACTGCCGCAGCCACCACGCTGCAACAAAGGGGCGACATGGCCACGGGCTGGAGCCTGGGTTGGAAGATTAATTTCTGGGCCCGCATGCTCGACGGCGACCATGCTTTCAAAATTATCAGCAACATGCTCAACCTCTTGCCAGACGACAGCAAGTACAAAGAGCACCCCAACGGACGTACCTATCCCAATCTCTTCGATGCGCATCCGCCGTTCCAAATCGACGGAAACTTTGGCTACACCGCCGGCGTTGCCGAAATGTTGGTGCAGAGCCACGACGGCGCCGTCCATCTGTTGCCAGCCCTTCCTTCGGCGTGGCAAGCGGGCGAAGTGAAGGGGCTTCGCACACGTGGCGGCGGCATTATCGGCATGAAGTGGGCAAACGGGCGACTGGTGAAGGCCAAACTGCAGGCCACGCTCGACGGCGTCATCCGTCTCCGCTCCTATGTGCCGCTCAAAGGACTGAAACCAGCACAAGGCGACTGCCCCAACCCCCTGCTCGAGCCGGCTATGGTGAAACAGCCCGAATTGTCGCGGGAACTCAAGGAACTGCCGAAACCTAATATTAAAAAGGTGTATGAATATGACCTGAAGGTAAAAGCCGGAAAAACATATACTATAATTCCAACATAAAACGAATACTATGGGAAATTACAATTTTGACCAAATCATCGACCGCCGTGCCACGGGCACCGTGAAATACGAGATGCTCCCCGACTACTTCGGCCGTCGCGACTTGTTGCCCCTGTGGGTGGCCGACATGGACTTTGCCACGCCGCCTTTCATTATGGAAGCACTCCGCAAACGCCTGGAACACCCCGTGCTGGGCTACACCGTGACGCCCGAAACCTACTGGCAGGCTGTCATCGACTGGCAACGCGCCCGCCACGGCTGGAAGGTGCAACGCGAATGGCTGGCTTACATTCCGGGCATTGTGAAAGGCATCGGCATGGTCGTCAATGTATTCACGCAGCCAGGTGACAAAATCATCATCCAGCCTCCCGTTTATCATCCCTTCCGCTTAGTGCCCGAGGGTAACGGCCGCGAGGTCGTGATGAACCCGCTGGTAGAACAAACCGACGGCTACTACCGCATGGACTTCGACCAGTTGGCCCGTGTGGCCGACGAGCGCTGCAAAGTGCTCATTCTCTCAAACCCGCACAACCCCGCCGGCATCCTTTGGGACCGCGCCACTTTGGAACGTCTGGCCCGTTTCTGCCACGAGCGCGGCATTCTGGTCATTTCAGACGAAATCCACGCCGACATGGCGCTCTGGAGCCTGCGCCACATCCCCTTCGCCTCGGTCTGTGACGAAGCCGCCGCGTGCAGCATCACCTTCGGAGCGCCCAGCAAGACGTTCAACATCGCCGGTGTGGTCTCATCGTTCGCCGTAGTGCCTGATGAGCGCCTGCGCAAACGCTTTTTTGGCTGGTTAGAGGCCAATGAGATGGATGCACCCACACTTTTCGCTCCCATAGCCACCGTTGCGGCCTTTTCGGACGAAGGCGAGGCGTGGCGGAAGGAACTTATTGCGTACATAGAAGGCAATGTCGAGTTTGTGGAACAATTCTGCCGTGAACACCTGCCGCAGATTCGCCCGCTGCGGCCGCAAGCCTCTTTTCTGGTGTGGCTCGACTGCCGCCAGCTCGGACTGACCCACGAGGCCCTCAACGAACTTTTCATCGACCGTGCCCGTCTGGCCTTGAACGACGGCGAGATGTTCGGTGCCGAAGGCCACGGCTTCATGCGTCTCAACGTCGGTTGCCCCCGCAGCGTGCTCGAGGAGGCACTCAACCGTCTAAAAAACGCTTTGGGCTGACATTCATCATACCATATCGCCATCGGGCCTGCTCTCTCCAAGAGTGCAGGCCCGATGAGTTTGGTCCGGTAGGGATAAAAAATTCAGAACTCGAAGCGGTTGAGGTACATACCCTCGGTTGAAAGGGCTTCGATCTGAGGCACCAGACGGGTGAAGTGAGGCGCAGCAGAGTGCTTGTCGAGCACAGCCTGGTTTTCCCACGTTTCGCAGAACATGAACACGCGGGGATTGGTTGTGCTCTGAAACAGGTCGTAGGCCTTGTTGCCTTCGTCCTGACGTGATTTTTCCACCAGTTCGGTCGTCAGTTTCAACAGCTCGTTCAGGTCGGCATCGTCCTTGGCTGTAAAAAATGCATTCAGTCTAATCATGATTGTAATTATTTATAGTTCATTTCGTGCTACAAATATACACATTTCCGTCCGTATTCCAGCCGAAGAAAAGGCAGAATATGATTACCGGAAACGGCTTCCGACGCGAATGAAACCCTCGCGGCCGCTACGGAGCCGGCTTTTTAAAACCTAAATCGGATATAGAGCGCTCTATATCCGATTTAGTGATGACGAAATGGGATTTAGCGGCCGGACTGCACCCCGTCGGTGCGGCGATAGTGCTTCACCGTATGTCCCCAGAGGATTTCTTCAGTCACGGGCGGGAGATTGATGTCGGGAGCCGGCAGTCCGCCGCCGAAACGGGCATTGCCGATTTCCACATGGGCCTCGTCCCAAAGTCCGGCATCGATGAACGACTGCAGCAGTTGGCGCCCGCCTTCGACCAACAGCGATTGCACCCGGCGCCGTTGCAGTTCGGCCAGCACTTGCGGCAAAACGGGCCGGCCGTAGTCCAGACCGATATAGTCACAGTCGGCTTGCGAACGACGCACTCCGTTGTCTCGGCCACCGCACACCAGTGTGGGCGCCTTGCCGTCGAAGATGCGGAGCGATGGGGAAAGCACGCCGTCGCGGTCGAGCACCACACGCAGCGGTTGCGGCCCACTCCATCGGCGCACGGTGAGCGAAGGATTGTCCAGCTGAGCCGTCCGGCGGCCTATCATGACGGCCTGATGCTCCGAGCGCAAGCGGTGAGCACGCATAAGGGTGCGGGGGGTGGAAATAAAGATGTTTTGAGACGGCAGAACCTCCGGTGCCATAAATCCGTCGGCACTCTCGGCCCATTTGAGTGTGACGAAAGGACGCCCCTGCGTTTGGCTGACAATAAACTTGCGGTTGAGTTCCATACACTCCTTTTCGAGCACGCCCACCTCCACCTCGATGCCGGCCTGGCGCAACAGACGTACGCCGCGGCCGCTCACTTCAGAATAGGGGTCAATGCACCCCACCACGACACGGCGCACGCCTTTCCGCACTATCAAATCTGCACAGGGCGGTGTGCGGCCAAAGTGGGAACAGGGTTCGAGACTGACGTAAAGGGTGCTGTCCTTGAGCCACTCTGGATGGGTGACGGCTGCAAAGGCATTGACCTCGGCATGGGCTTCGCCGCACTTAACATGATAGCCCTCACCGATGATGCGGTCCTGGTACACGATGACTGCCCCCACCATGGGGTTGGGAGGCGCGCCACAGCATCCGCAACGAGCCAGTTGCAGACAACGCGCCATCCAGCGCTCGTCGGTGGTCATGGAATGGGGGGTCATAAGATTACAAGCGGATACCGAAGATGAGATGGGCCTGCCACTTGGTGTAACGCATCTCCACCTTGTCGCGGTCGCCCAGCACAGTGGTGTTGACCACAAAGGTGCCACCGGCAAAGTAACGGTCGAAATTGTGGATAACGGCTCCGCGGCCGGTAACGATGATGTCGGGGAAACGGTAGGCCATGTTCTCACGCTCGCCGCCATACTTAATATGGTTATGGCTCAATATGGCAATAGTAGGCATTGACGAAAGGTGGAACAACCAGCGTTTCTTCGTCACCAGATTGTAGGCATAGCCTCCGCCCAGGCCAATCGTGCCGAAGGAAATGCGAGTGGAAGGTGTATTTACCTCACCTGTGCCCCGGGGAGCATAGACATTGCCGGCAAGGAAGGAAGCCCCGGCCAGCCAAGAGCCGCAACTGTGCACCTGTTCATAGGTTTGGCTGAAAGCAGCCGGGTAGGAGAAACGTTTGTAGTTGAACACGTAATAGGCGGTAGCCGTAAGCATGTTTTGCTTTACCAGGCCTTTTTCAAGCTTATAGGTGGTTTCGCCATGGGTAGCTGTACCTTTGTAAGTGCGGGCCGACTGGAAAATGAGGTCGTAGCCGTAACGGTTGCTGTAGGAATTGAGATTGATTTCCAAATCCGACTCCAATCCAAGCAAGTAACCGGGGTTAACCCCCAGACCGATGGCGATTCCGCGGTAGCACACGCCCAAATTGAAGGTGCTCTTCATGTTTGAGTTCAATTCAAGCCGCGTGTCCTCACCGCCGAGAGCTTTTCCACGTGATTCAAGGTGTGCACCAAACGCATTGAAGCGTCCTTTGAACATCCATTTCTCTTTCGGGCGACGGATATAGTTGGGGTCAAAACTCAGTTTGGCTTCCTTGATGTCGAGCACGCTGTCCACCTTGCCTTGCATAACCTTGCCACGTTCAGCCAGGCTGTCCAGTTTGGGGCGCATCTGCTCATATTTTTGCGCCACATGCTCCTTGATCTTCTCACGGAGCTTCTTTGGCTTTTGCGCCGTGGCACCTGTGACGCACAACGACAGCGCAAGAAGTATGTAAATAAAGCGTAGCATCAGTGAGTAGAATCTTCCGTATAGTAAACGGCACGGTGTATCTCTACATCTGTACCTTCAACAGGGTTGAGCCACTCTATCTTCATCGTGTGACGGCCTGAAGGCAACTGGTAGTTCCAATAGACATTTTCATGAGCGCGGTCGTGGTAACGGGCAGGCAGTATCATGGTCTCGGCATTGCCGTCGATGGTCACTTGCACCTTGCCGATGTAGTCACGTGGGGCATTCTTCAGCCAACCGCGCAAGGCAACGCCGACGCCATTGAATTTGAGAATGGCAGGACTCTCGGCAAGGCAGATGACCTGTGGAAAATTCTCCACGGCATCCACACGCAAATTCTCGAAACTCTTTTCATAGGGCACAGGCTGGGGCGGCTGTACTTTTATCTTCACTTTGTTGCCCTTAACACGGCCACCGTTGCGTTGAATGACTTGGAGGGCCTGATTGAAACTCATTTGCGTGGCACGATTGACCGAAATGTCGGTGTAACGGAAGGGACGGTCCTCCACTTCCCGCAGCGGAGCCACCCAATATTCGGGAATGTTGGAATAACCTATCATGGCAGAGAGTACACCAGCCGCAGTCGAAGGATTGCAGTCGGCATCCTGGCCGCAACGGGTGCTGATTTCCAAAGTACGGCCGTAGTCGCCTTGACCGTAGAGCAGGCCCATCACCACATAGGCTCCGTTGAGAGAAGCATCAATGTCAAGCGCGTCCTCAACGCCCTCGGGGCAACCCCTGTCATTGGCATGGTAAGTTTCGCAAAGGTCCCACGTGCGTTTCCAGTCTGTTGGGTTTTCGTGATACCAGCGTACGACGTCCTCAATGCATTTGCGGTAGTTGCTTTGTTCCGGCAGCGATTTCACCGCTTCGGTCACGATGGTCTCTATATCATCGTAAACGAAGGCCAAAGCGTACATCGTAGCCACGTAAACACCACCATAATATCCGTCGCCGTAATTCATAATGTGACCAATCTTGTCTGCAAACCCACAAGCGGCCTGCGGCATAGCCGGTGACATAATACCGGCAAAATCGCTCTCTATTTGGAAGTCTATACAGTCGGCATGAGGGTTGTTCAGCCAATGTCCGCTTGCGGGAGGCATGATCTTACGGGTTTGTATGTTGTAACGTGCGGCCTGATTGGCATGCCACAGATTGTACGGGGCACGGGCGAAAGCCATAGCAAAGGAATCGACCGGAGCGTCCAAACCGTATTTTTCGAAGACATCGACAAAGGTAAGGTCCATATAGACGTCGTCGTACAGGCCCGTAATAATGTCGAAATAACCCTTAATGCCGTGTTCGTTCCATTTCAGTTTCACGCTGTCGGGAATGATACTGGCCCGATACACAAACTCCACGGGACCGCCATAGGTGCATCCGATGGTTTGCCCGGCCCATGCACCTTTGATTTTGTCCATCAGCTGCTCTTTCGTGAGCGTTATTGTCTTGGTTTTTGCCTTACCGGCAGACGTGGCAGCCGGCAGCAGTGCAAGCACAAGAATGCAGGACATCAAAATCTGTCTCATCGTCATGTTACTTTTTATTCTGTTATAAAACAAATGAGGGGAGCGACACAGAGGTTGCCTCCCTCAGGGGATACGGCTTGTTTAGAAGTGGCTGCTACCGTCGAAACAGTGGGTGCACACCTGTTCTTTCGGCAGGCCTATGGCTTTCACGAGCGTTTCTATGGTATTGAAGCGCAGCGAAGTCAGTCCGAGACGCTTTCTTATTTCCTCCACCATGCGCTTGTATTCGGGCGAGCCCGTCGTGGCATAGGCTTTGAGGTTTTTGTTCTCATCGCCCTCCAGGTCTTGGATGATTCGGCGGGTAATAAGTTCCATTGAGGAGCGCGAACTGGTAAAACCGATGTATTCGCAGGGGTAAACCAGCGGCGGACAGCTGATGCGGATGTGCACCTCCTTGGCTCCGTATTCGAAGAGCACCTTCACGTTGTCGCGCAGTTGGGTGCCGCGCACAATGGAGTCGTCGCAGAACATCAGCCGCTTGCCTTCAAGCATGGCACGGTTGGGAATCAGTTTCATCTTGGCCACCAGGAAGCGGCGGTCGGGCGTGGCGGGCATGAAACTGCGGGGCCACGTCGGCGTGTATTTGGTAATGGCGCGGTGGTATGGCACGCCCTTGCTCTCGGCATAGCCCAGGGCCACGCCTACACCGCTGTCGGGGATGCCGCAGATGCTGTCCACCTCCTCGTGGTCGTCCTTGCCCATCTCCAGGCCGCAGTCGTAGCGCACTTTTTCCACATTTTTGCCTTCGTAGGTCGAGTTGGGGAAACCATAGTAAACCCACAAGAAAGAGCATATCTGCATTTCCTTGCCCGGAGCCAGGATTTGTTCCACGCCTTCGGGACGTATGCGCACCGCTTCGCCCGGTCCGAGGTCGCGCACGGTTTCGTAATCCAGATTAGGCAGATTACACGATTCGCTGGTAGCCGCCCAGGCCCCTTCCTTGCGAGCCAGGATGATGGGGGTGCGCCCCCAGCGGTCGCGGGCGGCAATGATGCCGTCGGTGGTCAGCAGCAGCATGGAGCAGGAGCCTTTCACATTCTCATACACATTGCGTATGCCGTCGGCAAACGTCTTGCCGCGGCTGATCAGCAGGGCCACCACTTCCGTGGGGTTGATGCCCGCCGTGCCTTGCTCCGAAAAGTGTTCGCCTTCGTCCAGCAACTTGTGCTCCAGTTCGTCCAAGTTGGCTATCTTGGCCACTGTCACCAGGGCAAAACGGCCCAGATGGCTTCTGACGATGATGGGCTGCGAGTCATTGTCGCTTATCACGCCTATGCCACTCGTTCCCTCGAACTCGTTGAGTTCACCGTCGAACTTATTGCGGAAGTAACTGCTTTCTATATTGTGAATGGCCCTGACAAAACCCTGTTCCTTGCTATAGGTGGCCATGCCCGCACGCTTGGTGCCCAGATGGCTGTTGTAGTCGGTGCCATAGAACAGGTCGTTGATGCATTTGGTCCTGGAGACCACGCCGAAGAATCCTCCCATATAATCGTATATTCAAAATGTAGTGCAAAGTTAGTAAAAAGACAGCGACTTCCACCGTTTAGTGAACGAGTTTTTCGTACCTTTGCGCCATAATTATTCTCCGACAGAAAAAATGAAGCGAAAAGTACTGCACATTTCAATGTTCCTGCTCTTGCCGGCCGCCCTCATGGCACAGAGCCCGGCAGGTACGTCTGCCCCAAAACTCACGTCGGCCTATGTGAAGATGCTCGGCTACAAAGGCCAGTCCTTCAAAGCGGCCGATGCCGCCACATGGACACTCAAAAACGGAGTGACCGTCTACAGCACCTACCCTTACGGCAAAAACATCCGCGGCTACATGGGCCCCACCCCACTGTTCATTGCCGTGGACAAGACGGGAAAAATCAGCAACATCGTAGCGGCAAAGAATCAGGAAAGCCCCGAATTCTTCGTTTACGTCAAACCGTTGCTCAAAGCCTGGAACGGCAAGACCCTGCGCGAGGCCGCACACTTCAAGCCCGATGCCGTCAGCGGCGCCACCTTCAGCAGCGACGCCGTCATCAAGACGGTCAACGCCACAGCCGCCAAGCTCTCCAAGTAGCCGGCAGCAGCCACAACCGTCGGCCGGACTATGTCCCATTTAGTCTTCACTATATCGGACATAGGAAAAAACATATCGGACATAGAATCATCAATAACCATTTTTTAAAAATTCATTATAAGGTAGCATGAAACACAGGTACTTACTACTATCAATCATTCTGCTTTCAACGGCAGCCAGCGTCCTGGCCCAAAACATCAGCGGCTACGTCCGCTGCAAGGGCATCGGTGTAGAGGGCGTCGTCGTGAGCGACGGCGACTCGGTCACCGTGACCAACGAATCAGGCTACTATGCCCTGCAGTCACAAAAGCGCAACGGCTACGTATTCTACAGCCTGCCGCGAGGCTACGAGCCGACCCTGACAGACGGTTTCCAACCCCAATTCTGGCAGAAGTTGCTTTACGCCAACGTCAAGTCGAATGAAACACACAATTTCACGCTCAACAAGGCAGACAACGACAACTACACGCTCATTCTCGGAGCCGACTCCCATCTGGCCAACCGTACCCGCGACCTCAAGCAATTCAAGGAAGGCTACATCGAATGCCTGAAAGCCGAAAAGCAGCAGGCCGGCAAGGGGAAGATTTATTCGATGATTCTGGGCGACCTGACATGGGACAACTACTGGTACAGCCGCAACTACAACCTCAACGACTTCATGAACACCTGCAAAGAGTACGGCTACCCCATGACCCTCTGGCCCGTCATCGGCAACCACGACAACGACGGCGCCACGCCGGCCGGCGATGACTGCGACTTCCTCTCCTCCGCCCCATGGCGCAACATCGTGTGCCCGAACTACTATTCGTTCAACCTCGGACGCGTCCACTATGTCGTACTTGACGACGTCTATTACCTCAACGAAGACACCGGCGGCAACTATGCCAAGGGCATCGTGGGCAGCCGCAACTACTCCGCCCGCTTCACGCCCGAGCAGCTCGACTGGCTGCGGCGCGACCTGGCACTGGTGGAAGACAAGGAGGCACCCCTCATCGTCGCCCTCCACGTTCCCGTATGGAAACTGGAGACGGCATCGCCTTTCACCGCCACTGCCAACCTCGCCGACGACAACAGCAAGACACTTTGCGACATGTTGAAAGAATTCAGCAATGTCCACATCGTCAGCGGACACACCCATTACAACTACCACGCCCACCCCACAGGCTACAAAAACATCATGGAGCACAACATCGCCGCCATCTGCGCCTCCTGGTGGTGGACAGGCTACTGCACCAACCGCCACGTATGCCGCGACGGCTCGCCCGGCGGCTATTCACTTTGGAACGTCGAGGGCGACCGCCTGCAATGGAAATACAAGTCGATTGAACAAAACGGCGACCTGCAAATGCGCATCTATGACATGAACACGGTAAAGGACTACTTTGAAACCAACGACAGCGTGAAGAAGATGCTCGAGGTCTACCCCTCACGAACCGTCTATCGCGACTTTGCAAAAAACACGGTACTCATCAACGTCTTCGCCTACGACACCGACTGGAGAATTTTCGTTTACGAAGGCAGCAAGCGCCGCACCGTTACGCGCATCTACGGCGAAGACCCCTACCACACCATCTGCTACGACGTGCCCCGCGTCTTCCAAAACGGTTCCTACACCTCTACCTTCACTTCCTGCAAGGTGTCCCACCTCTTCAAAGTGCAGGCCAATACAGCCGACAACCCCATCACCGTGCGCCTGACCGACTCCTTCGGGAACCAGTATGTACAAAGCATCCGACGGCCACACCCCTTCTCGCTCGACATGGAGCAGCAGCAGACGTCTGACGACCTGTCCGGCATCCGGAGCGTCGCCAACCGGCAGCAGCCACAGGCCGCCGTCGCCTACGACCTGCAGGGAAGGCCGGCCGGCCACCATAGCCGCGGCATTGTCATTCAAAAAGGCAAAAAAATCCATCAGCACTGAAACGAAAACGGATTTAGTTCAAACGAAAACGTAGTTAGTCTCGTCTAACCGCGTTTTCATTATTCATACATCCAGATCTATGGCCAACCCGTCGGGCGTGCAGGCCGCCGAAGCGGCCACAGCCATACACAGCACGCTGAAACGCACGCCGCCGGCCACCGACAGCGCCGCCATGCACGAGGCCAGCGTGGCGCCCGTCGTCACCACATCGTCCACCAGCAACAAGTGCCTGCCCCTGATTTTACCGGCATCGCACAGACGGAAAATGCCCTCCACGTTCTGACGCCGTTCCTCGACCGAGAGACGGGTCTGCGTGGGGTTGTCCACCGTGCGCTCCACCACTTCGGGCCACAGCGGCAGTCCGGTCACTTCGGCGATGCCGGAGGCCAGCGCTTCGCTCTGGTTGTATCCCCTGCGCCGCTGCCGGGGGCGGGACAGGGGCACGGGTACCAGGGCATCTACCCCGTCGAAAAAGCCGGTGGGCTTCACGTCGCAGGCCATGAGCCGGCCCATCGTCCGGCCTACTTCGCGCCGGCCGAGGTATTTCAGGGCATGGACCACATGGGCCGTGTCACTGCCCTGATGGTAAAACATCCAGGCGTTGGCTCGCTGCACAGCAGTGTCGGGATAGAACAGGCGATGCACAGGATTTTCGGGCAAACCGCGGTAACGGGTGTAGGGCAGCTGCGACAGGCAGCGGTTGCACACCACTTGCTCCTGCAGGCCCAACGTGGCGCCGCAGACCAGACACGGACGCGGGAAGAGCAGCTCGCGCACGTCGGTTGCCAAACGTTCAATCCAGTTCATCATCCCCATCTCCGCCCAGCCCCGGCATGGTGTCGAGACAATCAAATATCAGATGTTGCTCAAAGCCCCTCCCCACAGCGAACCGCACCAGCTTGGCGCGCCGCTCATACAGATTGCGCCCCCGGACGGCCGGCCACTGCTTTTGCAACAGTTGGCGGAGGGTTGCCGCATAGGCCGCTTCGTCTATTCCGGCCAAAGCGTCCTGCACCAGTGCGGGGGGCAGGCCCTTCTGATGCAAGCCCTGGGCTATCTTCAAGCGCCCCCAGCGGGCGTACTGCAATTTGTCGCTCACGTAAGCCTGCACATAGCGCGCCTCGTTCACAAAACCGTTCTTAACCAACTGCTCCATCACAGCGGCCGCATCGGGCTCCGACATGCCCCAGGAGCGCATCTTGCGCACCAGGTCGTCGGGCGCCTGCTCGCTCACGGCGCAGCGGGCGGCCAGTTTGCGGGTAGCTTCGGCCACGCTGGGTATCTTCACACTTTTAGGCATCGTATCACCCTGTCTTTGTCGTATCTGTCCTTCAATACCGTCACCTCGCGGTAACCGCTTGCCTTGAACACGGCCGCCGTCTCCCTCCCCAGGGCACTGTTGATTTCCACCACCAGACGGCCTCCTGGCGGCAATACGCGCTGTCCGTAGGCGGCCAGGGCTTGGTAAAACACCAGCGCATCGCCGTCGGGCACAAAGAGGGCCACCTCCGGCTCGTGGTCCTTTACCCTCACGGCCATGGCCCCGCGCTCCGACCGGCGCACATAGGGCGGGTTGCTTACCACAAGGTCAAACGGCCCGGCCGGCATGGTCTCGGGCTTCGTCACGTCGCCCCACACCACGGGGACATCGGCCCCGAGGCGCTTGGCATTGTGACGCGCCACGGCGAGGGCTTCGGGGGAAATGTCCACACCCGTCACCTGCGCATCGTCCGACGCCAGTTTCAGGCTGATGGCAATGCAGCCGCTGCCGGTACCCACGTCCACTACACGGGGGGCAACTGTGCCTTTCAGAGCCTCGGCTGCGGCACAGGCCACATCTTCCGTCTCGGGACGGGGAATCAGCACGCCGGGACATACGCTGTACTCATGGTCCATGAACCAGGCACGGCCCGTCACATACTGCACCGGCCAGCCCTCACGCAGACGCGCCACCATTAGCGACAGCCGCGTTTCTTCTTCATCGGTCAACGGTCGCGCCGTACCGGCAAAGGCCTGCACGTAACTGATGCCGAAGGCGGCTGCCACCTCGCGCGCCACGGCCAAGGCTTCACTGCCGTCGTCGTAGGCCGCACGGATGGCCTCCCGGATACGGAATATCACGTTGTCTCCTTCTGTATATGACATAGGCACGCGTTTTATCATGCGAAATTACTAAAACCCCAAACAACGACCAAGGCTGCGCTTCAAATTATGAAGCGCAGCCTGGTTTATTTCTATAGTATCTCTTAATTTCTATACCCTCTATCTCTACTTCATTGCCTTGATGACGGCCACGATGTCGGCCGAGTCGATGACGCCGTCGTTGTTCACGTCGGCTTTCTTGTCGCCATCGGGCATTTCTTTGATTACCGCCACGATGTCGGCGCTATCGACCGTGCCGTCCTTGTTCACGTCGGCCGGATTACCCTGCAGGTCGGCCGGCAGCGTGGCGCCCTCCGGACCTATCAGCACCCAGTCTTTCTGAACGTCCTTCGTCGTGCCGGCGTAGAAGACATGAAAGCGGTCGCCGATGTAGGCGCCCTCGGGATAGCGCACCCCGATGTTGGCGTCCCACTTGCGCTGATCGGCCAATGGCAACTCTACGCTCGGATACTGGTTGCCATAGGCTATCAGCTTGGAGTTTTCCTGCATGACGAGCGTGCTGTTGTCGTCGAAGTAGCCGTAGCCGTCGCCCTTGGCCATGACGGTCGTCCCCTCTTTCAGCGTCATGCGGGAGTCGATGGCATAGATGCCGTTCCAGCGGTCGCCTGTGGCGGTGAAGCGCACCGTGCCGCCGCCGGAGAAGACGGTCTCCACGCCGGCCGTGTTGTTGGCGAAGGCGTTGTAGTCGGTGGCCGTCACTTCGTTGTCGCCCTTGACGATAATCTTCAGATAGTATGCCTGCTCGTTGCGTATGCCCTCCTCGCCTTCTATCTTGGCATCGCTGAGCGCCAGCGTGGGCAGGTAGCCGCTCCAGCCGATGCCTTCAGGCTCATCCTTCAGGTAGGCCGTGCCTGACTTCAGGCCCGGGATGTCGTAGAAGTTGAGCGACGTGAGTTCCTTGCCGTCGACATACACGCCATATTTTTTCACATCGTAGTTCACCGTGACGACCATCCACCCTGCCGCCTCGTTGCCGGTGTAGATTTTATACGTCACCTTCAGCGGTATCTTCTTCCGGTCGTTCGACACTACCATCCAGCCTGGGTCCTTGGTAAGCATCTCCGGCTCTGTCTCCACGCCGTCTATCTTCAGGTCTTTTATCCGCGAGGCGTCGCTTGTGCCCACGTAGAGCGCCCAGCAGTCGTTCTCGTTGCTGCCGTTGCTCATAATCTGGAACCGGCGAGTGGATGACTGGCCATAAATACTTTTGGTTTCTATCGGACAGTTGTCGAGATTAAGATAGGTCAGGCAGTTTCCATGACACTCAATAGTTTTTAGCTTCGTATTGTTTAACAGATTTAGCTGGGCGATTTTGTTATCAGAGCATAACAATTCCTCTAACTCTGTCATGTCACGCAGCGCAAGATAGCCTATCTGATTATAGGCACAACGTAATTGTTTCATCGCTGTGTTCTCTGAGACATCAAGGGAAGTTAATTGGTTACCATAACAATATAAATACGCAAGCAAGGTATTCTTGGACACATCAAGCGATTTGAGTTTATTATAACCGCAACTGAAAAAAGCGAGCTTTGGGTTTTTTGTCACATCCAGCGAGGTCAGTTGATTATTATTGCATAGTAAACTTTCCAGCTTTGTATTTTTTGTCACATCAAGCGATGTAAGTTCATTATTGCTACAATCTAGATAACGAAGCTTGGTATTATTTGACACATCAAGTGAGGAGATAGAATTATTCAGGCATTTTAATAGTCCCAGCTCTGTGTTTCTTGACACATCGAGCGCGGTCAGCCGATTACCATCACATAATAAATTTGTAAGCTTAACGTTTTTCGACACATCGAGAGAAGTGAGAATGTTATTTTCACACCTAAAATAAATAAGCAATGTATTCTTCGTCACATCGAGCGAAGTCAGGTTATTGTTGAAGCACTGCAGATTTTCCAATTTTGTATTCTGCGACACATCGAGCGTAGTCAATTGGTTTTCGCTACAATATAAATTTTTGAGCAAGGAATTCTGTGTCACGTCAAGTGAGGTTAATTGATTATTACTGCAACTCAACAGAGTCAGATTAGTAAAATACTCAACGCCTTTCAGCGACGTGATACCCGATTCTGCTACCCTAATCTCTTTTACATTTGCGAGTTTTGCATCAGAGATGGTACTGCCCACATTCACGCCAGTCAGCCCAGAAACATATATACGAAATACAGGGTCGGGGAAATTGGTGGCATCGAGCACCACATCGGCCCGGACAGGGGTCATGCACAGCAGGCAAAGCACCGATAAAATAAATAGTTTCCTCATAATTCTATTCTTTTAATTGTTTATATCACAGCTATGTCCCTTTAAGACTATTTTGACATATATTGTTGACTTATGCTTGCAAAGTTATAAATATTTTGTTACACGACAAGATATTAGAGTGATTTTTCACTAAGCCTTCCTATGCATGCGACAGTCGAAAGTAGCCCCAACAGGGCAAAAGTAGTGCAACGATAGTCGAAAGTGGCCTCTCA
>JAGAYH010000021.1 GCA_017940565.1 Bacteroidaceae bacterium | reverse complement strand
CCGGCCACCTTCCTCTTGGATGGGGGCCGGCTGGTAATTCCGTGTATCTTTAATCCGTTTCGAAGTGGTGCAACCGGCTGACGAGTTTGCCCAAAATGTCAAACTCGATGTTGACGCGTGTGCCCGGCTTGATGGCATGGAAATTGGTGTGCTCGTAGGTGAAGGGTATGATGTTCACCTGGAAGGTGTTGTCCGTCGGGTTGCAGACGGTGAGGCTCACGCCGTTTACTGTGACCGAGCCTTTGTCCACGCAGAAGTAGCCTTTGCGCGCCATCTCGTGGTTCAGGGGATACTCAAAGGTATATATGTAGCTGCCTTCGGCGTCTTCGACGTTGGTGCATACGGCTGTTTCGTCCACATGTCCCTGTACGATGTGGCCGTCGAGGCGTGCGCTGACGGCGAGCGGGCGTTCCACGTTTACCTCGTCGCCTATATGCAGGTCGCCAAGGTTAGTTTTCTGCAGTGTCTCGCGCATGGCCGTGGTGGTATAGGTGTCGCCCTTGACGGTGACGATAGTCAGGCACACGCCGTTGTGAGCCAGACTTTCTGCGGGCTTCAACTGTGAGCCCAGAGGGCTACGGAACGTGAAATTGACGTTCTCCTGGTCTTTTTCAATGGCCATGACGGTGGCCATTCCTTCGATAATTCCTGAAAACATAGTCTTTCGTTTTATGTGCAAAGATAAGGAAAAAGGTTGGAACAGGTCATGCCCTTTGGGAAGAACTTTCGTTCAGTCGAGCATGAGGCTCATGACGGGGCGGAGGGCTCTCAGCGTGTCAAGATCGGGAATGGCGGCGGTGTCGAGCAGTTTGGCCATGCCGATGGGGGCGGTCGTCTGGAAATTATGCGCCGGGCATGGGGCATTGGGCGATGTGCCGTAACTGGAGTCGGTGAATTGGTCGAGCACGCGGGTGTTGCCGCCGGCGCGGTCAAAGATTGTGGCTGAGCAGATGTGCCCGTCTTTGCGCTGAAGGCGCAGTCCGCCGCCGTCCATGCGGGCTACGGTGAAAATATCTGCGATATCGTCGCGACTATGTCCGATATAGTTTTCCCTATGTCCCATTTTGTCTTGAATGAAGCGGACGACATCGGGGGTGAGCCGCTCCACATCCTCGCCGGGCGGGAGATGAGGGAAAACGGGTTTGCGGAAGCACGGGGTGTAGCCGTGGTTCCGGTAGAAACGTGCGGCATGGTCGTCGGCTGGGATGAGAAACGAGAACGCGGCTCCCTGCCGGCGCAGGGCTTCGTGGGATTGCTCGAGCACGTGTGAGGCCAGTCCGCTCCGACGGTAGTCGGGGAGGGTAGCGAGTCCCGACACATAGCCTACGGGCAGGCGTTGGCCTTGGAAATGGAAGACGTAGGGCAGGCTTTGCATGGCGCAGACCACGTGGCCCCCGACTTGGGCATAGAAAGTGCGCTCTGGCGTGAAGCGACGCTCGAAATAGAGGTCCACAAAGGGCTCGCTGTCGGTGAAAACCGCTTCCCACAGACGGCGGCACTGGCTCTTCAGTTGGTCAGAACTCATTTCACTTTTCCGTGACGATGTATTTCTTCAACAATATCTCAGGATGGTACGACAGTTTGGCTTTTCGCAGACCCTCCAGTCCCAGGTCTTCTTCGCGGTTGAGCAGTTCGTAGTGGTCAGGCAGGCTTGCGGCAAACGATTTGTTGATCATGGCATAGGCACCTTCGTAGAAGGGGTTGGCTTTTTCGACACAGACATCGAAAACGCGCTCGTTGATGGGCGAACCGTAGGTGAAAGCCACCAGTTGATGGCCGACGTAGAGAACACCTCCGCAAGCCTCGAGTTCATCCCAATGGCGGAACACGTAGGCTATGGCCTGCCGCTCGGCCAGTTCGTCATCATCGGTGCTGTCGCTGGCATTGCGGTGAGTCCATTGGTCGTCGAGTGTCATACAGGCGGGGATGTCTTCCTTCTCCAAAGGCCGGAAAATGTAGTCAGGGTAATTCTTCAGAAAACGGTTTACAAAGTTGCGTTTGGGTTGCAGTTTCTTGCCTACAAGTGTAGCCAAAGCATCGCGACGGTAGATGTAGTCGCAGTAGTCGCGGTCGTAGTCGAAACTGAAACGCCCCGGAAACTCGTTTTCAAGCAGAGGCAACATGTCTTCGCAAACACCCATGAGCCGCAGTGGCTCGCCCTTTGCCTGACATTCATCGAGCAACCGGCCGATGGCGCTGCTGATGTCGTTCTTGTCGAACAGCACGATGTAGGCTCTTTGACCTGATGAGACAAATCTGACGATAACATGGTTTTTCCAGAGCGCAATTTCCGTCTGATAGCGGAATTGCCAGCAGCAGAGGTTGACTATGCTGATATCACAGTTCATACCGCCGCAGGGCAGTGCGCGTTGGCGCAACCATTCCTTGTGGTGCGGGGCCGTAGGTGTGAATATGAGGTCGTTAGGCATACTATAATAAAAAGGAATAAGGGTGTACAGGGGTTAGAAAACGGATTGCCACAGGTGCTTAAGCAAGAAAAACAGGGGCGGAACGAACAAGGCTGGGATGAGGTTGAGCGTCTTGCAGTTTTTCAGGTCCAACAGTGTCACGCCGGTGCTTAAGATGAGCACGCCGCCCACGATGGTGACTTCAGTGATAATCTCCGTCGAGAGCAAACCGCTTGCTGTCAGGGTGAGCGCGTAGATGCCCCCTTGCCAAAGGAACAAGACGACAGCAGCCAAGGCAATGCCGTAGCCGTAGGTGGCTGCAAGCACGGCGGAACTCACCAGGTCGAGCGTGGCATTGGTATATAGGAAGGTGTGGTCGCCGTGCAGGGCACTGTTCATGGGACCTACGATGCTCAGAGTGCCTATGCAGAAGAGCAGCACCGCCGTTGTCAGCCCCTGAGCCAAGCCTTCGCCCCCGGCACGTGAAGCCAGCGCTTTAGCACGTTCGTCCAGCTTCAGTGCCGTGCCGACAATGCCGCCCATGGCAAGCGACAAGATGAAGAGCACGGGCCACTGGCTGTCCTTCAGATGGGTGATGGCGGCGTTGCAGCCCAAGACGATGGTGCAAAGGCCCAAACTGTTGTACAGAACACCGGTGTATTCTTCCTTTATCCCCTTGCGCAGGGTGCCCCCCACGAGACTGCCGATGACGATAGCGGCGGTATTGACGATTGTTCCAATCATAAAAACAAACAGGTCGGGCTTAAGCTGATTTATCTGGCTTGGTCATGAAGTAAAGTCCGCCCAAGAGCACGGCCACTCCCACAAGTGCACCTACGATATACACCCAAGTGTGAAACAGCGTCTTTACCGGGTCAATCAAGTAGAATGAGACGGCAAACAGACCGACTAAAATCAATGCCACGGGCAACAGTTTCGCCAAAGGGAAGTAGTAGGCCTTGTGCCGGCCAAACACGGGGCGACGGGTAAAGAATGTCGTGACAATGCCCATGATGATTAGGCAGAACACGAGCCAGAAAGCGTAGGTCAAAATCAGTTTGCCGACGTCGGCCAAGAAGAAACTTTTTAAATTGTTAAGGGCGTTGAACCATGTGAAGAAGTAAGCGACCATCAGCGAAAAGATGAAATCGCCGCGTCCGAAGTTCTTAAACATTTTTATGGGGGTTTGGTTTGACATGTTCGATACGTCTTATGATTTATTGCTCCGTTTGTTTACTGGGCCAGTTCACAAGAAATAGTTGCCGGGTGGCGCGCGTCAGAGCCGTGTATAACCATCTGTAGTAACTGGCATCGATGCCGTCGTCGGGGAGCCAGCCTTGATCAACATAGACATGCTCCCACTGGCCGCCCTGAGCTTTGTGGCAGGTGACGGCATAAGCATACTTTATCTGGATGGCGTTGTAGTTAGGGTCTTGACGGAGTTTCTCCATACGCTTGCGCCGCTGGGGAAACTCTGCGTAGTCTTCCAGTACTCCGTGATAGAGTTTGTCAGAATCGTCGGCGCTCAGCGCAGGAGTTTCGCTCGTGAGTGCATCAAGGATTACACGTACGTCCATTTCGAAATCGTCGTAATCAGGAAAGGCCAATGTGACGTCAGCAAAGTGAAGCCCGTAGAATTCGTGGAATTGGCGTATGCGACGCACGATGGCGATGTCACCGTTGGCAATGAAGTCAATGGGCATGCTCTCTTCTTTCGGCAGCGAGGCCGCCACCTGTTCTGTCCAATAGTAATTGTTTCGGGCTATCATGACGATGTCGCCGGCGGTAATGCCCTCTTCGCGTCCGAAGATGGTGGCACGGATGCCGTTGTTGTATGCGTTGGCACGTTTGTTGGACCGGGTGATGACGATAGTCCCCTCCGTGCCGCACTGGTCGTAACTCCTTTCGAGGGCATCAATCAGTTCGGCCCCGGGAACGTGCTTGATGTCTTGGAATGGCTGGAGTTTCATCAGCGGAGCCTTTTGTGTGGCGTCCGTTCCAATATTTAGCCGCAGGCGTGTGGCATTATACAGAATGCCGCTTTGTTCACTTTGGCGCATTACTTCAGTCAGTTCAAAATGGGTTACTGACAGGTTGAGTTCTTCCAAGGCAGCTGGCGACAGAGCTGGACTCAGTTCTTCACCAACCGGGGGTAACTGGGCTGTATCGCCCACCAAAATCATTTTGCAGCCCGCGCCGCTGTAAACAAATTGCACCAAATCTTGCAGCAGTTGGCCGGAGCCGAAGAGTGAAGGGCCATTGTTGTCGTTGGCTACCATTGACGCCTCGTCAACAATGAATAACGTGTGACGGAATTTGTTGTAGTTGAGTGTAAATCCCGCTTCGCGGTCATTTTTCTTCTTCAGGCAATAAATCACTTTGTGAATGGTCAGCGCCGGGTGCCCTGCATGGTGCGAGAACACCTTTGCAGCCCGTCCTGTAGGAGCCATAAGCATCACGGGCTTGCGCAGTTTCACCAGTGTGCGCACCATGGCTGCCACCAGCGAGGTCTTGCCTGTGCCGGCATAACCCTTGAGTAGATGCACGCGCCGTTCTTCTGTCGACAGCGCGAATGCGGCGAGACCCTTGGCGGCTTCGCTTTGCATGGCATTCAGTTCAAAGGGGAATTCGTGGGCTAAGCAACGCACGAAAGTGTCTTCTATCATGGCCGGTGACTGCTATTGGTTAGCAAAATTACCATATATTTGGCTGAAATTGGCCTTTTGGACCGCTTTTTTCGCACTTTTTTTCTATCTTTGCCACAAAAGAAGCCAACTTAATGGGTTAAGACATGATGGATACCTTATATTTAAGGGTAGGAATGCGCGAGATGTGGTTTGCTGCCGGCAATGGGTCGCGCGGAGACGAGTTTGAAGTGCGGCGTGTGGCTTTCAAACCCGACGTTTCTCTCAATGTGAATGTGCATGAGGCTCTTCAGACGGAGCCTCTCGCTAAAGGCACTTACCAGAGCGTGCATGCCCTGTGCGAAGGCCGTGCCACGCTGGTGCCTCTCAGTGAATTTGATGAGGACGACTGTGAAGACCTCTACTTCTTCAATTTCCCTGGCGTGCGACAGCGGCTCCGTGTGCTCTATGACGCGTTGCCTCATCAGAATGCCGTGTTGCTCTTCGGTGCCAGCAAAGATGTGTGCCATACGTTGCAGGAAAACTATCCGCAAGTGCTTTTCCAAAGTGTCGAGACACCGTTGCTGCTCCATTTTGCTTCGTGCAGCCCCCGCGCGCTGCTGCGTCGGCGCCTCTTTGTCAATCTCACGGCTGGTGCCATGAGTCTTGCAGCCTGCAAGGGCGGGCGGATTGAGCTCTACAATGCCTATGCGCTTCATCATGCCCAGGATGCACTCTACTATACGCTTCATGTAGCCAAGGTGTGGGGCTTCGACCCGGCGACAGATGAGGCGTTTGTCAGTGGGGAACGCGCCTTGGCCGAGGGCATGGCGAAAAGCGTCGCCGCATATCTGCCAAATGTTTTCGTAGTGCGGCCAGAGGAGGAGTTTTCTCAGACAACCTTGCCCGGTAAGGGCGCATTGCCATACGATTTCCTGAACCTGTTGTTACGGGCATTCTGAATTATGCGGGCCATAACAGGTAAATACAAAGGCCGTCACTTTGATGTGCCGTCCAATTTCAAAGCCCGTCCCACCACGGACTTTGCAAAGGAGAACATTTTCAATGTCCTTCGCGGCCGTGTCGATTTCGAGGGGCTGCAGGTGCTTGACCTGTTTGCCGGAACGGGCAGCATCTCGCTCGAATTCCTTTCCCGCGGCGCCGCGCGGGTTGTTTCGGTGGAGAAAGACCCCCGTCACTTCGCTTTCATCCGTTCCGTTATGGCGCGGCTGGGCGATGCCGCTGCCTGTCCCCTTCGTGCCGATGCCTTGCGCTACATTGAGCGTTCGTCAGAGGTGTTCGACCTCGTTTTTGCCGATCCTCCCTACGCCTTGTGCGAACTGGGTGAATTGCCGGAACGTGTCATGGGCAGCCATCTGCTGCGTCCCGGAGGCCTGTTCGTGCTGGAGCACGGCCGGGACCATGATTTCTCAGCGCTCCCCGGTTTCTTGGAGCACCGCGCTTACGGCAGTGTCAACTTTTCGCTTTTTGCTGTTCCTGAAATTTAATTCTGATTCTAATGAAACGCTGTTCCCTTTTCTTTTTACTTGTCCTGATGTTTGCCGCGACGCATGCCGGAGGGCGTGTGGTGCGTCTGTTTTCCATTGGCAACAGTTTCAGTGAAGATGCCGTGGAACAATATCTTTACGAACTGGCGGCCGCCCAGGGCGACAGCCTTGTTATCGGCAACGCCTACATAGGTGGCTGCTACATTGACAAACATTGGGACAACGCGCAGAACGACCGTCCCGCCTATGCTTACCGTAAGGTGGTGGGTGGCCGGCATGTCTCAACCCCAAAGCAACGTTTGAGCGACATGTTGGGCGATGAGCCTTGGGATGTGGTCTCCTTTCAGCAGTCGAGCGACCGTAGCGGCGTTTATGCCACGTTCAGCCATTTGCCCGACCTGATTCACTATGTGCAAGCCCATGTTACGGCGAAGCCAACCTATGTTTTTTACATGACCTGGGCTTATGCCGCCGACTTCAAAGACCGGCGGTTTGAGAAGTTCCACTATAGTCAGCCATACATGTACGCTTCCATTCGCGAAGCCGTAACGCACGCATTAGCCGACAATCCTGAACTGACTGACATGGTGCCCGTGGGCATCGCCATCCAAGCCGTGCGCGAGGTGTTGGGCGATACGCTCAACCGCGACGGCTATCATCTGTCCTACGGTTTGGGACGCTACACGGCAGCCTGCACTTGGTGTGAGTTTCTCACCGGTAAGCCTGTTAATGAAAACACATGGTGTCCGCCCCAAGTGGATAAAGTCTCTGCTGCAGTGGCCCGCTGGGCGGCTCACGAGGCCATGCGGCAGTCGCGTTACCTCTTGCGCCGCTGACTGTTGGCCCCGGGGTGCGGCAGTACCGACACCTGCGTTTCTAAATCGGATATAGACGTCACTATATCCGATTTAGTATTTCCGGAGTCCGATTTGGCACTACCGGGATGCCTACTGAAATTCTACAATGGTGATGCCGGCTCCGCCCAGTTGCACATGCTCGTCGTGGAATGAGGCCACGCCGGGCACCGTGCGCAGATACTGGCGTATAACCATGCGCAGGTAGCCGCTGCCAGTGCCGTGGAGTATGCGCACGTTGGGTTGCGAGAGCAGCAGGGCGTCGTCGATGAAGTAGGTGACGGCCTGCAGGGCCTCTTCGCCGCTCATGCCGCGCACATCTATCTCAGGATGGAAGGTAAGTTTCTTTTCGTAGATCTGGTCGCGGGTGTCCTTGCCGATAAACGAGAACGCGGGCTTGTCTTCTTGCTTGGGGGCTTCGGCGGGTATGAGCCGGCTGGTCTTGACCGATACCTGCATGACACCGCTGGTGACGATGGCATTGCTGCCGTTGAGCTTGGTGATGCGTGCCGTGGTGTTCTGGCCTTTTATGGTCACATAGTCACCCACCTTGAGCGGTTGCTTTTCAGAGGAGGCCGGTTTTGGGCTGCCGTCGGCTGAAGTGGCCGCGGTCTTGCCCGATTTTCGCTGCTCGCGGCGGGCGCGTCGCTCCATGATCTGACGCATTTTGCGCTCGATAGTGTCGTCTTGCTGCGCGTCGGTTTGGCCCAAGTTGTCGCGGTATTCGTTGAGCTCCAGCCGGATGCGCTTGGTCTGCTCCTTTTCTGCCTGGGCCTCGCGGATAGACCGGATGGTGTTTTCTATCTGTGCATTGCTCTGGCGCAGCAGGTCCTCAGCCTGTGTACGGGCTTGCTGCATGATTTCCTTACGGCTGTTGTCAATTTCCTTGACATTTTTTTCGTAGCGCGCAATGAGTTCTTCGAGCCGCTTTTCCTTTTGGTGAACGTTCTGGCGCTTGTTTTCCCAGTAACGTTTGTCGCGGACGATGTCCTGAAGATATTTGTCGCTCTGTATATATGCCTCTCCCACGATATCAGAAGCCTCGCGGATGACGTCTTCGGGGATACCGGTCTTCCGTGCTATCTCAATGGCGAAGGAACTGCCGGGATGGCCCGTCTGGAGTTGGAACAGGGGCTGCATGAGCTGGCGGTCGTATAGCATGGCGGCATTGACGATGCCGCTGTGGTTGTCGGCATAGTCCTTGAGGTTCTGATAGTGTGTGGTAATGATGCCGTAGGTGCCGTTTTTCAGGAAGCGCGACAGCATGGCCTGGGCAATGGCTGCACCAATCTGGGGTTCGGTGCCTCCGCCAAACTCGTCGATGAGAATAAGGCTCTTGTCGTTGCAGGCTTTCATCATCTGCTTCATGTTTTCCAGATGGCTGGAATAGGTGCTCAGGTCATCCTCCAGACTCTGCTCGTCGCCGATGTCAATGAACAGGCTGTGGAAGATGCCCACCTTGGAATTCTCGCGTACAGGTATGGACAAGCCGCACTGAACCATGTATTGCAACAGTCCGGCTGTCTTCAGGCAAACGGATTTTCCCCCGGCGTTGGGGCCGGAGATGAGCAGTATGCGTTCGTCGCCTCCTATGGCTATGTCGAGCGGATTCATCTTCTTGCCGTGACGCCGCAATGACATTTCCAGCAGGGGGTGAACGGCCTGGACCCAATCTATCACCGGACGGTCTTCCATACCGGGCTCAATGCCTCCGATACTCTCGGCAAAAATGGCCTTGGCACGTACCGCATCCACCTTCCCTAAGAACAAGTATCCCCCCATCATCCCCTCTATGTGGGGACGGATGGTGTCGGTGACCGACTGGAGAATGGCAATGATGGCCCGTTTTTCTTCCAATTCCAGCTCGCGTACCTTGTTGTTGGCTTCCACCACTTCGGCCGGCTCAATGAACACGGTCTTTCCCGAAGCCGATTCGTCGTGGACGATACCCCGGATTTTTCTTTTCAAGGCCGGTGCCACGGGAATGACGAGACGACCGTCGCGGAGGGTGGGCGACACATCCTTCTCCACATATCCGCTTTCCTGAGCCTTGTGCAGGATGCGGTGCAGGCTGATGGTAATGCCCCTTTTGGTCTCCGCCAAAGCAAGACGCACCCGATTCAGTTCAGGTGAAGCATTGTCCTTCAGTCTTCCGAACTTGTTGAGGATGCCGTCAATTGTTTCTATGATGTGTGGAAAGCACTCTACATCGTGCGCCAGTCTTTTCAGTGCAGGATAGCGTTGCTCCTCTGTGTCGTCGGCCTCAGTGCCACTGAGGAAAGCTACGATGCCAGCCGTTGTGGCGAGCGACATCCGGAGCGCATGCAGTTCCGTTTCTTCCATATAAGTCCCTTTAGCCTGAATACGCATCAGAGCCTCGCGCATATCGTGGAAATTCTCCGTGGGCAGACCCTCGTCAAGGGCCATGATTTGCCGGAATTCACTTATCTGCTCCAAACGCTCGCGCACCTCGGCACCGTTGGCTGAAAATGCCAGACGGCCTATCTCCTCACTGCCAAGCGCGGAGAGGCAGCGCCCCTTCAGCAGCGTGCGGATTTCATCGAAACCTACCTTGCTTTCAAAATTCTTAGGATATACCATACCTTGCTAAGTTGGGTGCAAAAGTACGAATTTTGCCCCGAAATATTGGAGGAAAGAAAAAGAATTACTAATTTTGCGTTGCAAAACGCGGCAGGAGTGCCCGTATGATCATTTTTATGGAGAGATGGTAGAGTGGTCGATTACACCGGTCTTGAAAACCGGCGTGCTGCGAGGCACCGGGGGTTCGAATCCCTCTCTCTCCGCTCTGGCTGGCATGGCACATAAGAAACGGTGCGCTGTGCCGGTTTGTTATTCAAAAGGGAACGGTCATGCCCGTGCAGGCGGGTTGTCCGGGATCTGAAAAATTAGGATGATGGTAAGTAAGGGAAAACTTTTTTGGATGCTGTCGCTCGCAATGCTTACGGCGGCGACAGCCGGGTGGAGTGCTGTGGTGAAGAAACAGATCGGCGGCGTGTATTATAATTTCGACACGAGCAGCCGGATCGTGACTTTTGTCACCGGTCAGGGCTCGGGGACAAACCGCACGGATTTCAAGGGCACAACCCTTCATGTGGCTGCAACGATGGAACTGGACGGTGTGACATACACGATGGGGAATATCGGTAATGCCTTCCAAGGGTGCCAGACGCTGGAGACATTGACGTTCGACTCTCCGGTAAAGTTTACAGAAATTTCATTGTGGGCTTTTGCCGAGTGTCCGAAATTGAAAAGTGTGGTGGTGCCGGAAGGCGTGACCACTCTGGGGGCAGACCGTGCTTTCGGCTCGTGCCGGAGCCTGGAGGAAGCCACTTTGCCTACAACGATGAAAACTATTGGCGGGTGGTCGTTTTTTGATGATCCTGCTCTGAAAGTAATTCATCTGAAAGGAAAAACACCGCCTTCGATTGGCAGCAATGCGTTTAGTGGAAGTACGAGTTGTGTCTTTACGGTGCCGGACGATGCGTATGACACATATAAGAACGCCTCGGCATGGAAAGGCTATACCATAATGAAAGAGAGCGAATACTCGCCCAATTCGGGGAAGATAGCTCTGATGAATTATCTTACCCAAAACGCAGCAGCCATGAGCGAGGCCAGGGGCGGCACGACCCCTGACGTGTATCCGCAGGACAAATATGACGTGTTTGCTGCCGCTAAGCTCCACGCCGACACAGTGTGTGAAGGGGAACATGAAGAAGATGTGTACAACGGTGCCTTGACGCAACTGAAAAATGCGTGGGAGGTCATGTTGTCCAGTTATAATCCTATCCGTTCTGGTTATTATAATATTCAGAGTGCCTATTCTGCTTTTTACACGAATCAGAAGGAATACAAGGGGATGACGGTTGAAGGTGGCGAGACTCTGGGCTGGGCCAGTTACCGAGACCTGGATCCCAATCAAGCCTTTTATGTTGAGGTATTGAATGACGGGAACTACCGTATCAAGAGTTTTGCCAACGGCAAATATATCATCGGGGCTACCAGCGGCGACAACGGGGCTACCGTGAGACTGGGTGACACGGCGGAACGCGAGCAGGTGATTTCACCTATCGGACAAACTCAGTGGATTATAGCCGACAATATTTATGACAAGGCTTATCATCCGCAGAATCACAGCAATGGGTCCGGTAAACAGGGAAATATCGTGCTCTTCAACGCCAATACGGTGGGAGCACATTCGGCATGGAAACTGATACCTATCCACGATAACGTGGTGGAGGCATTACGGGTGGCCATGGACGCCAAAGCTAAGACGCAGGAACTGGTGGAAGTGCAGAATGAGGCGAAAGCATTATGCGATTCCGTTCTCCGCTATACGATGGGGACGTCGAAACTGATAACTTCGACAAGTCAAATCAGCAGTAATGCACAGTCGGCCGCCGAGGGTACCATCGCTTCACTTATTGACGGGAACACCACGGGTTCTCCCTTCTTCCATTCCACTTACGGCAATCCCGCCGACCCGGGTGTACCTCACTATTTGCAAGTGTATTTAAGAGGGGGAGCCATCAAGGCGTTTAAGGTCGTCCTGGCACGCCGCAGTGGTGGCTACGGCTATGCCGACTCTCCAAAAGACATTCTTATCTCCGCTTCCAAAGATGGTAAAGAATTTTTCGACATCACACATTACACGACCACATGGAACTCTGAAGAGGTGGAGACTAAAACAACAGACCTCATCCTCTTAGGCGATGAATACCGCTACATCCGGTTTACCGTGTTGAGAACATCGCAGAACCGGTGTAACAGCGGGCAGACTCATCCTTACTTCACACTGAGTGAACTGCAGATGTATGAAGCCAAATTGGACGAAGAAAACTCTTCTTATTTTGAGTCAGACGCGAAAGCCGAAGCCTATCGGGAACTGACAGAATTGCTGAAGAAACAGGAAGATGTGGTTTCGGCCGGCGTTGCCGTTCAAGATGACATTGACGTCCTGCGCCAAGCTATGGAGAATCTGAGAAATCCACAGCAGAAGCCCGATACTACCATTCCTGATGTTCGCTCTCAGACAAAGTTGGTAAATGGCAGTTGGCTGGCCATAGGCAACCTGCTCGGTCAGGCTGGCGCAGCGGCAGCGCGAAATTACACAGTTTACGTGAACGAACGTCTCCACTTTGACCAAATATTCACCCGTCCCCTCGGAGAGGGAAAAATCAATGCCGCTTATTTCTCTATTAAGCAGGCCGATTATTACAGCATAGAATTGGGAGTCACCGATTGGGCCGCAGGCACACCTACAGGTACGCTGAGCGATTATATCCATGGCACCAATTCAGGCTGTTTTGCCTTTTGGTATCGTAAGCTGATTGACCTCATTCTTTCTATCAATACCGAAGCCAAGGTGGTGCTCTGCACTCCCCGTAAGGCCTATGGCATCGGCGAAAAGAAGCCCGCCGACTGCTACACTTCGGTCGAAGGCAACACCCTCGAAGACTTTGCCCGGCTCATCCGGCAGATTGCCGAATATGAGGGCTATCCTGTTGCCGACTTCTATGGCAACTGTGGCGGCCAGAATGATTTGGACGGTCTCTCATCCTCCGACACGCTCCGTCCCAACGATGAAGGCTACCAGCGCTTGGCCAATGAACTGGCCGATGCCATGGAAAAAGTGCTTCGATACGACAGCGCGAAATAAATAATAAATAACAGAATAAAAATAACAAATATCGTTTGTCCAATGAAAAAGATAATCCTGACAGCAATGATGACAGTAGCACTTACCGTCAATGCACAAACCCTGATGATTCACGAAAAAGGTGGAATTGCCCGTTACAATGCCGCTATGGTGGACAGCATTACTTTTGATGAGCAGGCTCAGATGCCGGCCAACATTCCATATACAACTCAAATGACTATCAACGCCCACTGGTGTGCCCTTGGTACCAGTATCACCTATCTGAACGATTACGACAAGCAGGGACGTTTTGAAAAGGGTTATATGGACCGTACCATGGACCAGTTGCATTTCGCCAAAATGACCAACCAGGGTGTCAGCGGCGGTTGCATACGTTCAGCATACGACAAGGTGATAAAAGCCGATTACTACACCATTGAGCATGGCATCAACGACTGGGGCCAGTTCACGCCCGTCGGCACGTTTGATGACTACAAGAATCGCACCAACAACGGCTCCTTTGCCTACTGGTACCGCATGGTCATCGACCGCATTTTTGCCGTCAATCCCAAAGCCAAGATTGTGCTCTGCACCCCTCGCAAGGCCTATGGCTTCAGCGGCTATCTGCCCTCCGACTGCATGGGCGATATCAATGGCGTTTACCTGAAAGACTACGTCGAAATCATCCGTCAGATAGCCCAGTATGAAGGCTTCCCGCTGGCCGATTTCTATGCCGAGTGCGGCGGCCAGCGTGACCTTGCCCGCATGTCCATGGACACTGCCCTTCATCCCAACGACGAGGGCTACCAGATGATGGCCAATGTGCTCATACCTGCTTTGAAGAAGGTTATTACAAAATGATTCCCTTACGTGTGTATCATAGATAAAACCATTAATTCAATACAATAAAACTTGATCATGAAGAAAATTGTTATTTTGTTCATGGCGTCGCTGTGTCTGACGCTATCGGCCAAGACGGGGCCGAGAGATTCCAAAACCAGTTTTGCGAGGGAGGTGTTGCAGCCTTTCGTTGACGACGGCCGTTTGGCTGGCGCCATCAGTGTGTTCTACAAAGACGGAGTGCAGGAAACTTGCTGCATAGGCTATGCTGATGTGTCGCAGAAGCGCCCTATCAAGATGGACAACGTGTTTATGCAGTGCTCGCAGACGAAGGGCTTTTGCGGTGTGACGATTGCCAAACTGGTGGAGGAAGGCAAACTCTCGCTTGATGACCCTGTGTCGAAGTATTTGCCGGAGTTTAAGGAATTGTGGGTGTTGGACAGCGTGAAGAATGACATTAAGACGCTTCATAAGGCCAAGAATGTGCTTACGGTGCGCATGGTTCTCAACCATACGGGCGGTTTCCCCTTTGAAATCAGTGCCAAGCGCAGCGATGTGAGAGGCGGCGGCTGGTCAGGCGGTGCGCCTCTGCGTCAGACGGCTTCCATTGCAGCGGCATCGCCACTGATGTTCGAGCCGGGCACACGTGACATGTATTCAAACACCGGCATTGACATCGGGGCAGCTATCGTGGAGGTTATCACAGGAATGAAATGGGAGAATTACCTCAAGAAGGTGGTGCTTGACCCCCTCGGCATGAAGTCCACGTGGTTCTGGCCCACTGACAAGCAACTCAAGACGAAAGTAGAACTCTATGTGGCCAAGAAAAATGCTCCCGCCGAGTGGCGTGAGGAGATGGGGCAGCAACAACGGCCTTACAACGACTCGCACGTGTTTGCCTCGGCCGGAGCCGGACTCTGGACTACGGCCAACGACCAACTGAAGTTCTATAAAATGCTTATGAACCTTGGGATAGGCGATAACGGGGTGCGCATTTTGAAAGAGGAAACTGTCAAAAGCATTTTGGCCGTTTCCACCCGCCCGGAGAATTTGGGCGGCTATTCGCTTGGCCTTTCTGCCCCTGTGAAAGACAACGAAAATGCCTGGTTCGGCCATGGAGGAGCTTGGGGTACTAACTGCATGATCAACTGGCATAAGAAGCAACTCCGCCTATGGGTCATTCAGTGTGCCGGCGGTCCTCAACCATGGGGAGCCGAAGTGAACAAGGCTGCCGAGAAATTCTTTTCACAGACGATTAACCGTTCAGCCATAGATGCCTATACAGGCAGAACACGCTGATTTCTCAATTTTTCCATTTAAAAAGGAGGGAGCAAAGATAATGCTTTGCTCCCTCTTTTTTATATTATGGCCTTCATGATATTGGCCGCCGGCCTTTGGTGGAGCAATTCGTTCTTCATGTAATCCATGTAAGGGGCCACATGTTCAAAAAATGCGCGGTAACCTTCGCACAGGTAGTTCAGTCCCGTTTCACCGGAGGCCGTGGTCAGGAACCTGTTTTTAGGGCACTCACCGTTACATGCGAAGAGGTAGGGGCACGACATACATTGCGAGGGTAATGCGGTGTGCTTTGCCATGCCGAATTGCTGTTGTGGCTCGCTGTACATCATTTCGGCAAGTGAGCGTTCACGGATGTTGCCCAGCTTGTATTCGGGAAACACGAAATGGTCGCACGCATAGACATCGCCGTTGTGTTCCATCACACCGGCATGACCGCACGTGCGGGCCATCGTGCATACGCCGGGAGGAAGCCCCATCCAGTTGGCCAGCGTGGCGTCAAACAGTTGAATGAAGCGAGTGCCCACGTCTTGGTGCACCCATTCGTCGAACAGGGTACAAATGAATGCTCCCCATTGTCCGGGCCGCACGGAGAAATCAGTCACGCGCCCGTCCTCGTTGCGCTCCACAATGGGTGTGAACTGCAGGTAATGGCAACCGATGTCTTTAAAAAACTGATAGAACTCATGCGGATGGTCGCCGTTAAGGTTGTTGACCACGGCCATGGCATTCCAATCTACGTCGTGCCTTTTCAGCAGTTCAATACCTTGCATGACTCGTCGGAACGACGGGTTACCCTTGCGGTCACTGCGGTAATGGTCGTGGAACGTCTGCGGACCGTCAATGGACACGCCTACCAACCAGTGGTTTTCACGGAAAAAACGGCACCATTCGTCGGTCAGCAGTGTGCCGTTCGTCTGTATGCTGTTGGCTATGTGTCGTCCGCCTGCATACTTGCGTTGCAGTGCCATGGCCTTTTGATAGAAAGAAAGCGGTCGCAGCAGGGGTTCGCCGCCGTGCCAGGTAAAGAGAACTTCGCCCGTCGTTTGTGATTCTATGTATTCGCGGACAAACTTCTCCAGCAGCCCGTCACTCATCGTGTGGGCTTCTCCGTCGGGATACAGTCCGGCCTTTTCCAAGTAATAGCAATACTTGCATCTCAAGTTGCAGCGTGCGCCGGCAGGTTTGAGCATCACATAGAGCGGATGGGCAAAAGGAGTTGCTGTGGTTACCATTTGTTCTTTCGTATAAGCCGGCTTGGGATTTTCTTTTCCCAAGCCGGCTCTTGACTTTTTGTGGTGCCACCAGGATTTGAACCGGGGACACACGGATTTTCAGTCCGATGCTCTACCAACTGAGCTATGGCACCTTTGCTTCTTTTCTCTAAAGCGGTGCAAAATTAGTAAATTATTCCGTATTTACCAAACAAAAAGTTTCTTTTCTCATCCGGCGGCCCGTTTCTGCCGTATTATGCCACGTTAGTTAGTGGTAGATTAATTCTTAGAATATCATTCTGTGTCGACAATTGAGTTTATCAAAGATATTAGGCTTACAATGCTTCTCCCGTTTTCTTGGATGGGACGATTTATAGGGACGAACGCGGATATAGGTTTTTCTAACTCCGTTCTCGTTGCGGCCAAATGCGTTTTCGTCCCGGAGTTTGGCTTTCTGTGGCTTGGCATTTTTGGGGGCTGACGGGGGAGGAGGAGTCTCTTTGTGCCGGAGAAGAAATAACAAAGACGCCCGCCGGAAAAGTTTCCGGCGGGCGTCGGGATGTATGGACGGGAAGATCAGATGCTCCAGTCTTCCTGTGATTTGCGTACGTAGGTGGCGTAGCGTTTCTGTGCGGCGCGCTTGGCGGCGTCGTAAAGCTCCTGTGCTTCCTCGGGATAGGCTTTCTTCAGGGAGAGGTAGCGCACTTCGCCGAGCAGGAAGTCTTGGAACTTGTCCCACTGCGGCTCTTTCGAGTCGAGCTGGAAGGGGTTCTTGCCCTGGGCTTCGAGTTCGGGATTGTAGCGCCACAGGTGCCAGTAACCGCACTCTACGGCACGGAGTTCTTCGTTTTGGCTGCGGCCCATGCCGGCTTTCAGGCCGTGGTTGATACAGGGGGCGTAGGCTATGACGAGCGACGGGCCGTGGTAGGCTTCGGCTTCACGGAAGGCTTTAAGGCATTGGGCGTTGTCGGCACCCATGGCTACCTGTGCCACGTAAACGTAGCCGTAGGTGGTCTGCATCAGGCCGAGGTCTTTCTTGGTGATGCGCTTGCCGCTGGCGGCGAACTGTGCTATGGCGCCAATCGGGGTGGCTTTGGAGGCTTGTCCGCCGGTGTTGGAATAGACTTCGGTGTCGAGCACGAGGATGTTGATGTCCTGGCCTGTGGAAAGGGCGTGGTCGAGTCCGCCGTAGCCGATGTCGTAGCTGGCGCCGTCGCCGCCGATGATCCACTGGCTGCGCTTGGTGAGGTATTGGGCCAGACCTTGGAGCTCCTGACATGTGGGGCAACCTTGCTTGGCTGCTTCGGCAATCATGGGTTTCAACTTGTCACCGGCCTCACGGCTGAGCTTGGCGTCTTCGCGGCCGGCAATCCATTCCTGAGCTGCTTCCTTGAATTGGGCGGGCGTTTCGTCGGCAGCGATGGCGCCTTCGAGCAATGCCTGGATGCGGTTGCGCATCTTGGTGTTGGCGATGTTCATGCCGAGGCCGTATTCGCAGAAGTCTTCAAACAGCGAGTTTGACCATGCGGGGCCCTGGCCTTTCTCGTTCTTGCAGTAGGGCGTGGAGGGCACTGAGCCGGAGTAGATGGAGGAGCATCCGGTGGCGTTGGCCACGATTTCGCGGTCGCCGAAGAGCTGGGTGATGAGTTTCACGTACGGGGTCTCGCCGCAGCCGGAGCATGCGCCGGAGAACTCGAAGAGCGGTGTGGCAAACTGGCTGACGCGCACGTTGCTGGTGGGGTCAACGAGATGTTGCTTGCTCTTGACGTTTTTGACAAGGTATTCCCAGTTGGCGGCTTCGGGACGCTGTGAGTCGAGGTCGACCATGGTGAGGGCTTTGTTGCCCTTGTTGCCCGGACATACGTCGGCGCAGTTGCCGCAACCGAGGCAGTCGAGCACATCGACCTGCATGCGGAAGCGCATGCCCTTCATGCTGAGCGGGGCTTTCATCTCAAGAGTCTCGGGCGTGAATGCTGCGGCTTCCTGCTCGTCGAGAACGAACGGACGGATGGCGGCGTGAGGACAAACGAAGGCACACTTGTTGCACTGGATGCAGTTTTCGGCGTTCCATACCGGAACGAAGGCCGAGACTCCACGCTTTTCGTATGCGGCAGTTCCTTGCTCCCATGTGCCATCGACGGAGCACATGAAGTCGGACACCTTGAGCAGGTCGCCGTTCTGGGCATTGATGGGACGGACAAGCTCGCTGATGTATGCGCTCTCGTCACGAGTTTCCTTGACGTCGTCGGGAAGTTCTGCCCATTCGGGTTTTACGATGAGTTCGGTGTATTCACCGCCACGGTCAACGGCGGCATAGTTCTTGTTGACTACGTCTTCACCTTTGCGGCCGTAGCTCTTTACGATGAATTCCTTCATTTTCTGCACGGCCAACTCCACGGGAATGACCTCGGTGATGCGGAAGAATGCAGACTGGAGTACCGTGTTGGTACGGTTGCCAAGGCCGATTTCCTGAGCTATCTTGGTGGCGTTGATGTAATATACCTTAATATTATTCTTGGCGAAATAGCGTTTTACCTTGTTCGGCAGATTCTTTTCCAATTCGGCGCCTTCCCAGATGGTGTTGAGCAGGAACGTACCGTTCTTTTGCAGACCGCGGGTCACGTCGTACATCTGCAGGTAAGCCTGTACGTGGCAGGCAACGAAATTCGGCGTCTTAATCTGGTAGGTCGAGCGGATGGGGTGGTCGCCAAAGCGCAGGTGGGAGCAGGTGAAGCCTCCGGACTTTTTGGAGTCGTAGGAGAAGTAGGCCTGGCAATACTTGTTGGTGTTGTCACCGATAATCTTTACGGAATTCTTGTTTGCTCCAACGGTTCCGTCGGCGCCGAGACCATAGAATTTGGCTTCAAAGATGCCTTCACCGCCCAGGGCCATTTCTTCTTCAAGCGGAAGTGATGTGAACGTCACGTCATCTACGATGCCAAGGGTAAAGTGGTCTTTCGGAGCGTTGAGTTTCAGATTGTCATAGACAGAGATGACCATCGTCGGTGTCGTGTCGCCCGAGCCTAAGCCGTAGCGGCCGCCTACGATGAGCGGTGCATTCTCCTGGCCATAGAAAGCGTCTTTCACGTCAATCAGCAGAGGTTCGCCTTGTGCTCCCGGTTCTTTGGTGCGGTCGAGCACGGCAATGCGCTTGCATGTCTTTGGAACGGCTGCCAGCAGGTGCTTCACGGAGAACGGACGGTAGAGGTGTACGCTGACGATGCCGACCTTTTCACCTTTGCTGATGAGGTGGTCGATGGCTTCTTTGGCGGCTTCTACAACAGAGCCCATGGCTATGATGACGCGGTCGGCGTCTTCAGCACCGTAATAGCTGAACAGTTTGTATTCGCGTCCGGTAATCTGTGAGAGTTCGTTCATGTATTTCTCCACGATTTCAGGAACGGCGTCGTAGTATTTGTTGCAGGCTTCGCGGTGTGCGAAGAATGTTTCCGGATTTTCGGCCATTCCGCGTGCCACCGGTCTTTCAGGGCTGAGGGCGCGTTCGCGGAACTCTGCCAGTGCTTTCTGATTGAGTAAGGGCCGTACGTCTTCCTGGTCTACGGCTTCTATTTTCTGGTATTCGTGAGATGTACGGAAACCGTCGAAGAAGTTGATGAACGGGACACGGCTTTCAATGGTTGCCAAGTGGGCTACGGCCGCCAAGTCCATGACTTCCTGCACCGAGTTTTCAGACAGCATGGCGAAGCCTGTCTGACGGCAAGCCATGACGTCGCTGTGGTCGCCGAAGATGCAGAGCGAATGGGTGGCCAGTGTGCGGGCAGACACATGGAACACGGTAGGCAGCAGTTCGCCGGCTATCTTGTACATATTGGGAATCATCAGTAGCAGACCTTGTGATGCCGTGAAGGTGGTGGTCAGTGCACCGGCTTGTAACGAACCGTGAACAGCACCGGCTGCACCGGCTTCCGATTGCATTTCCTGTACGGTAACGGTGTCGCCGAAAAGGTTCTTACGTCCTTTTGAAGCCCATTCATCTACATGTTCTGCCATTGGTGAAGAAGGCGTGATGGGGTAGATTGCAGCTACCTCTGAGAACATATACGCGATGTGAGCGGCGGCTTCATTGCCATCACATGTCATAAATCTTTTTTCTTTTGCCATTGTAATTGTTGAGAAGTTATAAAAGTTATATTATCCAATTGTTTTATTCCAAATGCAGTTTAGTAAAGGAAGCCGAACATCCAGATGGGAATGTCGTTTTCGCGACCTACCTCGATGTTGTAGCGGGCGTAGAAGATGTTGTCTTCCTTACGTTTTTTCTTGTTGCGGTCACACACGCAGATGTTGATGTCCTTGTCCACGATGAAGACGCCTGTCTTCTTGCTTACTTCTACCGTATGGTGGCGCCAGATACTGTTAATGAAGAAAGTCTCCATTACCTCCTGGTCTGTAGGAATGCCGCTAAGGATGGAGTAGAGCAGGTTCGTGTTGTGCATCAGGATGCGGGCCGGCTTTTTGGGCTGACCGCTGGTTTTGTATATCTGGTGGATGAGTCTGGCTTCTTCCAGATTGTTCATGTAGTTGGTCACGGTGGCTCGCGATGTGCCTATCTCTTGTGCCAGATAGCTCACGTTTGGCGAATTGTCTCCGCTGAGGGTCAACAGGTACAACAACTTTTTGAGTCGTGTCAGATACTTCACGTCAATTTGCTTGATGAAGAGGATGTCCACTTCCAGCATGGTATTGACGGCCTTCAAAAGGCTTTCGGTGAAGTTATGCTTTTCCAGATAGAACGGATAGTAGCCGTGGTGCAGGTAGTTTTGAAGATAGTTCCACGGCCGCACTTTCAGCAGAATGTTCTTTTGAGTTATTTCTGTGCGGTAGAGTATGTCCTCCAACGAGATGCGGGGCAGGTTGCCCTGTGTTTGCAGGTTGATGTATTCGCGGAACGAGAATCCGTGGAGCACGTAGTTGTGGCTGATTCTGTTCAGTTCGTCATCTTCGTCGTTGGGACGCTCCACAGTGGTTGTACCATAGATGATATGCAGACCGGGAAAGCGGTGGTAACATTCGCACAGTTCTTCCTGCCAGCCGTTTTGCTTGAATATCTGGTCAATGATGAGTACCTTGCCTCCACGTTTCACAAATTCCTCGGCGAAGTCCACGATGCCGCGCCCTTGGAAATAGAAACTGTTCATGTTAATGTAGAGGCAGCGCCCCATGTTAACATTGAAATTCTTCTTGGCATATTGGAGAAGAAAGGTTGTTTTGCCTACACCACGTGGTCCTTTGATGCCAATCAACCGGTGACTCCAGTCGATTTCGTTCATCAGGGGACGCGTCATCGTAGTGTCCGTATGCTCAACTAGAAAAGCATGTCTTTGAAAGAAATTCTCCATGTGCTTACTTTTTAAGGGTACAAAGTTACACAAAATGTGTGATTTTGGCTTCCATGGATACCAAAAAAACGCTATTTTTGCGCTATGAATCTTTTTTACTTCAATTATTCTCACGAACTTGCCTTGGCCAACGACCGTCAGAATTACTTTCCTCCGGCCCATGTGCGTGTCATGGAGCGCGACCTCATGCCTTTGGCTGCCTGGGTGGCCGGTAAAGAAGATGCTGTGGCTGTAGAGAGTGGCCGGGTGGGATTGTGTCGCGACTTTTTCAGACGTATAGGTTTGGATGTCTGTCGGTTTGTTCCGGCCGACGCATTGCCGTCGGGTTGTCTGCCCCGTCCTTGGGGTATGGACCGCCATGTGGTGTGGCAGATGCGCAAAGGTGGTGCCGACGGCCTGCCCGGGGAGGAGGAAATTGAAGATGTCCGTGCCCTGTCTTCGCGCCGGTTGGCCGTGGATTTGTTGGCAGAAGTGCGGCGCCACTTGTCCGACGCCCCATTGTGCGGAGAGTCGGTTTATTGTCAGTCGGAGGGTGAAGCAAGCCGTGCTGTGGCCCGCTATGGCCGCTCCGTGCTCAAAGCGCCTCTCTCCGGAAGCGGACGGGGTCTGCGTTTCGCCGACACACAGTTGCAACCGCCCATCACAGGCTGGGTTTCCAACACACTGAAGGCGCAGGGAGGCATGGTCGTGGAACCATTCTTCGCGGACAAAGTGCGCGACCTCGCCTGCGAGTTCCTTGCCGAAGCCGACGGCACCGTGCGTTTTCTCGGTCTTTCCTTATTTTATATTTCCGACCGCTGTTCTTACGAGGGCAATCTGCTGGCTTCGCAGGAGCGCATGCGGCAAGTGCTCTTCCAAGGCGAGCATGGCTATTCCGAAACGGCCTTCGGCCGCGTGGTCGAGGTGCTTCGCACCGCGTTGCAGCAACGTCTTGCCGGCCATTACGTCGGTCCGCTCGGCGTTGACATGATGCTGGTGCGCCAAACGGATGGTACGCTCTGCCTTCATCCCTGTGTCGAAGTCAATCTGCGCCATACCATGGGGCACGTGGCGCTTCATCTCTCCCGACGCCTCCCTGAAAATGCCGAAGCCCGCTTCCGCATCGTGTTCAGTGGTACTCCCGGCGTGCTTCATCAAACATGGGAGAAACGAAGTCCGACTTTAAAAATAACAAGTGGGACTTGGGAAAAATTAAATGGGGTTTGGGATGAACTCAGTGGGATTTCGTCTGCCCGGGATAAGAATCCGTCGGCCGAAAATGGCTTTTCGCCGTTCCCAAGCCTGCTTCTCACACCGTTGGCTCCCGATACGCAGTACGTGGCCTTGATGGAGAGCCAATTATAGTCCTAACAGTTTCCGGTAGAGCGCCACGTAGGCGTCGGTATAGGTGTCGTAGTTGAAGGAACGTCCGTACGCAGCGGCGGCTTGTGCCTCGGCGCTGTCGCGACTCCATTCTTTGAGGCCTTTCTCTACGACGTCGGCCATGGCGCGCGGGGCATAATCGTCCCAATAGTCGGCATGGGGCCCGCAAACTTCGGGCAGACTGCTCATGCGTGAACTGAACACTTTGGCACCGAGCCGCATGGCTTCGAGTACGGGGATGCCGAAACCTTCCAGACGGCTTGGGAAGAGGAAGGCAGCGCAGTGCTGGTAGAGCCATGACTTTTCTTCGTTTGTGATTTTCCCCGTCAGGCTGACGCGACCTTCGCCCTGCGTGGCAATGAGTTGGCGCAGGGTGTCGGCATAGGCGAAGTGGTCGTCGCCACAAATGTATAGGTGGTGATTAGGAAAGAACTGCATCATCGGCACGAGCGTCTGGAAGTTTTTCTTCTCACGTATCTGGCCGATGGTGAAGAAGAAAGGCTTGTTTGCATCGGCGATGAATGCGGGCTGCTGGGGTACGATGTGCTCCACTTCGGCAATGCCGTTGTATATCACCTGCACGCGGCTGGCATCATAAGGGACGTGGGCCAGCAGGTCCTGGCGGGCATAATCGGAGATGGTGGTGACGTAGTCGGAGTGGCTGACGCGGTGGCGCAGCTGCAGGATGTGGCGCAACTTGTGGAGCCCGTGCTTCTCACGCATGAAGTTAAGGTCGTGCACCGTGAGCAGTTGCAACATGCCGGGCCGACATAGCCGGAAATTATACTGTTGGTCGGTGGCGTGCCACAGGTCTATGGCGTACGGATATTGACTTGCTTCCTGCTTTTTGCGCTCCCGCACGATGTAGTCCACTTGTTCGCCGAATAATCCCATGCGTTTCTCCGGTAATACGAAGATAAAACGTATGTCATCTACCTTTCTTGCTGCCAGGCGAGGCGCATAGTTGCGTGCTATTTCACCAAAGCCGCACAAATCGTCGTAGTGAGAGAAGTCAACCAGAACTCGTCTTGTCATATGCATTATTTATTTGGTCGCCAGAGCAGGGTGCCCAGGCGGTGGCCTTTTCCTTTTTTATAAATGGCCCTTACGGTATATGTACCGGGGCTTAACTGTTCAAGTGAGGGCCGCGTGGTATAACGGATGCTCAACACCGTGCGGCCTTGCATGTCGTCAAACACGAGGAACTCGGCCCGTCTGTCGGCAGGAACCGTTAACTGGCCGTCTTGCATGCTGATGGTGCCTTTGCATATGCTTTCAGGCGTTTCATGGGGCGCGTTAAAGGCGACGGGCTCACTCTCGTTGCCATAGCGGTCGATGGTGGTGAGCACGTAGTAGGGCTGTGAGGACAATGGGAGGGATGAAGCTACGGTCAGGGCGTTTCCGCTCACATAGCTGTAGGCCATGTTAGCAGCATTCTCAATGTTGACCGGCCATCGGCGGGAGCGGTAAAGATTTAGGCGCAATCCCTCTGAGGGCATGTCCCAACGGAGCTGCAGGCCATTGGCCGTTTGTTCCATCGTCAGGCCCGTCGGAGGTGCAGGGGGCGTGTTGCTTTCCCATGTAAGGGCCGGCGTGAGGGCGGGGAGGCTATAGAAACCCGTTTGAAGGTAGCTGTAAAAACCTTTCGTGTCTTCCGTGACAAACCTACTGCGGAAATAGGCTTGTCCCTGCGTCTTGGCAAGGCGTGTGACGGCACATTCCTGCTCTATGACCGTCAGGGGCCAGCTTCTCTCCTGCATCATATAAACGCCAAGGCCCGGAACAATGATGCGGCCGCAGCTGCTCTGTTGCCAGTCGTAGAGAAACGGATAGAAGTTGTTGCCTTGGAAATACATCATGGGAACGAGCATGTCCATGAGCCCTTCACGCAACCACAACTGGGCATCCTGATGAACGGCATCGCGGGCGTTCCACCCTCGGGCGCTTTGGCGCGGCAGATCGCTGTATTTGCCGATGGGCGAACAGCTCAAGCGTACCCACGGTTTCAATGTCTTGACGGCTTTGTGAACTTGGCGCACGCAGTGGGTCACGTTGTCCGTGCGCCACTGTGACAAGCGTTTTCCTTGACCGTATTTGCGGAATGCGGAAGCGTCGCTGTATCGTATTTCCTTCTCCGGATAGCGGATGTAATCCAAATGGATGCCGTCAACATCGTAGTGGCTGACGATTTCTTCGCAGATGGAGGCCAGATAGTCTGCCGTGCCGGGTTCTCCAGGGTTGAGTATCCAGTTCTGGTCCGTCTTGAGACAGAGGTTGGGCACTCTGCGGTTCATGGCACGGCTTCCCAGCGCTGCCGCAGTCTTGAAGTTGTGTCCGGGAATGGCCACTACCCAAGCGTGAAGTTCCATGCCGCGCCGGTGACATTCGTCAATGGCAAATTGCAGCGGGTCGTATCCCGGATTACGCCCTGTGCGCCCTGTCAGACATTCGTCCCAAGGTTCAATGGCCGAAGGATAAATCACCGTGGACCGTACGCGGGTCTGCAGCATCACGGTGTTGAAACGGGCAGCCTGCAGCCGGTCCAGAATGTGGCATAGTTCCTCCTGCTGACGCCGGATTCCGCTGGCGTCGGTAGCCTTCTGCCGCGGCCAGTCGAGCCCGCCGATGGTGGTAAGCCAAATGGCCCGCACTTCGCGTTTGGGAGAGAAACCCAATAGTCCCTCCGTTGCACTCCCTGCTTGACCTTTGGCCGGCAAAAGAGCGCTCAATGCCAGTAAAAATGTTATAATTTGTTTTCGCATCGCGGATTTTCGTTGCAAAAGTACGTTTTTCCTTTAAGTTTTCTTATTTTTGCAGTAATAAAACTGAGACAATAAACCAATAAAAATAGTTTGAACATGAAAAAATGGTTCCTTGGCATCTTGTTGCTGGCCATGACGGCCGGTGCTAATGCACAGTTTCAAGCCGGTACAAAGTACATCGGCGTTTCTGCCTCCAATCTGGGCTTGTCCTACAGCACTGCTGAGAAATTCCGCTTTGGCTTGAACGCCTCTGCCGGCTATTTCGTTATGGACAAAATCATGGTGAAAGCCGACGTGGGTTACAACCACACCAACCACGTGGACGACCTGACCGCCGGCTTGGGTGGACGTTACTATTTCATTGAGAACGGCATCTTCTTGGGCGCCGGCGCAGAGTTCGTGCACTACACCAAGAGCCAGAACGACCTGCAAATACCGGTTGAAGTGGGCTACTGCTTCTACTTGAACCACTACATCTCCGTTGAGCCCTCGCTCTACTACAAAATGAGCGTTGACGACTTCAGCGACAAGAGTACTGTGGGCTTCAAGATTGGCTTCGGCTTCTACTTCTGATTTTGGTACAACTCCAATTGCCCGACGGCACTGCCGCCAGGGGACATCAGGTCCTGCTGCACAGCTGTTGCGCCCCGTGCTCGGCTGCTATCGTGGAGTGTATGCTGCAAAACGGCATGCACCCCACGGTTTTTTTTGCCAATCCCAATATTTTCCCACAACAGGAATACGCGAAGCGCAAGGCTGAGCTCATACGCTTCCTTGAGGCCCAAGAAGTGCCTTTCATAGAGGACGATTACGACCACGAGGCTTGGCTCGCTTCAGTGAAAGGGTTGGAAGCGGAGCCCGAGCGCGGCCGTCGCTGTTCCGTGTGTTTTGAATATCGTCTGCGTCGTGCGGCTGCTTATGCCCAGGCCCATGGTTTCCGTTGGCTTACTACGACTTTGGCTTCCTCGCGCTGGAAAAACATCATACAGATCAATGCAGCCGGCCAACGTGCCGTGGCTGACTTCCCCCAGGTGACATTTTGGGAACAGAACTGGCGGCGTGGCGGTCTTCAGGAACGGCGTGGCCAGTTGCTCCGTCTCAATCAGTTCTATAACCAGCAGTATTGTGGCTGCGAGTTCAGTTTCCGCCTGACGGAAAAAGCACTTGAAAGTAACTAACTCCGTTTTCGTCCGGACGAAAACGGAGTTAGTGCTCACGATATCGCATCTGGTGCAAGCAAAGGGGCCCTTCATTCTCTGAAGGGCCCCTTTGTGGCGTTGTTTCTATGGCTAAACCGTCGTGAGCGTCCGCTCATAAACAGCCATGAGCGATTTCAGCAAAGACTCGTCGCGGAAGCCTTCGGCATAGCGGTAGCCACATTCTGTCATATGCTTCTGCCGCGCTTCGTCGGTGAGAATGGCGTTCAGCGTGTCAGCCAGTTCATCCGGGTCATCGGGCGATACATAGGCGGATTCGGGACCTCCGGCCTCCTCCAGGCATGAGCCGGTGCAGCCCACGGCCGGTACGCCTGAGCAGATGGCCTCGAGCATGGGGATGCCGAAACCTTCGCAGCGCGAGGGATAGACAAAGACGGATGCCATCTGGTATATGGCGGGCAGATGTCTGAAGGGTATGCTGTGGATGAGGCGCATGCGCCGCTTGAGATGGTTTTCCTCAAGATACTTCTCCACTTCGTCCGTATAGTCCGTGCGCCGGCCAATGGCAATGACGCGTACCGAGGGGTCAACGCGCTTCAGGGCTTTGGCCAGCAGCAGCAGGTTCTTGCGGCGCTCGATGCTGCCAACATACAATATGTACCGACGGGGCAGATGGTGGAGCTCGCGAATGATGTCTTTCTGTTCGTCACTGACAACCTGGCGGAACTGCGGGTCGCAGCCCTGGTAAACCACGTCAATCTTGTCGGGGCTGATGGCATAGCGGTCAATGATTTCCTGTTTCGTAAATTGGCTGACGGCAATGATGCGGTCGGCATTGTGGCAGGCACGACGGAACTTGTAGTCATAGATTTTGCGGTCAATGGCCTTGTATCCTTCGGGAAAGCGCAGGAAAAGTAGGTCGTGTATGGTGACGATGGATTTTACACCCTGTGCCTTGCGGATATTCAGGGGCAGTTCGTTGGACAATCCGTGGAAGATTTGGATGCCGTCTTTCTCCAACCGCCGCGTGATGCCGTAGGTGCGCCAGAGTGCCCCAGCCATTGACAGCAAACCCGTGGGATAGACCGTCGTCAGACGGTCCGACGGCGGCAGCCGGTCCAGCAGTTGTGCTTTCTTCGGGTTAGGCACGTAGAGTGTCTGCGACACTTCCGGAGCCATGCGTGCCAGCAAACTGATGATGAAGCGGCTGTAGTTGCCCAGACCCGTGGCGTTCTGCGCAGCCCGTTTGGCGTCAAATCCTATTCTCATGATTTGTCAGGTATTGGTCGAGCATGGGCTTCAGGCCTGCCCACACGTTCTCTACAGTAATCAAGGCCATCCGTTCTTGGTAGCTCATGTGCTTCTGTTCCTCGGCAGTGGCCGTGTCGTCGGGCGATATACCCTGATAGCGCTCGTTGTTTCCCGGCAGCCAGAAGTGTTTGTCAATGCCGGGCGGGTAGATGGCGAACGATGGCACGTCGAAAGCTTGGCTGATGTGGCGCGGGCCGCCTTCGTTGCCAAAGAAAAATTGGGACGTGGCGCAGAGGGCGCACAGTTGGCGCAACCCCTTGGCTTCGATACCAAGGAAAATGCTCCGATGGTGGTCCAAGGCATCGTAGTAGGCGTGTGCCGCCCGGGCCTCAATCTCGCCGGCGTAGTTGAAGATGAGCTGCACGTCGTAGTTCTGCACTATGCGCCGCAGTATTTCCGTCATCCGTTCCCTCGGCCATGATTTGCCCTCGATGCGGGTGGTCACGGCGCAGAGCATCACGGGTTTGTCCAGGTCAATCCCCTGCTCCTGCAGGTAGTGGCGGTAGTCGGCCAACTCCTTTTCCTTGATATAAAGCGGGAAATGCTCGTCCCTGACGATTTTCACCTCTCTGCTGAGCGGTGTCATCAGGTTCAGGTTCGAGGCCACGCGGTCGGCCCCCTCGGGGGTGGACAACCGGTATCGGTGAATGAAGGCCGTGTACCATTTCTTCCGTCCGATGAGATAAGGCGTGTGTCGCGAGAAAAGGGCAAAGGGCAACGTCTTCACCGTAGAGCGCATGTCGATGATGGCATCGTAGCGCGTCTCTTTTACAATCTGTCTCACCTTCTTCAGGTATGCCATGCCGTGCTGCTCCTCTTCTGTGAAAGGAATCACGCGGTCGATGTCAGGGTGGCCCTCGTAGAGCGGGGCGATGTTCGCGTTGACAACGTAATGTACCTGCGCCGAAGGCAGCGAGAGTTTCAGGCTATGGCACAGGGCAACGGCCAGAACCGAGTCGCCCACGCGCCGGAAACGTATGACGAGAATGTTTTTAATCATCCCTATTGTTTTGTTCTAATTGCAAAGGTACAAATAAATGGGAGCAGAGCAAGAAAAGAAAACAAAGTTTTCATTTTCGAGTGATGCCGAATGCGAGTATCTTATTTAAAGGTACGGATAAATGAGCGCAGAGCAAGAAAAAACGGACTGAAAGCGCATTTGGAAAAATCTAAAACGGATTTGGTGCTGACGAAAACGGATTTAGTGTTTCTGTAGCGACGATGTAAAAAGATCGGCGCGGCATCTCAATCGAGAGAGATGCCGCGCCGGGATGCGCAGGGCTTGAACTGTGGCAGTGATTCTATAAGTCGATTTGCAGTGTGCGGCTTTGGTCGGGATTGACGGTGACGCGGATGCGCACGGTGTCAAGGGGCAATAACTCTTCAATGAGTTCGGGCCATTCGACGAAACAGGTGTTACCGCTGTAGAAGTAGTCTTCGTAGCCAATGTCGTAGACTTCAGAGAGGCGGTTGATCCGGTAGAAGTCGAAGTGGTAGATGGTGTGGCCAGGCTGGGGCAGGGCATATTCGTTGACGATGGCGAATGATGGTGACGCAACGGCGTCGGTCACTCCAAGTTGCTCACAGACGGCTTTGATGAAGGTGGTCTTGCCGGCTCCCATGGTGCCGTAGAAGGCGAAGATGGTGTGTCCGGGCATGAGCCGGATGAAAGTGCGGGCTGCCTGGGCGATTTGTTGGAGGTTGCTGATGTGTATTTCCATGAAAAATACTTTTAAGGTTTAGGGGTCATGGTGATGAGAGGAATAATCATTTCTTCCATTGACACTCCGCCGTGTTGGAAACTGCCGGTGTAGCGTGCGGCGTAGAGGTTGTAGTTGTTTGGGTAAGCAAAGAAGTGGTCACCGGTGCAGAGCACATAGGTGCTGCTGAGGTTGGGCGAAGAGAGACCGGCACGCTGGGGCTGGCGTATCTCAAAGAGCTCCTTGGAGGTGTAGTTGAGGTTTTTGCCGACTTTGAAGCGGAGATTGGTGTTGGTTTCACGGTCTCCGATGATTTTTATGGGGTTGTCAACCTGAATGCTGCCGTGGTCGGTGGTGATGATGACTTTGTAGCCGCTGCGAGCCATGGCTTGGAACAGCTGACGGATGGATGTGTTGCGGAACCAGCTGAGGGTGATGCTGCGGAGGGCTTGCTCGTTGCCGACGAGCTCATGAACCATCTGGTGCTCGGTCTTGGCGTGCGACAGAATGTCGATGAAATTGATGATAAGAACGTTGAGGTCGTTGTGCAGGAGGTTTTTGAATTGCCCCAGCAGTTTGTCGACGGCCACAGAGTCGTTGAGTTTGTAGTATGCGTGGCGCTCGTTGCGCCGGAAACGCTGCATGAGGGTTTGGAGGAGCTGGGCCTCGTTGAGGTTTTTTCCTTCTTCTTCGCCTTCTTCTATCCATAGGTCAGGATACATGCGCTTGATTTGCAATGGCATGAGCCCGGCACAAATGGCGTTGCGGGCGTATTGGGTGACTGTGGGCAGGATGCTGTAGTAGAGTTCTTCTTCAAAGGTGAAAAACTCGGAAATCTCGCCCAAGATGGAGCGCCATTGGTCATAGCGGAAGTTATCGATGACGATGAGGAAGACTTTCTCGTTTTGATTGAGGAGCGGAAAGACGCGTTGTTTGATTACGTCGGGGCTGAGCATGGGGCGGTCGCCGTTTTCAGTGTCAATCCAGTTCTCGTAGTTGCGGCGGATAAATTTGGCAAAATCGTTGTTGGCTTCCTGCTTTTGCATTTTAAGCATGGACCGCATTTCGCCGCCGACTTCGGCCAGTTCAAGCTCCCAATAGACGAGACGCTTGTAGAGTTCAATCCAGTCTTGCCATGTGCTTGCCTGGCTGATGTGGGTGCCCAGACTGACAAACTCTTGGCGATAGTTGGTCTGCACAACATCGGTCTGAATGGCCTGCTGGTGAATGTTTTTTTTGAGTGTCAGGAGAATCTGGTTTGGGTTGACAGGCTTGATGAGGTAATCGGCTATGTTGGCGCCGATGGCCTGGTTCATGATGTCTTCTTCTTCGCTTTTGGTGACCATGACGACGGGAACGGCGGGCAGGATTTCTTTGATGCGTTGGAGCGTGTCGAGGCCGCTGAGACCGGGCATGTTCTCGTCAAGAAGGATAAGGTCGAAGTGTTGCTCTTGACAGAGGTCGACGGCATCGGCGCCGTTGGTAGCTTTTACGATGTCGTAGCCTTTGTTCTGTAGGAAAAGAATCTGCGGGCGCAGCATTTCGATTTCGTCGTCAACCCAGAGTAGATGTCCGTTGCTCATTTCTGAATGTGCTTTTGATTAGTACCATTCGCCTCCGTCGTCTTCGATGTCAACGTCGTCGGAGGTGTTATTGTTGGAGTCGTCATCGTCGCCGTCTTTGACTTCTTGGAATTCATCCCAAATGAAATTGGATGGATCTTGGTCTATTTTCAGGTCTTCTTTGACTTTGCTCGGGACGAAATGTTGCTGATAGAATTTTTCGTAGTCTGCGGCTGTATATTTGATGCCAATGAGCCGGAGATTATGTTCGGAAATCAGCACGGGTTTGATGTGTTTCAGGAGGACGTGGCATGCGGAGTCGTTGTAAATGTCCTGCTGATAGCGGTGTACTTCGTCAAAGGAAAGGAAGCCTTTCAGACAAAGCTGTCCTGTGGTGCCTGACTGGACCAGCTCGATTTCAAAGTTACGAACGCTGAAGTTGGTGAAATTGAAGCGTGACACTTCGTAGAGCAACTTGCCTTCGTCTATGGAGTCGTTGGCATAAGGGAGAATGAAGACGAAGCTGGTGTTGCGGTCGGCTGTGAGGGAGTCTTGCTTCAGGGCGGCATCGGCTTCGGCATCGGCAGAGTTGATTCGGTTGCCCCATAGGGAACCGATGTCGTAGCCGTCGCTTCCGGGAACGCGCCCTTCGTCGATACTCTTGACAATGCTTCCGGCCAACTCGCTGATGTTGTCTTGAGGGAAGGTCTTGACCAGTTCACGGAGTCCTTCGGTGAAGCCCTTGGTGTCGCCTTTGTGGAGCAGGGTCATGGCATCGAGGAACATGAACTTGGCGCGGTTTTCGCCCTGAGGGTATTTCGACTTGGAGATGGCGCAGTTTTCTTCCATCGTGGTGTAGTCGTTCATGCGGTAGGCATTGTACGTGGCCGTATAGAGCGAGTCTTCCAAATGTTTGCCAAAGCGGGCGTTTTCTTCGTAGTCGGGGGCGGTAATGAGAAGAGTGTATGGGCTCTCGGGGTAGGATGCCGCTAATTCGTTCTTGTAGATGTTGGCGCTGCCGCTGCTTCCCCAATGAAGTTCCAAGAGGAAGAGTTGGTATAGGAGTTCGTCGCGATGTTCGTATTCGGGGAACTCGGTGTATAGCCGCATGAACGTGTTGCGGGCCAACAGGTAGTTTTCCAGCTCATCTTTTTCGATTACTCCGGCAGGGAACAGAGCATCTCTTATCTTGTTGTTTGATGCTGTCATCTGTTCTTCTGTGAAAGGCAATTGAGCCAGATAAAATTCGCGCTTCAGCGGGTCGTTGGCAAGGGAGTCGTTCTGAGCCGCATCACCTTGGTCGATCAAAGTGGAATCGGTAGCTGTAGAATCGTTGAGTGCATTCAAACGGGCATTTTCAATGGAGTCTTCTTTTTCATAGTCCACGCCTTCGCTGTCTTGGGTTGCAAGTACGGTTTTGTTGATACGTCGCCAGTTATCCTCGTTCTTACGGTTACCCCACAGTTTCTTGAACTGGTCGGCGCCTTGCATGACAGATTGTTGGTTGTAGAAGTACCAAGCTCCGCCTGAGTTGGCATTAGCCGTCTTGTCATCGGTTGTGGGACGATTGTTTGAACCGCCTGTTTGTCTGCCTTCGCGGGCTTGGGCAATCGAGTCGGCGGCAGCCTTGGCCGCTTCCTTTTGGCGTTTTTTCTCTAATTCTATAAGTTTGTCAATGACAGCCAACCGCTCCTTTTCAGGCATGCGGACCAATGTCTGGAGACTGTCTTGAAGGAATATCTCGTTGGTGTAGGGAACAAGTTTGTCCAGAGTTTTGGTCTTCTTGCTTATTTCTTCGTAGCGCGGATGTTCCTTGTCCAAAGCGCCGAGAGCCGTGTTGTAGCAGCGCTGTGCTTTGTCGAAGCGTTGCATGGTCCAGTAGATGTCGCCGAGGTTTAGATTTAATATGGCTTTGGCCGGTCCGTTCTGTGCCGACTTTTCGTTGCCCGTTTCATAGCTTGCAATGGCCTTGCTCGTGTCCGGGATGGCCATGTATATGTTGCCGATGGCATAGTAGATGCGGTCAAGGTAATTCTTGTTATTAGGCTTGCGGGCCATTCGGTTAAGTTTGGCCAGTTTTTTCTTGTTGTCGCCCTGTGGCATGACTTCAGTCTGCATGATTTGGGCGTTGAACTTCATTTCGTAAGGCGGGCTTTGGTTCAGGCATTTTTGCAACGATTTGTAGGCCTCCTTCTTCATGTTCAAGGTTTGATACACTTGTGCCAGCAGATAATAACCTCTGGCGCGAGGAATGCCGTGTGGCATATTGCTGACTTCTTGCTTCAGGTAAGGCAAGGCTTCTTTCCAGTGTTTTTGCCGGAGGTGTAGGTTGGTGAGAGCTGTGTTGTAGGGTCGTCGTGCCGCCCGTGGTACACTGTCGCGGCGTACCTTGTTCAGGAGGTCCTCAGCATCGTAGAACCAGTCGAGTTGTGTGTAGCATAGCGCAGCCAGTGAGCGGGCAATGTTAGCCACTTGAGGTTGGTCGCGGTAGAGCCGTTCGGTGTATGCAAAGGTTGATGCCGCCTCTATGTACTCGCCGCGTTGCAGTTGCGCCTTACCCATGAGTATCCAGGCATTCTTCAGGAACGGATTGAATTCTTTGCGGTTCCGGAACGCTTTTTCTTTTGCGGTCAAGCGATGCCCACGTTTATATTCTGGCTTGTTCTTTATGGAATGTAGCTTGATGGTTTTCTCACATTTGGTAATGGTCGTTTCAAAGTTGCCCTTACCTAAATCTTTTGAGGACTTGTTGCTTACCATCATCAGCGGCAGAAAGTCTGTAAAGTTGTCTTTATTGCCTTCGGCCTTGGCCTGCATGCCTTCGAGATAGGCTTGGTGCCCGTTGAAATAGGTGTTGTATCGCGACTTAAAGCTCTTCCACCAACGGGTTGAGGCCGTGTTCTTATGTGTAGCACACGACGTCAGCAGCATGGCAAGCAGCATCAAAGCCAATATGTTGCGTAACTGTTTCACCAAATATGTTTTCTCTATTACTTATAAACCGCGAAAGGCCGTTTTTATTGTGCGGACTACCATGTAAATGATAATTGCTATCAGAATGACTGCCGCACCGCTGGGCACATTGAGCCAATACGAAACAACGAGTCCGGCCAGGCAGCAGATGATGCAGATACCGACTGACCATAAGGCCATGCCGGCAAAGGTGCGGCTGAGCAAGTTTGCCGTCATTTGGGGGATGGACAACAGGGATATTACCATGACGATGCCGGCCGTGCGCAAACTGGCCACAATGGCTAGTGCGACCAGACTGATGAGAATGTAGTTGAATCGTTCTACTGGTAATTTTTGAGAGCGTGCAAACTCTATATCGTATGCAATAGCTACAATTTGCGGTAAGAACAAGTAGAAGAAAAGACTCATTACCACTGCCAGTATGCCAAGGAATACAATATCGGCCGTTGTGGAAAGTAGTATGTTCCCGAACAAATAATTTGACAAACTGGGCAGGAATGTTGGCGATAGGAAGGTGCACATCACGCCAATGCTCATGCCGAAGGCCCACATCATGGCAATGGCCGAGTCCTCGCGTATTTCGCGGCGGTGGCTGAGGCGTTCCACCCCGTAACCTGTCAGCAGGGCAAAGATGGCGGCTCCTGCGGCGGGTGGCCATCCCATCAGTGCGCAGATACCTACACCGCCGAGTGAGGCATGGGCCATGCCGCCGGCTATGAACACCATGCGGCGGGTCACTATGTAGGTGCCGATGAGCCCGCAGACAATGCCTGTCAGCAGGCAGGCCCACAGGGCATTCTGGAAAAAAGTGTATTGCAGCAGTTCCGTCATTTCTGGTCTTGTATAAGCATGAGGGCTTCGTCTTTCAGCGCGGTTGGCAGGTTGATACCGCGCAGTTCCAGACTGCGCAGCCAGTCGGCAACTTCCCCGGGTCGCATGGTTGTGAGCACCTCGTTGAATTGTTCCGTTTGTTCTTCGGTATAGTCGTCGGCCCCGATGCCTTTGTATGCGTCAAGTTCTTCATCGTCGAAATAGACGACGTCAGTTTTTACCGCACGTTTCAATGTGGCTTCGTCGCAAAAGCAATCCACACCGCAACCGGTTTCATCGCAGTCGGGTTTCTTGGGAATGCGCTTCACCTGTTTTGGCTGTCGTTTGGAGAGATAGAAATAGAGGAAGGCAATGCCAATAATTAGCAGTAAAAATTTCATCTTTCTTCAATATTAAACCCTTTTTGTCGCAAATCGTTCCAGTAATTCGGGTATGACTTGGTTACAACTTCAGGATAATTGATTGTCAGTCGCGGAATGCAGTATGCGCTCGGAGCAAAGGCCTGGGCAATGCGGTGGTCGTCGTAGGTGTCGATGGAGGGGTCGGTCATGCCACATCCTGTGTGGCCGTCCCAGCGGAGCGTGTCGTCTCCGACAATGGTGATGTCACGTCCAAGTTTCAGAAGTTCACTCTTGAGTGCAGCCAGGCGGTCGGTTTCTTTGATGCGCAGGCTTTGCAGCCCTGTAATGCTGAATGGCACGCCGAGCATGGCACAGGTGACGGCAACGGTTTGCGCCAAATCGGGCTGTTCTTCCAAGTTTACTTCATAGCGGTGGGTGGTGACTCTACCTTTATATATATAGTGCCTGCCGTTCACCAATTTTGTTTCCACCCCCAGAGGCTGGAACAGTTGCTGAACCTTTGCATCGCCTTGCAGGCTGTCGACGTGCAGTCCGGGCAGGGCTAAGCAGGCTTGGCTGTCGCGGCACAGTGCTACGGCTTCATACCAATAGGAGGCGGCACTCCAGTCGTTCTCTACGGTATAAGGCCGGGGCGTGTAGGCAATGGGTTTTACCTCCAATTCGCTCTTGCTCGTCCACTCTGCCTCAGCTCCGAAATGGTGCATCAGTTGCAGCGTCATGTCTATGTAAGGGCGTGACACGACGGTGCCTTTTAACTTCAGGTGCAATCCGTTCGCCATCATCGGGCCAATCATCAGCAGGGCCGAGGTGTACTGCGAACTCACGTGGCCGTCCATTTCCACGCATCCGCCTTCCAGCCTGCGGCCTTTCACGCGCAATGGGGGGAAACCCGTATCACCTGCGTAGTCTATTTGGGCGCCCATACTGCGCAGGGCGTCCACGAGAACACCGATGGGGCGGTGGAGCATGCGCGGCGTGCCTGTGAGAAGTTTCTCTCCTGATGATACGGCGAACGCTGCCGTCAGGAAGCGCATGGCAGTGCCGGCGGCCATGATGTCGGTTACCTCAGTAGGGTGCTCCAGGGCGCGGCGCATGACAAACGTGTCGTCGCAATCTGACAGGTTGTCTGGCATGAGCTTCCCGCCTGCCAACCAATTGATGATGAGAGCCCGCGCCGAGAGACTCTTCGACGGGGGCAGAGCGACGGTGCCGCTCAGGCTGACGGGCGCATGGAGAATGTAAGGACTCATTTTCGTTGTATTCGAAAAAAACTTGTACAAAAATACGGATAAAATTTGGATAATTGAAAAAGAAGCGCTACTTTTGCACTCGATTTTGAAAGGGTCGCAAGACTTGGACAAGATTTCGGGGTGTAGCTCAGCCCGGTTAGAGTACGCGTCTGGGGGGCGTGTGGTCGCTGGTTCGAATCCAGTCACCCCGACTGAGGGTTAATAGAGTTGGAAAGCGCTTTTATGTTTTCCGACTCTTTTTTTGTACCTGCAAAAAGCTTATCAGATCGTTCAATGTATCGCTTTTGGGGAACGAAAACGGATTTAAGCACAACGAAAGCGGAGTTGGGGGGCTCCAAATGCGTTTTCGTTTCCATTAGACTCATTTTCGTGGGGTGGTTGGCCGGTGCAGGGCTTGGCGGACAGGATGGCCATGCAAAACCGCGCGGCATCTCAAATACAGATGCCGCGCGGTTGCGGGCGGTGTGAGGTCTTATCCTAAAAATTTTTGGATTTGTGCCGGTGTGGCTTGTGGTAGCAGCTCCGCAAGGTGGTCGAAGAGGTGCTGCCGCGATTGCAGGGGCGAGCGTCCTTCGGCGGCGCGGAGGAATTCTTGGCCATACATGGCCTCGGGCGTGGTGTAGCGGGCGATGCCCCAGCCATAGGGACGGCCGCTCTTGTCGTGCTGGTATTCAAAATCGGCTATGACCACGAGTCCGTCCATCTGGAGGCGGGTGACGGCGGTGTCGAAGGCCTCGCGCTCCGACCGCTGGGGTTTTACCACGCGGCGGGCTTCAGCGTCGAGGAGTTTTTCGAGCGGATTGCGGCGCGGGGCCCGTGGCTGTTGGTAACCGCAGAGCGTTTTCAGCTCTTTCGACAGCAGCGACTCGTGTTCCCGGAGCACCTGTAGCATGTGGAGTTCGTCGGGTGAGGGGTGGCACTGCGAGCGGCGCCAGTTGGCAAGGTCGGCATAGAGGTCCAGACGGACGTAGGCTGCCTTGTTCTGGAACAGTTTGCCATAGGCCAGGCTACCGTAGCCGATGACGGGGCCTTTCCACTCCCAGGGGCCTTCGTGTTCGTCGTTGAACCATAGTTCCCGGGGGGTGAACTCTTCAATGGAAAATTGCGGAATGGCATGTGTGAAGAACGGCAGGATACCCATTCGGATGGCCTGCCGTTCCAGTTGTTCCGCGCTGTGCAGTTGGGGCATTGTTAACGGATTATTCTTTGGCGCCCGCCAGAGCGTCGGGCTGATGTTTCTTGGAATAGTAACCGTCGTACCACCAGTCGTCGTAGTAGCTCTTTTCGCGGGTAAACCGCCGTCCGTTGATGATGACGGTGTGGCCGTTCTTGATGCGGTAGTCCCATATCCATTCGTCTCCGTAGAAACGTCCTCCGTTGAGGAAGTAGATGTGGATGCGTCCGTTAATGACGTTCCACTCGAAGTAGTCGAGGTCGGAGCCGATGGCATAGCCGTAGCGGTCGTAATAGGTTTCTTCGCAAGTTCCCATGCCGTTACGGTTGAGATTGAGCCGGATGACGTCGTAATAGTCGTCAACGCTCCACCAGATGCCTTCGAGATAATCTTCGTCGTAATCGTCGCGGTCGCAACTGCTGAAACTGAAACTGCATGTGAGCAGAATAAGCAGTGTAACTAATTTTGTCCTCATTTTTCTTTCGTTTTTATTCCTCTGCAAAGGTACGAATTAAATGAATAAAATGTAACTTTGCAGAAAGAATTATGCTAACAGGATGTCATCTTTCCCGCCTGATTGAAAAACAGGCCCAATTATACGGTAAGCGCGACGTGCTTTTTTCGCGTGACGACGTCACTGGCCGTTGGCAGGGTGTGTCGTGGCTTGACTTTGCCGGTTTCACCCGCCAGGTGGCACGCGCCCTGTTGGCCCTTGGCGTCCGTGTGCAGGAAAATGTGGCTGTGTTTGCTCCGAACATGGCCGAGTGCCTCTATGTCGATTTCGGCTGTTATGGCGTGAGGGCGGTAACGATACCGTTCTATCCGACCAGCAGCACGGCCCAGGTGCAGTTCATGGTGGACGATGCCGGGGTCAGGTATCTTTTCGTGGGCAGTCAGCTGCAATACGATGTGGCCTTTCCGCTGTTTGCCACGAGTGAGTCGCTGGAACGCATGATAATCTTCGACCGTGCTGTGGTGCGCCATGCAGCAGATACAGTTTCCATGTACTTTGATGACTTTCTGAAGTTAGGGAACGAAAGCTACGAGGCCGCTTTCAGACAACGTCTTGACGAAGCATCGCCGGAGGACATCGCCAACATCCTTTACACCAGTGGTACTACAGGGGTAAGCAAAGGCGTGATATTAACTCACGGCATGTATATGAACGCTATGGTGGAGAATGACAAGGTGTTGCCGGTGACGGAAAAAGACGTTGTACTCAACTTTCTTCCCTTCAGCCATGTCTTCGAGCGCGGATGGTCGTATCTGTGCTTGAGCGAAGGTGCCCAGTTGTACATCAATTTGCGCCCGACGGAAGTGGTGCATGCCATGAAGGAAATCCGTCCCACATGTATGTGTGCCGTACCCCGTTTCTGGGAAAAAGTTTACGAAACAGTGATGGAACGTGTCTCCTCGATGTCCGAAACAAAGCGGAAAATGGTTCATTCGGCAATAGAAATAGGTAAACAATACCGCATAGAATATCTGGCTTCGGGCCGTCAAGCGCCCATGTGGTTAAAGATGAAGTATAAGTTCATGGACAAGGCCGTTCTGTCAACCTTGCGCGAGCAACTGGGGTTGACCCGTGCCAACATCTTCCCCACAGCGGGTGCAGCCATAGCGGGCGAAGTGGAGACCTTCGTCCACGCTTGTGGCATCGGCATGATAACAGGTTACGGCCTGACGGAATCTACAGCTACGGTCACCTGTGCCAGGGTGGGCGAGCCTTTCAGCATCGGTTCGGTCGGACGTGTTATAGGAGGCGTGGAGATAAAGGTGGCTGAAGACGGCGAAATTCTGCTTCGCGGCAAGAGCATAACTCCTGGCTATTACCGGAATGTGCGTGCCACACGCGAGGTTATAGATGACGAAGGCTGGTTCCATACGGGCGATTCAGGTTATGTGAAGAATGGTGAACTCTTCCTGACGGACCGTATAAAAGATTTATACAAAACTTCCAACGGGAAATATATCGCGCCGCAACAGATAGAATCGAAACTGATAGTTGACAGATACATTGACCAGATTGTAGTGGTGGCCGACCGACAAAAGTTTGTTTCGGCGCTTATCGTGCCGTCGTATACTGCGCTTGAGACATTGGCGAACTCGCGCGGCATATCTTATGGCAGCAGGTCGGATTTGTGTGAGAACCCGGCCATCATCCAATTCATCATGGAGCGCATCGACACATTACAGCAGACGTTTGCCCACTATGAGCAGGTGAAGCGCATTACACTCTTGCCTGAGCCTTTCAGCATGAGCCGTAATGAGTTGACAAATACTCTTAAGGTAAAGCGCAAAGTCATTTTCGAGCATTACCGCAAAGAGATCGAGACTATGTACAGGTAATTTGTCAGCGGTAATGCCTGTTAATATTGAATAAAATTGTAATTTTGGGGCTGAATTTAGCGTATGATAACGATAGAACAATTAAAAGAACTCACTGACCGGACGTCGGCACTTGGCCGTTACCTTGATATCGAAGGAAAACGTATTCAGGTGGAAGAGGAACAGCTCCGCACCCAAGCTCCCGGTTTTTGGGATGACCCCAAAGCCGCTGAGGCACAAATGAAGTTGGTGAAAGGTCTGCAAAAATGGATTGATTCCTATTCAGAACTGAAGACCTTGGTTGACGAAACCGCTCTGGCCTTCGATTTCTACAAGGACGAGATGGTGACAGAAGAAGAGGTGGATGCCAATTATCAGAAGGCTTCTGCCATGCTCGAGTCGCTTGAACTCAAAAATATGCTCCGTCAGGACGAGGACGTCATGGACTGCGTCCTGAAGATAAACAGCGGTGCCGGTGGCACGGAGAGCCAGGACTGGGCCTCGATGCTTATGCGCATGTATTTGCGCTACTGTGAGCAGCACGACTACCGCACGCGCATCAGCAACCTTCAGGACGGTGACGAAGCCGGTATCAAGACGGTGACCATCGAGGTAGAAGGCGACATGGCCTACGGCTATCTCAAGAGCGAGAGCGGGGTGCACCGCCTGGTGCGCGTCTCGCCTTTCAACGCCCAGGGCAAGCGCATGACTTCCTTTGCCAGCGTGTTTGTCACCCCGTTGGTCGATGACACTATCGAGGTTTATGTCGATCCCTCCAAAATCTCGTGGGACACGTTCCGAAGCAGCGGTGCCGGGGGACAGAATGTAAACAAGGTTGAAACCGGCGTGCGCCTGCGTTATCAGTACACCGATCCCGATACGGGCGAGCAGGAGGAAATCCTTATAGAGAACACTGAAAGCCGCAAACAGCTTGAAAACCGCGAAAACGCCATGCGTTTGCTCCGCTCCCAGCTCTACGACCGTGAACTCAAGCGACGTCAGGCCGCCCAGGCCAAGATAGAAGCCGGCAAGAAAAAGATAGAGTGGGGTAGCCAGATTCGCAGTTATGTTTTCGACGACCGGCGCGTCAAGGACCACCGCACCGGCTATCAGACCAGCGACGTTGGCGGCGTGATGGACGGTAAGCTCGATGGCTTCATCAAGGCCTATCTCATGGAATTTGCCGAGAAAGAAGATAATAACTAAATACAAAATACTAAAACTATGGGTAAGAACAGTAAAATCCGTCAGATGAAGCGTGAAAAGGCGCAAGAAAAGCAGGCAAAGAAGGTCATTACCATTATAGCCATCGTTCTTGTGATTGTGACCATCATTCTGACTGTCGGCTTCTTGATGGCTTCCTAAAATGGCGCGCGAGATAGAGCGCAAATTTCTTGTCGAAGGCGAGTACAAACCGCTTGCCACGTCTGTCACACGCATTGTGCAGGGATACATCGTCCGCGATGCTGCCCGCACGGTGCGTGTGCGCATTTATCGTCAGCGCGGTTTCCTGACCATCAAGGGACGTTCCTCAGCCGACGGACTGGAGCGCTGCGAATATGAATATGAAATTCCCGTGGCCGAAGCCGAGGAACTGGTGCGCCTGTGTCTGCCCGGCGTGGTAGAGAAACGTCGTTACCGGGTGCCTTGGGGCGACCACACCTTTGAGGTTGACGAATTCCTTGGGGCCAATGCCCCTCTGGTTGTGGCTGAAGTGGAGCTCAACGAAAGGGACGAGGCCTTCAGCCGTCCGCCCTTCTTGGGCAAGGAAGTGACTGGCGACCCCCGATATTACAATTCATACTTGAGTCAGTCGCCCTATTCCCTTTGGTAGGCCGCCGTTGTGCGGGCCGGTGCTGCCTGCAGTCTCCGGTTTCCGTCCAATGCTGTCCCAAAACCGATATGTCCGGTCCTAAATCGGAGTTAGTTTTTTCCAAATGCGTTTTCGTTCGGCAGAAACGGGAGCAGTGGGCGTCCATCCCCCTGAGGCGGGAGATTATCTGTAGGTCTGACCTGTAAATAACCGGTCGTTTCTGTCTCAGATTGTATTTTTTGACGTAAATTTGCACCTGCTTTGACGAAAAGACAAAAATGAAACCGTTGTTTTACATTTTTCTCACGTGTTGGCTGCTTGTGGCACTGGTTGGGTGCAACGAGTCGTCTAAACCGTCAGTCCCCGAAGGGGCCGGCAACGATACTGTGGCCGCTATGAAGAAACTTTCGCCCCAGGATTCGCTGGAGGCGCTGATTGAGAAAGAACCCGTTTCGGCGCGTGCCGACGGCTTCTTCAACGATTTCATTTACACTTTTATGACCAACCGCCGTTTCCAGACAGAACGTATTGCCTTCCCCCTGCCATGCTACGACGGGAAGGACGGTAAGGCCTTGTTGAAAAAAGAAGACTGGAAATATTCGCGGCTGTACCTGAATCTGGACTTCCTGACGGTGTTCCTTGACGAAAAGTCATCGTTTCGCCTGATGAAGAGCGGCGACCTGAATGAAGTGACCTTGGAGTGGTTCGACATGCCGCGCGATTTGGTGAGAGACTACTGCTTCAAGCGCCGTGACGGCCGCTGGATGATGACGGAAATCAGAAAGTTCCCCGTAGATAACCACAGGGACGCCGACTTTATCAACTTTTACCAGCATTTCGCCACCGACTCCGTATTCCAGATGGCCCATTTGGCTCCTACCATCCATTTCGTGACCGAAGATACCGATGAGGAGTTTGAAGAAATCAGCGGTATGCTCGACGCTGACCAGTGGCCCGCTTTCCGTCCGGAACTGCCTGCCAACGTGTTTACGAACATTGATTACGGCCAGACGGACAAAATGGGCGAACATCGGGTAGTGCTCATTCAAGGAATATCGGATAGTTTCTTGAATCTTCTCTATTTCCGTCGTTCCGACAACGGTTGGACGCTGTACAGGTATGAAAATTAATATGCATGTTCTCTATATTTCATTATAACTTACTTCATCGCAACACGTTCGGCATCGAAGCGTGGGCCGACCGCTTTGTGGAATATGCCAGTGAAGACGAATTGGTCCGTTTCGTGAAGACGGAGCGCAACGGACAGCCTCTGGTGCACATCGGCAGCGGAAGCAATCTGCTCTTCTGCTCCGATTACAACGGTATCGTGCTCCATAGCGGAATATGCAGCGTGGAAGAACTGCCGTCGGACAGCAACGATACCGTAAGAGTCCGCGTGGGAAGCGGCCTGCTTTGGGACGATTTGGTCTCACTCTGCGTGGACAACGGTTGGCACGGACTGGAGAACCTCTCTCTCGTGCCCGGTGAAGTGGGAGCGGCAGCTGTGCAGAACATAGGTGCCTATGGCGCCGAAGCCAAAGACTTTATAGAGAAGGTAGAAGTAGTGGATATGCAGAAAGGCACCCTTAAGACCGTAGCAAACGCTGGCTGCTGCTACGCCTACCGGAGCAGCGCGTTCAAGAAGCAATGGGCGGGCCGCTATGCCGTGACACATGTGACGCTGAGACTGAACCGCCGCTTTGAACCTAATTTGACCTACGCCGCACTGGCCGCCGAGTTCGAACTTCGCGGACTTTCCCAACCTACTGCAAAGCAAATGCGCCAGACCGTCATCGAAGTAAGACAAAACAAATTGCCCGACCCGAAAGTTACAGGCAACGCCGGCTCTTTCTTCATGAATCCAGTAGTGGACCATGAGACCTTTGCCGCACTGCTTTCGGCTTTTCCAGACATGCCCCACTATAAAAACGAAAGCGGAGTGAAAATACCTGCTGCCTGGCTGATAGAACGCGCCGGATGGAAAGGACGCAGTCGGGGTGCAGCCGGAGTGTACGACAAACAAGCGCTGGTGCTGGTAAACATGGGAGGGGCATCGGGCCGTGACATTGCGGCACTCAGCCAGTCCATAGTGGCCGATGTGAAGCGCATATTTGGAATAACGCTAAAGCCGGAGGTGATGTTTATATGAAAATAACGGTTTTAGGGACAGGCACCAGTATCGGTGTTCCCGTGATTGGTTGTAAATGTGACGTGTGCAGTTCAGCTGACCCGCACGACCGCCGTCTGCGCAGTTCCGCAGTAGTGGAAATACAGGGCAAGCGAATCCTTATAGACTGCGGCCCTGATTTTCGCGAGCAAATCCTACGGTTGCCTTTCGGAAAGTTGGATGCCGTCTTGCTGACCCATGAACATTACGACCACGTCGGCGGGGTGGACGATTTGCGCCCCTTCTGTGTCTTTGGGGCGATACCTATATATGCAGAAGCGCTTTGTGTAAAGCACCTGAAAGAACGTATGCCATATTGCTTCGGAGAAAACCGCTATCCCGGGACGCCTGAATTGGAACTGCACGAAATTGTGCCTGGCGAGAGTATAGATGTCGGAGGCGTAAGCGTTCTGCCCATTCGGGTAATGCATGGTAAGATGCCCATAGTAGGCTTCCGCATCGGACGATTTGCATATGTGACAGACATGAGCGATATGCCGGAAGACAGTTTCGCCCATTTGAAAGATTTGGACTGTCTTATACTCAATGCGCTAAGACATACACCGCACCATTCCCACCAGACGATAAAAGAGGCCTTGTCTGTGGTGGAAAAGCTGGGACGTCCTAAAACATTTCTGACACATTTGGCACACACGGCAGGCTTACATCGTGATTCGGCACGCTTTTTGCCAGAACATGTCCGGTTCGCATACGACGGCCTCGTCATGAATTTGCCCGAATAGCGTAGAAAAGCAGACGGAAGCAGGTGATAATTGGAAAGAAAATCGTAAATTTGCGCCGCCAAAGTTTTAGACATAATAATTTAATAAAGAAAATATCTCAATGAACGTCTCATTTGAAAAGTCCGGAGCCGTAAATGGAAAACTTACGGTGAAGCTGGAGAAGACTGATTATGCTGCTGCTGTTGATCAGTCGCTGAAAAATCTGAAGAAAAAAGTAAATATGCCCGGTTTCCGTCCTGGAATGGTCCCCGTCGGAATGATCAAGAAAATGTATGGAAACGAAGTAAAGGCAGAAGAAATCAATAAAAAGTTGTCTGAAGCCGTCAATAACTATGTTCAAGAGCAAAAATTGCGCCTTGTCGCCGATCCGATGGTGTCGGAAGGTCAGCCTGAACTGGACATAGTGAATGGTGAGGACTATGAATTCTCGTTTGATTTAGGCCTTGCACCGGAAATCTCCGTCGAGCTGACAGGCAAAGACAAGATTCCATATTATAAAATTGAGGTTGATGAGAAAACGGTCGAAACCGGTGTGGAAAGCTATCGCCGTCAAACGGGAAAGTACATCGATGCAGAGAACTACGAAGAGGAAAACGACCTGTTGCGCGGCGTACTGACGGAATTGGATGAAACCGGCAAGGAAAAAGAAGGTGGCCTAGTGGTGGAAAAGACTTCACTGATGCCGCGTTTCTTTGCTAACGACCGGCAGAAAGCCATCTTTAAGAAAGAGGCCAAGCCCGGTGCCGACGTTGTCTTCAACCCATCGAAGGCCTTTGAAGGCAAAGACGTGGAAGTCGCCTCGCTGCTTAAGGTTAAGAAGGAAGAAGTGGCTGAACACACGGGCGATTTCAGGTTCCACGTGGATTCGATATCTCGTTTCGAGATGGGCGAACTGAACCAGCAGTTGTTTGACTTCGCATTTGGCAAAGATGTTGTAAAGAGTGAGGAAGAATTTCGTGCACGGGTGAAAGAAGATATAGAGGCCACTTACGTGCGCGACAGTGATTTCAAGTTCCTGCTTGATGTACGCGAATACGTTTTCAAAAAAGCTGGAGAACTGGAATTTCCTAAAGATATCTTGAAGCGTTTCCTTCTGCAAAACCTGAAAGACGAGTCGGCTAAGCAGAACATCGACAAAACTCTGGAAGACTATATTAAGGAACTCAAATGGAGTCTGATGCGCACTCAGTTGGCTGAAGGCCTCAATGTGAAAGTGGACGATGAGTCCGTAAAGGCTACAGCCCGCGAGATGGTTCGCATCCAGTTTGCCCAGTATGGCATCAACAATATTCCCGACAATACCCTTGAACAGTATGCCGGCTCAATGCTGAAAGATGAGAAGCAACAAGACAACATCATCAACCGCAGCATTGACAGGGAACTGACCAAGGTGTTGAAAACAACGGTGAAGTTGGCGGAAAAGGTTGTGTCCATTGAGGATTTCAACAAAATGTTCCAAGATCAGAACGCATAATTTCTAATCAGAATAACATTAAAACCACCTGCATCCGGACATTATCTGCACGGGGAAAGTGACAGGTAACGCCCGGATGTTTTTTTAACGATATCAAAACCATATAGACATGAACGATTTCAAGCATTTTGCCACTGACCGTCTGGGAATCAACAGCCAGGTCATTGATGATGTAATAAAGGCGCAAAGCCAATACCTGAATCCCTATATTCTGGAAGAACGCCAGCTCAATGTGACTCAGATGGACGTATTCTCCCGTCTGATGATGGACCGCATTATTTTCCTTGGGACTCCCATTGATGATTATACCGCCAACACATTGCAGGCTCAGTTGCTTTACTTGGACTCTGTGGACCCTTCCAAGGACATCTCCATTTACATCAACTCCCCCGGCGGCAGCGTTTCGGCCGGATTGGGCATTTATGACACCATGCAGTTCATCTCGAGCGACGTGGCAACCATCTGCACCGGTATGGCCGCCTCCATGGCAGCCGTCCTGCTTGTGGCCGGAACCGAAGGCAAGCGTTCGGCTTTGCCCCACAGCCGTGTCATGATACACCAGCCCATGGGTGGTGTCCAAGGCCAGGCTTCCGACATTGAGATTACGGCCCGTGAAATCCAGAAACTCAAAAAAGAGCTTTATACTATTATTGCCAATCATTCTCACAACGACTATGAGAAAGTGTGGAACGATTCAGACCGCGACTATTGGATGACGGCCGAAGAAGCCCGCGAATATGGCATGATTGACCGCGTGATGGTTCGAAAATAAGTGATGAAAGAGAAAAAAACGTGTTCTTTCTGTGGCCGCGGTGAAGGCGAAGTGAGCCTGCTCATCACGGGGCTCCACGGCTACATCTGCAACGAATGTGCCGAGCAAGCCCATCTTATCGTTAAAGAGGCTCTCGGACAAAAAGGGAAAGGGCTTGACAAGTCGGCGTTGCCCGACTTTACGCAAATGCCGCGTCCCGAAGAAATCAAGCGCTATCTCGACCAATATATAATAGGTCAGGATGAAGCGAAAAAGACACTCTCCGTGGCCGTTTACAACCACTACAAACGTCTCGGCCAGACTACGGAAGACGATGGCGTGGAGATTGAAAAATCGAACATCATCATGGTGGGGCAGACCGGAACAGGAAAAACCCTGCTCGCCCGCACCATTGCCCGACTCATAAAAGTGCCCTTCACCATTGTGGATGCCACTGTTTTCACAGAAGCCGGCTATGTGGGTGAAGACGTTGAGAGCATCCTTTCGCGCCTGCTTCAGGTGGCCGACTACGATGTGCAAAAGGCCCAGTGCGGCATCGTGTTTATTGATGAAATCGACAAGATAGCCCGTAAACAAGACAACCCCTCTATCACCCGCGATGTCAGTGGCGAAGGCGTGCAGCAAGGACTGCTCAAACTCCTTGAGGGCGCTGAGGTCAATGTGCCGCCAAAAGGCGGACGCAAACATCCCGACCAGGACTATATCAAGGTTGACACCAGCAACATTCTTTTCATTTGCGGTGGTGCCTTCGACGGCATAGAGCGGAAGATTGCCCAGCGGCTCAACACCCATACCGTGGGGTACAATGCCATTCAGAATGTCACCCATATCGACTCCGACAATCTCATGCAGTATGTCATGCCGCAGGACCTCAAGTCGTTCGGGCTTATACCTGAGATTATCGGCCGTCTGCCGGTTCTGACCTATCTGAACCCACTCGACCGCGATGCCCTGCACCGCATCCTGATTGAGCCCAAAAACTCCCTTGTTCGGCAATATCAGAAACTCATGCAGATGGATGGCATCACTCTGCGCTTCAACCGCGATGCCCTGGACTATATGGTTGATAAGGCCGTAGAATATAAATTAGGTGCCCGCGGCCTGCGGTCCATCATGGAAGCAGTCATGCGTCAGCCCATGTTTGAACTCCCCGGCAGTGGACGGAAAACGTTCACCGTGACACGAGCCCTCGTAGAGCAGCAGTTGACGCAGGCCATACCCTGCTGAATGCCCTTCCCGTCCCGGCAGTTCCCACTCTTGATAAACAAAAACGGAGTCTGTCCGCACGAAAACGGAGTTAGAATTTTCTAACTCCGTTTTCGTATCCCCGGCAGCGCCATTATCTGTCGTCAGGGTTGCACGAATGAAGTTTATGGGAGTGAAGCGGAGCAGATTGCCGATTTTTTTGTATCTTTACACCGTCGTAGGGTGCGAGTAAGCGCAGAACGACAGGAAAAAGCATTTTATTGGCAGAAAAATTGTGCGTTATGAAAGTATTCCGTTATGTATCCGACCTTGGCGACCTGAAGTCGGCCCTGAGCGAGGCCTTTGAACTGAAGCAAGACCATTATAAGTTTCAAACGTTGGGCCGCAGGAAAACCTTGTTGCTGATATTCTTCAACAATAGCCTGCGTACGCGTCTGAGCACGCAGAAGGCTGCGATGAATCTGGGCATGAACGTGATTGTGCTCGACGTGAACCAGGGAGCATGGAAGCTGGAGACAGAGCGCGGCGTCGTCATGGACGGAGACAAGAGCGAGCACCTGCTGGAAGCCGTGCCCGTGATGGCGCAGTATTGCGACCTGATTGGCGTCCGCACGTTTGCACGCTTTGAGAGCCGTGAGGCAGATTACACGGAAGAAATACTGAACCAGTTTATAAAATACAGTGGCCGGCCGGTGTTCTCCATGGAGAGCGCGACGGTGCATCCGCTGCAGGCTTTTGCCGACCTGATTACGATAGAACAGTATCGCCGGGCTGCCCGGCCGAAAGTGGTGCTGACGTGGGCACCCCATCCCCGGGCATTGCCCCAGGCTGTACCTAATAGCTTTGCCGAGTGGATGAGAGCGGCCGATGTGGAACTGGTGATAACCCATCCGGAGGGCTATGAACTCGACCCCCAGTTTGTGGGCGACGCCAAGGTGGAGTATGATCAGATGAAGGCTTTCGAGGGAGCTGATTTTGTGTATGCCAAGAACTGGAGCTGCCCCGGTGTGTCGTGCCCGGAGAACTACGGACAGGTGTTGAGCCGTGACATGAGCTGGACGGTGGACAAAAAACATATGGCGGTGACGAACGATGCTTTCTTCATGCACTGCCTGCCGGTGCGCCGCAATATGATAGTGACCGACGACGTGATAGAAGCACCGACGTCGCTCGTTATTCCCGAAGCTGCCAATCGCGAGATATCGGCCACGGTGGTATTGAAACGAATGCTTGAAACACTTTAAAAGAATTTATGACGATAAACGAACGCCATTTTATCGGCTTTATCCGTTTTGCCCTGATGGGTGGTGACTATCCCCGGGGCATGCTGACGCGGGCCAGTTGGCAGGAACAGCGCCGTCTGGCTAAGGAACAGACGGTGTCGGGTCTGCTGTATCAAACGGTGACCCAGTTGCCGCAGGAATTAAGGCCGCCCCAGCAGATTCTGATGAAACTCTACAGCAAGGTGGTGTATTATGAAAACATGAACCAGTTGCTCAATGAGAGGACTCTGGAGATTTTCAAGAAGTACAGGGAGATTGGCCTGCATCCCATCTTGCTGAAAGGCCCGGCAGCCGCCACGCTGTATGAGCATCCCGAGCAACGTGTGTTCGGCGACATCGACATTTATGTGCCCGACTCGCAAAACCGTCTCTACGATTGGGCTACACAAAACGCTGAGTCTGTTTCTTACGCTCCAGGAAAAGAGCACCTGCTGTCGTTCCATTGGAGAGGTGCCACGATAGAGAACCATTTGTGCCTGCTGAAGTTTTACAACAAGACGCTTGCGGCCCGTATGGAAGAGATTGTAGCGAGCGAGTTGGGCGGTGATTACAAGGAAACTTTCGTGAAGATTGGTGGCGAGGAGGTGGAAGTGCTTCCGCGCACTCTTGGGTTGCTTTATGATATTGTGCACTTCTCGAAACATCTTATCAGCAGTGGTGTTGGCCTACGCCAGCTTTGCGACATCACGATGGCCATGCACCGTTATCATGACGAAATAGACAGTGAGAAATTGTGCCAATGGTTTGACTTGCTTGAAATGCGTCCCATGGCCAACGCCGTAGCTGCCGCTGCCGTGCGTTACCTGGGTTTGAAGGCGGAAGAGGTGCCTTACAACTTCAAGACCGACGATATCGATGAAAAAGAAGATGAACTGATGGACTTGGTGATGGATGGTGCCAACTTTGGCTATTGGTTGAAGCGCGGAAAGAAGAAATCGTTGTGGCACCGTATGAAACAGACTCTGAAACAGCAGATACGCATTTATCCTTATATGCCCCGCGAGGTTCGCACAGAGATGTGGCTGGGCGTGATGGGCAAGTTGAAGGTATAGCGTTTGATATTATAAGCAGGATGTCCGACTTAGAAAACACTAAGTCGGACATCCGTTTTTCTATATGCGTTTTTCAGAAGGGCAATGCGTATGATGTGCTGCCCTTGTCGTATTGGTTGATGGTGAAGCGGATGCTGTCGTGGCCAGCCGTGAGTTTGCTGTAATAGGGCATGAGATTGCACGATGCATAGACCTGGCTGGTGAAAGCGGGGATGTCGCCGGCATCGTCGTGGTAGAGGTCGATGTTGAGGAACTGGCATCCTGACTGTCCTGTGGAAATGCCGCGGTCGATGAAGCCGAATGTATGGACTTTGTCTTTTCTCAAAATGTGGAGCGTGAGGTTCACATAGTGGCTTCCGCGCCAGATGGCAACCAGATTGACTGGCGAGGTGTGGACTGTGGCTTCTTTGTCAAAAGCAAGGGGGGAGTCGCACAGGGCCGGACTGGCTGTTGCCAAACGTACGTCAGTGGTGTTTTCTTCGGTGTAAAACGTTGCGTAGCGGTAGGTGGTATCGGCCTTGAGACCATTTACAGGATTGACAACGGTATAGTGCCGGTTGTCGTCGGTAATCATGGTTTTGGCGCTCCCATTGCTGTCTGTCTCGAAGTCAACCAGGGCCAATTGGTAAGCAGGAGACGTGTCGCTGTCGTCATCGCAGGCCAAAAGCACGACAGCGCAGGTGACGATGGCGACTGTCAGGACAAAATCTCGAATAAGGCTCATTGCTCGTTTATTTCGGCCGCCTTGAGATAGTTCAGCAGCGGGTTGGCGTACATTTCCAGAATGGAGCGGGTGAGGAAATCGTGGTCCGGCTGCGGCAGGTCAATTTTTGCTATTTGTCCACGCAAATAATCGTTGAAGCGTTTTTCTTCTTCAGGCGTATAGAGTTGCGTAAAGCGCTCTGTCTGGTTGAGCCGGTCGTAGGCAATGTAGTTGTTGGCATACAGACGGTAGTGACTGTGAATTTCGTGATCGATGTGTCTTGCCACGAGAGCAATCAGATCGTTCTTGGGCAAGTCGTCAGGCTGTTCGTCAAGCCAATGGTTGATGCAGGCACAGGCCTGGTAGTGCACGTGCCCCTTATAGCCCATGATACCGGTCTGCATACTGATGTTGTCTTCGTTCTCACGCTTTTTGAAGTCAGGGTTGGAGCGTTTTTCCTGTAATTCGCGCGCTTTCAGGAAGTCGCAGGGGTCAAATTCATAGGAAATGCTCAGAGGCACAATGTTGATTTCTTTCAGGCGTTCCTTGATAGAGCCTTCACCGCCAAATGCCATCATTTTCAGTACGGACTCCTGGGTGCGGTCGTCAGATGTCTTGGCGCGTCCCTGGCGCTGGGCTATCCAGATGTTCTCTTTCTTTTCCTTCACCGCAAAATGGATGTATCGTCCGAGCTGCATGCTGGCCAATAGCTTTTCTCGTCCGTGCACCGAGCGCTTGACCTTAAAGGCTTTGTTGAGCCTGACCAGCTTTTTTACCCACGGCAGCGAGAGCAGGTTGTCGCCGATAGCAATCTCTACCGTATTAGTGAACCCGTTGTCAAGCAGTAGCTTGCTCAAGAAGGCCGAGTCGAGAACAATGTCGCGGTGGTTGGAAATGAACGTATAGTTTTTTGTCTTGTCCAAGTCGTTTATGTCCATGTCAGTGCCGTCAGTGAAGCGCGTCATGAGCATTTGCATCAGGTCATACGAGAATGCCTTTTGAAAATCAAGTAGAGAGTGACAGGCACGTGCTTTCTGCATTATGGCGGCAAAGGGAATGCCTGGCATGACCTGCGCCACAACGCTCTTGAAATGCTCGTCTTGTTCTAACTCGTCGAATACGCCTGGCAATTCTTCAGGGATGTAAGGACGAATGTCGTCAAATTCAGCTGGTATATTCATAGTTGTTCTGTTTTTTCAGAATTTGTTTTCTATAATGTCTTCCAATACCTCAGCCATGGTCAGTCCTGCAGCTCTCACTTGCTGCGGGATGAAACTGGCGGGGGTCATGCCGGGAGTCGTATTAACTTCGAGGAGATTTATCTTTTCCTCGCCTGGTTCACCACTTAATATGTAGTCAACGCGTATGATGCCCTCGCAGCCTAAGATGTCGTAAATGGCTGATGTGAGCTGGCTGACTCGCTGGGCAGTGCTCTCAGCTATGCGGGCGGGGGTTATTTCCTGTGAAGCACCGTTGTATTTTGCTTCGTAATCAAAGAATTCTTGCTCGGTTACCACTTCGGTGATGGGGAAGATGCGTTGGCGGTTTTTTGTCTTGTAGCAACCACAGGTGACTTCGGTTCCGCTGATGAACGTCTCGATCATGGTTTCGCTACCTTCGCCCATGGCTTTTTCTATGGCCGGCCGCAACTGATCTTTTGTTTTAACTTTTGTGACGCCAAAACTGCTGCCGTCGGCATTTGGTTTGACAAAACAGGGCAGACCTACCTTCTCAATAATGTCTTCGTCGCTTACGGCGTCTTCTTGTCCTTTTCGAAGCAGCACGCTCTCGGCGACACGCACGCCCCAGGCTTTCAGATATTGGTTCAAACTGAATTTGTTGAACGTCAAAGCCTCCACAAGCACGCCGCTGGTTGAGTAGGGCAGACGGATAAGGTCGAAATAGCCTTGCAGGATGCCGTTCTCGCCTGGTGTACCGTGTATGGTTATATATGCAAAGTCGGGACGAACACGTCCGTCGGGTGTCTCAAACGAAAAGTCGTTCTTGTCAACCGGAGTCTTCGAGCCGTCGCTGAGCATGGCTTCCCAACGTGTGCCGGTAATGACTATGATGTAGCACGCGTATTTGTTCTTGTCTATGAAAGAGTATATGCCCTGCGCGCTGCGCAGTGACACTTCGTGTTCAGAGGAATCACCTCCTGCTACAATGGCAATGATGCGTTTCATGTCTTTTGGTTGTCGTTAAAATCGTTGTTCAGTATATTTTTCCCAGGCTTCTATCAGGCCGGCCATATCGTTTGGCCATTCTGAGGTGAAGTCCATTTCTTTGCCAGTCGCGGGATGCACGAATCCCAAGGTACGTGCGTGGAGCGCTTGTCGGGGGCACGTCTCGAAGGCTTGGGCGATGAACTGTCTGTAACTGCTTTCCGTCGTGCCGCGCAGCAGTTGGTCGCCGCCATAGCGCGCATCGTTGAAGAGCGGGTGCCCCAAGTGCTGCATGTGTGCGCGAATCTGATGCGTACGGCCGGTCTCAAGGACACATTCCACCAATGTGGTGTAGCCGTATCGGCGCAGCACGCGCCAATGTGTCACAGCACTTTTGCCAATGCCCGAGTCGGGCGGAAACACGGCCATTCGCTGGCGGTCGCGCGGGTCACGCCCGATGTTACCTTCTATGCGGCCTTCCATGGCGTCGAAATCGCCCCACACAAGGGCGTTGTATTTGCGGCGGGTGGTCTTGTTGAAGAACTGCACTCCCAGTTTTGTCTTTGCCTCCGGCGTTTTGGCTATCACCAGCAGGCCGCTCGTGTCTTTGTCAATGCGGTGTACCAGCCCCACACTCGGGTCCATGGGGTCGAACGCCGCGTCTTCCTTCATGTGCCATGCCAATGCGTTGAGCAAGGTGCCCGTCCAGTTGCCCACTCCAGGATGTACCACCAGTCCGGCTGGCTTGTTGACCACCAGCAGAGCCTCGTCCTCATAGACAATGTCGAGAGGGATATCTTCAGCTTCGATGGTCGTTTCGTAGCGTGGGCGGTCGAGCACTATGGTCACCACGTCGGCGGGTTTCACGCGGTAGTTGCTCTTTACCGGTTGGTCGTTCACACGCACGAACCCGGCCTGGGCCGCCTTCTGTATGCGGTTGCGCGACGTGTCGCGCAGGTGGTCTATCAGAAATTTGTCAATGCGCAGCAATTGCTGCCCCTTGTCAGCCACTATGCGGAAGTGCTCATACAGGCCGTCGCCTTGGTCACCGTCCAGCTCCGTGTCCAGTTCCTCGTTGGTCTGCAACGGGCTTGGCTTCAACTCTTCTTCGTAGGGGCGCATGACGTAGAACCTTATGGAGCCGTTTCTTGTTTGGGCGCGGGCGTCACTTCTTCTTCCGAATACCAGTCCACGCTGTCGGGTGCAGCCACTTCTACCAGATCAATGTCGTCTTCCGCGTAAGTACCGTTGCCCACCACCAGTACGATGGGCACATCTGAGGCGATATGGTCTCCGTAGGCCACGTTGCGCCCGCGTGCTTTCACTTCATACACCCAGTCGCGCTCACCATGAATATACTCCACCGGCCCCAGTTTGAAGCCGAGGGCACGCAGTTTGGCCGTGGCCTCGCGCTGTGAGCTGTTGTCGGCGATATCGGGCATTATCAGTTTCGGGGCACTGCCCGAATTGATGGTCAAATAGATGATGCGGCCTTCCTTCACGGGGTTGCCCGCTTTGATGGACTGCTCATACACCACGCCGGCCGGTATGCTGGGCAGATAGACCGAGTCGTCCACCTCTCCACGCAATCCTATATCCGCCAGTTTCGACATGGCGCTGGCCGTGGGGATACCTTTCACATCGGGCACGGTCACTTCGCGGCCGTGGTGCGTATATAGTTGGATGCCCCAAAGGGTAAGCATCAGCAACAATGCGCCCAGCAGCAACATAGCCGCCAGATGCAGCCCGAAACGAGCCCAGCTCATGCGCTCACGGCCTCCCTGTTTTTTTCTGTTCTTCGATACCGTCGTTTTTGTTCCGGCCATAATTATCCAATTTCTGAAATACAAAAATACAAACTTTCGGCGAGACTGCTGTATTAAACGGCCACAAAAATCGGAAGAAAGCCAATGTTTCCGCATGTCTGTCCTGTGAAAAACGGAAACGCACATGGAAAAAACTATCTCCGATTTCGTTTCAACGAAAACGGAGATAGTAAAAACGGGGATGGATCTGCTACCTCCCGCAAGCCAAAGCGAGCCTTTTGCCTTGGGACGCGTTTGCAGGATGCCAGCCCTGGCCACTGCCGTCTGCCGCCGTGTGTCAGGCTGCTTTGCATACCAAAAGAGCATGGCCCGTCTGGGGCCATGCTCCTTTATGTTTTGGCTTAATCTGCAGATTATTTGCCGTGACGCTCGTCGGCTACGGTGAGCTTCTTGCGGCCTTTGGCGCGGCGGGAAGCGAGAACGCGACGACCGTTTGCGGTAGCCATGCGCTGACGGAAACCATGCTTGTTGTTCCGTTTGCGATTGTGCGGTTGGAATGTTCTTTTCATGACTGTATCTTATTTTTGTTTATTTCTGCTTTTGCGTAACGGGTTGCAAAATTAGGAAGTTTTTTTGACATGGGCAAACTTCTAAAGCAATTTTTGCAGGGCTTTTTCAATTTCTTCGATGCTGGCGGTCGGTTCAAAGCGTGCAACCACTTTTCCGCGCCGGTTGATGAGAAATTTGGTGAAGTTCCATTTGATGTCGGGGCTTTTGGCATATTCAGGGTCTTTCTTGAGCAGCATCTGGTGCATGAACTGTCCGTTGGAGCTGTTTCCGAATCCCCGGAAGGGGGCTTTGCGCTTGAGCCAGACAAAGAGGGGGGAAGCTTGGGTGCCGTTGACGTCGATTTTGCCGAACTGGGGGAACTGGATGTTGAAGTTGGCGGTGCAGAACTGGTGTATTTCGGCGTTGCTGCCCGGAGCCTGTGCACCGAATTGGTTGCATGGGAAGTCCAAAATGCAGAAACCCTGCGGGGCATATTTCTCGTAGAGGGCTTCAAGCTCATTGTATTGTGGCGTGAAACCGCACCGGGTGGCCGTATTGACAATCAGGAGCACCTGGCCTTTGTATTCGGAGAGAGTAACCGGCTGGCCGTCGGCATTGGGTACGGCCACGGTGTAAAGACGTGTCTTTGAACTGAGGTTGAGGGTGCACAGGGCGGCCATCAGAAGGGCAATTTTTTTCATTTGATGGTTTTTGAGATGGTTTTTATGGGGCAAAGTTAGTAAATTGTGCGTGATTCATTGGATTTTATGAAATAAAAATTGTAACTTCGCGCCGTCTTTTCGTACGACAATAATAAAAAACAGAATAGAGTTATGATTAAATCGCAAGACATCAAGAACGGAACATGCATCCGTTTGGACGGCAAATTGTTTTTCTGCATTGAGTTTCTCCATGTGAAACCCGGTAAGGGCAATACCTTTATGCGTACGAAGCTGAAGGATGTTGTGACCGGCCTGGTGCGTGAGCGTCGCTTCAACATCGGTGAAGTGCTCGAAGACGTGCGTGTGGAGCGCCGTCCCTACCAGTTCTCTTACAACGAAGGTGACACCTATCACTTCCTGAATCAGGAAACGTGGGACGATGTGCCCGTCAACAAGGCGCTCATCACGGGTGTGGACTACATGAAAGAGGGTGACGTGGTGGAAATCGTGACGGATGCTTCCACGGAGACCATCCTTTACGCTGAAATGCCGGTGAAGACCATCCTGAAGATTGTTTACACGGAACCGGGCCTGAAGGGCGACACGGCCACGAACACGACGAAGCCTGCCAAGTTGGAGACCGGTGCCGAAATCCGCGTGCCTCTTTTCATCAACGAAGGTGAAATGGTTGAGGTGGACACACGTGACGGCTCCTATGTGAACCGCGCCAAGTAGTTGGCTGAAAAACTATTTCATAATGCTTAGGCAACGTGGTGGCTTCCGGCCAGTGCGTTGCCTATTTTCTTATCCAGTATAACCAAGACCGTCCGTCGAATGCGTGGAGACGGTCTTCAGTGCTCAGCTGAACGGGCAAGGGAAACAAAGGTCCCGCTTCGGGGTGTCGAAGCGGGACTTGTATTTTCCTAAATCGGACTTGAGCTTTTCCAAATCGGACATGTGTCTGACGACCGCAAACCTATAAGCAGAGGCGACCCTTTGGGGCCGCCTCTTGTATGGTTTGATGTGGATGTTACCTTTATTTATTATAAAGCAACCAAGCGTCGGGGTAGGTGGCGCGGAGCTGGTCGCGCGAACTTACGGCGCTGGCTTTGTCATCAAAGGTGGAGGCTACCACACGGTAGAGCTTGCGGGCTTCGTTCAGCACAATCTGGGCGCTGTATCCTTTGCTCTTGAGCGTATTCTGCAAACCTTCAGCATTAGTCTTGAGGCTGAAGCTGCCGCAAATGACACTGAATGCCTTCAAACCGGTACCGCTCACTACAACGACCTTTTCGCTGCGTGTGTCGCTGGTGTCAACGGGCTTGGCAGGGGTTACGGGCGTAACAGGCGTTACCTGTACCGGAGCGGGGTTGTCAACTTTAACTTGAGTCTGCTGTTCCGTCTGAGCTTGTGCCTGGGCTTTTTCATAAGCCTTCTTGTACATGCTTTCATTGGATTTGCAGGATGAGAAACTAGCAATAGTGCAAATGCCTACTGCGACAATGGCCATTTTTTTGAATGCGTATTTCATTTCGTTTAAAATTATAGTTTCGACATAATTCTTTATTGTGTTAGCAAAGTTACAACTACTCTTTGGGATAGCGCACATGTATTGGTTAAAAAATTCAAATCAAATAGGCATTTTCGGTCAAAAAAAGCCATTCTGCACCATAAAAGGGTCTTTTAGGCATCAAAATGGGCCAGGAAAAGTATTTTTAAGAAACAAATTTGGCCTCGTCTCAGAAAAAATGGCTAAGTTTGGCACGTAAAACTTAAAACTTCGAATAGAAATGAGAACAGCAAGTGTTTTGGCAGCCCTTCTGGGCGGTTTTGCCTTAGGTGCAACCATCGGTCTGCTTTTTGCCCCCGAGAAAGGCGAAGATTTGCGCGCCAAGATAGCCGAAGCTATCCGTGCACGCGGCATTAAACTCAATCGCGAGGAGATGGAAAACCTCGTAGATGATATTACCGAGGAACTAAAGGCCGCACAAGACTAAAAGGATGGAGCGTACGGACGGCCTTGTCTCGCGCCTGTATGCCTCGTTGCGTGAATACCTGGGCCTGCAGCGCGAATACATGACGCTGGGTCTGACTGAGATGCTGACACGGTTGCTTACCGTTGTCATCTTGTTTGTCGTCCTGTTTGTCGTATTCGTAATCACTCTGTTTTTCGGTGCGATGGTGCTCGTTTCATTGCTCCGTTCACTCACGGGAAACGACCTGCTCGCTTATGGGCTCGTTGCCCTGCTTTTTGCAGCCATAGGCGTGTTGCTCTATGTGATGCGCAAGCCGTGGATAGAAACACCTCTGACCAATTATATCGCAAACGAATTACTGAAAGACGAGGATGAAAACTTATAACGACAACGTGGCCCGTCCCAAGGTGACCTACGAAGACATCCAGCGCCGCAAGCAAGAGGTGCTCTCGCGTATACGCCGGGAAGAAAACAACATCAAGCGGCTGACAGACGCTTTGATCGACGATTACAGGCGTCCCGGAAGCGGAATCATGTCTCTGGCCAGTATGAAACGCACCGGAAGTCTCATCGGATCGGCACTTTATGCTTACAAAGTGGGACGAAGCGTGTGGAAACTCTACATTAATTTGCGCAGACGTTAGTAACCGGAAGTAAAGAAACAGGAGTTCGGCGTCACAGGTGCCGGACTTTTTTTGTACTTTTGCCGCATGAGACTGATGGCAATCGATTATGGGCAGAAACGCACCGGCATAGCCGTGTCTGACCCCGCTCAAATCATAGCGCAGGGGCTTACAACGGTAGAGACCTCGCGACTGATGGCTTTTCTTGCCGACTATTTCGGCCACGAGCCCGTGGAACGTGTTGTTATAGGCCGTCCGGTGCAAAATTCCGGGGCAGATTCTGAAAATGCTGCCCGTGTGGACGCTTTCATAGCGCGTTTTCGGAAAACGTTCACGTCGATACCCATTGAAACGGCAGACGAGCGTTTCACTTCCGTGCTTGCCCACCGCACGATGATTGATGGCGGGCTGCGCAGGCAAGCCCGGCAAAATAAAGCATTGGTCGATGAAATAAGCGCAACCATCATTCTTCAGTCTTACATGGAAAGTCAACGTTTGAAATAATAAAAAATACAAGATACATACATGAAATTACCTATTTATATTTATGGGACGCCCGTTTTGCGCGAGGTGGCACAGGATGTGGAGCTCAATCGTGAAGTTCTGCTCCCTTTGGTTCAAGACATGTTTGATACACTTGACGCATCAAACGGCATCGGGTTGGCTGCCCCGCAGATAGGCAAGCCTATCCGCGTCGTAGTGATAGATTTGAATGTTCTATCTGATGATTTGCCTGAATATAAAGATTTCCGTCATGTGTATTACAACGCCCATATCTTGGAAACGAACGATGAAACAGAAACGATGGAGGAGGGATGTCTCAGCTTGCCGGGCATAACCGAGAGTGTGACGCGGCCAACCCGCATCCGCGTGTCTTATTATGATGAACAGTTCCAGCCACACGACGAATGGGTCGACGGATATCTGGCACGGGTCATGCAACATGAGTTTGACCATTTGGAAGGCCGCGTTTTCACTGACCGAATCTCCTCTTTCCGCAAGCAGATGATAAAGAGTAAACTGACGGCATTCCTTAAAGGGAAGGCCCGTTGCTCATATAAGGTAAAGACCGTCAAAAAAGGTTGAAACGCTATCTGTTGTTATGCTTACTGATACCCCTTCTGGGAAAAGCGCAACTAAATGCCGACGGGGTTATCACGATAGGGCGCAATGCGCTCTACTATGAAGACTATGCCTTGTCCATTCAATATTTCAACCAGGTCATTCAAGCCAAACCCTATCTCTATGAGCCTTACTATTACCGCGCGGTAGCCAAATACTATCTTGGCGACTATACGGGTGCAGCCTCAGACTGTTCGTTGTCCATTGAACGTGATCCGTTCATTGACGATGTATTTCGCCTGCGAGCCATCAGTTACATCATGAATGCTGAATATGCCAAGGCTTCAGACGACTATCGGCTGTTGCTGTCGCGGCGTAACGATGACAAAGACGTTTGGTACAATCTGGTTCTTTGTCAAACGTCGTTGGACAGTCTGGCAACGGCCGATGCTTTGCTTGACACCATGATTCTGAAGTGGCCTTCGTACACACGATGCTACATGCTGAAAGCTCAGATAGCCTTTGAGCGTGCCGACACGGTCAGTGCTGACACGCTGATTGAACGTACTTTGCAAATTGATCCCTACGATGTTGACGCTTTGGGCGCACGTGGCATGCTCCAAATGAATCATGGCGCCTTTGCCGATGCGGAAAAGACATACGATCGTGCCATAGTGCAGTCTCCCAAGAAATCCGGCTTCTATTTGAACAGGGCTATGGCGCGGTTCCGCCAGAATAATCTGCGCGGTGCCATGGATGATTACAATATTGCCCTTGATATTGACCCTGACAATTATCCCGGCCACTACAACCGCGGGCTTCTGCGAATGCAGGTGGGCGAAAACAATTTGGCAATCGAAGACTTCAATTTTGTTCTTAAGCGTGAGCCTCACGACCGCCTGGCTCTTTTCAACCGTGCCCTGCTTCTGGAGAAAACGGGCGATTTCAAGGGGGCCATCAACGATTATACCACCGTGCTTGAGGACTATCCGAATTTCTGGACGGGATATGAAAACCGCGCCAAGTGTTATCGGCTGGCCGGTATGAACAAACAGGCGTTGGCCGACGAACGTAAGGTTTACATTGCCCGGCTTGACGACATGTTCGGCACAGCTAAGCGCAACCGTCAGAAACCTACCCGCAAACAGAAGGAACAAGACATCGACGATTATAAGAAAATGGTGGTCGAAAACGACGATGAAAACATTGCCAAGTTCTATGCCAGCGATTATCGTGGCCGCATACAGAACCGCGACGTGGTCATAGAGCAGCAGCCGCTCTATCTGCTTACGTTTACCCCGAGGGAAAACGGACTGACGGCGCGTCTGTCGTATGCCCAGTTCCTGGAGCAGTTCAACAATTCGCGTGTTCTCAGCCGTCCTCTCTATCTTGCTCCTCACGAGGAAGCGCTCGATGCCGACGGCATCAGGTCTGTTGACGAGGAGGCCCGTCAACTGGCCAACCGTTTGAGCCATCAGCAGCGCGACACCCGTCTGCTCTTTGCCCATGCCTTTTGCACTTCAAGCAAACGCGACTATACGGCGGCCATTGATGACCTCAACCAGGCGCTGTCGCTCGATTCGACATTTGTTGCGGCACTTTTCCTGAGGGCGGTGGTCCGTGAGAAACAGTTGGAAACCTATCGTTCAAAGCAGCACAAAGAGACTGGCTTACAATCCGAAGACATGCGGATGGACTACCGTCCTGTCATTGCCGACCTTTCCAATGCCATCCGTCAAGAGCCCGCCTGTGCCTTTTTCTACTATAACCGCGGCTGCATCTATTCACGTATTAAGGCCGACGACGAGGCCCGGCGCGATTATGACAAAGCCATTCAGCTCAATCCTTCATTAGCCGAGGCCTATTATAATCGCGGCTTGTTGCTCGTGGGGCAGCAGAACTATCAGGATGGTTTTGCCGACCTCAGCAAGGCGGGTGAACTGGGCATTTATTCGGCCTACAGTCTCATTAAGCACTTCCGGAGGGTTCAACAAGGGAAAAAGTAGTCGTTGAAACCCCTTTCTGCTTCGTCAAACCGTAATTTTTGCTCCCAAAAGGGCATTTTTGGCGTTTTAATCAAAAAATATTCGGTAGAAACCTTGCCGTTTAAGGATTTCTTCCTAATTTTGTTTGCAAGAAAACTTAAAACTGTGCCGGTTCGACTGGGAAACTCATCAGATTATTTAACTTAACCGAGTGTCCTTTCCGTTTCGATGGCGCGCTGTTTCGTATGAATCAGATTACAAAGGTTCGGATGGCCTCAAATCCTGTTTTTACAGAGATTTCATCGCATCACCGGCGCAGTTTTTTCTTTTGAGCGTTTTCCAAATGCGATATACGGGCGACGAAGTCCGATTAAGAAATCCTTATGTCCGATATGGGCATAAGGATTTTTAAGTTGTGTTGCCGGATGGTTGGCAACTATTTGTGCAAGCCGGCGTAATAGCCGATTTTATAGAGTTTGAAGAGGAACAGGCTGGGCCGGCAGCCCAGCAGGTTGCGCCGCTCGAGAGGGCCGAGCCACTTGTGGCAGCGGCGAAGCAACGGGAGCAACCGCATGTGGCGCAGACGCGCGGCGGTGCGGGTAATGGGTGTGCCTTCGGGGAAGAGCGCTGCATGGGTGTAGAGGTTCTGCAGGGCTTGCTCCGTTTTTCTTAGAAAGATGTCGTTGCTCTCGATGCCGGTGTGGACGAGTGGATTGTCGATGTGGCGGACAGGAATGCCTGTCTGCTTGAGTTGCATGCCCAGAAGGGCGTCTTCGTAGCCGTATTGTGAGAAAGATTCGTTGAACTTTATTTTGCCGAACACGCTGCGGCTTATCATGACGTTGAAGGCTGTGAAACTGTCGTAGGGGTGGGCGTTGCGGTGTGTCAGCGTGCGCCTGCGGCCTGCGGCAAGCTCGTAGCGGTAGCGCAACTGGTTGTCTGGCCGGCCATATTGCGGCGAGGTGACGATGTTGCCGCAGATGACGTATTCGCTGCCTGTTTCCTGACGTGCAGCCTCAAGGTAGCGTGAGATGAAGTCAGGGGAGCATACTTCGGCGTCGCAGTCGATGATGACCACAAGGTTTCCGCTGGACTGAAGGATACCTTCGTTCCGCGTGGCAGCGCGCCCCGTATTGCCGGGCTTGCGTATGAACCGGCAATTGGGCCATTGGTCGATTACGCTGTTGGACCTGGTTGTTGCCGTGTCGGACGAGCCGTCGTCGATGACGAGTATTTCGTATGAAGAAAGCCCGTAAGCGGCCTCGCACGATTGGCGGAGGTCGCTCACGAGCTGCGTGCAGTCGTAATTGTATTCGGGAATGACGACTGAAAGTTGCATCTGCTACTTTTTAAGCCATCTGTCGAGCCAACGGAAGAAGGTACGCTGCCAGAGAATGCCGTTCTGGGGCTTGAGCACCCAGTGGTTTTCGTCGGGGAAGAGGAGCATCTGGGCTTCTATGCCCCGCATGCGGGCGGCGTTGAAGGCCGATTGTGCCTGGGAGTGAAGGATGCGGTAGTCTTTCATGCCGTGAATGCAGAGTATGGGCGTGTCCCATTTGTCCACACTCAGATGGGGAGAGTCGGTGTAGGCTTTGAGGGCTTTTCCCTCTGCTGTCCACGGTGCTGCACCGAGGTCCCAGTTGGGGAACCACATTTCTTCGGTTTCCACATACTGCTGTTGGGTGTTGTAGATGCCGTCGTGTGAAATGAAACACTTGAATCGCTTGTCATGATGTCCGGCAAGCCAGTAAACAGAGTAGCCTCCGAACGAAGCACCTACACATCCGAGACGGTCTTTATCGACATAGGGCTCCTGGCTGACGGCATCGATGGCAGTCAGCAGGTCTTTCATGCACAAACCGCTGTAGTCGCCGCTGATAGCTTCGAGCCACTCCATGCCAAAGCCGGGCAAGCCGCGCCGGTTGGGGGCTACAATGATATATCCGTGGGAGGCCATAATCTGGAAGTTCCATCTGTAGCTCCAGAACTGGCTTACGGGACTCTGCGGACCGCCTTCGCAGTAGAGCAGGGTGGGATAGGTCTTGGTGGAGTCGAAGTGGGGCGGGTAAATGACCCATGTAAGCATTTGTTTGCCGTCGACAGTGGGAATCCAGCGCTCTTCAACTTTTCCCATCTCAAGCTGACTGTAGATGAAACCGTTTTCGTCGGTTATCTGGGTGATTTTATTGTTGTCGTTAAGGGCTATGGTGTACACCTCATCGGCCTGGCTCATGCTGTGGCGCTTTACAATTAAGTTCAAACCGTCTGCTGTGAGCGCTTCAACGCTGTAATCCCAGACGCCATCGGTGAGTTTTTGCACTTGGCCCGCGATGTTTGTGCTGTAAACCATGATGGTGCCGTGCCAAACGCCTGTGAAGTAAAGCGTCTGGCTGTCGTTGCCCCACAGGTAGGTGTTAACGTCCGATTCGAAACTTTCTGTGACGTACGTTTTCTTACCTGTGGCAATCTCATAGACACATAGGCGCGAGCGGTCGCTTTCATAGCCGTCACGTTCCATGCTTTGCCATGCGATGTATTTGCCGTCGGGAGAGAATTGCGGGTTTTGGTCGTAACCAACGTTGCAGTCCTCCGGTTGTTTGTTGACCTGCTGGTTCTCTTTACTGCGAGTGAAGTCCGTTTCCGGCTCAACGTAGCCTTCAGGTTTGCAGATGTTGCGTGTGGAACCGTCTTCTATATTATAAAGGTAAATGTCGCTGTCGGTGCTGTTGGCATAGTCGAGCCCAGTCTTCTTGCGGCATGTGTAAGCTATGGTCTTGCTGTCGGGACTCCAGGCCAATTGTTCGGCACCTCCGAATGGGAGCAACGGACATTCGTATGGCTCGCCCTCGAGAATATCTTTCTTAACGGTAACTCGCTTTCCGTCGAACTCAGCGAGGAACGGATGGGGAATGGTTTTGACAAACTGGTCCCAATGTTTGTACATGAAATCGTTAATGACGATACCGCTGCTGAGAGGCAGGTCTTCGTCGTTCTTCTGGATGTTGGTGGTGTCTTCCACTTCCATGATGAGGACGATTTGCTTCTCGTCAGGCGAGAGCAAGAACTCGCTGATGTCGTCCGTAAGGTCCGAAACTTGTTTTCTGCCGCTTCCGTCGGCGTTCATAGACCACAATTGTTGGCTTCCGCTTTTGTTGGAAAGGAACAGCACCTTCTTGCCGCCGTCGTAGAACACGGCATTACGCTCGTTATCGTTTGTAGTCGTCAGAATCTTGTTTTCTTTTTCATCGAGCGACTGTGTGTAGAGCACGCTGTGGCTCTTGTTCTGTTCTATACTGTAGTAGGTGACGTTATAGACGGCTGTTTTGCTGTCTGGAGCTACTTGGACTGAACCGATGCGGCCTAATGACCACAGGGCTTCGGGTGTGAGCAAGTCACTTTCAAACTTGGTGGTGGACTTGCCTATGAAATCTTTGTCTGTCGCGGAGTTCGAGCAGGAACTGATGGCTAATGTTGCCATAATGCTTACTGTTAGAAAGATTGTTTGAATTTTCATTGTCTACTTATTGCTTGTGGTTAATAAAAACGAGGAGGAATTGTCTGGCAGATGTGTCATGATACAATTCCTCCTCGCGATCTATCGGCTTATCTTTTTCTCATTCGCTGCTGTTGTTGTTCTTGCTGCTTCTGCAGAGCCTCCAACCGTGCGGCAAGACCGCTGGCTTTTTTCGGATTGTTCTTGTTCTTCCGATAATTCTCTTCCAATTTTGCAAGAAGTTTCTTGTCGTCTGTCCGCCAACGCAGCCACCACATCGTCACTGCGCTTGCAAGCAGGGAAATGAAGTAGTAATAGTTCAGACCGGAGGAGTAATCATTGAAGATGAAGAAGAAGAAGAGGGGCATGAGCATCATCATCCATTGCATCATTTTCATTTGCTCGGCTTGCTGCCCCATCATGGAGTCTTTCTGCTGTTTCATGTTGATCCAACTGTACAACAGGTTGGAAACACAGAAGAGGAGACAGAATATGCTCAAGTGGTTTCCAATGATGGGGAGGTTGGAACTCCAACTGATCACGTCATCGTAAGTTGAGAGGTCGTCAGCCCAGAGGAAGCTTTGTTGGCGAAGTTCTATGGCGTTCGGTACGAAATAGAACATGGCTATCCAGATAGGCATCTGCAACAAGATTGGCAGGCAACCGCCCATGGGGCTCACTCCATACTGGCTGTAGATGGCCATCATTTCCTGTTGTTTTTTCAAGGCGTCTTCTTTGTTGGGGTACTTTTCGTTAAGTTCGTCCAGCTTCGGTTTCAGGACGCGCATCTTGGCACTGCTCAGATAGCTCTTGCGGGTGGTGGGATAGACGAGTATCTTCAGAAGAATGGTGATGAGCAAGAGCACTACTCCCATGTGTAAACCGAGACGTGTGAACCAGTCGAACACGTAGATGGTGAAGAAGCGGTTTATCCAACGGATGATGGGCCAACCCAGGTCCACCAGGCGGTCCAGGTCGAGGTCCTTGCCTTCAACCAGGGTGTAGTCGTTCATGCTTTGGAGCAGACGGAATTTGTTCGGGCCGACATAAAATTGCAGCTGGGTGGGCTGTTTTCCCGTCGGGTCGAAGGCTGTTTTCATGTAAGCCTCGTCATATTTCAGGTAGCCGCTGCCTTCGCTCAGCGGTGTACTCTTTACGTGGGCCTCGGTCAGACCTTGGTAGCTGATGAGTACATTGCTGAAAAATTGATTTTTGAATGCGATCCATTCAAGCGGTTTCTCTGGTTTTTCTTCTTTGGCTTTTGTTTCCGGCAGGTGGTCGATGCCGCCATCCTGTTCTTTATAGGTCAGCCTGGAGTAGCGTGTCTCGAAGGTATAGCCTTTTTCCTGCTGTCTGACACTGTCCTGCCACTCCATATAGAGGTATTTTTTGTCGGGAGCCCAGAAGCGTTCCAAGCCACCTTCGCCGCGTATCTCCAAGTTTACCATGTAGGTCTCGGGGATGAGCTTATAGTCAAACACCAGACTGCTTCCGTTCTTGGCAGAAAGGCGCATGGTCACGGTGGAGTCGGTCACGTTTTCTGCGGTAAAGACATGGTCGGCCGTATTGACGTTACCCTCTGTCAGGTTGAGGGCATAGTTTAGCCGAGCCGTCGTTTTGTCAAACAGTGTGAGGGGCTGTTTTTGCTGATTCTTGTATTCTTTCAGCACGGCCGAGGCCATGCTGCCGCCCATCGTGTTGAGAGTCACTTTCACTACGCTGTTCTCAAGTACGATGTCTTCTGCCGCGCCGCGCAGGGTGGAGGAGAAGAGCGACGTTGTGTCGTTCTTGGCCAACGAATCGGCCGCCTGCTGTTCAGCCAGCCGGGCCATTTCGTTTTCATGCTGTATTTTGGCGTTAACGGCTGCGATGGAATCGTTATAACGTCTCATAGCTTCCTGTTGTTCTGCGCTCGGCGTGGCATAATAGGTGTAGCCGAAGAGCACCAGAGCCATGAGGACAAAACCAATGACTGTGTTTTTATTCATTTATAATGGATATAGATTAGATGATGTCCGATATGATTTATGCTTTCTTGTACTTGACAACATGCTTCATGAAGTCCATGAAAAGCGGGTTGGGGTTTAGCACCGTGCTGTTGTATTCTGGGTGGAATTGTGTGCCGAGAAACCATTTCTTGCCAGGAACTTCCACAATCTCCACCAAACCTGTCTCGGGGTTGATTCCGGAACACACCATGCCGTTTGCCTCGTATTCCTCGCGGTATTGGCTGTTAAACTCAAAACGGTGGCGATGGCGCTCGGAAATAGTCTCCTTGTGATAGGCCTTGTAGGCTAAACTTCCCTTTTTCAGCCGGCATTTGTAAGCGCCCAGGCGCATGGTGCCGCCCAGGTTTGTGATATTCTTCTGCTCCTCCATGATGTCGATCACGTTGTGGGCCGTCTGCACGTCCATCTCCGAGCTGTTGGCGTCTTTGTATCCCAAAACATTGCGGGCATACTCTATCACCATCATCTGCATGCCCAGACAGATGCCCAGTGTCGGCACGTCGTGCTCCCTGCAGTATTGTGTGGCCAGTATTTTCCCTTCTATGCCGCGCTGTCCGAAACCCGGGCAGACGATGATGCCGTCCATCCGGTCTATTTGCTCAGCCACGTTCTCCGGCGTCAGTTTTTCGCTGTTGATGAATTCAGTCTTCAGCTTGTGGTCATGATATGTCGCGGCCTGCGACAACGATTCCAGGATGCTCTTGTAGGCATCCTGCAGATCATATTTGCCCACCAGGCCGATTCTGACCACTTCCTTCGCCTGGCGGCGGCGGTTGAGGAAGTCTTTCCACGGTCCCAGAATCACTTGGTCGGAGTCAACCTCCATACCAAACTTTTTCAGGATGGTTTTGTCCAGGTTCTGTTCGGCCATGCGCACCGGCACTTCGTATATGCTGGGCACGTCCACGCTCTGGACCACTGCCTCGAAGTCCACATTGCAGAAGGCGGCCACCTTCTTGCGCAGCGACTGGCCCAGTTCCCGCTCGGCGCGCAGCACAAGGATGTCCGGCTGTATGCCGAGGCTCTGAAGTTCCTTTACAGAGTGCTGCGTCGGTTTCGTCTTCAACTCCTTCGCTGCAGCAAGGTAGGGCACGTAGGTCAGGTGCACGCTCAGCGCACGTTTGCCAAGTTCCCATTTCAGTTGGCGGATGGCTTCGAGAAATGGGGTGCCTTCAATGTCGCCCACAGTGCCTCCAACCTCTGTAATGACGAAGTCGTAGCGCTCTTTCTTGCCTAAATACATGATGTTGCGCTTTATCTCGTCTGTTATGTGCGGTACCACTTGGATTGTCTTGCCCAAATAGTCGCCGCGGCGCTCCTTTTCTATCACGCTCATGTAGATGCGCCCCGTCGTATAGTTGTTGTCCTTCGTCGTCTTGATTCCCGTGAAGCGTTCATAGTGCCCAAGGTCCAGATCGGTCTCCTTGCCGTCGTCTGTCACGTAGCATTCGCCGTGTTCGTAGGGGTTGAGCGTGCCCGGGTCAATGTTGATGTAAGGGTCAAACTTCTGAATCGTTATTTTGTAGCCGCGGGCCTGCAGCAGCTTGCCGATGGAGGCCGAAATGATGCCCTTGCCCAGCGACGAGGCCACGCCGCCTGTGACGAAGATGTACTTGGTTTCTGCCATGTCTCTTGATATCCGTTTCTCTGCGATGGGTTAAAATATATACTTACAGTCTGCAAAGTTACAAATAAATGGTTGAATCGCGAAACATAGACACCAAGTTTCTCTTCACATGTCCCGCGGAAGGCATGTAACTTATTTAATGTTATAATTAAATGAGCGCCGCCCCGTAAAGCAATCCATAGTTTTACAGGTGAGGCCGGCTCCGTGTGCTATCGCAGAATGGCGGCCGTAAAGGGGAGATGGTTCTTCCTAAATCCGATATAGTGCGTACGAAAACGGAGTTAGTTTTGCCAAGGTGCGGGATGTTTGGCAAAAAATGCGTAATTTTGCACCCTGAACTTTATATGCAAGAAGAAATGAAGAAAATAGCTGTGACGTTTTCCCTGTTGGCCGCGCTGACTTTCAGCTGCGGGCTGCACGGACAGGCTGAGGTGTACAGATATAACAAGAAGTGTGGCCTGGAGCTGAACAAGTATCTTAAAACACTTCATGAAGAAGGCCCTGTGGCCGCTTCCAAGGCGTTTGGCAAGGGCAAGGAGGCGACGACGATGTCGCTGGTTGTGCGTTGCACGGACGGCGATGCCGCAGAGCGGGAACTGCGCGCTCTGGGCGTTGACTGCCGGCGTATCTCGGACGATGTGCTGACGGCGCGACTGGCTCCTGAGCAGATTGAGGAGGTAGCCGGATGGCCGGTGGTGAAGCGTGTGACCGGTTTGCGGGGACGTCAGCTCCACATGGACCGCGTGCGCGAGAGTTCAAACGTAAACAAGGTGCACGAGGGCGAAGATCTGGAAACGCCATTCACGGGTGAGAACGTGCTGATTTGTATTCTGGACCAGGGTTTTCAGTTTACCCACTCCGCTTTCAGAGTAACGGACGACTCGAGCCGAATTGCAGCCGTGTGGAATCTGGCCAAGTCGGAGCGCAAACTGCTTCGTACGCAGGCCGAGATACTTGGCTCGGGCGTTGACGGCACACGCAAGTCGCATGGCACGCATGTGACGGGCATTGCCGCCGGTGGCAAACTCTATGGCAGTCCTACATACTACGGTGTGGCCCCCGGGGCGCAGATAGTGATGGTTTCGAGCGCAGACTTTGAAGATGCCGACGTGCTTGACGCCATTTCTTTGGTTAAGGAGATAGCTGCCGAGAGGCATGTGCCCTGGATTGTGAACATGAGCTTTGGCACGAACTTCAGTCCCCATGACGGTTCGGCGGAACTATCGCGCGACTTGGACGAACTGCTTTCCAAGGAAGGCGCCATTGTGGCTTCGGCAGGCAACGACGGTGACAACGTGTTGCACGCTGCGGGCAGTTTTGCCGAAGGCCGAACGGTGACGAACATTGCTGTGGACCACAAGTCGCAAACCTACGTTTTCGTGTACATAGTGGGAGACGGTCCGGAACCGTTCAAAGCTCAGCCGGCGTTTCTCAACAATTTGTCGAAGCAGTTTGTGACTGCCGACGCGACGTTTTGGCAAAAGTACCTGACAGAGGAATATGGCGTTGACTCAGTGACGAACCGCTACTACTATCAAGCCATGGTGAACACACCGGCAGCCATTAAGGCGTCGCGATATACCGACTGCAACCTGGCATTTAAGGTGGAAGGCACGCCAGGTCATTATTTCCATGCTTTCTTGAACGGCAACGGCCCCGTTTTCTTGGCCGATAAATCGCAAAACGCCACCATCGACGCCATGATGTCGGTGGGCAGCCCGGCTGACACGCGCAGCGCCGTGACGGTGGGCTCTTACGTGACAAAGAACCGCTGGACAAATATCGAGGGAAGCAACTACGGCTACGTCGGTGCCGCTGTGGTGAACGCGTTGTCAAGCTATTCTTCCGTTGGCCCCATGACAGACTCCACATTGTTGAAGCCTGACGTGTGTGCACCGGGCCAAGGTGTGATTTCGTCCATCTATAAGAACGCGGTGGACTTTGCCGGAAACAATACGCAGATTGTAGAAAAGGTGAGGATGGGGATTACGGATTATTACTATGGCATCATGCAGGGCACGTCGATGTCGGCGCCTGTCGTGACAGGTGTGTTGGCGTTGTGGTTGGAGGCCAACCCCCTGTTGTCGGCTAAGCAGATACACGAAATCATAGCTGAGAGCAGCACACGCGACTCCTGGACCGGCACATGTTGGAATCCCAAGTGGGGATATGGGAAAATCAATGCGTATGAAGGCTTGAAGTTGGCTCTGAAACGCACTGGCATCGCAGCCAGGCACAATGTGACCGAGCCTGTGACGATACATAAGACGGGCGAGGCTTGGCATGTGTTGTTCAATGCCGACGAATCGTTTGCCGACATCGCCTTGTGCTGTCTCGACGGCAAGGTTGTGATGCACCTTCGTGTGGATCAGGTGGCCGTAGGCAGTGAACAGACGGTTGATCTGCGGGGTCTCTCTGCCGGTATCTATGTATTGAAGATTCAGACGCCTAACCGTGTGCTTTCGCGCAAAGTAATGGTGAAGTGACGCGGTTTTAGCTATACGGAAAGCGCAGCGACGATGTCTGTCACTGCGCTTTCTTTATGTTGTGTCGGATTAGCAACCCATGGTCTCGCGATAGAAGTCGAGCATGTCGAAGATCTCGTCTTTCGTGGCCTGTTGGTTGATGCGTATGTCGCCGATGCCGGCCAGCAGGGTGAAGTTGATGACGCCGTTCTCGTTCTTCTTGTCGTGGGTCATGAGTTCAAAAAGGCGTTCATACTGTTTGCAGTCGAATACGTACACGCCGTAGTGTTCTTTGATGAACTGGACGGTCTGCAGCATGGTGTCGTGAGGAAAACCGAGCCGTTTGCAACTGAGGTAAAGCTCGCAAACGAGTCCCCAAGCCACTGCATATCCGTGCAGTACGGGCTTGTCCCGCAGCAGGGCGAGGCTCTCTATGGCGTGCCCCGCCGTGTGGCCGAGGTTGAGGGCCTTGCGCAGGCCTTTCTCGTGCGGGTCTTCGCGGACAATGCGTTTTTTCACCTCCACGCTCTCCATGACGTGCCAGTGCAGGCGTTTCAGGTCGGGCTGCTCCAAGTCAAACGTCATCAGTCCGGCCCAAGCCTGGCCGGAGTCGAGTAGGCTGTGTTTTAACATCTCTGCATAGCCCGAGCGCAGGTTCATGCTGTCGAGCGTCTCAAGGAAACCGGTGTCGATGATTACTTCTTGGGCGTTGCAGAAGGTACCCACTTCGTTTTTCAGCCCGCCCAGATTGATGCCGGTCTTGCCTCCGGCCGAAGCATCTACCATAGCCAGCAGGGTAGTGGGCACATTGATGAAGCGTATGCCGCGTTTGAATGTCGAAGCCGCCATTCCGCCCAGGTCAGTCACCATGCCGCCGCCCACATTTATGAGCAGCGAGTGGCGGGTTGCGCCGTGCCGGCTCAGATGTGTCCACACATGGGTCAGCGATTCGATGTTCTTGTTCGTGTCACCCGCCTTGATGGTGATAACTTCGGGACTGTGCGCGGTAATTGCGCCGCTGAGGCGCGGCAGACAGAACCGCTCAGTCGTTTCATCGGCCAAAACGAACAGACGGTCGTATTGCGCGGCAGACAGTGCCTCCATGAGGGCACTGCCGGCGTCTTGGGTGAAGACAATGCGTTGTTCTTCCATACGGGTGCAAAGTTACAAATAAATGAGTGTAAAGCAAGAAAAAGAAACGTCAGTTTATTTTTCGCGCTCTGCCAAACGGGCGTAACTTGTTTTGTGTTATAATGAACGAAAACGGACATAGTAGTTTCCAAATGGGATATAGACCGGACGAAACCGGATATGGGCAGCGCAAAAAAGTAGGCTGGGGCAGGAAAAGGAAATGCTTTTTTTACCTCCCCGATTAAACTTTCACCGGTAGCCGGCGTCTTATCAATGAAACCGCCCGTTGCAGGGCCGTAATACAATAGTCAGAATGCGAAGACAAATCCTTTTTATCATATTGCTGGTCATGGCGCAGGCTGTGTGGGCCGAAGACTACATCATTAGTGGTCATGTGCTCGACGCACAGGGAAATGCCCCCATGGAAATGGTCACTGTGAGACTGATGAAGGCCGACAGCTCGTTTGTAACCGGAGCTATGACTATGGACAACGGCTCTTTCTCAATCGACGCCAAGAAAGCCGGCAGCTATATACTGAAGTTTTCGTTCCTGGGCTACAATACGCAGTTCCGCAACGTGACCCTAACCAAGGAAAAGGCATCTGCCAGCTTGGGAAACGTCACTCTCTCGGCCAACGACCGCCTTCTGAAGGAAGCAACCGTGAAAGCGCGCGCGGCCAAGGTACAAATAGTGAAGGATACCTTTATATATAATGTGGCTGCCTATCGTGTGCCCGAGGGAGCTACGCTTGAAGCGCTGGTGGAGCAACTTCCCGGCGCCATAGTCGATGATGACGGCAACATTACGCTGAATGGCAAGGCCGTAAGCGAAATACTCGTGGAGGGAAAGGACTTTTTCAAAGGCGACACCAAAGTGGCGATGAAAAATCTCCCCGTTACGCTCATCGACAAAGTGAAAGCCTACGACAAGAAAAGCGACTATACCCGCGAAACAGGCATTGACGACGGCAATGAAAAGACCGTGCTCGACCTGCAACTGAAACAGAAACTGAAAGGTGCCATATTCTCTAACGCCAACTTGGGCATAGGCAATCACGACCGCTACAATGCCCGTATGTTCGGCAACTATTTTACCGACAACCAGAGCTTTTCAGTTTTCGCAAACCTGAATAACACGAACGATCGCGGCGGAATGCGCGGCGGAGGTCCGGGATTCCGTGGCGGAGGCAGCGGTTTGAACGCTTCGAAGAACGTGGGAATAAACCGTTACTGGAACAATGGTAAGAAAGACAACGAAGCCGGTTATCTGCAACTGAACGGTAACGTGCGCTACAACCATAACAACAGCGACAATGCCTCGCGCGGCAACTCTGAAACCTTCCTTAATGACCGCGGTTCCAGCTCTTTCTCGAACAGCAGAAGCCAAAGTTACGGCCACAGCTGGGGTTGGAGCGGCGAGTTCAATCTCCGTTGGCGCCCGGACACGATGACGAGCATCTATGTGCGTCCCGAATTCTCCTATTCTGAAAATGACAGCCGCAGCCAAAGCCGTTCGGCCACGTTCAACGCAGATCCCTACGAGCAGGTGGACAACCCGCTGGACGATATCTTCAGTCCCGCGCCCACACTGGCCTCTATCGCCGTCAATCGCAACGACCGCCAGTCGCTCTCCGACGGTTCGACGTTCAGAACCGAATTTGATGCCGGCGTAACCCGACGCTTGAACTCCAAAGGCCGCAGCATCTCTTTCGACGGTGGCTTGAATTATAATAAAGGAAAGAGCCACAGCTACAGCATCTCCGACATCTATTATTATCAACGCGGCTCACAGACCTACAATAACCAGTATTCCACGTCACCGACCAAGAATTGGGGCTTCAATACCCGACTCAGCTATTCTGAACCCATTGTCAAGAACCTCTTCTTCGAAGGTAGCTACAACTACCGATACAGTTACCAGGACCGAGACCGCACGTTGTATCAGTTGGATTCATTGGCCGATTGGCGAATTCCGGGACGGCATCTCATAGGTACCCTTCCCAGTGAAGACTCGTTGGCTTTGGCCATCAATACAGTCAACAGCCGTTATGCCACCTACAACAACTATACCCACAATATCAATCTTGGCATACGCTATGTCACATCTGATTTGAACTTCAACGTAGGTATCCGGTTGCAACCGCAACGTACGAAGTTGGATTACAAGAAAGACCTGCTCGATACCGTTGTTACGCGCAACGTGTTCAATGTAGCGCCAAACTTGCGCCTGCGTTACAACATTTCCCGCTATAGTCGTCTGGAATTCCGCTATCGTGGTTCTTCCTCGCAGCCTTCTATGACCGACCTGCTCGATATTACGGATACGAGTAACCCGCTTCACATCACCATGGGCAATCCCGGCCTGAAACCGTCCTGGACTAACAACGTGAATGCCTATTTCAATAAGAACTGGACCGAATCCCAAACCAATATATCCGTGGATTTGAGCTATTCACAAACGTCAAACAGCATCAGCAATGCGATGACGTATGACCAGGAAACCGGTGTGACGACAACACGTCCCGAGAATATCAACGGTAACTGGAACACGCGGGGCAACGTGATGTTCAGTACTGCTTTCGGCTCAGACAAGCAGTTTAACTTCTGGTGCATGAGCGATGCCAACTACCGTCATCAGGTAGGTTTCTTAAGAACAGAAAAAACATCGAGCGAGAAGAATCTTGTCAAGTCGCTTGAACTGGGCGAGCGTATGCGTGTCAGCTACCGCAACGACTTTATTGAAGTGGGCCTGAACGGAACGTTGGATTATAATCATTCGCGTTCGCAGTTGCGAAGCCAGTCAAACCTCGACACATGGCGGTTTGCCTACGGCGGCAGTTTGCAATGGAACACGACATGGAACATGTCTCTTTCCACCAACATCGCCATGAACAGCCGCAGAGGCTACGACGACGCTTCGATGAACACCAATGAACTTATTTGGAACGCCCAACTGACCCAGAGCTTCCTTAAAAATAATGCTGCAACCCTCAGTCTCGAATGTTACGACATCCTGCACGAGCAGAGTAACATCAGCCGCAACATCAGTGCCCTCTCACGCAGTGACAACTGGTCGAACGGTATTCACAGCTACATCATGTTGCGTTTCAGCTACCGTTTCAATCTCTTCGGCGGAGGTCAAGGACGCATGAAGATGAACGGTGGCGGCGGCGACCGCGGAGGTCAGCGCGGTGAGCGCGGAGGCCAGCGTGGCGAGCGCGGAGGTCAGGGAGGCGGTGGCGGACGTTAAGTCCACCCTATTGCTCAGAAAATTTATTCATATCATAAGTGTTTGTTTGGCAGTGCCGTCGTGAGACGCCACTGTCGTTTTTTTATGTGGCCATGACATGGAAAAACTCTGCCAAAAGGGTGATTATGTGCAGAAGTTTGGCTATATTTGCAACGAAACAAATGTAATGACGTGATTTATCTGAACATTCTGCTGCTGTTGCTCTACATTTTCCTTGTCATCAACGCCTTCATGGCGGTGATGCTGGACAATCGTCAGCCTGTGAAGACGATTGCGTGGATATTGTTCCTTTTTCTGGTGCCAGTGGTGGGATTGGTGTTCTACTATTTCTTCGGTCAGAACATCCGTCGTGAACGTCGGTTCAACAAAAAGAGTTTCGGCGAGCTGACTCATAAGCCCATGATGCAGTATGTGCGCCAGTCGACTATCGATTATCCCGAAAAATACGTTTCTCTCATTCGTTTTTTCAAGATGAACGCCATTGCGTTGCCCTTTTCGGGCAATGCGGCAGACTTCTATACGGCCGGGCGTGACTTTGTCGATGCTCTGGTGGACGATATCGGACATGCGCGCCACCATGTCCATCTTGAATTTTACATTGTCGAAGATGACGGCGTGGGGCGCAGGGTAAGCTGGGCCCTGGCCGAAGCTGCCGGGCGCGGTGTGCAGGTGCGTTTTCTCTATGACGACGTCGGTTGCTGGACTGTCAAGAAGCGTTTCTTCCGTCGCATGGAAGAGATGGGCATCCGTGTGGCTGCTTTCGGTCCTGTACATTTCCGCCGGCTGTCGCACAGGGTTAATTACCGCAACCACCGCAAACTGGCGGTGATTGACGGGCATATAGGCTACATCGGCGGAATGAATCTGGCCGACCGCTATGTTTACGGCGAGAAAGGCGGTGTTTGGCGCGACATGCACATGCGTGTCACCGGTCCAACGGTATATGGCATTCAGCAACTCTTTATTACGGACTGGTATTATGCGGTCAAGGAACTGATATCCGCGGCAGAGTATTTTCCGGAAGCAGTGCCTGCCGTCGCACCTGGGGCACTGGTGCAAATAGTCAGCACAGCGCCTTTCGGAAAGTGGCCTACCATCATGATGGGCTTCAACCGCGTCATCCAAAACGCGCGCAAGCACATCTATATCCAGACACCCTATTTCATGCCTACGGAAACGGTGCTCGAATCCTTGCAGACGGCGGCCCTGAGCGGCGTGAAGGTGCAGGTGATGGTGCCTCTGAAACCTGGCGGGTTCTGGATGACGTGGGCCAACGAGTCATATTACGGCGACGTGCTTAAGGCCGGGGCCGAGATCTTTGCCTATAAGCCCGGCATGCTTCACGCGAAGACGATAATAGTGGACGACGATTTCTGTTCAGTGGGTTCGGCCAACCTTGATTTCCGCAGTCTGGGCCAGACATTTGAGGACAGTGCCTTCATCTACGACACCGACATGACCACAAGGGTCAAGCAACTGTTCATTGAAGCACGTCAGGACTGCATTAAGATAGATTTGGATATGTGGAACGGGCGTAATCTGCGCCGGCGCATACTTGAGTCGTTCGTACGCATATTTTCTCCGCTTTTCTAACGGAAGAAAGGACACCGCAAAGCAGATGCGATGTCCTTTTTCAGGGATACAACCGTTAGAATCAGTCCTCCATGGTTTCCGGATAAAGCGTGTTCAATGCAGAACGCAACTCAACCAGCTGTTGCCGTATCTCCTTGAGTTTTTCTATGGCTGAAGCCGTGCTTTGCTCGCCATTCTTGTTTTTCTTGAGCATCTCGCGGGCAGCGGCAATCTTCATGCCGCGCACCTTGACCAGGTTGTAGATAACCTTGATGGTCTCAATATCTTCTTTCGAGTATTGCCGCACGTTGCGTCCCGCTTTATGAGGCTTCAACAGCGGAAACTGCTGCTCCCAATATCGCAGCAGCGATTCGGCAACGCCGAACTGTTCTGCCACTTCATGGATGGAGAAGTATTGTTTCAAATTTTTGTTTGTGTTCAGTGCCATGAACTCATGAAATATATCAATAAAAATAGTTCGTATCTTTCAATTCCTTCGGGAATGTTCTGCAAATATACGGAAAAAACTTTAACTTTGCAGCGTTTTTCATTAAAAAAGATACCGATATGACAGCAAAAGAAATACGTGAGTCATTCAAAAAGTACTTTGAGAGCAAGAATCATGTGATTGTCCCGTCTGCTCCGATGGTTATCAAGGACGACCCGACGCTTATGTTTACCAACGCCGGCATGAACCAGTGGAAAGACATCATTCTCGGGACACGTGCTCCCGAGCCACGCCGACGTGCCGATAGCCAGAAATGTCTTCGCGTCAGCGGCAAACACAACGACCTGGAAGAAGTAGGGCATGACACCTACCATCATACCATGTTCGAAATGCTAGGTAACTGGTCGTTCGGCGACTACTTCAAAGAAGGCGCCATAGATATGGCATGGGAATATCTTGTAGACATATTGAAACTGAATCCAGCCGACCTGTATGTAACCGTTTTCGAAGGTTCGCCCGAAGAAAATTTAGGTCGTGACGACGAAGCGGCTTCCTATTGGGCCAAACATGTACCTGCTGACCATATAATAAATGGTAATAAACACGATAACTTTTGGGAAATGGGCGATACCGGTCCCTGCGGTCCCTGTTCCGAAATACATCTCGACAGTCGTACACCTGAAGAAAAGGCAAAAGTACCCGGGCGCGACTTAGTAAATAAAGACGACCCCCAAGTCATAGAAATTTGGAACATAGTATTCATGCAGTTTAACCGAAAAGCCGACGGCTCTCTCGAAAAACTGGGCATGCAGGTCATAGATACCGGTATGGGCTTCGAACGTCTGGTTCGCGCCCTCCAAGGTAAGCACTCCAATTACGATACTGATGTATTCCAACCGCTAATTCACGAAATTGAACGCCTGTCTGGTAAAGCGTATGGCCAAAGTGAGCCCACCGATGTGGCCATGCGCGTCATAGCAGACCACGTAAGAGCCATTGCTTTCTCCATTGCAGATGGCCAGTTGCCCGGCAACGCCAAGGCTGGTTATGTCATACGTCGCATCTTACGCCGTGCTGTGCGTTATGGATACACGTTCCTTGGATTCCAAGAGGCTTTCATGTATAAACTCCTTCCGATACTTATTGCCGAAATGGGTGAAGCCTATCCGGAGCTTGAGGCTCAAAAGGTTTTGATTGCAAAAGTGATGAAAGAAGAGGAGGAAGCTTTCCTCCGCACGCTTGCTACTGGTATCAACCTGCTTGAAGGTGTCATGGCAGAAGCGAAAGACAAAGGGCAGACCGTCATAGACGGACGTCAGGCGTTCACGCTTTTCGACACATTCGGTTTCCCGCTCGATTTGACTGAGCTGATTTGTGCCGAGCACGGTTTGAGTGTCGATTTGGCCGTGTTTAATCAAGAAATGCAGAAGCAGAAAGAGCGTGCACGCAATGCTGCTCAAGTTACGGCCGGTGACTGGCAGACTTTGCGCGAAGGTGAGACAAAGTTTGTCGGTTGGGACCAGACTGAATCTACCACTCACATTCTGCGCTACCGCCGTGTGGAGCAAAAGAAGAAGGCCTTCTATGAACTGGTACTTGATGTCAGTCCGTTCTACGCCGAGAAGGGTGGACAGGTGGGCGACTGTGGCGTGCTTCAGAGCGCCAACGAGACCATTAAGATTATTGATACCAAAAGTGAGAACAATCTTGCTATTCATATCTGCAACGAACTACCGGAACATCCCGAAGCTGAGTTTGTAGCCCGTGTAGATCTTGAGAAGCGTCGCGGCAGTGAAGCCAACCATACGGCTACCCACTTGCTCGACCAGGCTTTGCGCCAGGTGCTTGGCACTCATGTGGAGCAGAAAGGCTCGCTTGTCACACCCGATTACCTGCGTTTTGACTTTTCTCACTTTCAAAAGACCACGGCAGAAGAACTCCGTCAGGTCGAGCGCCTTGTCAATGCACGCATTCGTGAGGATTTGCCGTTGGATGAACATCGTGACATGCCCATCGACGAAGCCCGTCAGATGGGAGCCATAGCTCTTTTCGGCGAAAAGTATGGTGACCGCGTCCGTGTGGTCCGTTTCGGTGAAAGTGTCGAGCTCTGCGGCGGCTGTCATGCGCGTAGCACCGGCCGCATCGGTCTTTTCCGCATCATTTCCGAGAGCAGTGTTGCCGCAGGTGTACGCCGTATCGAAGCAGTTACCGGTCAGATGGCTGAAGAGACGGTTTATGTGATGCAAGATTCGCTTGCGGCGCTGAAAGAACTCATGAATAATGCCAAAGACTTGCCTGCAGCCGTTAACAAAGCCCTTGAAGACAATGCCGAGCTCAAGAAACAGGTGGAAAACTACATGAAGGAAAAGGCCGACATGCTCATCGGTAAGGTTCTTGAGAGTGCTAAAGTGATCAATGGCGTAAAAGTTGTTACGGCAAACACAGAAATGCCGGCCGATGTCGTTAAGGACATGGCCTTCAAAATGGCTAATGACGCCCAAGAGAGCCTGCTTGTTGTCATTGGCAGTGTCAGCGAAGGCAAACCCATGCTTACCGTCATGCTGACGAAAGATCTCGTGACCGACCACGGTCTCAACGCCGGACAGATGGTTCGTGAAGCCGCCAAACTCATTCAGGGCGGTGGCGGCGGTGCACCTCATTTTGCCACGGCAGGAGGCAAGAACCCCGATGGCCTCAATGCCGCCATCGAAAAGGTCGTTGACTTGGCCAATCTGTAATTGTGCCATTTCGGTACCGGATATTTTTAGGTTAAAAAGTCAAGACGGCGTCTCGAACATTCGGGGCGCCGTCTCGTGTAGTCAAGGCCGGACCTTTGTCCCGGGACGTGGTCCGGGCAAAATAAGAGCCGCTAAGTTCCAACTCTTTTAGAAACTTAGCGGCTTGCGGTGTTGGGGTACCCGGACTCGAACCAGGAAAGGCAGGACCAGAATCTGCAGTGTTACCATTACACCATACCCCAATCGGGATTTACTTTTCGGGTGCAAAGGTACAATGTTCTGCAATTCCCACCAACTTTTTCCCTGACTTTTTTCTGCTTTTTTTCTGAACGCAACAAAAAAACCGGCCCAACAGGTTTGAGCCGGTTCAGATTATATGCGGTATAGATTATTTTTTGTCGGGGATATGTTTCAGCAACTCCACGACAAAGTCCCAGTACTTTGCCACACTGGGTATGTAGCACCGCTCGTTAGGCGTGTGGGGCGACCTGAGCGTAGGACCAAAGCTTACGGGGTCCATGTCAGGGTACACGCCCTTGATGATGCTGCATTCCAGTCCGGCGTGAACCACCTGGACGCGACAGTCCTCGCCGTTAAGGTTGCGGTAAACGTCCTTGATGATTTTCACAATAGGGGAGTCGAAGTCCGGCTGCCATGAACCGTAGCGGCCTACAAACTTGACTGCCATGCCAGCCATGGAAAAGACGGCCTTGATGCTGCCTTCGAGCGCGTCGAGTTGGGTTTCGCAGGAACTGCGTACGAGAACGTCCGTTTCGGCTTTGCCTTTCTCGATGTTTACTATGCCGAGGTTGCACGAAGTCTCGACTATTTCAGGTGATTCCGGAATCATGCGGTTCACACCTGCGGGACAGGCCATGACGGCGTTGATAAGGTTGTCTCTAATTTCTTCCGGCACTTGCTTGGCTGGGAGTTCCACCGGCTCAGCCACCATTTGCAGTGCATCTTCCGTGGCCTTGTACTCCGTCTTGAAGACATCGGCCCAATCGGCCACGCTTTCGATGAGGGCATCCTTGTCATCCGGGGCCACAGTTACGACTGCGGTGCTGCTGCTTGGGATAGCGTTGCGCATATTGCCGCCTACCCAGCACACCAGTTGGGCGTCGAAGGCCTCAACTGCATCGGTCAGCACGCGGGCCATGAGTTTGTTGGCGTTGGCGCGGCCTTCGTTGATTTCAAGTCCGGAGTGGCCGCCCTTCAATCCTTTCAGCGTAATTTTCAGAGCCACGTCGCCGCTGTCGGTGTCCTCTTCCTGATATTCCAACTCGGCTGCCACGTCTTCGCCGCCGGCGCTGCCGATGATTATCTCGCCTTCGGTCTCGTTGTCGAGGTTCAAGAGGATGCGTCCTTTCAGAGTTTCGGGCTTCAGATTGTTTACTCCGTACATGCATGTCTCTTCATCGACGGTGAAGATGGCTTCCAGCGGGCCGTGTTCCAAACTGTTGTCTTCGAAAACGGCCATTGCCGTGGCCACACCTATGCCGTCGTCGGAGCCGAGTGTGGTTCCCTTGGCTTTAAGCCAGTCGCCGTCGATGTAAGTCTCGATAGGGTCGGTCTCGAAGTTGTGGGTGCTCTCGGCTGTCTTCTGCGGAACCATGTCCATGTGGGCTTCCATCGTCACGATGGCGCGGTTTTCGTAGCCCGGAGTGGCCGGTTTGGTCATCACAATGTTGCCTGCATTGTCCTTGAACGCTTCGATATGGCGCTCTTTTGCCCAGTCGAGCAGGAACTGCTGGATTTTCTCCAAATGGCCCGAAGGTCTGGGCACGCGTGTCAGGGCATAGAAACTCTTCCAAATGCCCTGCGGTTGTAAGTCTTGAATGTTTGCCATAATTTATAAGTTTTATTGTTTCAGAAGTCTTTTCTCTTGTTTCTTTTGTGCCACATAAGTGCAAGCATGCTGTACATGCCGAGCACTACAAGCAACAATGTCTGGACGGTGTGCACGATGAGCGCAAAGATGTTGGCGCTCGTTTCGGCCAGTCCGTATGATTTGGTCAGAATAGTCTTCACTGCGAAATGCCAGGGGCCGGCTCCGTTGGGTGTTGGTACGATGACGGCCACCGTGCCTACGCAGAAAGAGACGAGCGCGGCCATCATGCCGAGGTTTTCCGTGAAGTTGAAGCAGAAGAACGTGAGGTAGTAATGGAAGAAGTAGGCTACCCAGATGCCCACGGAGTATATAATATATAAAGGTATGTTTCTAATCTTCTTTATGGAGAGCAATCCTTCGGCCAGGCCGTGCATCACGTCGCGCACCTTGTGGGAAAAAGCCAGGCGGTGCCACAAGACGGCCATCAGGACAAGTGCGCACACGCCGCAGAGCAACGTGACGAAGATGCCGGTGCTTGTGTAGCGCGCCATGACGCTTTGGAAACTGACTCCCGTGGTGCTGAAGAATTCTTTGAACACGGGAATTTGCAGCATGAAGACCACGAGGAACAGCAGGAGCATCATCACTATGTCAACGGCGCGCTCGGTAACCACTGTTCCCAGAGCCTTGGAGAAGGGGGTGCCGTCTTCGCGCGTCAACACGCCGCACCGCAGAAATTCGCCCGAACGTGGAACGACCAGGCTCGATGCGTACGACAGGAAAATGGCGTGTATGCAACTGCTCACGCGGGGTCGTTCGCCCAATGGCTCGAGTGACTGCCGCCAGCGCAGAGCACGGAACACTTGGGCCAATACTCCCGGAACGAATGACAGAATCATCCATTCCCATCGCATCTGGTGGAGCATTACATCACGGATTTCGTTGAAGTCCATGTCCCTGTACATCCAATACAGGATGCCTCCGCCCAGCACGAAGGGGAAGATGATTTTAAGCGTTTTCTGAATTATATGTTTCAAAACTTCGTTTGCCAAAAACTTTTCCGTACTTTTGTAGTCAGCAAAGATACATATTTTAATTGATAATTGAGAACTGAGCGTTGAGAATTTGCAATGAATTATAAATATATGAATGTACGGGCCAAAAAAAGCCTTGGCCAGCATTTTCTGACCGACGTCGCTACGGCCATGCGCATTGCCGACACGATTGACACGTGCCCCGACATCCCCGTGCTCGAGATTGGCCCCGGCACGGGGGCTCTGACAGAGCACCTCTTGGGCAAGCGCCGACCTTTGGAGGTGGTAGAACTCGATACGGAGAGCATCGGATACCTCAATGCCCATTTCCCCATGCTGCGCGACCACATCGTGGAGGGCGACTTCCTCAAAATGGACCTGACACGCCTTTTCGGCGGCCGGCCGTTTGTCTTGACAGGCAACTATCCCTACAATATCAGCAGCCAGATTTTCTTCAAACTCATAGACAACCGCGACCGCATCCCCTGTTGCACGGGTATGATACAGAAAGAGGTGGCTGAGCGTCTCTGCAGCGGGCCTGGCACGAAGCATTACGGCATCCTGAGCGTGCTGCTCCAGGCGTGGTATGACACAGAATACCTGTTCACCGTGCCGCCTTCGGTATTCAATCCCCCGCCTAAGGTAGACAGCGCCGTCGTCCGCTTCACGCGCAACGCGGTGACCGCATTGGGCTGCGATGAAACCCTGTTCCGCCGTGTAGTGAAGACAGCCTTCAACCAGCGCCGCAAGATGATGCGCGGCAGTCTGAAACCCCTGCTGACGGCCCTTGACACCGAGCGCGGCATCTCCGCTTCTCCCGAACGTCACGCCGGCTTTTTCGGCGGTACAGTGCTCACCCAACGCCCTGAACGCCTCAGTGTGCAAGACTTCGTGGACCTGACAAACGCCATCGACGCGGAATGCCGCCCTTGAATGCAACTCATATCAACAAACTACAATCTTTTCCCTTTTCGTTGACTAGGTGTTTTACGTATGTGAAACATACTTTTTATTATATCCGTTATCATTTGCTTTAAGTCCGAGATGCGCCTGTTTATTTGTCGCAAACTTGTTCCTATTTCTTTTCTGCAAGTGGGGAGAGAATTTTCATGGCTTTTGCGTGAGGATATGTCGAAAAATAGTGTTAACTTTGTTGTCGTATCCGAAAGGGTGCGATTTTGATGGACAATAGATTACGTATCTAATCCAAGGAGTGATGTGCTGAAATAGTCCGACCAAACTATGTTACTGACTCTGAGGAAGTGGATACGCCTAAATAGGCGTACTCTCTCCTTGTTATGTAGTAACAGGGCAATCTTTGGTCGGACAGCCTTAGCACAGCAATGCAATCGGAGAGGTGTACGCTTTCTTGTGTCTGTTCTTTAGTATCTGATTTTAAATGTCCGACCAATGACAGCGAAAAATCGAATTTATTATTTGGACCTTGTGCGGCTCTTAGCGTGTGTGATGGTCATAGTGATGCATGCCCCAATGCCTGGTATGGGTACGAGTGGTATGTTACTGAGTACCGTGTCTTTCCTGACTGCGCCGTGTATCGGCTTGTTCTTCATGGTGAGCGGTGCATTGCTTTTGCCTGTACAGGTAACTAGTTGGCAATTCCTAAAACGCCGTTTGGGAAAAGTGGTATGGCCTACATTGATATGGACCTTTGTATATATGTTTGTATGTATTATCGAAGGGCGCATAAGAATAGATGAATTACCTCACACGATTCTTTCAATTCCTTTCTCATCGCAAGCCTATGGTGTTACATGGTTTATGTACGTACTCTGTGGCTTGTATTTGATGGCCGTAGTAGTTTCCCCGTGGTTGAAACAGGCTTCCTGCCGCGACGTGGAGTTGCTTTTGGCATTATGGGGGTGTACTTTGTGCTGGCCCATGCTGAAACTCTTTCTAACAGTGCAGGAAGGTAATAACTCCATGTTGTATTATTTTGCCGGATATGGTGGTTATTTCATTCTGGGCTACTATATGCAACGTTTCAAACCTCGTTGGCCGTTACCTGTGAGTCTGTTACTGTTGGTTGTACCCATTATAGTTGCTATTGTGTGCAAGATAAAAGGGCTAGTAGTGGACTTTTATTCGGTTTTTTGGTATTTGAGTCTTTTTGTGGCTATGATGTGCATCGCTTGGTTTGATATCATTCGTCGAATATTTGAACGTAGAAATATAAAATCGTGGATTGTCTTATTTAGTAATCTTTCGTTTGGTGTATATTTAATTCATATATTAGTGATGCGCCATTTTATATGGCACATCTCCTTTGTTACTTCACACGGTGGTTTCTTTCAAATTGTTATAACCATAATTTTAACTTTGTTCCTGTCTTTTGTTATCTCCTATGTCTTGTCTCTATTGCCAATAGGCACTTATTTGGTCGGGTATCATAAGAAAAGACCGATTTTTTCGGCTCCGGAGGGCTTGTAGTTGGGGATTTTTCGTAAATTTGCACACGGAAACCATTCTTAAACGAATAATGGACGACTATTTCGCGGAAAATAAACGGTAGAAGGACAGGATGTTCGCACCCGCATCGGAGTGCTTGCCTCCCGTCCCTGAGAAACGTTGGAGGAACTGAAGATGCGAACATTTTGGAATTACGACCGTACGCTGCGTACGCTTCAAGAGTGGGAGCCCAACTGTTGGGCTCAGGTGACCTGCCCAAATGAGGACGACGAAAAGTTCTTAATGGAAGAGTTGAAGGTACCTGACTACTTTCTTGACGACATCCGAGACAAAGACGAGCGCTCCCGTTACGAGTTTGACGACGGGTGGGTGCTCATTATCCTGCGTATTCCCTACGTGAAGGAAGTCCGTAGCCGCACGCCCCATACTACGGTGCCCTTGGGCATAATACTGAACAAGGATATCTGTGTCACGGTGTGCAACTACGAAACCAACATGATGATAGACTTTGTTTCGTATCAGCAAAAGCGCAACCAGGGCTTCACCGATGCAGTCGATTTGGTCTTCCGCCTGTTCCTTTCCTCCTCCGTCTGGTATCTGAAGCGCCTGAAGCAAATCAGTTCGCTCATTGACGAATATAAACACAAACTGGACCATAAAATCAGCAACGAAGACCTGATTGGCCTGTCACGGCTTCAAGACAGCCTGACCTATTTCGTCACATCGATCCGCGGCAACGAAACTCTGCTGTCGAAACTGAAGTTCAAGCTGCCCGTCGATGAACTTGACGCCGACCTGATCGAAGACGTGACCATCGAAATGAATCAGGCGCGCGAAACAACCAATATTTACACGAACATTCTCGACTCGACGATGGAAACATACGCCAGTATCATCAACAACAATATGAGCGGCGTGATGAAAACCATGACCTCCATCTCCATCATTCTGATGTTCCCCACGCTGATTGCCAGCTTGTATGGCATGAACCTCATCAACGGCATGGAAAATAAATGGTGGGGCTTCCCACTCGTGGCAGGCTTCTCACTGGCTGTGGCAGGCGTGGGCTATTTCCTGTTCCGCAGGAAATCGTGGTTGTGATAATCTTTGTCAAATCCGTCACATTCTCGCAATAAATGCTTACCTTTGCAGGTGTAAGCATAGAATAACGCATGAAGAAAAGTCTCCTGTTGTTCATGTTGGCCGTGCTCAGCCTTAGCATAGCCTCAGCCCAGCGTATGCGGCGGGTGAAAGTCAATCCAACGACTTTCGCCGATGAAATAGTGCAGCGTTACTCCGATTCGCTGGCTCAACTGAAGACCTATTACGACTCCACGTGGACCTATCGCGGAAACGATTTGCTGAAAAATCCCTACTACTACCGCCTGTTTCTGAAACCGACATTCTATTATTCGCCCATCAACCAGACGATGGACAACATCTGGCAGAGCAAATACGGCACGCCGGCCCGCACATTCTCCTCCGGCCTGCTGCAAGGCGACCTGCAACTGAAAAGAGACAGTGCCATGAACGACATGTTGGCTCAATTCTACATTTCCAACCCGCAATACATCAGCCAGGATGAAAAACTGTTGGCCGAAACCTCGGGCCTGCGCACCGATGTCAATGATAAAATAGACTCGGAAGTATCTCTTTCGGACAAACTCAAACCTAAAGCGCCCGAAGAGGTAGTGGAGCCAGTGCAGATTGTCAACCGGCGGCCGAACTTCTGGACACTGAAGCACAGTTACGGGGTTAACCTGCAGCAATTCCATTTCTCCGACAACTGGTACAAGGGTGGCAACAACTACAATTCGTTCCTGGGCACGGCAAACTATAACCTGACCTACAACGACCAGCGCAAGATCGTCTTCGTAACCACCTTTGCGGCCCGACTGGGCATGCAGACCGTCAAAGGTGACACCATACACAAGTGGACGCCCACATCGAACGAAATGCGTATGGTGAACAACCTTAACATAAAGGCCATAGGAAAATGGTCATACTCTTTGCAGCTGAACAGCGTGACGCAAATCCTGCCCAAATACAACATGAACAGCCATACGGCCATTTCAGACATTTTCTCGCCCTTCAGCACCAACCTTTCAATCGGTATGGACTATAACCTGAACAAAAAATTCTCGCTGAAAGTCCATCTGGCCCCTCTCTCCTTCGACTACCGCTACGTGGCAAGGGCAAATCTGGAAACGCGCCACGGACTGAAGCCCCACCATCACTTCAAGGAATACTACGGTTCCAACATTTCGGTGAACTTCAGTATGAATATTCTCAAAGACCTCAGCTGGACATCGCGTCTGGACTATTTTACCGATTACAGCTTCTATCGTTGGGAATTTGAAAACACGCTCCGGTTCTCCATCAACAAATATCTGAACACGACCCTCTACCTTTATCCGCGCTTCGACTACAGCCGGCGCGACAGGGACGGCAAACGGAAGATAGAATATCAGGAAAGCTTCACCCTCGGGTTTAACATAGACTTTTAGTAAAGAAACTTAATAATTATAATATGAATCGTACAATATTGGTAACCGGTGGTACGGGCTTCATTGGCTCACATACGACCGTGGAATTGATAAATGCCGGCTATGATGTCGTCATTGTAGACAATTTGTCCAACTCTAATGCAGATGTAGTGGACGGTATAGAACAGATTACGGGCGTCCGGCCCGCTTTCGAGAAAGTCGATTGCAACGATGTGCCCGCCCTGGAAGCCGTGTTCCAGAAATACAAGGGTATAGAAGGCATTATCCACTTCGCAGCCAGCAAGGCGGTGGGCGAAAGTGTGTTCAAGCCGTTGCTATATTACCGCAACAACCTGAATTCCCTGATGAATCTGCTGGAACTCATGCCCAAGTACGACGTAAAAGGCATCATCTTCTCCAGCTCGTGCACCGTGTACGGACAACCGGACAAGGAGAATCTGCCCGTAACCGAGCAGGCTCCCATCAAGAAGGCCGAAAGTCCCTATGGCAACACGAAACAGATTTGTGAAGAAATCATACAGGATTACATCAAGAGCGGCGCTCCCGTCAAAGCCATTCTGCTGCGTTACTTCAACCCCATCGGCGCCCATCCCTCGGCCATCATCGGAGAAATGCCCAACGGCGTGCCGGCCAATCTCATCCCTTATCTGACGCAGACCGCCATTGGCATCCGCAAGGAACTGAGTGTCTTCGGCGATGACTATGACACGCCCGACGGTTCCTGCATACGCGACTTCATATATGTGGTCGATTTGGCCAAAGCCCACGTCTGCGCCATGGCACATATTTTGGACGGCAAGATGGAACAGGCTGTCGATGTGTTCAATGTGGGCACAGGCAAGGGAAACTCCGTTCTGGAACTGATCAACACGTTTGAAGAATGCACCGGCGTGAAGCTGCCCTACAAGATAGTGGGACGCCGCGCCGGCGATATCGAACAGGTGTGGGGCAATGTGGACAAAGCCAACAAGGTGCTCGGATGGAAAGCCGAACATACGCTGGCCGAAGCCCTGTTGAGTGCCTGGAAATGGCAGGAAGAATTGCGCCGCCGCGGTGTAATGTAATTATAAAAGCTCAGTAGCCGGATGTTGCCGTCAGCAGGCGGCGGCATCCGGCCACATTGTATAACCACCGTCTGAAAATAATGCTGAAAGGTCAAATTGTAGAAACATTTCCGTCACCCTGCTACGTGATGGAAGAAACCCGCTTGCGCCATAATCTGGACTTCATCTCCCGTGTGGCGCGCGAGAGCGGAGTTGAAATCATTCTGGCCCTAAAAGCATTCGCCTTGTGGAAGAGTTTTCCTATATTCAAGGAATATATCAGCCACACCACCGCCAGTTCGCTCTACGAAGCCCGTCTTTCGGCTGAAGAATTCGGGTGTCTCACCCACACGTATTCACCCGCCTACGACGAAGCTACGTTTGGTGAAATCCTGGCTTGCAGCGGCCACGTGACCATGAATTCTCTTTCACAGCTGGTGCGGTTCGCTCCCTACGTCAAGGCAGCCGGTCACCCCGTGTCGCTGGGTTTGCGCATCAATCCCGAATATTCCGAGATAGAGACGGAACTCTACAACCCCTGTGCTCCCGGTTCGCGTTTCGGAGTGCTGGCTCAGGATATGCCAGACCAGTTGCCCGAAGGACTTGAAGGGTTCCATTTCCACTGTCTGTGCGAGAACGATGCCACATCGCTGGTCAAAGTGCTTGACAACGTTGAGCAGCGCTTCGGCCGGTGGCTTCCCCGTCTGAAATGGCTCAACATGGGCGGCGGCCATCTGATGACCCGCGAGGGCTATCATGTGGAACTGCTCATCGACACCCTGCGCCGTTTCCGCCAGCGCCATCCCAACTTGACGCTGTTCCTGGAACCGGGCTCCGCCTTCCTTTGGCAAACCGGCTACCTGCGGTCCACCGTGGTGGATGTGGTGGAAAACCATGGCATCAGGACGGCTATACTTAACGTAAGCTTCACCTGCCACATGCCCGATTGTTTGGAAATGCCCTATCATCCCGCCGTGCGCGGAGCCATGACGTTGCCCGAAGAGACCTGTCCCGAGGCTGTGCGCCGGGGGCCGTATGTGTACCGGCTGGGAGGAAACAGTTGTCTGAGCGGCGACTACATGGGCCTGTGGCAGTTTGACCACGAGCTGCGGGTGGGAGAGACGGTTGTCTTTGAGGACATGATACACTACACGACGGTGAAGACCAACATGTTCAACGGCGTGGCCCATCCCTCGATCGCGCTGTTGCGTGCCGATGGCAGCAAGTTGCTCCTGCGCCGGTTCTCTTACGAAGACTACCGTGACCGCATGTGCTGACGCGTGTGGGACATCGCCTGAGGCATCTTTGACAGAATAAAAATGACATCAGACAGAAAAAAACATCTATTTTTTTTGTCGGAATAAAATAATGTTGTACTTTTGCACTGCGTTTAGAGGAACGCCGGTAGCAATGCGGAAATAGCTCAGTTGGTAGAGCACGACCTTGCCAAGGTCGGGGTCGCGGGTCCGAGTCCCGTTTTCCGCTCTTGTCTTATTGGAGCCCAGGTGGCGGAATTGGTAGACGCGCACGTTTCAGGTGCGTGTGTCGAAAGGCATGCAGGTTCGAGTCCTGTTCTGGGCACACTCTTTGATAGTTTGGAGAGATGGCGGAATTGGTAGACGCGCTACTTTGAGGGGGTAGTGTCAATTGTGACGTGGGAGTTCGAGTCTCCTTCTCTTCACTAAAATCATAAGAGCAATGCGGAAATAGCTCAGTTGGTAGAGCACGACCTTGCCAAGGTCGGGGTCGCGGGTCCGAGTCCCGTTTTCCGCTCTTTTTTATGTCTTATTGCGAACGGACAAAAGCAATAAGGGTATATGTATAATTATAAATGAAAACAAAAACGGTTGGATTTTTATGAATCTGTACATTCGCTATTTCAACGATGAAACGGTGGCTCACAATTTGGACGAAGCCCTCGATTTCCTGCGCAGTCTTGAACTTACCGACTTTGTCATCGACGATGACTTCATCGACGACCTCTCCATGTTCGCCCAGTCCCCGATTTCTTATCCGAAACGCTATAAAGTGCATTCCCATGTTTACTTTATCGTGATAAAAACTGAAGCCAACACGCTCGAAGAGTTCAAGTTGAACCGCAGCAGGATGGAGCCGGACGGCGATTTCCAGGGTGTGGACTCGAAGAAGCTGCGCACCAACATGCTGAGCGAGGAGATACCCGGATGGTATGACGGTACGCTCAATTTCAAACGGGTCATTGCCATTCCCGGAACCAATAAATTCCAGTACAAGGACACCCGTTTCCGCGCCATGTGCAAGGCCAACAGCCCCATGGACTGCTATGAGCGCATCGTGGAGCATCTGCGCAACCGCCAGGATGTGGACATGCGCAGCCAGTTCCCCTCAGCCAAAGGACGTAATTTCTCCTTTGTTTATTTAGGCAATGTAAAACCGAAAGAACTGCCGGTATAACCCATGGCAGAGGGCCGCAAACAAAAGTTTGCGGCCCTCTTTGTATGGTTGTTGCCAAACGTGTCAGTTGGCAGCCGTGAATTCCTCAAGGAAACGTTTGTCGTTCTCCGAGAACATGCGCAGGTCTTTGATCTGGTATTTGAGGTTAGTGATGCGCTCCACGCCCAAGCCGAAGGCGTAGCCCATGTATTTTGAACTGTCTATGCCGCAGGCATCGAGCACTGCGGGGTCGACCATGCCGCAGCCGAGAATTTCCACCCAACCGGTGTGTTTGCAGAAACTGCATCCCTTGCCGCCGCAGATGTTACAGCTGATGTCCATCTCGGCCGAGGGCTCTGTGAAGGGGAAGTAGGAGGGGCGGAGGCGTATCTTGGTGTCTTTGCCGAACATTTCCTGGGCAAAAAGCAGCAGTACTTGCTTCAAATCGGCAAACGACACTTTTTCGTCCACGTAGAGCCCTTCCACCTGATGGAAGAAGCAGTGGGCGCGGGCGCTGATGGTCTCATTGCGGTAAACACGTCCGGGACAGATGACGCGGATGGGCGGTTGCTGTTTTTCCATGACGCGCGACTGTACAGAACTGGTGTGTGTGCGCAGGATGATGTCGGGGTGGGCCTCGATGAAGAAGGTGTCTTGCATGTCGCGTGCCGGATGGTCGGCGGGAAAGTTCATGGATGAGAACACATGCCAGTCGTCTTCGATTTCGGGACCGTCGGCCAGACAGAAGCCAAGTCGCGAGAAGATGTCGATAATTTCGTTCTTGACGAGGCTGATGGGGTGACGTGTGCCCAGGGGAACGGGGTAGGCCGTGCGGGTGAGGTCGAGGTTCTCGGCCGATTCCGTCACGGCAGAGGCCAGCAACTGCTCTCTGAGGCCGTTGATCTTTTCCAGGGCTTCGGTCTTGAGCTTGTTGATGCGGATGCCTATTTCTTTCTTTGCTTCGGGGGCTACGGTGCGGAACTCGTTCATCAGTTCGCTGACCACGCCTTTCTTGCTGAGATACTTGATGCGCAGGGCTTCCAGTTCCTTGTCGTTACTGGCTTTCAGCTCTGCCACTTCATTCAGGAGGTCTTCTATTTTTGATTTCAAGTCCATGTGAGTACTTGTTTTGTTTTGTTCGATTGAGAGTGCAAAACTATATAAAAAAGCCGAGATACGGAAGTTCTTGGGCGAAAAAAGTCGGCCGGGCGGCTGAAAACCCCTTGCAGGCAGCCGGGGAGGGGCATTGTTTTCCGGTTGTTCCGCTTTGTTTTTCAGAGGTCAGACATGGTGCCGCGGGTGTCTGCCTGATTTTCTCGGGTGGCGTATAACCTTATTTTATGCTTTGTAGGCCGAATAGTCCGAAAAGTATTTGTAACTTTGCAGAACACCGTTTGCAGATGCGGTGCTGCCTTATGGCGAAAAGAAATGTTGTATAGATGAAAAGTAAAATCGTTAAAGTCCTCTGGGGCTCGCTCTTAGGCCTCGTTGGCGCAGTGGTGCTGTTCTTTACGGCCATTGCCAACGGATGGATAGGCTATGTGCCGCCCATCGAAGAGCTTGAAAATCCCATCAGCCGCTATGCTTCTCAGGTGCTGACGGCGGATAATGTGCTCTTGGGCACTTGGTCGCTCAACGAAAACCGTGTCTTTGTGCCCCATGACGAAATTGCGCCCTCTATGATGCAGGCTCTGATTGCCACTGAAGACAAACGTTTTTATGAACACAACGGTATCGACTTCCGTTCTTTGGGCCGAGCCATCGTGAAACGCGGACTGCTGGGCCACAAAGGCGCCGGCGGCGGCAGTACCATCACTCAGCAGCTGGCCAAACAGCTCTACACCGCCTCAGCCGGCAGCACGACGGAGCGACTGCTGCAGAAGACGATAGAATGGGTGATAGCGGTGAAGCTGGAGCGCTACTATTCGAAAGACGAAATCCTGACGCTTTACCTTAACTACTTCGACTTCCTCCATCACGCCGTTGGCATCAAGTCGGCGGCAAAGATATATTTCAACAAGACGCCGAAGGAGCTCAGCGTGGCCGAGTCGGCCATGCTTGTGGGCATGTGCAAGAATCCCTCGTTCTACAATCCCATACGCGAGCCCGAGCGCGTGCGCGACAGGCGCAACGTGGTGCTCGGCCTGATGCGCGACGCCGGCTACATCTCGTCGGCAGAGTGTGACACCTTGCAGCAACAGCCGCTGGGCGTCCACTTCCAGCGTGTTTCTCACAAGGAAGGCCTGGCCACTTACCTCCGCGAATATCTCCGCCGCATCATGATGGCCAAGAAACCTGTCAAGAGCCAGTATTTCGAGTGGCAAGCGCAGCAGTATCACGACGATTCCATTGCCTGGGAAAGCGATCCGCTCTACGGCTGGTGCAATAAAAACTTCAAAAAGGACGGTACGCCCTACAATATCTATACCGACGGCCTGAGAATCTATACTTCCATCGACTCCCGCATGCAACGCTATGCCGAAGACGCCGTCCGCGAGCATATGGCGGGATATCTGCAGCCCGAATTCGAAAAAGCCAAGGGCCACAAGGCGTCGTTCCCCTTCTCGTCCTCACTGTCGCCGCAGCAGATTAAGGAAATCGTTCACCGCAACATAGCCCAGAGCGACCGTTACCGCCTGTTGAAGAAAGCCGGTATGAGCGAAAGCGAGATAGACAAAGTGTTCCGCCAAAAAGTGCGCATGAGCCTGTTCTCATACCGCGGTGACATCGACACGCTGATGAGCCCGCTCGACTCCATCCTCTACTACAAATCATTCTTGCGCACCGGTTTCATGGCCATAGACCCTGAAACGGGCGGCGTGAAGGCCTATGTGGGCGGCATAGACTATGCCAGTTTCCAATATGACATGTGCATGTCGGGCCGACGTCAGATAGGCTCTACCATTAAGCCATACCTGTATTCGCTGGCCATGGAGAATGGCTACTCGCCCTGCGACGTGGCGCCCAACGTGCAGCGCACTTACATCGTGGCCGGCAAACCTTGGACGCCTCGCAATGCCAACAAGGCGCGCTATGGCCAACAGGTGACGCTGAAGTGGGGACTCTCGCAGTCGAACAACTGGATATCGGCCTACCTGATGAGCAAACTCAATCCCCATGCCCTGCTGGAACTGCTGCGTAACTTCGGCATAAACAGTCTCGACATCCACCCGTCCATGTCCCTGTGCCTCGGTCCCTGCGACATCTCGGTGGGCGAAATGGTGAGTGCCTACACCGCCTTCGTGGGCAGCGGCATACGCGTGGCTCCCCTGTTCGTGACAAAGATTGAGGACAACAACGGTGAAACCGTGGCCAATTTCCACGCCCGCACCAACGAGGTCATCAGCGCCGAGAGCTCCTACAAGATGCTCGATATGCTGAAAGCCGTCATCGACCAAGGCACCGGACGCCGCCTGCGCAGCAGATACAACTTCACGGGCGAGATAGCCGGCAAGACAGGTACGACGAACAACAACTCCGACGGCTGGTTCATCGGCATGGTGCCCGCTCTGGTGGCCGGCTGCTGGGTAGGCGGAGAAAACCGCGACATACATTTCGACAACATGGCCCAAGGCCAGGGCGCCTCAATGGCCCTTCCCATCTGGGCAAAGTTTATGACGAAAGTCTATGCCGACAAATCGCTGGGCTATTCTCAGAACGACAAGTTCAACATCCCGCCCGACTTCGAGTTCTGCGCCACCACCATGCCCAACGACACGATTGTAGAAAACGGTATAGACGAGATATTCCAATGAAAATGAAACATAGATATATAGCTATCATACCTGCGCGCTACGCTTCCACGCGTTTTCCCGGCAAGCCCCTGGCCTTGCTCGGCGGCAAACCCATCGTGCAGCGGGTCTATGAGCGCGTGAAGGCATCGTTCGACTACACGGTCGTGGCCACCGACGACGAGCGCATCGGCGAATGCGTGGCAGGCTTCGGCGGCAACGTCGTGATGACGGGCACCCACCACCGCAGCGGCACCGACCGCTGTATGGAGGCGCTGACGAAGGTGGGAGGCGGCTACGATGTCGTGGTCAACGTGCAGGGTGACGAACCCTTCATCCATGGAGAACAACTGGAAGCGCTGAAACGCTGCTTTGACGCCCCCGACACCCAGATTGCCACGCTGGTGAAGCCCTTTGAGCCGGCCGACGGCCTCGAACGGCTCGAAAACCCCAACTCTCCCAAAGTGGTGGTCAGTCCCGCGATGCGTGCCCTCTACTTCAGCCGTTCCGTCATTCCCTATCTGCGCAACTGCCCGAAGGAAGAGTGGCTCGCAAACCATGTGTTCTACAAGCACATCGGCCTCTACGGCTACACCGCCGCCACACTGGCCGAGATAACCCGGCTCAAGCCCTCGCCGCTTGAACTGGCGGAGTCGCTGGAACAGTTGCGGTGGCTCGAAAACGGCTATAATATAAAAGTAGGTATCACCCGACGCGAAACCATAGGCATTGACACCCCCGCCGATTTGGCACGCGCCGAGGCATATTTAACTCGTAACGACGAAAAATCATGAAACGTAAAGGAATCCTTCTGTTGCTGTGCTCACTCGTGCTCTCCGCAGCACCGGCGCAGGCCCAAAAATTGCGTATAGGCACCTATACATTCAAAGACGGCGCCATATATACCGGCGAAATGATGGCAGGCAGGCCCCATGGCGAAGGTAAAACGATGTTCAAAAGCGGTGACGTGTACGAAGGCCACTATGTCAAGGGCAAACGCCAGGGCAAGGGCACTTATACCTTCACCGACGGCGAAAAGTACGAAGGCGAGTGGCTGCAGGACCAGCAGCACGGCCGCGGTGTCTATTACTTCATGAACAACAACCGCTACGACGGCCTTTGGTATCGTGATTATCAGCAGGGTGAGGGCAAGATGTACTACTACAACGGCGACGTCTACCAGGGCAACTGGTCTCAGGACAAGCGTCAGGGAAAAGGCACCTACCAGTATGCCAACGGCGCCTCCTACAGCGGCGAGTGGAAAGACGACAAGAAGAGTGGCAAGGGCAAGTTCCTATGGCCCGACGGCTCTACCTATGACGGCGAGTGGGCCAACAATCTACGTAACGGCCGTGGCACCTATCACTACGCCGACGGCGATGTTTACGACGGCGAGTGGAAAGATGACAACCAGCACGGCAAAGGCATCTACCGCTTCAAAAACGGTAATGTCTATGAAGGCCAGTATGCCCACGGCGAACGTACCGGAGCCGGCGTCTTTACCTTCAAGAACGGCGACAAATATGTGGGCAATTTCCTCAATGGCGAAAAAAGTGGCGAAGGCACCATGATATGGAAGAACGGACCGCAGTATCAGGGCCAGTGGAAAGACGACATGCGCCATGGCCATGGCAAATATACCTGGCGCAATGGCGACGTTTACGAAGGCGGATGGGCAAAAGACAAGATGGAAGGTGAAGGCATACTCCGCATGGCCGACGGTACAAAATTCAAAGGCCAGTTCATGGGAGGAGTCAAGCACGGCAAGTGTATTGAAGAAGACAAAAATGGTGTGCGCTTTGAGGGCACTTACATGGACGGACTGCGTGAAGGCCCGTTTGTGGAGAAAGACCGCAACGGCACGGTCATACGCCGCGGCACCTATGTGAAGGGCGTGGCCCAAGTGGAATGATATGCGACAGAAGACACTTGGAATCGTCCGCCGCGACCCTTGGCTGAAACCTTACGAAGCTGCCATCGTCGGGCGTCATGCCCATTATGTCGGCCGGCGTGCGGCGCTTGCGGCGTCGGCAGGCGGCTCGCTGTCGCAGTTTGCCGACGGTTACCTCTACTTTGGTCTGCACCGCACGGCGTCGGGATGGGTATTCCGCGAGTGGGCTCCCAATGCCACGGAGATATATCTTGTCGGCGACTTCAACGGTTGGCAGGAACTCGCCATATACCGCCTGCAGCGCCTGGAAAACGGCGTGTGGGAGCTGCAGTTGCCCCTTTCGGGCATGAAGCACGGCGATCTGTACAAGATGAAAGTCTATTGGGACGGCGGCTGCGGCGAGCGTATGCCGGCGTGGTGCCGGCGTGCCGTGCAGGACGAGCAGACGGCCGTCTTTTCCGCCCAAGTGTGGCAGCCCGACGAGCCTTACCGATTCACCGCCGGCGCATTCCGCCCCAAGCGTCACCCGCTGCTCATCTACGAATGCCACATTGGCATGGCCCAGGACGCAGAGCGCGTGGGCACGTACGAAGAATTCCGCACCGCTGTGCTGCCGCGTGTGGTGCGGGCCGGATACAATGCCATCCAGATCATGGCCATCCAGGAGCATCCCTACTATGGCAGTTTCGGCTACCACGTGTCCAACTTCTTCGCCCCGTCCAGCCGTTTCGGCACCCCCGACGAGCTGAAGCATCTCATCGACGACGCCCACCGCATGGGCCTTGCCGTCATCATGGACCTGGTCCACAGCCACGCTGTCAAAAACGAGAACGAGGGGCTGGGCAATCTGGCCGGCGACCCTTCGCAATACTTCCTCTCCGGGCCGCGCCGTCTCCACAACCAGTGGGACAGTCTCTGCTTCGACTACGGTAAGGACGAGGTCATCCACTTCCTGCTCTCCAACTGCAAGTATTGGCTGGAGGAATATCGGTTCGACGGCTTCCGCTTCGACGGTGTCACCTCGATGATATACTACAGCCACGGGCTGGGTGAGGCTTTCACCAGCTACGATGACTATTTCAACGGCCATCAGGACGACGAAGCCCTCTGCTATCTCGCGCTGGCCAACGACCTGGTCCACGAGGTCAATCCCCAGGCCATCACCATCGCCGAAGAGGTGTCGGGCATGCCCGGCCTGGCCTCGCCGTTGAAGGACGGCGGCTACGGCTTCGACTACCGCATGGCCATGAACGTGCCCGACTACTGGATTAAACTCATCAAGGAGCAGCGTGATGAGGACTGGCATCCTTCGTCTATCCTCTACGAACTCACCAACCGGCGCTCCGACGAGCACACCGTGACCTACTGCGAGAGCCACGACCAGGCCCTCGTGGGCGACAAGACCATTGCCTTCCGCCTGATGGATGCCGACATGTACTGGCATCTGCGCCGCGGCGACGAGAACGATACCGTCCGTCGCGGATTGGCCCTGCACAAGATGATACGTCTGGTCACCTGCGCCACGCTCAACGGCGCATACCTTAATTTCATGGGCAACGAGTTCGGACATCCCGAGTGGATAGACTTCCCCCGCGAGGGCAACGGATGGAGCTACCACTACGCACGCCGCCAATGGCACTTGGCTGACGACCCTTCGCTCTGCTACCAGTGGCTTGCCGACTTCGACCGCGCCATGTTGTCGCAGCTCACCTCTGTCCGTCAGATTGACAAGACTCCCGTCGCAGGCGTCTGCCAGCACGATGGCGACCAAGTGCTGGCCTTCATGCGCGGCGACCTGCTCTTTGTGTTCAACTTCAGTCCCACACGCAGTTTCACCGACTATGGGCTCGTGGTGCCGGCTGGCAAATACACCGTGCAACTCGACAGCGACGCCGCCCAATACGGGGGATTCTCACGGGCAGACGACTCGGTGGACCACTTCACGGTGCCTCTGGACGGCGACGGGGCGGACCACGCGGCCTCCGACGGCCGTCTGATGCTCTATTTGCCCGCCCGCACAGCCATGGTATTGCGCCGCGAGGACTGACCGCGCCACCTGCTCCCCCTACGGAACAAAAAATACATCGTGTGGTCGGTCCGACCGACCGACCACCCCCGTTTTGACCTCTTTGACGGTTGTAGTTGGCTTACTGTTAACGGGTTCTGCTTTTATGTGGCAACCGTCGGGGTGGTCGGCTGTCTTTTTAAGTTTTGGCAATGTACCCTGTTTTTTCTCCTTAATCAGACATAATGCCGCCGGTGGCCGCCCCGTGGCCTCCCAGTTCCCGTTGCCTGGTTACGGGGAAACGTGTGGCGGCGTATTGGAGCAGTATGGGTGTTTCCTTGTCACCTTACTACTATGCACAATCGATTGCGCATGTGTGCTTATGGATGATGTAGTCATCTGTAACGTATCGGCAAGTTGGTCGGTCGGTCGGACCGGCCACAACGTGACGTTTATGCGCCGTGATATTTTCTGGCGTGACAGGCAGGCCGCAGCCGTCGGGTGGCAAGTGGTCGGGACTGACCGCTTCAATTTTGATGAAATTGTCAGCAATCAGCCTGTGTTCCTTAATATTGCATCTTTAGTGCGGTTGGTCGGTCGGACCGACCACTCGATGAAATTTTCTTCTTGAAGGATGGGGCTGCCGTTGTGGTCTGCGGGGCAGGGCGCCCGCCGGGCCGCGTATATGGCTAAAGGTGAAGGCGGTGACGGAATTCCGACACGGTAATGGCCGTGGCGATGGCCACATTGAGGCTCTCCACGTGGCTTGCCGTGGTGGGGAAGGGGGGGATGAACAGCCGCCGGTTGATGCAGGCGGCCACTTCGGGCGATACGCCCTTGCCTTCGTTGCCCATGACGACGATGCCGCCGGGTGTGAGCGCTTCGGTGTAGATGTTGCTCCCCTCGAGAAAGGTGCCGTAAACGGGTGTGTCGGCCGGCAGCTGGCGGAGGTAGCCGGCGAGGGGGGTGTAGTGGACTTTGACCTTGGCCAGGGCGCCCATGGTGGCCTGGATGACCTTTGGGGCATAGACGTCGGCGGTGTCGGGCGAGCACACGATGTGGCCGATGCCAAACCAGTTGCATATGCGCACGATGGTGCCCAGGTTGCCCGGGTCTTGGATGTTGTCGAGGGCGAGCACGAGGTTTTTGCTCACGTCGTTGCCTGAGGGCAGTGTGTCGGTGTCGCCCTGTGGCTTGCGCAGCAGGGCAAGCACGTGCTGTGGTGTTTGCATCAGGCTGGCGCGCCGCAGTTCTTCGGGCGTGACCACTTCGGTTTCAACGCCGGGCAGGGGATGGGCGTCAAGCCATTCCTCCGTGGCGGCCACGTAGGCGGGAGGGTAGGCGGCCAACAGCTCTTCCACCACCTTGGGACCTTCAGCCAGGAAGAGCCCTCCGCGGTCGCGGTATTTCTTGTAGGCAAGGCTTTGGATCTGTTTCAGTCGGTTTTTGCTAATCATGGGCGACAGATGATTTTGTGCGGCGAAAATACGAAAGAATTTTTGATAAAGTGTTACCTTTGTGCCAAAATTCTGCGTTTGAAGCGTCATTTTTTAATTCCGGCATTGGTTCTGGCTCTGGCCATGGTGCTCCAGGGCTGTTCTTCGGGCAAGTTTCTCTCCGAGGGGCAGCAGGTGCTCTCGTCGGTCACGCTGAAGAGCAACGACCGCAAGGTGGATGCGTCGGCCTACCGCGGCTATGTGCGTCAGGAAGCCAACGCCCGCTGGTTCAGTCTCGTGAAAGTGCCGCTGGGGCTCTACTGTGTGTCGGGGCGTGACAGCACCAAGGGCATCAACAAGTTTTTCCGCCGCATCGGCGAGGCACCCGTCATCTACGAACCCTCGCTTGCCGAGCTCTCGCGCGACAATCTGACGATGGCCATGCGCAACAAGGGCTACCTGCAGGCGGAAACGGAGCGTTTCATGGAAGAATACGAGCACAAGGTCAAACTGAAATACCTCATGAAGCCCGGCCGGCGCTACTACATCCGAACCTACCGCACCGTGGTGGACGACAGCGAGGTTGACTCGGTGCTCCGCCACTACGAAAGCGACAGTTACCTTAAAATAAATATGCCCTGCGACGCCGGTCTGCTCGACAAGGAGCGCGACCGCGTGGTGTCGTTGCTCCACCGCGAGGGATACTACCGCGTGCTGAAAAACTTCGTGTCGTTCGAGGTGGACACCCTGCGCGGCCCCGACGACATCGCGCTGACCATGTTTGTGGAGGGCAAAACCGTGGCTGCCGACACCACGGGCATATACACGCGTTATTCCATTCGCAACGTGGTGGTTGACGTCAATCTCGAACAGGAGGCGCAGCAGCATTGCGACACCGTGAGCTACCGCGGAATGGAACTGCGCTACCACGGCTCACGACAGCTGCGTCCCAACGTCATCTATTCCCAAATGAAACTCCTGCCCGGCGACCGCTATAATGAGGACAACGTGCGTTCGAGCTACCGCAATTTCAGTAACCTCCAGGCCCTGCGCTATGCCATCATACGCATGGAGCAGGCCGACAGCGGGCGGCTGGACTGCCACGTGACGCTGCAGACGAACAAGGTGAACAGCATTTCGGCCGAGCTGGAAGGCACCAACACGTCGGGCGACCTGGGCGTGGCCTCTTCGGTTTCCTTTACCAACCGCAATCTCTTCCGCGGCTCGGAGGTGTGGACCACCAAACTCAAAGGCGCTTTCGAGGCCATCACGGGTCTGGAGGGATATAACGACCAGAACTATTTTGAAATTTCGGCTGAAACACATCTGAGTTTCCCCCGCATCATTCTGCCTTTCCTCTCGGAGAGCAAACGCCAGGGGCTTAACGGCATGTCTGAACTCTCGCTGCAATTTAATTCGCAGGACCGCCCCGAATTCCACCGCCGCGTGCTCACAGGTGCCTGGAGCTACCGCTGGCATAACAATCACAACCGCATACAGCAGAAAGTGGACGCCGTCAGTCTGAACTACGTCTTCATGCCTTGGATTTCGTCCACCTTCCGCCGTGACTATCTCGATGACGACAGCAGACGCTCTGCCATCATACGCTACAGCTACGAAAACCTGTTCATTGTCAACTCGGCATACTCCTTCATGTACAACTCGACGGGCAACCTCTCCAATGCCAGCATGTATCAGAAGAACGCCTATCAGTTCCACTTCAGCGTCGAGTCGGCCGGAAACCTGCTCTACGCCCTGGCGCAGGCCACCAACGCCAAGAAAGATGACAACGGAGCCTACAACTTCTTCAACGTGGCGTTTGCGCAGTACGCCAAGTTGGACTTTGATTATTCCAGAAACATCCTGGTTGACAACAGGAACTCTTTCGCTTTCCACACAGCCTTCGGACTGGCCGTCCCCTACGGCAATGCCTCCATCATCCCCTTTGAAAAACGCTACTTTGCCGGAGGTCCCAACAGCATACGCGGATGGTCGGTGCGACAGCTCGGCCCCGGACGCTACACCGGTAAAGACGGCAAGGTGGACTTCATCAATCAGACGGGTAACCTCAAACTGCTGGTCAACATGGAGTGGCGCTCTTTCCTCTTCTGGAAACTTCACGGCGCCCTGTTCATAGATGCCGGCAACGTGTGGAACACTCGCGACTACGAGGCCCAACCCGGCGGACAGTTCCGCTTCGATACGTTCTACAAGCAGATAGCTGCTTCCTACGGTATGGGACTGCGGCTGAACCTTGATTACTTCATTCTCCGCTTTGATTTCGGCATGCGCGCCGTAGATCCCGCCTATTCCAGCGGACGCGAACACTACCCCTTGCTACATCCGCGCTTGAGCCGCGACCTTACGTTCCACTTCGCGGTAGGTCTGCCATTCTGACCTTCCAGAGCCCTTCGGACTTGACCAGATGCAGGGTCACCGTGGCTTCGTCGGCCATGTGGCCCCGGCTGCCGATGGTGTCGAGCAGGAAGACATGGCTCAGTTCACACACCACGGTGGCCGAGTCGCCGGCCTGCCTTGTCACCTTGCAACGGTCAATCGCGGGAACCGACGTGAGGGCTCTGATGTCTTCCACGTCGTCTTCGCTCAGATTGGCCGCAAACAGGCGCAGCCATTGGTCGCTGCTGTCGGCGCACAGGGCCAGAGAGCGCTTGAAATCAAAGTTGTAAAACGCCGTGACAAAGCCGGTGGCACATGCTTCGGGCGTGTCTGTGCCTTCCGGGGCGCTCTCTGTGCATCCCGGAAGCGCTGCGGCAGCCAATAGGGCGAGTAGAATTTTTTTCATCGTGAAGTGCAGTAAAACGTGTGTAAAGATAGTGCTTTTTTGTCAAAATACAGGTTCTGACATATAAAAAGAAAGAGAGCGAATGTCTCGCTCTCTCTGTACGCCCTCAGGGGTTTTGAGAGAGGTTGACAATCAAATTTTTAGTTGCTATTTTAATTGGTTTGTACCAAATTTATGCCAAATTGTATTGGAATGTGGGTCGCGCTTCCTTTTGTTGGTACAAAGATAGTGGTTTTAGTGGGAATAGCCACTAAAGTAGTGGAAAAATAGTGGTGAACTGGTGTCTTTTTGTCACCAGTTCGGAGACGGTTATTTTGTCTTCTTGCACCAGTTGTCACATGATTGCCAGTAGCCGGCGGAGTAGGCTTCGTCGGCCGTGGCGTTGGGATGGTCTTTGAGCCATTGGCGTTTTTGGTCGATGTAGGACATGGGTTTGATGGGTTTGATGGGGTTTGTTATTCGTTATCGACGATGCGCAGGGTGTTGATGTCGATATGTATGTCCTGTGCGGAGTATTGTTGGTTGAGTTGGCTGATATATTCTTCTGTGGCGATGTCGCGTGCGGTGTCGTTGGTGATGGTTGTATTGGAATATTTTGGCAGCAGGTAGCTGGTCCACTGGGCGAGAGCGGCGGACTTCTGTGCGGGGTCTTTGATACGTTCGATGGTAGTACCTATTTCTTCGAGGTGGGGAGAGAGTTGTTCTTCGAGGACGCGTCGGAGGTTGCGTGTGGTTTTGTTGGGTGTACCTTTGGTGCGCCCTCCCTTTTTTTTGTGTCCGTCTTGGAACTGTCCTTTGTTGCTTTCCGTTTTGATTTTTTTTGCCATGGGAATAATTTTTTGGCAAAGGTAATTGATGCTGACGCGGTGGCGCGTGATAGATTGTACAATTTATCCGATTGCGGTGGCAGCGGTCTCGTATTTTTGTAGTGTTTATAAACATTAAACTTATCTATTATGGGACTTATAGGTGGTCTTGTTGGTGCCGGTGCCTCCCTTCTGGGCGGTGCCTTGGCTGCGAAGAAAGCGAACAGAGGTTATAATGATGCCATTTCGGCCATGGAAGACCGCATGGCCGATGTGCGTGCGCACCGTGATGCGCTGTATTATCAAGACCCGACGCAGAGTGCGGAGAGTCAAGCCGCGGTGACGCAGGCGCAGAAGGTATTGGACGAACAGTCGAAGCGTGAGGCGGCCTCGAATGTGGTGACGGGAGGTACCGATGCGAGTCTTGCGATGCAGAAACAGGCCGCTTCGGAGGCTGTCGGTGAGATGATGCAGCAGCAGGCGGTTCAGGGGGCCGGCCGTCGCGAGCAGATATGGAACCGGGCCGACAATCAGCTGGACGCGATGAACAATTACATCGCTTCGACGAAACTGCAAAAAGGTTTGAGCCAAGCTCAGGCTATCCAGCAGGCGGCAGCCGGAGTTGCCGGTGCCGCCGGCGGGATGCACTTCGGTACGACGAAGATAGGAAAGAAAGGTTTTGAAGTTGATTGGTAGCCATGGGAACATTTCAGAACAGATATAATCCGCGGTCCGCCGTTGAAGCCGCCTTGAACGCGGTGCGAGGGCTTGGGGACAACAGTAACTATAGTGAAGGCGGAGCCAATGGTGCAGACATGCTTTCGCCTGCCCCGTCGGCCGTGCAGCCTGAGGCAAACGTAGCGGTTGAGCCTAATGAGGCTGTTGCTCCGGTTGGCCCTGCAGTATCTTGGCCGAGCGACATGGCGCGTGCCGAGGCGAAGCGTGCCGGTATGACGTGGGAGCAGGCTCCCGGGACCAGCGGTGACACGCCGAATCCGTACTTGGCCGACTGGGGCCATTATTCCTTGGGCGATGTCGTTTACGGACGACGTGGTGAAGACGGCGCGATGGACGAGAGTATGCGCCGTGCGGATGTGCCCGTGCACCAGTTGTTGTCGGACTATGCCAATTATGAGCAGTCGCAGGGAAGAACGCCAGACTATGTGTCGATGATGCAGGTGTTGCAGGCCGGCGACCCGCGCTTGTCGTCAACGGAGCAGCAGAAAGAAGAGAAGCGTCAGCGCCGTCGTGAGCGTTGGGAGCAGTTGACGAACCTGTTGAGCCACTTGGGTAACTTCTATGGCACGACGCAAGGTGCGCCTTCCGCCCCGTTGGAGAGTGGCCCAGCGTTGTCACAGCGTCAGCAACGTCTGCGCGATGTCACCCGTCAGTTCCGCCAGCAGTTGTCGAACCAATATCTCCAGGCGTATGCCCGCCGCGCTCAGGAGCAGCGTGCCGCCGATATTGCCAAAGCCCGCGAGCAAGACCGTCAGCAGTTGTGGCAGTGGCGCAAGCAGCAAGAAGAGAGGTTGGCCGGCAAACAAGCGTTGGACAGTGCCAAGTTGGACTGGAAGAAGCAATATGATGAAGGTCGCTTAGACATTGCCAGGGAGCAGAACCGCATCCGCGATATGGTGGCGAAAGGTCAGATCAGTCATTACGAAGCTCAGGACGCCTTGAACGAACTGAAGGCGCTGGGCACGACGAAAACCACGACGAAGGTTGACCCGTTGACCGGGCAAGAGACCAAGACTACAGTGGTGACGAAGCCAAACAGCGGGGGAAGGTCGTCTGGCTTGGGCGTTGGCAGCGGAAAAAATAGAAGGTCATCTGGACTTAATATAGGTCCTTCAAAATAACACTAATAAAAAACAAAGCAAAAATGGCACAAGATAATATCACAAAAGTTCATCAATTATTGCTTAACGACGGTTATGACGATGTGGGTACGGAAGACGAGTTCCGCGCGTTTGTCTCGGAGAAGAGTAACGCCAAAAAAGTTCATCAATTATTGCTTAACGACGGTTATGACGATGTGGGTTCGGAAGATGAATTTTTGAGTTGGATAGGTGTCAATAGTAGTAATAGTGCCGATAGTTACAATAGTGGTCAGGACCAGCAAGCCGCCGTGCCAGAAGCTGGCGGTGTGACGCAACCGGCGGTTGATGATAGCCGTGGTCGTGTACCAGAAGAGAATGTTCCCGCACAGCAGCCGGCAGTGCCGACCGGTGCCAGCGAGAACAATGTAGTCGTGGACGAAGCCGTTTCTCGCAGTGTGTCCGCCGGCGGTCAGTTGGGCGGCACTTTGGCCGAGGTGCTTCAGGCGAAGCGCGAAGAGGAGAGCGGCAACAATAGTTCCAATAGTAGCCAGGCGCAGGAAGCCGCCGTGCCCGAGGAAAAGAAAGAGATTGCGGGTGCGGGTGAACTGCAAGGCGACTATCTTGTAGGTCCTTGGCATAAATTGGGAGTTACGTCCGGCAGTGAAGAAGTCTCGGCATCCAATGAGACCGCACAAACAGATGGGCAGAATGTGCCTCAATTCTATCAGGAAGGCATTGTCGTTAATAACGAGCTGGTGACGCCGCTGGAAGAAGTGAAGCGTTATAACCGCGCCCACGATATCCCTGAAGGCAGTGATGCCGAAGAGATGCAGCGTTACCATACGTCTGTGGCCACTGAAAATATGCGAGACTACGTCAACAGCCTCTCAAAGGAAGCGTTGGCCCTCATGCCTGAAGAAGCCACCGTCAAACAGCGTGAAAACGCCCTGAATATTGTCACCCGCGCGGTAATGGGGAAAAAATCTAAAGATGCCGCCAGATTACAACAAGAAGCCTCGTGGCTGGGTGTAACTCCGGAAGAGTATTGGAATCAATTCATACTTCCCAACCTGCGCGATGCTATCGGGATGAATGCGCCATGGAATCCTATGGGCGTTGCCGAGCAATTACAAGCCGAACGCGACGCTTACAATCCCTATATAGATGAATATGGCCGTCCGATGCCCACGGGTCGTGTCAACCCTATGGCTATTCAGCGCATAGAGCGGAAGAAGCAGCGCGAGGCTATAGAGGCCGATGTCATGAAGACCTTTGAAGAACAGTTGGCTGTTGGAAAGGAAGCCGCACAATCCAAGGCCAAGGACATTATGGTAACAGACTACGGTGGCCAGGGAGCTCAGGGTACCGTTGTCAACTTCGGAAAGATGCGCGAAGCCAATCAGCTTTCTGCTCCAGAGAACGCCATTAACGCCGCCATCGGTCGGTTAGACGAACTTACCAAAGGAATGTCGGAAGAACAACGAGCCTTATTCGGAGCACAGATGTACCAACAGCTCCAGGGCCGGTTGGTTAACGAGAGGAAAGCGAACAGCACCATAGAACAGATATTCAAGAGCGCCTTTTTGAACAGCGTCACCGGTAAGATGACCGTTGGTGCCGTTCAAACAGATTACGAGAACTACCTTGACCAGTTGGCCGCGAAAGCCTATGACCCCAGTTTTATGACCGAGGTAGCCAGCGAAGTCGGTTCCTTCCTCTTTGATTTCTGGACGTTCCTCGGTCCTCAGGCTGTAGGCGGTCTTGCTGCCAGAGGGGCTGTCAAAAGTGCCGTGAATAAGATAAGTAAAGACTTGGTCGCCCGCGGTCTTGGCAAACGCCAGGCCGGTCGTATTGCCGAGCAGATAGCCAGTCAGTCATTAAAGACTAAAGTAGGCAGTCACGCCATCAGCGGTGCGACAACCTTTGGCCTGCACGGTTTTGCCACATCACCCGTCAACACATTAACACAGCCAACTGGTGCCGAGAGTACCCGCTCCTTGGATGCCATGAGCGGAACAGAGCACCAAGAACCGACGGTTGGTCCCACAGATATTATTGGCCGTATGTTTACGGACATGGGTTGGGGAGCTGCAGGCGGTGCGCTGTTTGGCGCCGGAGCCATCCCCGAGCATTATATCACGAACAGGTTCGGTCATGGTCTTGCATCCTCTTTAGCCGGTAAAGGAGCAAGCATCGCCACCAATGCTGCCGGTATGACGGGAGTCGGCGCTCTGGAATACTACGATGAGAACGGCAAACCGATGTCGTGGTCCGAGTTAGGGCAAAACTACCTGAAGAATGTGGCCATGTTTGCCACCTTAGACGTACCAGGTTTTATCGCCAGTCGTAATGCCGCCAAGAAAAACCAATATTTCCGGGAAAATTATGAAATCACGCCAAGTGATGTAGCAAAGATGCGTGATTTAGGTTTTGGTGATCGCTTGACCGATATTGCCGTGAAGTTAGCCGACCCAAGCCAAGAACTTGCCGGCCGTCCGTCACGCTCTGATGTTACGGATGTGAATGCCTTGAAGCCAGAAGACAGGGATGTCACCAACGGTCTGCATCAGTTAGACCTACTTTATGATGAGGGTGCTATCACTGAAAAGGAGGCTCGCAAGTGGTATGCCCTGTTGACCGGTGACTACCGCCGCGGATTGAACACTGCGACCGCTGTCCGCGCCGTTGAAACCGACGGGAAACATTATGTAGAATGGTTAGACAGAGATGGCCGTGTAATAGACCGTCAAGCTGCCAAATCTTCAGAAGATGCCTCCGCCACCGTTCAACGTGAAACGTGGCAGGTTCAGCTAAACCAAATAGATGCCTTGGAGAAACGAGTGGTTGCCGACGATATCACCAACCGTTGGGATGCTGCCGCGTTAAAGGACGGTTGGGCAGCCGGCATGTCAGAAGAATATATCAGTGCGCTAAGGGACAAAGAAAGCCGAGGCGAAGCGTTGACAGAGGAAGAGCAGTGGGTACTCAAAAACAATGAATCCTTCCGTTCCGGCCTCGAGAAAATGTCTCGTGGCGAATCGTTGTCTAAAGACGAGCAGCAATCTGTAGATGCTACCATGAAACTGCTTGGTAAAATGGCGGGCGAGAGCGGTGCGCTGCAAGATATCGTCATGGATTTTGAAAGCCGTCACGGGTTGGAGCATGGTAAATTAAAAACCATTCTTGAAAAACGTGAGCGCAGCACCGACGAGCAAGCGTTGGTAGAAGATTATGTAGCCACCCTCCAAGACAACATCCTCGGTCGCGAACGCGTCCGTCCGGAGCAGTTCACCCGCAAACAGATTGAAGGTCCATCTCAGGAAGAAACGGGATTGGAAGGTAATAATAGGATTATTGATGGCGGTGCCCCTGAAGTGCCGAGTGAAGCCCCAGAGCGGCCAGACTATCGTGGAGAAGGTGTTGCGTTGATGCGTGATGCCTTGGCTAACGATGATGGGCAGGCCGTGGCTCTTGCCGGTCGTGAGAGCCGTATTGCCGAGGCCCGTGTGGCGCGTGCCTTCGGTGACAGTGTTTTGGCGGATGAGTTGACGGCGGCCGTCAATAGTGACGCTGACTTGGACGCCTTTATTGCTTCGCACGAGAATGAGCTGACTGCCGAGCAGCGTTCGGCCGTGGAAGCCTTGTCTGCTGCCAACGAGCGTATGCGGGGCATCGAGTCGGCCGTGACGGAGATGGGACCACAGCGAGACCAGATAAGGGCCGAGATAGCGAGCCGTGCCACGGAGGAGAATACCGTTGTGGAAATGGAACTGGCTGACGGTTCGCGTGTCTATCTGCGCAGTGGAGACCCCGAGAATGAATACGGTACAGTAATGGTGACCGACGCCGCCGGTCAGAACCGTCAAGTATCGACGCGTGACATCAAGACCATCGGAGAGGTGCAACCAGTGGATGACCTGTTGGCCGCCGCCTTTAATCAGGCCGTGGATGAATATTCCCAGCGTGTCAATGACTGGATAGATAACACGGCGCTTACGCCTGGGCGTGAATTTACAATTTCCGCCGCCGGCGAGGAAGCGCGAGCCGTGATTGACCGTGTGGAAGGAAATGATGTCATTGTGCGCTCCGCCGACAATCCCGAAGAAACCTTCAGTTTGTCAGCTGATGAAGTGAGAGGTTACCTCCGCGAAGAAGAGACAAAGGCGGTAGAGGATAGTATCAATAGTATCAATAGTGCCGATAGTGCCAATGGCGAGGGCGGGCAACCGCTTGTTTCCTCGGATGGGCAAACTGGGGTTAATGGGGCTAATCCCAACGAAGAGCCAGAGCAGCGGCAAGAAAAATTAAGTCCAAACGATGCTATTTCTTTTGTCTCTGAAATGGAAAATCGTGCAGCGGAAGCGCCCGAAGTAGAATTAACTATAGAGAATTGGGATGCTTTGTTCGGAGAAGACGGTATCGTGAATACACCTATAGGTGAAGTGAAGATGGGTGAAAACCAGTTCACCAAACTTATGCGTAAGGGCCGCGAAGGCAAACTTGGGATGATTAAGCCTACACTTGAAAATCCTGATGTGGTTATAGAAACGCCGAGTGAAGCCAACGAGGGGCAGATTACAGAGCGTAATTCTTCATACATTTTTGTAAAAGCGTTTACCAAAGCCGACGGCTCCCGTTATTACTATTTCACATCGGTAACAGTAAGTAAGGACGGCCGTGAAGTTGTTGTGTCTAATCAAGAAAAAAACCGCAACAAACTGCTGCGGCTTTTAACTGAAGGAGATGTCATTTGGCGCACTCCGAAAGATGCGACTACCTCTTCGGCTGAGGGGCAAGGTTTGGACTATGTGCAGCCATTAAAAGCCGAGACTGCGACAGAGGGCTCGGGAATAACTCCTCAAAGCATCTCTTCTGAAAGCAAAATTACAAATACTCCCGATACCGGCCAAATAAACGGGCAAGAAAATGAGGGAGGTAATGGCAATAGCGGTACGGTAATTGACGGTCGCCCGCGGTCCAACCGGCGCAAGGCGTCGCTGACACCGATGCAGCAGCGTGAGCGTGCGCTGGGTGATTACCTGGACTTCTACGATTACGTGGAGCGCACGCTTGCCGCCTCCGGCAGGGGTTTGAAGGTGATATGGGGCGACGACCCCGTTACCGGTACCCGTGGTCTCGGTGCTCACCTGACCGGTCAGAGCGAGTCGGAGCGTCGTCAGTATATCTGGCTGTTAGGTACGAAGAAGAACGGCGCGTTCTATCCCGAGCAGCTGGCCGAGGAACTGTGGCAGGGCTACCGTGAGGAGCGTAACGACAACGGCCTGCCCATTGACGACATCGGCAGCGAGCAGGCTTCCGACGCCTTTGGCGTGGTGTTGGACGTGTTGCGTTCGCACAACCGTAAGGAGAGTATGATGCGCGAAGCCGAAGAGCGTCACAGCGACATGCAGCGCCAATATGACGAGGCTGAACGCGACCAGGCCAACAACTGGGCAATAGGTCAGGGTTTCGAGGATATCGACGAATGGCAGGACTATAGCGATTATTGCTATCAAAAAGCCGAGGAAGACAGCCGGTATTATGACGAAGTTATTAGTATATTTGCAGAACAATACGAACAAGAAGACAATGAGAGAAGAATTACAGAAAGCCATCGCGTGGCAGCGCAGTCTGACGAAGGAGCAGTACCGGGAAGAACTGGCGAAGGCCCTGCAGTGGTGCAAGGCGAACAGGAATCTCCCGCCGGAGAGCGTGATACAACAGCAGATGGCCCGTCACCACACAACGCGGAACGTGGAAATCGCATCGATAGTGATGGGTCTCTGGGCACGGGAACAGGTGAAGGGCGAGAAGTAGGCCGTGCCCAATCCGGCAACCTGCCTGCCTCTGTGGCGCCCTTGGTGGCCGACCTGGAGCGGCAGTCCGACGAGCGGGATGCTCTTCATCAGGCGTGGTTATCCAACGAAATTGACGACAGCGAGAACCGGCAGCGGTTGCGTGCATTGGACGAGCAAATGTCCGAGCTGCGCCGCCGAATAATACCCTTGTTGTCGTCGTTGTCACAGGAAGAGCTCAATGCGATTTCCGCTTACGGTGAAGAGCATCAGTTGGTAGAACTCCCTATCTTCGTCGAGGACGAGGAACGCCGCCGTAAAGTTGCCAAGACCGAAGCCGACCGCTTCGCCGAAGGTTTGGAGGCGCAAGGCAGCATCCCCCATGGCAAGGCCGTGGCCAAGTTCAAGGCCAGCGATTTCGCCTCGAAAGACAGCACGCACGCCGCACTTGGCGGTACTTATTACGACCCCGACGGTTATGCCGTCACCACGGACGGTTTTGTATTGATAGCCGACAAGCAGCGTTACGATCCTACGAAAGAAGGTAAGGTCATCGCCGAACGCAATATCCCCACGGTGGCCGGCAAGGGTATGGAGATAAACGTGCCGTACCCCAACTGGAAAGCCGTCATTCCCACGGGCGGCCAGCGTGTCTCAGTAGATTGGAACGACCTGCTCGGCTTCATCGCCGGCGTGCGTGCCAAGATGAAGGTGGAATATGACGAACTGCGTGAGCGCGGCGACTTGGACAAAACCTCCTTCCGTGCGTACACGGCGAATGCCACCGTACAGGTACGCCTGCCGAACGGCGAGATAGCGCTGTTTGACCTGAGCCGTCTGGAGCGCATGGCCGCCGCCGGCACTTATCTTGGCACGACGGAGTTCCAGTATAAAGGCAACGACCGTGCCGTCGTCTCCGCCAACGCCAACGGCACCGCCCTGGTTATGCCCATGAACCGCATACCCGACGAAGCCACCTCTTATTATTACGACATGTCCGGCTCGGACATGGTTGGAGAACCGGATATGGCTTATAATAAAAACACAGCCAATGAACGGTTTAATGAGGAATTGGAAAGTCTGACAGAGGAAAACGCGCGGGAAGTTCAGTTGGACTGCGGCAGACCGAATGATATTCTTTTGTCGTGTGGCATAGAGAACAAGCCTATCCGCCTCTACGGTGCCAAGTTAATATCGAAAGCAAAAAAACATGGCTACGATTATCACGACATAAAGAATCTTCCGCAGGCCATCAGTAACCCCATAGCCGTTTTTGAAGGCTCGCAAAAAGGCAGCTTCGCCATCCTCACGGAACTTCAGATAAACGGAAACAACGTACTTGCCACTTTAACCGTCGGCAAGGGCGGACATGATGTTGATTTTAATATCATCACATCGGTTTACGGGAAGGACAACAATAACGTAGTCCGTTGGATAAACAGCCAAAAATTACTTTATGCAAACAAAGAAAAAGCCCTTGATTACATCAGCGTTCCTGCTCCAATTGCAGGGGCTCAATCTAACCAAGAGCTTCAATCTGCTGCAAAGGTAATAGAAAGTTTTGAAAACCCCAAACTTCCGGAGCGAAATTTATTCTCGGGCGAGCCGGAAATAGCCTTTAATGCAGAGAGCGAAGAAATATTCAACGCCGCCAAGGAGAAGTTCGGTCGCACATACGATATCCGGGAAGCCGGCTATGTATTACCCGACGGCACGATGCTGGACTTTAGCGGCAGGCATGAATTATTTGGCGCTGATGACTCCGCTATCCGAGGTAGCAGGGCTACCGACCACCGCGTGATAAGCACAATAGCCTATAAATACGATAATGACGGCAATGAAATAGAAACAGGCATAGAAACAGACATGCCCGACTTTATAAAGCGTGGAGGCATACGTATAGACGACAATGCCGGCACCATCAACCTTGCCGTCAAGCCGACCCCGGAACAGCGCGAGGTTTTGCGCCGCCTCATTCAGAGAAACGACGGCGATGTGTCCGTGGACTTCGGTGACGGTTGGGACAGCGACCACTATGTGGAATATGAAGGTGTCCGTCCGCAAAGAGTATTGGCCGACATTGACCGCTACTTTGAGGAGGGCATCAAGCCGGAAGGCAATGTCATGCTGCAAGAACCGCAGACAATATACAATACGCTGGACGGGCAACAAGTCGTTTATCAGAGTTTGTTCGAGAGTGAGAGAGGCAACGGCAACAACAGTGCCAACCGTGCCAGCGGGCAGGCGTTGGCGGATGAAATCGGCGGGATGAGCGACGCGCAGTTGTTAGACCGTATCGGTGAGAGCGGTGCCAATGACCGCGACTTCTACGCCGACGAATATGACCGCCGTCACGAGCAGGAATACGACGATGCCCAGTTGGCCTATGCCCAGCAGTTGGAGCAGAGCAATACCAGTCTGGACGATGCCTACGGTATGTATGGCGATGTGTCGCGCCGCTGGTTGAACGGCGGCTATGCCACGGACGAGCGCACCGCCCTGCGGGCGCAGATGGATGCCCTGACGCCGTACATCGACTTCTTGGAAACCGAGCGTTACGACGAGGAGATGGAAGCCCAGCGTGAAGCCGAGCGTGAAGCTGCCAAGCAGCAGTACGAAGAGCAGAAGAACGCCGTGGAGGCTTTCGACCCGACCACGCTGCGCCTGCGCAAGCTGGAGCCCGGTGAGACGTGCCGTGTGGAGCGCGTCTATGAAGAGACCGGGCAGTTTAACTTCACCGGCAAGGAGAAGATAGAAAGTGCCGAAGACGTGGCCTTTATCTTCAAGCAACTGGAGACCGCCTCGGTAGAAAACGCCTTCCTCGTGTTGTTGAAGGACGGCCGTCCCACGATAGTGCATCTGGGCATGGGCAGTTACAATAAGACGGCGGCACCCTTCGAGACCGCGTTTGTGGCCTATCAGGCGCTAAAACCCGATACCGTCTATTTCGTACACAACCATCCGAGCGGTAACTTAAAAGCGTCCCGCCAAGACCAGGAAGTGCTCAACCATATCAAGCGAGCCTTCGGCGAGGATGTCGTGCAACAGGGAATCATCATCGACACCACCAGTGGCAACTACGGCGAGTTTGAGAGTATAGAAACGTCGTATGAGACCTATAGTGTCGAAGAAGAGATGCCGCAAGCAACCGGTAACGAAATACCCATCAAGGTATATCAGTTCAGCAAGCAGGTGTTCGCTCCCGACTGGAACCCCGCCGAGGCGTTCAAGGTCGACAGCAGCCTGAAAGTGGCGCAGTTTGTCAGCAGTCACCGCTTGGGTGAGCACAAGAAGATGAGTCTGTTGGTCGTTACGCAGGACATGCGCGTGGTGGCCAACGTCTTCCTGCCGTGGACGAAACTCAGCGAGATAAAATCGTACGCGGAGGCCGGCGAATTGTTGGCCGGTTACGTGCACCAGTGCGGTGGCGTACGCGGCATCTTATACGGGAACTATGACTACACGAAGGAGGATGACAAGCGCTTGTCGCGGTTGTCACTGCGTATGAAACAGCTGCAAGCTCCGTTCCTGGAAGTGATGCACATCGGTCACAGCGCCTCCGAGAGCGGTTTGCTTGGTGAGCCGGAGGTGGACTATAATGCGGTGAATGAACCCCAGTACCAACTCACCAGTTCCGAAGACGTCCGTCCTGCCACTCAGGAAGAGCGTGAGGAGACGGCGTATATGGCCGACCACTTCAATGCCATCGGTATTCCCACCTCCACCGACTGGGAGGAAGGCCAGCGCGTGCTGGACATGGCGAATGGAGAAGGTGTGCGCCTGCAAAAGCGACTGAACGCCCTGCAAGAGGCAGAGCGATTTATTGAAGAGAGTCTCTCTGGTAAGCACAATGACCAACGCGTGGAGATAGAATTGCCTCTGTCAACACAAAGAAAGGTGCGCCGTGCAATGGGTAGAGATTTTGACACCCATAACATCTATGCCAACGGTATAATACACAGTAAGAACAACCATGGTGTCGGCGGCATGAAAATTGACCAGAACAGCATCCCTCTTCGTGATGAAGATTTCAAACTCGCCCCGTATATTATGACCGCTCCGGATAATGTGATTCCAGGTAGTGCAAGTAGCGATGGCAGGGAATCTATACGTTTTGAAAAACGCCTTCAAAATGGTGTTGTTCTTGTCGTTGAAAAAGAGCAAAAAAATAGCCCTGATGATATGGATACCATAACCATGTGGGCTACTTTGTCTTCACGAGGTGCAGATGCTCGTTCTAATGAACGCCCCCTGCATACCACGTCTAAACCTGCAAATGTTACGAACGGAACAGAAGCCGCAAGAGCAAATGCAGTAACCGTTATCTCGTCCTTCGACGCTGCAAAGATACGAAGAGATGCCGAGATAGCGATAGAAAACGACGAAAAAAATGCGAAATATCAGAAAGCCAACGTATCTCAGGCCGTCTTTGTGAGCAATGCCCGCCGTGCCGTGGAGGGTATCAGACAGGAGAAAGCCACGCCGGAACAATGGCTGGCCATGTTGCAGAAGCAGGGCGGCCTGAAGGCCGGTGAGGACAAGTGGCTCGGTCTGTCCGACTGGCTGAAGGGTCAGGACAAAAAGAGCCTCACCAAGCAGGAAGTGCTCGACTTCATCGACCAAAACCAGATTCAGATTGAGGAGGTGAACTATAGCGAGAATGTAGATATACTCTCTGCAACGGAGAGAGAGATTCAAGAAAACATTGCCCGCGGTCACAGTCTCGAAGAATTGCAGGAGCAGATAGATACGGAAATCAGACTTGCAGGCGATGAACTTGACGGCATGGATGCTTCCGAGCGTGACGAGTGGCTGACCGAACAGATGAAAGACCGCTATGGTGACGACTTTGAGGTGGGTTATTCTATCTCCGACGGAACCATCAGTTACGCTATTGGCGAGTGGGATGTAGATGAAGACGCCTATAACTCAAATATAGCTGGCGATGATAACAAGAAGATAAACACCACCCGTCTCGCCTACACCACCGAAGGGCTGGAGAATAAGCGCGAAATTGCTTTGACCGTGCCGACCATTGAGTCGTGGAACGATGACGATGACATCCACTTCGGCGATGCCGGAGGCGGCCGTGCCGTGGCATGGATAAGGTTTGGCGATTCATGGGGAAGAGAACCCGTAGAAATCAACCATCCTATAACAGGCGAAAAAACCGTGGTCAAGAGAGACGTCCGTGTGTTGGTTATCGACGAGATACAGAGCAAACGTCATCAGGAAGGCCGGGAGAAGGGGTATAGGACAACCGAAGCCGTTGCCGAAGAAGAAAGATTGGGCGATGCCGTAAATAAAGCCCAGGAAGCCTACGATGCTTACACCCGCAGGATGGGTGAGAAGTATAACGGTGCTTACGAAGACATCTATGCCGACATGACAGACGCCGAACGCACAGAAGCCGACCGTTTGGAACAGGAAGTGTACGCTGCCAGCGAGCGCTTCCAGAATCACGGCATTTCAGATATTCCCGATGCCCCGTTTGAGAAGAACTGGCACGAACTGGCCATGAAGCGTATGTTGCGTTATGCCGCCGAGAACGGTTACGACAAAGTGGCATGGACCCCGGGCGAGCAACAGGCGGAGCGATACAATATCGGCCAGTCTGTAAGGCGTATTGATGCCGCAATAGACCAGGAAGGGAAACGCGCTTTGCTTATTCATCTGCAAGGCGGCCCAACGATGGATATTGGTTTTGACGATGAAGGTAATATTACCGAGACAAACCGTGTAGGTCAACAATACCTGTCAGGTGTAAAGAATATCAGTGAGATTGTCGGCAAGGAAATAGCCGCAGGTGCTCTGTCTGTACAAGGCAAAGGTACGGAAAATATGAAAACTTGGGAAGGTGACAATCTCCGCATCGGTGGCGAAGGCATGAAGGGCTTTTACGACCGGATGCTGCCCAGTTTCGTGAACAAGTACGTCAAGAAATGGGGTGCCAAAGTGGGCGAAGTGGCGTTGCCGGTACTCGAAGAAGCCGCCCAAAAGATGTGGAGCGTTGACGTCACTCCGGAGATGAAGCGTGACGTCATGCAGGGGCAACCGATGTTCTTCCGCACGCCGGACGGACAGGCTTACGGTTTTACGCTTAACGGCAAAATCTACCTTGACCCGCGCATTGCCACGGCCGAGACGCCGATACACGAGTACGGTCACCTGTGGGTGGAAGCCCTTGCCGAGGCCAATCCCGAAGCATGGGAACACCTGAAAGGCGAACTGGAACAGGACGCCGACCTGGTGAACTACGTGAAAGGGCGTTATCCCGACTTGGAAGGAGACGAATTGTGGGAAGAAGTGTTCACGCATTTCAGCGGCCGCCGTGGACGGGAGCGCATGGAAGAGGAACGCCGCCGTATGATGAACGAAGAGCCCGACCTGATGGGCAAGGCCCGTGTGGCCCGGATGTTCTACCGCTTGCGCCGTGCCTTGAAACGCTTCTGGACGATGGCCCGCGACCTCTTCGCCGGGAACAACGCCCGTCTGAAGACGATGAAGGCCGAGGACTTTGCCGACGCGATGATGGCCGACCTGGTACACGGGTTTTATCCGCGGACGGGAGAATTGGCCGAGCAGCGCATACGACGCATGGCCGATAAATACAACTCCAAGCAGCTTGTTTTCCTGAACGACAAAATGGACGGGTTAGAGGTGTTTGATTTGCTGGACATTCCGGAAGAAATATTTGAAGGCGACATGCCAACCCAAGAAGAAAAGATTGCTTTTGTTGAGGAAATAAAGCAATTTACTGAGAAAAGTTATGCCTTTTATTTCCCGCCGAGTGACAAAATCATTATCTTTGCAGAGCGCATCCCGTCAGACAGGGAAGAGGAAACGTTCTTCCACGAGAATATTCACGCTATCTTGCGCAGCTGGTACGGCGCAAGTCCCGCTCCGCGGCGTATTGCCGAAGCATTTTGGGATTTGGCTCCTGACGAAGGCGGTGAGGTTTCCAAGTCGTATATTGAGAAGAAATACCGCGACACGCCGGAGAAGTGGAAAGAAGAGTTTTTCGTCACGTGGCTGGGTCGCGCCATGGCTCACGGTTCTGTTGACGAGGTAACCAACCTGCTTCAGGACAGTGGTGATAAATCAAGAATTGAATCAATAGAACATAGTTTAGGTTATGACAGAGGAGAAGAAACAGCCGCAAGAGGAGAAGGCGCAAGAAGAACAGAAGAAGATACGTCCAGAGGTAGTCAAGAAGATGGTAAAATACTTCAAGGACAACGTAATAATCGATTAACCTCGTCTTCTGACGGTGTACCCCGTTATCAGTTGGCAGGGGAAGGTGGAAGTAGTGACAATGGCACTGATAGTTCCAATAGTTCCGAAAATGAAGCGAATGAAGGTACTTTTGTCGGAGAGGATGGCATCCGTTATGAAAAGGCACCGAGTCTGCGCCACCAACCAAAGCGTAAGAAGAATGAATCGCAAATGGCTTATGTCATGCGCTTGCGTGGATGGAACCAGATGCGTGACTTTTTGGATAAGCATCCCCGTCCTTTAGAACCAGAGTCTTTTGATGAAGAACTGACAGCCCGTTGGCGTGACGCCTATCGGGCGTGGCGAACAGAGCGAGATAAGGCCGACCGCGGGCGCTCGTGGCAGCAGTTGTATGAGTATGATGTAGAAGCTGCTGTCAATGGCGCTATGGATGGTATGACGAAAGCCGAAGCCGAAATTTTGGAAGCCGAAGCAATCGGCCTAAATGTCGGTTTGGATATAGAAGAAAGCCGCGCTAACCTTGAAATGAAGTTCTCGGTCATCGCCAGACGTAAACAATTAGAAGGCTCTAATGCAGAAGACACTTTGTTTATTCACGGTATAGAGAACCGTGTAAAAGCACTGGTTAAATCTGCACGAGAAGCAGGTGCCAACATAACGGTTAAGAAAGTATTGGAGACTTTGCCTTATATGATGGAGGCTCCGCGTGCCCGCCAAATCATAGCCAGACAGTTAAATGCTACTCTTACCTTTGCTCTAAATCGGTTACGAGTCACGCCGGCTGATCTATTGCGTGCCGAGGCTGCCATTGCCAAGTTGCGCGACTTGAATTACAATCCGGATGAGGCCGCCGCCACGCCGGAGGTGATTGACGCCGCCAGGGAAGTTGCCAAGGTTTTGAACGGTGAGGATAGAACCGATAGCGCCAATAGCAATAATAGTGACAGAGGGTATATCACGTCCGGAGACGTATTGGCTGTTTATGACCTGATTACCGCCCGGACATTGCCCGATATGTCTCCCGCGATGCGTGCGTTGATGGACAGTGCCGAGGTGAAACAGCTGTTGTCGGACATCAAAGAATGGTACGACCGCATGTATCATATGTTGGATGCTGCAGGCCTTCGCCGTGATGCCGGTTATATTGCCGAAGGGTACATCAATCATGTGTGGGATGCCGGTAAGAGTGACCCACAAGTTCTGGAGGCACTATCCACACCAAAGAAACTGTCTGCATATTTGAAAGGTCCTTTACCGGAGAACCGGCAGCGCACGCAAAGCCCTAATATGCACCTCCGCAGTGTAGATACTTATTTGAATGGTGAGGCTCTCGGATTGGTGCCAAAATATAAATCGTTGCTTGATATTATGGCTCATTATAGCCGCCAAAACAACGAAGCCTTGGCTAACAAGGCTATGTTGGAAGATATGTCGTCCGTTACGGTTGTAGAGAAGAACAGCTCTGGTGAGGTAGTGGCTCGTATACCTATTATCACAACCCATGTTCGCCCCATTGATGAAGAGTATTATCACAACCCAGGCTATAGAATCCCTGGGCTTGGTACGGTTTATGTTCATCGGGCTGCGGTGCCGTATTTCCGGGCTGCCTTTGGCGTTTTACGCAGTGATGTGGGAGATGTGGCTCATGAAATTGGCCGTATATATGATATTATTAACCGATTTGCCAAGCGAATGAATTTGTCAGTTTCATTATTTCATCACTTGGCGTTGAATGAAGTCATGTTGGCACAGAGAGGTCCATTTGGGCTTGCAAAGGCCTTGTTCAAATATATCTTTTTTGATACCTACCGCGCTGGCGTGAAGGCTTCTGCCAACAAGGGCTTTATGAAATATGTAGTAGACCCATTGTTGCGTGGTGAATCTCCAGCATTTGCTCATCCCGAAGATTTCAAGTTGGCCGCCAGACATTTGGTGCAGTTAGGTGCCACTTCGGACTTTGCTGCCGCCGACACTACAGCCATTAGCAATAAAATAAGCCGTGCTCTGTACGTCTATTCGCAGAAACATCCGAATAAGGTTATAACCAGCGTTGACGCCCTACGAAAGATGTTGGGTGCTGTCGGTAAGGAATGGGATGATTTGTTGTGGCGTCAGTTGCATGACGGTTTGAAGTTGAGTCTTTTCAATCGTTTTGTCGAACAAACGGATAAACGTCTGGACAAGTTGTACAAGACAGATAATGCCACGGTAAACGGCTTAACAAGAGACCAGATGCGCGACCGTATGTTGGACGAGTATGGTCAGCTTGTCAATGACACGTTCGGTGGTCAGTATTGGGAATTATTAGGCATCAGCCCTAAAACCTTGAAGTGGCTTCGTCGTGGCATATTGAGCCCAGACTGGACTTTCTCTACAATGCGCCATTTCTTGGCCAACTTTGGTATAGGCACATTATACTCTGAGGGATTCTTCAAAACCGACGAGTTTAAGCGTTTGCGCTCCATGACAGCGGTTAAATGTTATGCAATAGGCGTTTTGATGATACTATTGGCAATGAACGCGGCTAACATAATAGAGCGCATGATAGATGAAGATAAAGAAAAGAAGAAAGCCGAAGAAGAACGTAAAACGAATCCCGACTATAAGTCGCCGTATGAATTGGCCTATCCGAACGGCATGAAATGGTATGACTACACCATGTTAGGTAATGCACCTGGCAAACAATCATTGTTGTTTCTTGGCCGCTATTCTGATGGTCGTGAGCGCTATCTGCGCTGGGGTAAGCAGTTCAGAGAGTTTCCGGAACTGTTTGAGGATGCTGAAGGCTGGGGATTCCCACGTCCGCTGCTTAACCGTGCCTTAACTAAAGGTTCTGCAGGTACGAATTTTAGTATTGACTTTTTAGGTTCTCTTGGTGTTAGAGGTTTTAACGGCAACGACCGCACTGCGCAGGAGATAAAGAAACGTCACGGTGCTTGGATGGCTCTTGCTTATCTTACCGTCAACCGTTTCATGCCTTATTCTGCGGTTGACGTGTCAGGTCTGTTTATATCAAACTCTACAGAGGCGAAGCAAGATTTTCATTTCTTGGATTTGGCTATGCCAAGCTCCAAGGGATATAGTATTTGGAAGGCCAAGCGTGACTTTACCGCCGCTATTGAGAGAGGCGATATGGATGCGGTAGAAAAAGCCTATAAAGCCTGTGTTCTGAACGGTATTGACGCCGAAGATGTTTTGAAGAGCGTAAAAAGTTCGTTTACCAAAAAAGAACGTGAAGCGTTTTCTGACGGTGTAGTTGATTTGGCGTCAGCTAAAGAGGCGTTTGACAATGCCCGGTTGGCAAAAGATAAAGCTACGGCTAAAAACAAAATTATAAAATATCTTGCCGAAAGTGAATATAAAGCGTTTACACTGGCCGAAGCCCGCAAACAAGCCGAGGCCTTCATCAAGGGCGAGGATGTGCGTCAGACCGCGGAGGACAACGAGCGCTATCTTATGTACAGCACCTTTGATGACGTGCGTGATGATTATCGAATCAGTAAACTATATAAGAAAACTACAGAGGTTTATGTTAAGCAGGAAGAAGTTGCTACAGACCCTACGCTGAGCGGTAAAGAAAAGGCGGCGTGGAATGAAGCCAATCGTGATTGGCTGGTTGCGAGAGGACTCATTAACCGAATGAACAATGGTAGTAAAGAGTATGGTGTTGTCGGGATAAAAGCGTTAAAGAAGAAACTTGGTACAATCGGTAATGACGACGCTGAGACGATGGCGCAGATTCGGAAGATGCGTCAGGAGACGATGGCACGGATAGATTCGTTGGAGATTGGGCTGACTGGGCAGTAATGTGCGTTGCTGTGGTTGAGTAATACACAAAAGAGAAGCGGAGTTGTCATCACGACAGCTCCGCTTTAACAATCAAGAAAATTTTTATAACTATGAAAAAATTACGGTGCAAAGGTAATTGAAGCAGCCGCGGTGGCGCGTGATAGATTGTACAATTTATCCGAAAGAGGTGAGACAGAGGTTTTAATTTTGGCGGAAGGTGAGAATAATTCATAGTTGAGACATGATATACGAGAACAACGGATTAGAGAACAGTGTCGCCGGAGCTTATGAGGAGGGCATGGACTCCTTGCAGTACCAGGAACATGTGGTGTTCAGCAATGACGGTTACTATCGCCGGCTGTTGCGTGAAGCGGCACATTACTATGATCAGATGTCTTCACTTCGCAAGAAGTGGACGCGTGCCAATGACTTCTTCATGGGTCGTCAACTGAACGACAAAGTGACTTGGCAGGGTCGTGAGATGCGTGTGGCCGATGTTTTGAAGTTGCGCGGTCTGCCCGAGTTCCAGAACGACATTATCAGTGACAAGGTCATGACGCTGAAAGGTCTTTTGCGTCAGGAAGACATGGCTCCGACGTGCAAGGCCACGGATGCCAACGAGGACATGTATGTTGCGCTGTTCAGCGAGTTTCTACGCAAGAACGACCAGTTGAACGACATGGCGGAGCAGAGTGCCGAATTGTTTGAGAACTTCTGTAAGTACGCGTTTCTGTGTGCCAAGGTCAGCTATACCTATAGAGACGGCCATGAGGATGTGTATGTGGACATGCCCGACATCTACAAGCTGGCCGTTCCCGCCTGGGAGAAGAGTAACCTGAGCGATATCCGTTTCATTGCCGAGGCGCATGATATGAGTTGGCCCGACCTGTTGGAATCATTCTGTTATGACGAGGACGGCAACGCCAGCCGCCGTGCCGAGGAAGCGTTGAAAGACATCTACGCCCGCCAGAGCGACCACGAGCAGTCTCACCACGACACTGGCATGGATGCCTCGCGTGACAGTGACGACTTCTATCACAGTACGGTTGTCGGCAAGTACCGTGTCATTGAGATATGGAAATTGGAACGCAACCGTGCGCTGTGGTGCCACGACCGTGCCACGGGTGAGCCCGGTTTCCGTCCGTTGAGCGACAAACCTCTGATAGATGCCGAGAACGCCCGCCGTTTAGCCGACAACATTATCAAAGACGAAGCCGGTGTGCCCGTGCTTGATGCCGCCGGTCAGCAGCAATACTATATAGCTCCGGGGGAGGTGCAGCTAATCGATTACCAGGAACGTATCGAGCAGTTCTGGTATTACCGTTTTTTGAGTCCCAACGGTTATCTTCTGAAAGAAGGCGTATCGCCTTATCGTGTGATGCGTAACGGCTACGGTTTCTATATCCATCCGTATGTATTCCGAGCCTACCCGGGCAAGGAAACGCGGAGCTTCATTGACCGCACCGAGGACAAGCAGAACGCCACCAACCATTACATGTTGATGTTAGACTCCATCTTAGGTCACTCGTTGAAAGGCATGGCTTATGATGCGGCTTCGTTGAGCGAGTATCAGACGATAGAAGAGATGGTCTATCAGAGCACGAAGCCCAATGGTGTTGTGATTTACGACAGCCGCAAAGGCGGCGATGCGCCGAAGCCCCTGGCAACAGGTCAAGTGCCCAGCGGTCTGGAGTGGATGATACAGCAGAATCAAGGTCTTGTCGTCACGCAGAGCGGTGTTCAGGGAGCGTTGCAAGGCGTCCACCGCAGTACCAGCGGCCGTCAATATCAGATAGAGAAGCAGAGTGCCAGTACCACGGTGGCCGACTACTTCGGTGTGTTCTACAGTTTCCGTAAGCAGATAGCCATGAAGCAGCTGTGGCTGATACAGGAATTTTATGACAGCCATCGTAGTGTGCAGTTGACCGGTGAAGATGTGCGACGTTATTTCAATCGTGACACGATGTCAGATATCGGCGTAGAGGTGTCCTTGGAAATGGATGTCAACAGTGCCGTCATGCGCGAAGCCAATAACGACATGTTGTGGCAGCTGATGTTGCAGAACAAAATCGATTTGATAACGATGCTTGACTGTGGCGCTTGGACGAACACCGCCCGTCTGAAGAAAGCCTATTTGGAGTTGCAGCAGCGCATGGCCGAGGCTCAGGCCGGTGTCGCAGCCAGTGGTCAGAACGCCGCCAACGGAAGTCAGCCGTCGCCCGGTTCTAACGGAGGTAATGGGAGTGAACCAGCGGTTGTGACGCCGATGTCGCCCGGAGACACCAAAGGCGTTGTTGGGGCGCAGGTGTAGGTAATGTATTTAACGGTATGACAATAGAAGGTGGTCGGATGTTCGGCCACCTTCGTGTTATTCTTGTTCAGTCTTTTGGGCTTTGTATCGTCGGAGTTTAATGATTGGCTCGGAGATATATGTCAGATAATAGTCGAGCCATTCTTGTAGTTTTTGCGTGCGTAGCGGATTGTTGCCGGCACAACCGTGGGCCCCGTGTTTGGAAGCTGTGTAGTAAAAAGATTCCCGTTTCATGTCCTCCACCTTCATGGAGCGTTTGGCTTTGATTTTCCCCATGATTTGCAGACCGCGCATGGATGTCGCGTCTCCTTTGGGTCGCCGGTCGTACACCAGCGGGACGAACTGGCGTGTGGGCCGGTCGTACCACATATAGAAACGTGGTCCGTTGATTTCTTTGGCACGTCGCTCGCACTCTTTGACGCCGCGTCTCCATGCCTGTGTTGCGCGGAATTTTTCTACTCGGATGATGACAGGTTCATAGACTTTGATGAACAGGTTTGTGAGATTGTTTTTGATTGTTGGTTTCATAATAGGGGATGATGGGGTAGTTAGTATGATAAAAGTTATAGATTGCCGATGACGGGTGATGTTGACGAGGAGAGTTTGCTGACTTCCTCTTGTCTCAGTTGTTCCGGTGACTTCTGTGTTACGATAGACGGTGCGTCCATGTCGAAGGTAGAAATCCAGAGACCAATGGCCCGTGCCATGACGCGATCGTCGTGGTAGCCGGGAGCCCCGCCGTATTCTCCCTTTTCCGGATAGAAGATATAGTAGGACATCTCGATGGTAGCTTCCACTTCCCTTTCGATGTAACCGTGTTCCCTCAGTATATGCTGATAATTTTGGATAATGGCCGGTTTATTGTTTCTGCCCGTATGGAAGCCCCATTTCGTTTCTTTTTGGCGGCGTTTCAGTGTTTTAGATTGGTTGCCGCTATAGAGATTGGTGTACAGTTCAACAAGGATAGGAAAGAAGAGTTCGGATATTTCGCCTTCCGTTTTGTTCATTTTTGAGTAAGCCGTATTATTTTCGACGGCGAGGAAAGCGTTGTTATAGAACGCCGCAATTTGTGCGCAGCGCATGGCCAGTTGGTCAGCCGGTGCGTGCCCGTGCCATTCTGCGACAATGGCAGGCACGCCTCCGAACATGAGGTCGTACCGGTCAATGACGACAATATCGTGGTAGTCGGACGTTTGTCGTGCGCCTCCGATATCCACCGCCACGAGGTAGCGGTTGTTGACTTTTTCTGAAGTATCGGGGTATTCCCAGATAGAGAGAGGACCGCCCGCTTTAGCTACGAGGCGTATATTGTTCATGCAGGTTTTGTTTTCCGGCAGCACAGAATCGCCCTCGATGTCACCGATAAACTCCGGAATAGCGCAGTCCTTGACCAGTTCTTCAAGTTGGTAGGCGTCGAATACGATGTTTCCGCCGAAGCGGAATGCCTCGATGTCGTCGGAAGGATATTCTTGCTGCATGTTCTCCAGCGACGACATGGATTTGAGCTTATTTTTGTACCACTTTATGCCCTCGAGTGTTGCTCCCTTCTTCCAAAGCCACCAGAAATAGTCCCCATGGTTTTTTGTGTCGTTACGTCGGCGGTAGAGTTCGATAGCAAAGTTTGCCCGTTCCTCCTCCGTCATTGGCGACAGATACTTCTCGATTTCAAACCAGGCCACGAAGACGGCGGTGTAAGCCGACAGCGGTTCGCCCGTTTCGTCGTCCTGCTGTTTGGTCTTTTGCCATTCGTCATAAAATTCATTCTTTCCGTTCGGCGTTGATTCGCGGACGATGAACGTCAGTGGTGTTTCCACGTTGACAGAGGAGATGGCAGCATTGACTACTTGTTGCGGTGTCCACTGTGTTGTCGAAGGGAAAAACGCCTCTTCGGTGAGATGTACCATTGCCGCGTCAGCCGAGCGCGTGGACTCCGGGTTGCGTGCCGACCCCGTCTGAATCTTGCAGTGACGCGGTACCATCTCCTTGATGTTCTGTGTTGTGCCGACGCCGGCAAACTTCTTGATGTCGGTGGGATATTCTTCTCCAAGGTCGTAGAACAACCAGATTGGAATGTTGTCAATCAGTTTTTCGTACATGGCGAAGACGTTGGCCGCCGAGGTGGACATGTGGCCGACGATGTTGCTGTTCCAGTTGGTTTTCCAGAACAGTTGAATCCATCCCATATAGATATCCGTCGCGGTTGAGCCGCCCCACTGCCGGCACTTCAGCAGGATGACGAGAATAGCCAGGTCTTTTTTACGCAAGCGTTCAAACACCTTCACCAGTTTGACTTGCGCCGGTCGGAGGTAGAAAGGAATATCCGGTCCGCCGTCCTTGTTCTTGATGCGTGCGTAGGCGTATGCAAAGAAATAGAAATCGTATTTGCAGCGTAGGCGTATGAAATTGCGCAGGACCGCTTCACGTTGTGTGTTGTAGTCGCCGTCCTTAGGCAGGAATCTATGGATGTACTGTTGAAACGACCCGCAGTTGAGGAGAGCCACGATGAACGGTTCCATGAGCATCTCCACCGGCAAGAACAATTTTTCTCCTCCGAGGAAATCAGCAATAAACGTCTCGAAGCGCATACCGGGAGCGTCTTGTCCTGTAACTGGATTGTATTTGCGTTGCAGGACGTCCAGTCGTTTCTGATTTTCAGCGAGGATAATTTCAAGCTCGTCGGTGTTCATGGAAGGTAGTGTTAGTGGGAAATGAAGTTTAAGGCATCGCGTGTGATTCTCTCTAAAGGTCGGTATATAATACCGGCGAGGAGCATGACGATATGATGGAGAGCGGCAATGCCAGGTATGAGACATCCTATTATAATAAGGATAACCGTCTGCGCCGCTATGAGCGGTTTACGGCGGTGGAGTGCCGGTAGCGTCAAGCCGATGAAGAAGCACACGACGACAGATGCGCCGAGGAGCGGGCGTCCTTCATTTATTGGGATGAACGAGATGCCGGCGGAGATGAGATAAGCGGCCGTCACCCGTGGTAAAGTAAAAAGAGGGTTAAGAAGCAAGAGTCCCCATGCGTTGATAGCCCAGTGCCATAGATTGGCATGGGCGAGCATATAAGTGAAGTGTGTGTAAAGAGGTGCCGCTGCTGCTGTAGCCATGAGCGGCGCAAGTGGCAGCAGGCACAGCATAATCAGGGCAGCAATCATTGTCGGGTAGAGGGGCATTGTGTGATAGGGGATGATGGGTTTAACAGGGTTTATCTTTGTTGACGTTATACTGGTAGATGTTGAGTTCTTGGCGGAAGACGAGTTTGAGATAGGTAGGTGACAGCCCTATGCAGGGAGCGGGTTGCCGCAGTGCGATATCGACGAGTGAATCGAAAGAGCGGTTTCTATATTTGTCCTCTGCGGCCACTTTCTGAAACTGGTCGAACAGTGCTTTATAGAGTTTGTCCTTGCGGGGATTTCGGAAGTGTTTTTGTTTTCCAGCGAGCCGGAGTTTGATGTAGCGCCCCGCCCAATAATCTGAGATAAAGAAACGTGATGCCGGCAGGTCGGCACAGATATGGCAAACGGTGTCCACAGTAGCGAAGATGGACGCCCTATCTTGTGCTATCGCCAGAGCTTGTCGGAACAGGCTGTGCAATTCTTGTTTGCGTTCGCGGTTGATTTGTGAGATGGCGTTTTTGTGTCGCATGGCAGGCCGAGAAAAGAAATTGCTACAAAAGTATGGTGTAATTGTAGGAAATATCAGGAGTATATTCCCCCAAGTGGATAATTTTGGCCTGAAAATCCAAAAAAAATCCTGTTATGGCAGAAGAAGAGAAAAAACTATCGCGTCGCGATGCCCTCCGTGAGCGTCTGCACAGCCGTTATCCCGACCTCAATATGGATGATGACGAAGCACTGTCCGGTCAGATAGCCGACGATTACGATGCCCTTGACGCTCGTAACGCCGAGCGAGACGCCTTCAATCAGCGTATGGCGGAATACCCTGAGAACGCCGTATTATTGGCCGGTTTATCGACGGGCAAGAACGCCGATGGCAGTGCCTTTGACCTGGGCGCCTATCTGTTGGAAGAAGCTCCCGAGATTGTAGAAGACCTCATTGAGGGTAATGAAGTGAACATGGCCCGTTATGAAGCCGGCCGTGAAGCGCGTCGTCAGGCCAAAGAAGCCTCCGAGCAGATGAGTGCCGAGGCCGATGCTTTAGTTGCCGCCGAGGACAGTGAACTGGAGGCAGCCGCCAAGGAAGCCGGTTACAAGCTCGGTGAAATCAAAGACCTGGTGGATTGGATATACAACAGCGAGACCGGCCTGTTGCGTCGAGCCGCCCGTTTTGAGTTGACCAAAGACGACTTCCTGCGTCTGTTTAAGTTGAAGGATTATGACCAGCGCATGGCCGAGGCCGAGGATAAAGGCTATGTGCGTGGCCGTAATGAGAAGATAGACATGACGGCGCATCGCCGCACCCGCAGCGAGCGCGTGCCTGTTTTGGGCAATGGCGGCGGCCAGCCTGAAGAGCGCGATGAAGACCCGTATCTGACCAATCTGGAGCGGATGGGAAGCGTTTACTAATCAGAAAGAGACAGAGAGTTGAAAACAGTAATAACAAAAAACGAGAATTGTATGAAGAAGTTTAAGAATTGGTTGGGATTTGTGGCAGCAATGGTTGCCATGATCCTGAGTGGTGGCGGTGCTTATGCTGCAGCAGCAACGGCTCCGCTTGCAAACGACCCGGACAATCCGACCCTGGAGAATCGTGTGGACGAAATTCCCGGAGGCGGTGTTGTTGCCAGTGGTCCTGATGACCGCGGTGGTCAGTGGCATGAAGATAGCCGCAAGATTGCCGAGGAAACGAACAAAGACTTTGACTATTATCAGAAGCAGATTAACAAGCGTATCTGCGAGATGAAGTTGGAGAGTTGTCCTATTGACCAAATCCTGCGCAGTGCTAACCGTAGCAATCATGCCGACAGTATGATTATCAAATACTACCGAGTTGGCCAGCGTCCGGTTTACACCACATTGCAGACTGCCGTTACCGGCACAAACAATGGTTTGGGTAATGAGATTGCTCCTGTCAATCCCAAGTGCTTTGACAATATGGACACTATCCTTTTCCCAAAAGTTAAAGGTTACAAGGCCGACGGTACAACTGAAGACCCGTATCATCCTCTGATGGTCCGCGTGGTTGGCCGCACTGCCGCTGGTGCTCCTATTGTAATTGCCATTAACGGTAAGCTCAATGCCAGCGCCGGTAACAATTACGACCTACCAGTCATTCCCGAAGGTGCTGTGATGCTTCGTCTGGGCCGTGCCGCCGGTGAGCGTGACGTGAAGACCGGCAGTTACTACACGATGCCCGCCCCGAGCGAGCAATACTGCCAGCGCTACATCATGCAGGTCGAGCAGAGTAAGATTGAGCAGATGTTGAAGACCGTCGTTGACTGGGACTTCATCAAGCAGGAGCGTATTGCCGTTGACGACATGCGCGGCGGTATCGAGCGCAGCGGTCTGTTCGGCATCAAGGGTCGCATCAGCTGGAGCGAGAGCGGTGAGATTTACACCACCGGCGGTATCTATTGGGAGGCCGGTAAGGACCTTGAAATCGGTCATTGGGAGAAGAAGATGACATCTGACGCCAATGGTGACAAAGTTCCCGTAACCACCTCCGTTCAGGACGCCGACGATAGCGGTCATCTGTTATATAATGCCACTGTTACCACAGACGGCACGGCTGCCACCGTTGTTGTTTACAAGGACGGCACGGCTTGGAAGGCTGCTTCCGACGGTACTTCCGTTACTCCCGACACCGGCACTACACCAACTGCCAAGATGGTAACTAAGACCGTATATGAATATGTTATCGACCAGAAAGAACTGACGCGTTTCGTGAACGCTGTCATTCAGGACGCCGGTAATGGCAGCCGCACGAAGATATTCTTTGTGGACAATCTGATATATCAGGCTCTTGCCAATATCAATACGGACCACCGCATTATCCTTCAGAGCGAGTCGAACTACCGCAACTGGAATCTCGATTTCGAGAGCTTCTCGAGCATGGGCACGAAGATACTTATCTACCGTCATGACGCCTTCAACTACATGAAGATGGACGGTATGGGCTTCTGCCTTGACCCGCGCTATCTGGAGAAGTGGGTATTCGGTGACTGGGACCGCAAGGAATATGACCTTCGTAACCTGTTCGTCCGCAATTCTGACGCCGTAGTAATGACCGAGTACAGTGCCTGGACGCTTCAGTTCCCGAACGCCCACGCCCGTGTGGGCCGTCCGGAGTTTGACACCTCACTCGGTGTGACTGACGAACTGTTGGCCGCCTAAAGATACCTTTTCATTGCTTGAAGTTTTGGTCCGGGGTTATCGGGTTTTCCCGGTGCCCCGGGCTTTTTTAATACAAAATCAAAAACAGTTCCTATAGAGTCTATAGTGAGATAGTAATAACAAAAAGCAGGAAACATGATATTTTCGAGTGAGAAGCAGTTGATATTTAAGGTCAGCATCGGTGAAGGCGCCGAGCGTCTGGTGGTGTTTGGCGAGAGCCATCCAGGCGACCCGAGCACCTTTGTCACTCATGACGCATCGGTGATAGCCGCCATCCGTCGTCACCGTTTTTACAAGCAAGGAAAGATAAGAGAATACGGCAGCGAGCCCGCCGAGGCTGTTGCTGCTGCACCATCCACAACGAATACCCCTCAATCGGCGCCGGAAGAGAAAGACGTACTTCGGTTTAGCAACTTCTCTCAGGTGAAAGCGCACTTCAAGAAGACGTATGGTGCCGAAGCCAAAGCCTTAAAAACGCCGGCTCAGGTGGAAGCCTTTGCCAAGCGTGTCGGCGTGGTGTATGAGGTGGTTAATTCTTAACACTTAATTCATAATTAAGCGATAGGGAACACGACAGGGAGGTATAACAAGAAAGCAAATAAGTCATGGCAGATTGGTCATTATCGATTTTGATAGGTAAATGTCGCAAGGCGATTGATGACATCGCTTCGTCGGTAGATGTATTTGTGCAGGGTGTTGATGCCGAGTTGGCACAAGCGTTGGAATACGCCGCCGTGCAGTTGAGTATGAGTTTGCCAGAAGACTGGTTGCTTCCGTCTGCCGTTACAATAAGTGAGGTGTCCAGCATCCCCAGTACACGTCCGGCCGCTGGTCAGCACTATAAAGACGACCTTGGACGCGGCTATATTGTGCTGCCCGAAGACTATTTACGTTTATTAAGTCTGAAATTATCCTCTTGGCCGTTGTCACTGAATGCACTTACTGCCGTTGATACCGATGAGTTCAAGCGTCAGGCAACGCCCTGGGGTTGGGGTACACCAGAGAAACCCGTGGCCATCGTAGAGAAAAACCGTTTCGGTCAAGATGTATTGATGTATTGGACCGCCGCGAGCAAATCAGATAGCGTAGAGAAGTGTCTGTATATTCCCCGGCCATCCCTGTCTTCCTCCTCGGGAGCCGATGTGCTGCAGAGTTCCTTACGAGCCGAGGCCGAGATGCTATTGGTCTATCGCGCCTGCGGGTTATTCCTTGAAGGCCGCAAAGAAGGCGCCGTTGCCGAGCGGATGTATGCTTTAAGTCGGGTAGTTGACGTCAAAGAAGCCTGATGACCATGGAAAGATTGAAGATTGTCCGCGGAAACAGCGTACCGGTCGCCCTTCCATTGTATCAGTTCATCTATACGCAGGACGGCAGTGTCCGTCGGGAACATTATACCCCGACGGAAAACATGCACGTCTATGTTGTCAACGGTTCCCCGTCGTTGCCTGACCTCTCTGAGCATGTGCCGTTTCCTCCACCGCCTCCGAGAGTCCTTGCAGACTGTCACGAATTGTCAGACGACGCTTTCGGCTGTTCGCCGTTTCCGTTTGTCCCCGGCGGGATGGACTGTGATGATGACGGTCCGTGCATCTTACCGCCTTGTGAAGAAGACCGCCCCTTCCTGCCTCCTCCTCCCTGCGGTTGTGGTGCGCCGTTACCCTGGCGTTATGAGATTACCGATTGGCAAGTAAACAACCATATCCTATCACTGACAATCCCTGGCACATTGCCGTTGGGGTTGTATCATTTTGAGTTGACCGACGAGCAGAACGGCCAGCGTTACCGTGGCGTGATTGAAGACTGTTTCGAGATTGTAGAATCGTCTTTCGAGTCATCCTTTGCCGGACAGACCGGTTATGATTATCAAGCTGTATCGTTAGGCAGCGTGACCTTCTTGGGTCAGGATGCACCGACGCGGGCGCAGTTTGAGGCGCTGCAACAGGCGTTGGCAGATGGTCTTGCCGATGTGAACGAGCGCATCGATGAGATTACCGTGCAGGCTGTACAGGCTGACTGGGAGGAGAATGACCCCACCAGTCCGTCGTATATACGGAACCGGACGCACTACGTGAGAGGCAGAGAGGCGGAGTGGACGGCCAATGTGTCGCTCTCGGGTAACTACGGCACGGTGACCGGCGTGACCGGTATCACCATCGGGAAACGCTATGACGTGGAGGTGCGCGTTGGTAACCAGCTGTATTCCTACACGGCACTGCTTCCCAAGACGGATGACGAGGGGCATTACTATGTGTCGGAGCGGTGGGACATCACCGCGAGCCCGCAGAACCCCACGGGAGACGACAGCTTCTATATCTGGAACGTTGATAACACGGTGTATGTAGGCTTCTCGTTCCTGCAGAACGTGAGTGCCGAGGTGACGTTGTACGACAGCGATGTGAAGCGTTTGGACCGGCAGTTCATGCCCGATGGTGTGGCATGGGAGGTGACGCAGGCCGACATAGACGAGATAACAGGTAAAATATAAAAAGATAGATTGACATGGCAGAACAGAAATTAACTCTGAAACAATCGCTTGCCGCACTATGGCAGCAGGCGGAAACCACGTTTGCCACTAAAACCGATGTTGGCAAAGTGAGCACATTCGCTTATGGCGTGAGCAGTACCGCAGTAGGAACGGCGGCAAAGGTAATTACACTCCAAGGTGTATCGGATTGGACGTTGAAAAGCGGTGCAATCATTGCCGTTAGCTTCACCACCGGCACGAACACGGCCAACAACCCGACCTTTAATGTGAACGGAACGGGAGCAAAGCGCGTGAAGTACAATGGTGCTTTGATTGCAAGTACGAACAAGGACATGGCCGGTACGAAGTTGGTGCAATTCTACTACTATGACGGGAGCAACTGGGTATGGTTCTTCCGCGACTATGGAGAAGCCGAAGATGAAGCGGTCAGCGGCTATTACAATTCCGCAGACAGCAAGTTCTACACCAACAGCAGTTTTACAGGCGACCCGATTGTTCCTTCCACGACCAAAATCTATGTTGATGCGGCCACCGGTAAAATCTATGTAGCCAACGACCAAGCCACGGTGAAGTTGGCAGGCCGCGACATCGATGTGAACTATGATACCACCAACAATAAACTCACTAAAACTGTTGAGGGAACAACCACGGACATTGTTACCGCCGCCACGATTGTTTCAGCCGGAGGTGCGGTAACCGATGTGGCTTATAACAATTCAAACCATCGTCTTGAACAGACGAAGAACGGAACGGCTGGTACAGTGATGGATAGGGATGCTGCCCATGATTTGGTAGGTCGCGGTGTTAACGGCGGTGTGGCTTCCCTTGACGCCAGCGGTAAAGTGCCCGAAAGTCAATTACCGAGTTACGTGGATGACGTGTTGGAATATAACAACCAAGACGCATTCCCTACGGTAGGAGAGAGTGGCAAGATATATGTTGCATTAGACACCAACTTGACCTACCGTTGGAGCGGCAGTGCCTATGTCGAAATCAGTCCGTCACTTGCTTTGGGCGAAACGAGCAGCACGGCTTATGCCGGTGACAAGGGTAAGGCTTTGGCTGACAAGTTGGCCACGATAAGCAACAATGCCAATAATGCCGATGTCAACTACGACACGACCAACAAGAAAATTACCAAGACGATAGACGGCACGACCAGCGATGTTGTGACCGTGGCCAAGCTGAAAACGGACATGGCGCTTGCCAAAGGTGACGTGGGTCTTGGGAATGTAACCAACGATGCACAGGTGAAGCGCACGGAAATGGGTGCAGCCAGTGGTGTTGCCACGTTGGATGCCACAGGCAAAGTGCCTTCAAGCCAACTGCCCAATTCCATTAAGGACATTATTGTGGGTTACTATCAGTACAACACGTCCACAAGTAAGGGCGAGTTCTACTCTGACAGCGGCAAGACTTCTCTCGTGGCAGGCGAGACGGACAAGGAATACAAGGATGCCATTACCAATCTGGTATATGTGTATGACGGTACGGAGTTCGTACTGCTCAACGGCGATTACTTTGCCGTCACGCAGACGGAATTGAACGAGATTCTTGGAATCAGCTAACTTTCTCATAAGCATGTAGGCGAAAGGAGTGGCGGGAGTTGACAGCCCCGCGCTCCTGAGCCGAAGACAATTCGTAATATAGAGACACCCCACTATTTAAGGATTAGGTCCTATACACTATATAGTTAAATGCTAAACAACGTAGAGATGACAAATGCAAGATATGTTGCGCCGGCTTTGTGGACGGCGGAGCTCGGACAATATGTTTTTGATTTGCGGCTTGTATTGGCTGCATTGGGTGTGTTGATGATAGCCGATTTTTGGTGGGGGGTACGCGAAGCGAAACTTGATGGCAAGCACTTCAGCGACAGCAAGGCGATACGGCGGACCGCCAATAAATTCGGAGATTATTTCACCTATGCCTTAATTGGCTATTTCCTTGCCAGTGCCATCGGTGTACGTCTCGGTTGGTGTGTAAGTGGCCAAGTCGGCGTGCTAATAGGTCTCGGCATCGGTGCTTTTTGCGAACTTGACAGCCTGGTAAAGCACATAGCCTACATTCAATTCCATGTCCGATTTTCTTGGAAGGTAGTATTCAAATATATTCTGCGCTTCATTATATCTCTGGTGAAGAAGAAGAACGCCGATGTTGGCGAAGCGTTGGAAGACAGCTTGGACGATGTGATTAAAGGGAATAACTTGAAAAAAGAGGAACCATGATCGTAACGAAAGCACAATGCATGATGATAGCCCCGAATTGGCCGAGTGCGCGGTTGGAGGATGACCTGCGCGTGCTGAACGCATGGGCACCGAAGTTCGGGGTGACGACACCCCTGCGCATGGCGCATTTCCTCGGGCAATGCGCTCACGAAAGCGGTGAGATGCGCTATGTGGAGGAGATAGCCTCAGGCAAGGCGTATGAGGGCCGGTTAGACCTTGGCAACGTGAAGCCGGGTGACGGTGTGCGGTTCAAGGGCCGCGGGTATATCCAGCTCACGGGCCGGAAGAACTATCAGGACTATGCCGACAGCGGTTTCTGCGTGGGCGACCTGATGGCACACCCCGAATGGCTGACGAAAAGCCCCGGGCGGATGAAGGCCAGCCTCTACTTCTGGTGGAAGAACGGACTGAATGCCTTGGCTGACAAGGACGACATTATCGCCGTGACGAAACGCGTGAACGGCGGTCTCAACGGGTTTGCCTCGCGGAAGGTGTATACGAGCAAGGCGAAACGGGTGCTTGGACTATAAACTTTGGACTTTCACTACGTTACTTTCACTAAAGTTACTTTCGTTTCACTACTAAATATATAAAGACATGGCAAATTTATTACCGCAGATAGAAATTCTTACGCAGCTGGTTGCGTGGGTCAAGTCGCTGTTTGTTCAACCCGACTACGCGCAGAATGACAGCGCACAGCCGGACTTTATTAAGAACCGAACACACTACGTAGAAAATGTAAGTACATCAAGCGTATGGAATCAAACAGGGTGTAGTGTAGGTAGTGGAAGTTCAAGTCCTGGTGGTTATCCTGCTACGTTTAACATAACTACTGGGAATAAGTATAATGTGACTATTAGTCAAGACGGTACAAGTAAGACTTACGAAGGACTTACGGCTGAATATGATGGTGTATTTAATGGGATTGCTTTAAGGAAAAATTGGAGTGATTCTTCGAGCATGTCAGATACTTCTACTGATGCTTTGTTGTTAGTTGTTCAACCAAGTAATGTAGTATTGAGAAGTGCCGATATATATGGGGAAAATTGCACTGTTCAAGTGTCAGAAGTGACGGAAACAATCCATAAACTTGACCCGAAGTATCTTCCAGATAACGTAAATCAGTTGGATAGTATTACCACAAGTAAGAGTGGTAAGGTTACAACGGTAACTTTTGAGCAAACAAATGGCACTGAAACACAATTCCAAGTTACAGATGGTGAAGATGGTAAGAGTGCTTATCAAGTAGCTGTTGATAATGGTTATAGTGGTACTGAGGCTCAATGGTTGGCTTCACTTAAAGGTGCTGATGGAGTTAGTCTTGGGGAAGTTGAGTTAGTTCAACAATTAAGCCAAGATGATGATAAAGTTCCTTCTGCTAAAGCTGTCCAAGACGGTATTGAAGTATGGAGGGATGATGCAGATATTATATACAAAGCCGATAATATCGTATTAGACGGAACGAATTATGTAGATACAGGCATACAATTACTTGCAGAAGACATAGATTGGACTATTGAAATGGTTGTAACAGATGTAGCCAATTCTTATGCAGGAAATGATATGTTCCTTTCTTGCAGACCTAATACAACCTATGGCTTTAGAGTCTATAAGGTGGCCGCTAATCTAATTAGAATAACAGCCTATCGTGGAAGTAGTGGTAATGTCAATATTAATGTAGGAACGGGGGGTGTCAATAGAATCACTGTCACTAAAGTTGGACGTACCTATACTCTAACGTGTAACGGGATTTCGGTGTCACAGTCTGGTGCTTTCTCGTCTATGACAACAACTAACCCTTTGATAATTGGTGCAAATGTAGATTATAGCAATAAAGGGAAATTTACTTTGCAATCTATTAGGATTTATCAAAGTATACCAATCCTACAACAATATACTGACCATACAAAATCTGTGCCTTTTTATCCTAAAACGTCTATTTCAGCACTTGTAGATAAAGAAAATGTTTTTACACCAATTCAAAGCTTTAGCGGAGAACTTACAACCTTTAAGATTTCGGATTCTCCTAATTTGGATCCCCTGTCAGGCGAATCTTTTACGTTTATCTATGATAAATCGTTAGGTACTTATATTGAGTCTGCTCCTTTCACTTTCGCCATTTATAATACTTTATCTTCAGGATACGTGCCAGCAGGTGCTGACTATCTTTATATAAGAATAAACGGGTGGCAATATCAATTTTATTCAAAGAAAAACGGGACTGCTTTTAGCAAGGATTTTAACCCAGGTATAAATGGCAATAGTTGTTTAATTGCGGCAAGCTTTAATCTAAAAACAGGTGTAGCTAAATTTTATGTTAATGGAGTCAAAACTCTTACAGATACGTTTAATGTTGATGCAATACCTGATGCGGAAAATGTTTCTTATGTTAGTTTACGAAATGGTCCTGCAGGAAGATTTAGAATAGTAATGAATGGTGAAATATCAGATGAGCAAGCTCTTAGTATGCTTAATCGTTATCCAAACAATATCATTCGTTCTATTTATGAGAATACTTCTGGATTTGGCAAGCGATTGATATATAGAAGTGGGACATGGACTACAACAGGAGTATCTTTTAGCGGTACTACAGAAGGTATATATAATGTCACCGCAACTGGGAATAACTCTAATGCGTATATTCAGCATACATCCTATGTCTTTAATTCCTCTGAATCAGACCATTTTTGTAAAATAACAGCGCATTTGTCATTAACAAATGGTAGTTTTACATTTGGTGGATTTGGTATCAATGGGAGACTAAAAGCGACTATATATAATAGTTCTGGTGAGGTTATTTCAAGCGGTGCAAGTTATACTTTTACAGAAATAGGCGAATATGATTTAGAATATGTTGGTACTATACCATCAAGCAGCATTAACTATTTAATTCAATTCAATATAACGTCTGGAGTGCAGTTTGTGTTGTCTGATGTTTATGTAGAAATTATCGGAGCAGTAATTACACTATCGCCTTATACATATCAAATTGCGAATTGGAAACAATATAATGGAGATGAAATTCCAATTAGTAATTCTGCTGTATTTTATACAACAATGTATAGAGCACCTATAGTTACTGATGCAACTGCGCCAGAATATCCAGGACAATTACGATTCTATAATAATAATGTCTATATCGGCTATATACAAGGAACTACATGCGTTTGGAAGCAGATAAGTAATTAAAAATAAAATACAATGGACAGACTGAACAAAATAGAACGCCTTAAAGACAGGCTATATGCAACGGACTATCTCGTATTAAAAGAATACGAGGGTATTGATGTCAGTGAGCATGGTGATTTTCATGAGGAAAGACAAGCAATTAGGGATGAAATCAATCGGTTGCAGGGTATGACCGAAGAGGAATACTATGAGGCTTATCCTGAGGAACTGGAGGCTTCGCCTACTTACGAGGATGAACCTCTACTTTCGGACGAGCCTACGGGTGCTTCGCTACTTTAGACTTTGGACTTTCGCCTTAGAAGGCTACTTTGGACTGATAGTGACAATAAAAAAATAGTAACCCATAAAATATAGAGAGTATGAATTTGATTGAAAAACTTGGAAAGGTTGCAGCCGACAAGTGGCTGCACTTCATCGTGGGCATGATACTTGCCCAGTTGACGATTGCGCTATTGTGCGCAGTTCAGAACGACATTATCCTTGCTTACGGCGCAGGTATGGCCGTGGCTTTGGCCGCGGGGTTCATTAAGGAATTAAAAGACGGAAGTCACGCTGACGTGCAGGACTTCTTGTTTACGCTCCTTGGTGGTGTGGTAGGTGCCGGTCTGGCGCTGATCGTGTGAAACAAAGAAAGAAAAGGGCATAAAAACAGGGGTGTCCGCAACACCCCTGAAAGCGCGGGCTTTTATCTGCCGCTTATTTTAAAGCGGAAACACCTCGCCTTTTTAGGATAGACAATTTTTCCATTCCTTATTATATAGGCGCAGTAGATATAGCCATCGTCCTTTTTTAGTGAATAGTCATCCATGCTATCAACACCTCCTTTCTGCACTTGCGAGCCAGTGTTACCCCTGGCAGGCGCGCTGCACTTGACCAAAGTGCAACAAAAACGCCCAGGGATGCGGAGCCGAGGGCGTTGCTTTTCCTTTAATGGAGAAGAAGGGGGTGGCGATGGTCAGTCGCCGGAGGTGTGATAGCGGATGATTCTATTCACGCTGCAAAGTTAATAAATAAATATGCTTATAGCCAAATTTACAAAGAAAAAAAGCGATATGAGCCGAAAAAATATGAAATTAAGCCTTGTGTTGGCCTTGCTACTTGTGTGCAGTTGTTCGCGGGAGGTGTATGTGCCGGTGGAGACGGTGCGTGTTGACACGTTCCTGAAGACGGCGGTGCGCGTGGATAGTGTGCGGCTGACGGACAGCGTGTATGTGAGCGAGCGGACGGTAGGCGACACGGTGTACATCCTGAAGACGCGGACGCAGTGGCGCGACCGTTTGCAGTGGCGCGTTGATACCGTCTATCGGAGCCATACGGATACCATCACGAAGGTGGTGGAGGTGGTGGTTGAGAAGAAAGCCAAGAGGCAGAAGACGTGGCCGTGGCTGTTGGGTGCGCTGGCCGTGGGCTTGCTGGGGTTGGCGATAGGGCGGAAGCGATAGGGAGAGATAGTAATTATAGTGACAATAGTAAAAATAGGAAAAGCATGAAAATAGGAACACACAATTCAGCGACAGGGGAGAGAGGCCGAGGCTTACTCTCTTGGCTCGGCACTCCGTTCTCCAAGTGCCAGCGGAAGACCATCAGGGAGCAGTATGAGGCCGGTGCCAGGTATTTCGATTTGCGTGCCGCGTGGCGCGACGGCGAATGGCGCTGTGCTCACGGGCTGTGGACAAGTAGGAGGACGTTGGCGGACATCTTGACGGAGATTAACGGCTATGACGAGCCGTGCAAGGTGATACTGACGTATGAGGGTGGCGAGGACGAACCGAACTTCATTGCCTTCAAGGCGGAGGTGGAGGACATCGTGAGAGACTACCTCTATATCCAGTTCCAGTATTTTGCCGTGAAGTGGCCGAAGTGGCGGATATGGAAGCGTGTCGGCAAGAACTATCCTGTGCAAGGGTTCGTGCCCATCGAGGGGTGGCGGCGGCTGCTGCCCATTCCTTGGGTGTGGTGGTTATTGGGCCGCATGGGCTTGTTTGGCAAAACAGAAATGCCGGCCAATAAGTATGTGCTTGTGGATTTCCTCTGAAAAAAGAGGGGCATAAAAAGCCCCCGACTTTCTGAATAAATAGCGTCTCACTTCTATTTATAATACACGTTTCCGCATACCAGCCCGTCGGGGGTTATTCCTGTCCGTCTGGTGTGCGGAAGATTGTATCTGTATGTTAGAAGCGAGACAGTGCAAAGTTGGTAAAAAAATAAAAATTGCACGATGAAGGCTATAGAATTATTGAAAGTCGGGAGCGAATTACTGAAATTGATGTCAACTTGTGACCTGTTGGTTGACGATTGGCGGTATATAACCATGCATGAAGAATACAAGGCCAAGCGTGCGGCCGGCGAGAAATGTGCCTATATCACGGCCATGCTTTCGGAGAAATACAAAGTGAGCGAAAGCACTGTGAAGCGCGTGGTTAAGCGGCTCTCCGATGAGGTCACGGCTTGAACCTTGGAACAGAGCGAAAGATTAGGTGTTAGAGGTTAGAGTAGAGTAATTTTGTTTTGTCAGAGCGCAATGACGACAACTAATTTACTAACCTTTAATACCTATTCAAATGGCAGAAATTTATCAACTTCCTGAGAACGGAAGTGCCGGAACGGGTAATATCCCGTTCAGCATCCCCATCGGTGGTAACGGTGGCGGCTTGTTTGGAAACGGTGGCAACACCATTGGCGAGCTGATTGGTCTGGCCATTGTCGCCTCCATCTTCGGTTGGAACGGCAACGGCGGTTTCGGTAACGGTTTCGGCGGCGGCAATGCCGGTGCCGGGTTCCTGAGCAACCAACTTAACAACGACAGCGGCCGCGAGCTGCTGATGAACGCCATCACCTCTCAGGGTGAGCAGAGCCGCACGGCCATACAGACGTTGAGCACCATGCTCGGCCAGGACTTCAACCTTGTCAACGGTGCCATTCAGAACGTGCAAACGGCCCTGAACACCATCGCCAACAACCAAGGCATGTCCACGCTGCAAGTCATCAACGCCATTCAGAGCGGCAACGCCTCTCTGGCCTCTCAGTTTGCCCAGTGCTGCTGCCAGCAGCAGTTGGCCATGTGCCAGCAGACGAACACGCTGCAGCAGGGTATCAACGGTGTTCAGCAGAGCATCGCCGCCAAGAGTGCCGCCGACCAACTGGCCATGTGTCAGCAGACGTACAATCTGACGGAGACCGCCAACCGCAACAATCAGGCCGTGCTTGCCAAGATTGATGCCGTGGAGGATGATCGCAAGAACCGCGAGATTACAGCTCTTACCGACAAAGTCGCCCAGCTGGAAAGTCAGAACTTCACCACCGGCGTAATCGCCCAGGCACTCGCTCCCGTGAACGCCCAGCTCGCCAGCATCCGTGCCGACGTGGACAGCGTGAAGTGCAAACTTCCCGAGACCGTGACCTTGCCGAATACGCAGTATGCCGTGGTGCCCACATGGGCCGCTCAGATAGGCAGTGACTTTGTGGCTTCCTATTGGGCCAACCGCCTGAGTGCCGCCACTGCTCCGGCTACGGACGCTACAACACCGGCTACCGCCGCCAAAATCGCCTAACCCTAAGAGAGAGAAACCATGGATTTCAACAGTCTTGTTCAGAATAGCCCGATTTATATCGTCCGCAAGGGCGAGCATAAGCCGTCGCTTGAAATGGGCGTGCTCAAAGCTAAGAACCCTGTTAAGCAAAATGTGATGACGCCGAACTTTATGGCCGGAATGAACACCGTTCAGACAAACGACCTGGTTGTTACCGTGAATGGGAACGATGAGGTCTTCCCAAGCGTACCCTTGAACTTGGAAATCGCCAAGCGGCCGAACGGAGATGTGTTCAGCGGCAGTAAGGAAGCGATATTGCAAGCCATTGACGGGATGGCGCAGACCAGCCGCAATGAGTTGGACCGGCGCGAGTATAACGTGACCGCCCTCGTGGAATACGAGAAGATGGTCGAGACGCTGAATCCCGCCTATGCGGAGAAGAAGCATCAAGCCGAGAGTATCGCCACGCTGCAGAAGCGTGCCGACGCCCAGGAGAAGAAACTGGATATGATATTGGGCAAGCTGGACGAGCTGTTTACCCCGAAAAAGTGAACCCTTAAAAACTAAAAGTTATGGCATTTATCATTTTAGACAAGGACGATAAGGAGCAGATGCGCTCCAGTATGCGTGAGAGTATGCGCGGTGGCTACCGCATGGGCAACCGCCGAAGCGGTGGCAACTACCGTGACGGCTACCGCGAGGGCTATAAGCACGGTTGGGAAGACTCCGAGGACGACATGGACGAGGAAGGATTCCGCCGTGGCAGCCGCTATGGCCGATGAATGACGGGGCGGGCTATGCCGTTGAGCGCGGCAGGCCCGCTCTTTTTATTAACTAACAAACGAAAGACAATGGTACAATATATCTTATCAGAGGCAGAGGCTTATTACCTGGATGCCTACAAAGGACATTTCAGTAAGAAGATGGCCGAGTGGGCTATCTCCATGATGGAGAAGAAAGACGAAGTAAGCGGGAAGCTGAAACCCATCATTCCTTATTCGTTGGACGAAGTGGAGGAGATGCTGAAGTCCGCCGGCGTGAAACTGGACGAAACGTGTCTGTATGATGCGTTGTATTTAGCAAATATGGCGAAAGCCGATTATCTCGGCAGTAGCCTGGAAGACAAACAGCACGTCGCTCTCTATGTTAAAGACACACTGTGCGACCCGGACGGCGAGCCCGAAATGGTGCTGGCCTGCTTCAGGGCGAAGTGTGACGTGAAGGGCGTGCCTATCTATTGGGAGCGGATGCTGTAGTATTAACCTGCACGGAGGTGCGGCGTTCTTTGGCATGTTGAATTACCGCTTGTGACTGTTTCCATATTGGAAATAGTTCATGTGGAAGTGTTTTGGATAATCGCAAACGGTTGTAAATCAGCATATAACAAGAAGTGTCCAACATTAAACGGTACAAAAAAGTGCAATAGCGAAAAATGGGAAATCTAAGAGTTTTGTAGAGCAAAACCAGCCTTTAAAGGTGTGCAATATTTAACAAATTATTAAGATTATTTAACCTTTAATTCTGAAGCCATTTTGCCTTTTGCTAAGTCTGGCTGACAATAGGAGGTCATTTTAAGGCTTTGCCGATTGCTCGAAAATTGACTAAAACCAGGGTTCTTGTACCGCAGTTGTATCTCGGATGCTCTAAGTATATGGGATTCAACGATGGTTAATAATTCAAAGTCGGAACTATGAACAGAATTTATGATTGTCAATCGTACTAATAATTATGTGTCGCCAGACAGGTAATCTTTGGTTCATATCAATTCAAAAAGGTAAGGAAAAGAAAGGATGAGGTGGCAATTTGAGACAAAATGACGATTTCTT
>JAGAYH010000020.1 GCA_017940565.1 Bacteroidaceae bacterium | reverse complement strand
GGTGCGCAACACCTACATTTATCCGCCCTCCTTCTCCATGAAGATCATCGCCGACATCTTCGAGTTCACCTCACAGAAGATGCCGAAGTTCAACAGCATCTCCATCTCCGGTTACCACATGCAGGAAGCCGGTGCCACCGCCGACATTGAGCTGGCCTATACGCTGGCCGACGGTATGGACTACCTCCGCACGGGTATCAACGCCGGCATCGACATCGATGCCTTCGCCCCGCGCCTTTCCTTCTTCTGGGCCATCGGTGTGAACCACTTCATGGAGATTGCCAAGATGCGCGCCGCCCGTATGCTGTGGGCCAAGATCACCAAGAGCTTCGGCGCCAAGAACCCGAAGTCGATGATGCTCCGCACCCACTCGCAGACCTCCGGATGGTCGCTCACCGAACAAGACCCGTTCAACAACGTGGGCCGCACCTGCGTGGAAGCCATGGCAGCCGTTCTCGGCCACACCCAGTCGCTCCACACCAATGCCCTCGACGAGGCTATTGCCCTGCCGACCGACTTCAGTGCGCGTATAGCCCGCAACACCCAGATTTATATCCAGAACGAAACGCAGGTTTGCCGCGAAATCGACCCGTGGGCCGGTTCCTACTATGTAGAGAAGCTCACCGACGAAATCGCCCACAAGGCTTGGGACCACATCCAGGAAATTGAGAGCCTCGGCGGTATGGCCAAGGCCATCGAAACCGGCGTGCCCAAGATGCGTATCGAAGAGGCTTCGGCCCGTACCCAGGCCCGCATCGACACAGGCCAGCAGGTCATCGTCGGTGTAAACAAGTATCGCCTCGACCACGAAGACCCCATCGACATTCTCGAAATCGACAACACCGCCGTACGCCTGCAGCAGGAAGAAGAACTGCGCAAGCTCCGCGCCAACCGCGACAACGAGGCTGTCCAGAAGGCCCTCGACGCCATCACCGCCTGCGTGCAGGAGTTTGCCGACGGCAAGAAGAGCAAGGAAAACCTGCTCGACCTCGCCGTCAAGGCCGCCCAACTGCGCGCCACCCTCGGTGAAATCTCCTACGCCTGCGAAAAGGTGGTGGGACGTTACAAAGCTGTCATCAAAACCATCAGTAACGTGTATTCAGCAGAAACCAAGGGCGATGCAGACTACAAGGAAGCCTGCCGCCTCACCGAACAGTTTGCCAAGAAGGAAGGCCGCCGTCCACGTATCATGGTGGCCAAGATGGGCCAGGACGGTCACGACCGCGGCGCCAAGGTGGTAGCCACCGGTTACGCCGACTGCGGCTTCGACGTTGATATGGGCCCGCTCTTCCAGACACCGGCCGAAGCCGCACGCCAGGCTGTGGAGAACGACGTCCACGTGCTCGGCGTCAGCTCGCTGGCAGCCGGCCACAAGACCCTTGTGCCCGCCGTTATCGAAGAGCTCAAGAAGCTCGGACGCGACGACATCGCCGTCATTGCCGGCGGCGTCATTCCCGTCAACGACTACGACTTCCTCTACAAGGCCGGCGTAGCCGCCATCTTCGGCCCGGGCTCCAACGTCATGCGTTCGGCCATCGAAATCATGCATATCCTGGGCGAAGAATAACCGCTCCGCCCCACGCATTCCCATCCACGTCGCCTGGCAAGTCTGCCGGGCGACGTTTTTTTGTCACCTCATGCAGGGAAAACGGCTCAGCAGAACGAAAACGGACTTAGGGCCGACGAAAACGGACTTAGGAAAAATGAAGACGCAGTTGGCGCCACCCAGAGGACTGCAAGAGGGCGGAACAAGCCCTTTGGCCGACACCTGGCTTACCTCAGAAAGGCAGGAAAGGGACTCTTTGCACAATCGATTTTGCATTTAGTAGTAAAAAAGTTTTGTGAATAAAAATAAATCTGTAACTTTACGCCACAAACAGAAAACATAGGAAATGGAAAAGACTCGGATAGTAGTGGTCGGCAGTTGCAACACCGACCTCGTTATCAGCGTGGACCACCTGCCTGCACCAGGCGAGACCATCATCGGACACGACTTCATGACCAACCAAGGCGGCAAGGGAGCCAACCAGGCTGTGGCCGTGGCCCGCCTGGGCGGAACGACCGCCTTCGTAGCCCGCGTAGGCGACGACGGTTTCGGACGCCAATCAATCGCATTGCTTAAAGAAGAAGGCATTGACACACGCCACGTGCTCCTCACCGAGGGCGTGGCCACCGGTGTGGCCATGATACCCGTTGACTGCCGCGGCGAGAACTCCATCATCGTGGCCAGCGGTGCCAACGCGCTGCTTACGCCGGCCGACATCGATGCCGCGGCAGACACCATCCGCGAGGCCGGCATCGTGCTGATGCAACTGGAAACGCCCGTCGACACCCTTATCCGTGCCGCCCGCCTGGCCCGTGAGGGGGGAGCACTCGTGGTGCTCAATCCCGCGCCATTCCCCAAAGAGCCCCTGCCGGCCGAACTGCTCGCCCTGGTCGATATCATCACGCCCAATGAGACCGAAGCCAGCATGATGGCCGGCATCAGCATCACCGACGAAGCCTCGGCCCTGCAAGCCATCCTTAAGATCCAGGCCACCGGCATCAAGCAGGTCATCCTCACCGCAGGAAGCAAGGGGGCCTACACCGCGGAGAGCGGTTCGCTGGTGAACATACCCGCCGTGAAGACCGAAGTGGTGGACACCACGGCTGCCGGCGACACCTTCTGCGGCGCGCTCTGCGTAGCCCTGAGCGAAGGCAACGGCCTGACCGGAGCCATCCGCTTTGCCAACCGCGCCGCCGCCCTCAGCGTGACCCGCCGCGGCGCCTGGATGAGCATTCCCAAACGTGGCGAAATAGATTAATTCATAATAAAAATATAGGCTTATGTTTATCGTCAACAGTTATGTCCTGGCCGTCGTGCTGTGCGTAGTCACGATGATATGCTGGGGTTCGTGGGGCAACACCCAGAAACTCGCCGCCAAAAGCTGGCGCTATGAATTGTTCTACTGGGACTACGTCATTGGCATCCTGCTCTTTTCCCTGCTCATCGGCTTCACGCTGGGCAGCATAGGCAGCCAGGGCCGTCCCTTCTGCGAAGATCTCGCCCAAGTGTCCGGCGCCACCGTGGCATGGATACTCGTCGGCGGCATCATCTTCAACCTCTCCAACATCCTGCTCTCCGCCAGCGTGTCCATGGCCGGCATGGCCGTAGCCTTCCCCGTAGGCGTGGGCATCGCGTTGGTACTGGGAGTCATCCAGACCTACTTCGTCCAGGCCAAGGGCAATCCCACGCTGCTTTTCATCGGTGTGCTTCTCGTGGTAGTGGCCATCGTCGTCAACGGCATGGCCTCGGGCCGCCTGCAGAAAGGCGAAAGTTCCAATAAGAAAGGCATCGTGCTCGCCGTCGTGGCCGGTATACTCATGTCGTTCTTCTACGCCTTTGTATCCAAAGGCATGGACCTCGACAACTTCGTGGCTCCCGCCGTGGGCAAGGCCACGCCCTACACCGCCTTCTTCCTCTTCGCCCTGGGCATCTTCCTGAGCAACTTCCTCTGGGGCACCATCGCCATGAAGCGTCCCTTCCAGGGTGAGCCCGTAAGCTACAAGACCTACTTTGCCGGTTCCGCCAAGCTCCACCTCGTGGGCATCCTCGGCGGATGCGTCTGGGGTCTCGGCACCGTGCTCAGCTATATTGCCGCCGGCAAGGCCGGCGCCGCCATCTCCTATGCCCTGGGCCAGGGCGCACCCATGATAGCCGCCCTGTGGGGCGTATTCGTCTGGAAGGAGTTCAAGGGCGCCGACAAAACCACCAACCGGCTGCTGCTGATCATGTTCACCTGCTTCATCCTCGGCCTCGCCCTCATTGTGGCCGCCGGAGAATAGCATAAGACAAACTATACCATAAGGGCGGGAGAGGTCATCAGACTTCTCCCGCCCGTTTTGTTACGGCTCATTACATATTATCGGGCGCCATCCGGCACTGGACACCGACGGGTTTTGTCAAAATTTTTCACCACTTTTCCTTGGTTTTTGTAATCCACTGATTTTCACCAGTAGTTAAGTCCACCCCGAACAAAGACGGTGTTTCGGCATTTAGAAACGGCGTTTCAAAATCACGAAACGGCGCCTCGGAAAGCCGAAGTCCGGCCCCTGGCACGTATTTGTCAAGATTTTTTGGAACTCCCATACCCCACAAAGCGGCATGCCGGAATCGCCGTCCCAAACCGCTGTTAACCTTTGACCAGAGAAATAATCGGCAACACATAGACTGTTTTCCAATATAAATCCGTAATTTTGCAGTGACAATAAAACGGTGGTTCGCCCCCCAGGGCGATAATAGGGAACCGGGTGAGAGTCCCGGGCAGTCCCGCTGCTGTAAGTCCCGTTTTCGGCAAGACATAGAACACAGTCCACTGAGCCCACCGCTTGGGAAGGCGTCTTGCACGGGGACAAGCCAGAAGACCTGCCACCACAGACCTGAAAACCGTTTCGAGGAAAAGCGGATGGGTAATCTTGGAAGAAATATCAAAAAGCAGAGAGAGAACTGCCGTAGCGTGTTGATACGGGCGTTCGTGGCCATGCTAAGCCTAAGCTACAGCACGGCCCCGGCTGCCATGTTGCTCCCCCGCTGCCCGGCAGCCGGCGACACCACGGAGGTGCGCCGTATGGGCACTGCCAGCGTGAGCGGTCACAAGACCGCGGCCGACGTGCTCGCCACGAAACCGCTGCAGACCATGGAGCGCACGGAAATAGAAGCCCTGGGGTTGGAAAACGTGGCAGAAGCCGTGAAGCGCTTTGCCGGCACCACCGTGCGCGACTACGGCGGTGTGGGCGGCATGAAGACCGTTTCCGTGCGCAACCTCGGCGCCCACCACACGGCCGTGAGCTACGACGGCATCGTGGTGAGCAACACCCAGGCCGGACAAATTGACATCGGACGCTACCTGCTCGACAACGTGGAGCGGCTGACCCTCTCCACGGGCCATAGCGACAACCTCATGCAGTCGGCCCGCCACTATGCCGCCGCCAGCGTGCTCGACATCGAGTCGAAGACACCGTTACTCACGACCGAGCGCAACAACCAGTTACGGCTAACCATGAAGACCGGCTCCTTCGGACTGGCAAATCCCTCGCTCCACTACGACCGCCGCTTGGCCCGCCGCACCGTCCTCTCGCTCGACGCCTACTTCATGCATAGCGACGGCACCTACCCCTACAGCCTGCTCAACGCCTCAAAACGTTCGAAGGAGAAACGCTACAACTCAGAAGTGACATCGTGGCAAGGCCAGGCCGACCTGCGCCACGCCTTCGCCGACGGCAGCCAAATGCACCTGAAAACGATGTGGTACCGCTCCGAACGCGGGCTGCCGGGCACCGTCATCTTCTACGCCAATCCGTCGGAAGAACGTCTGTGGGACGAAGACTTCTATGCGCAGGCCCTCTACAGCAAACACTTCTCACGGCAGTGGCAACTCCAGGGGCGCATGAAGTACACCCACACATGGAACCGCTATACCGACCCACGCTACAAATTCCGCGACGTAAACCGTCAGAACGAATACTACGCCTCGGCCACGGCCGGCTGGCAACCTCTGGAAAACCTGTCCTTCGCCCTGGCCCAGGACATCGCGTTCAATGACCTGCGCAACAATATACTGCGCAACGTGGAAGTCGTACCGGCCAACCCCCGCCGCTTCACTTCACTGACGGCACTGACAGCCCAATGGCGCACCGCAAGAGTGAACATTCAGGGCAATCTCACGGGCACCTATGCTACTGAAGACGTTCATGCCGGCAAGAAACCAGACGACCGCCGGCGCCTCTCGCCCACCGTGGCGGCCACCTGGCGGCTGCTGCCTGAACAGTCGTTCTTTGCCCGGCTGATGTACAAGAACACCTTCCGCATGCCGACCTTCAACGACCAGTACTACTACCGCATGGGCAGCACCAACCTGAAACCCGAGAAAGCCACGGAATACAACGCCGGACTGACCTGGAGCGGAAGCCCTGCTCGGTGGATCAAATACCTCTCGCTGACCGTGGACGGCTACTACAACCACGTGCACGACAAGATTGTGGCCTTCCCGACAACCTATGTGTGGAAAATGGCCAATTTCGGCAAGGTGGAAATCTGGGGAATAGATGTCACCATGGCTACCGAAATTCCACTCACACGCAATGTAAGCGCCCTGCTGACGGGAAACTTCACACAACAAAGAGCAAAAGACAAGACCAACCCGAAATCACAGACCTACAACAACGACGTGCCCTACACCCCGCGAAGCCACGGCAACCTGTCAATCATTCTCAACAACCCGTGGGTCAACGTAGGCTACTCGCTCTGCTATTGCGGTTCACGCTACTCTATGGGACAGAACAAGCCTGAATACCGCATCCGTCAGTACACCGAAAGCAGCCTGACCCTGAGCCGCGACTTCCGGCTCGGAGCCTCACGGCTCAAACTGGCCGCCAGCGTGGTCAATCTGGAGAACAAACAATACGAAGTGGTCAAGTATTACCCCATGCCGCGGCGCTCGTGGCATCTCACGGCCACCTTCCAATGGTAATAATCAAATACAAACCAATAAAACCAATAAACAATGAAATTCAGAAAACTTTTCTTCGGCGCCCTCTGCGCCATGATGGTAACGGCAGGCTTCACCTCCTGCAGTGACGATGACAACGAAGACTGGCGCGACGGCAGTCAAATGGAAATGGCCGATACCCGTGCATACATCCTCAACGAAGGCAACGCCGGTTCCAACAATTCCAACATCATTTACTTTGACTGGCAGGAAGATCTCGTTTATCCCAAGTGCATCTTCACCGAACAGAACGGAAAGCAGCTCGGCGATACCGGCAATGACATTTGCATGGCAGGCGACAAGATTTTGGTTGCCGTCAATGTGTCCAACTATGTAGCCCTGCTCACAGGTGCAGGCGTCGAAAAGAGCCGCCTCTCCTTTGAAGGCGAAGAATACAAGCACCTCGGCCAGGTACGCAGCCTTGCCGTGTCGGGCAACAACGTATTCGTTTCCTCTTACGGAGGCTACGTGAGCAAGCTCCGCATCAGCGGCAACAAACTGAACTACGTGGATTCCCTCAAGGTGGGCACTTATCCCGAAACCTTGGCAGAGAAAGACGGCAAGATTTACTGCGCCGTTTCCGGTTGGGGCGCTGACAAGCGCGTGGCCGTTATTGATGCCAACAAGTTCGATGCCGTGGAATATATCGAAGTGATGGGCAATCCTGACAACGTGCTGGCTTCTGACAACGCTATTCTCGTGCAGGGCTACGGCTCCGACAACAGCTATCCTTGGGGCACCATCAATCCCGACACGAAGGAATACACACAGAAGGGCAACGCAACGGCTTACACCGTTTATAACAATGTGGTTTATGCCGCCATGTCTGAAACAGACTGGAGCAACTGGCCTGATGTAAGTACAGTAACGACACTCTACACCTACGACCTGACCACAGACAAGAAGAACAATACATTCTTCAAGGAAATGCCCGAAGCCATCAAGTCATCTTCAGCTTACAGCATGAGCGTCAACCCCTACACGGGCGACATCTTCCTTGCCACGACCGACTTCTCAACCGACGGCATCATCTACAAGTTCAAGGCCGACGGCACCTACCAGTTGGCTTTCCCTGCCTATGGCATCAACCCCAACAAGATTGTGTTCCTGAAGTAAACACGCCTTATGCTGCGCCTACAGCGTAATAATATACTCGTCATCACGGTCCTTTCGGCCCTTCTGTTCCTCTCCTGCTCCGGCAGCAAAGGACAGGAGGGCCGTATGGCCATGGACGATTCCATAACGTTCCGCTACGCGCAGCTCATTCATATCTACAACCTGCCCGACAGCTGCCGGCTCGTTGTTCTGGACAATCCGTGGAGCGCGGGCAAGGAACTCCACCGCTATGTGCTGGTGCCACGCCAAGCCAAAGTGAACGATGACATACTGGCACAAGGCACTGTGGTGCGTACTCCCCTGCAACGCACCACGGTATTCACTTCCGTCCACTGCCGGTTACTGCAAGACATCGGAGCACTCGACCTCATTTCCGGCGTGTGCGACTTTGAATACGTGCAGTCGCCCGAAGTTATCCTCCGAGTCCGCGAAGGCCGTATCGGCAACATGGGCAGCGCCCTCAATCCCAACATTGAGCGCATCCTTTCCGGCCATACCGACGGCATGCTCGTTTCGCCCTTCGAACAGAGCGGCTACGGCACCCTGGAGCGCACGGGCATTCCCCTCATAGAGTGTGCCGACTACATGGAGCCCACGGCTCTGGGCCGCGCCGAGTGGGTGCGTTTCTTCGGTCTTCTCTTCGGGCGCGAACGACAGGCCGATTCGCTCTTCCATACCGTAGAAAGCAACTACAAACGCCTCTGCCTGCTTGTGCAAGACGCGAAAGAACGTCCCCGTCTGCTTTGCGACCAGATGAACGGTGCAGCCTGGTACGTGCCTGGCGGACAAAGCACCATCGGACAGCTTTATCAGGACGCCGGAGCCGATTATCTGTTTGCCGACCGCAAGGAAAGCGGCAGCATGCGCCTGTCGTTTGAGACCGTTTTCAGCCGGGGCCACGATGCCGACATATGGTTTGTCAAATACAGCCGCGGGGCCGACTTCACCTACACCACCTTTGCGCAGGACAACCCCAAGTACACGCGCTTCGCCCCCTACAAGAACCACCGCATCTACGGGTGCAACACCTTCATCACGCCTTTCTACGATGAAGAACCCTTCCATCCCGACCTCTTGTTGGCCGACGCCATCCACATCCTTCACCCCGACCGGTTGCCCGACCATCAGCTCCATTTCTTCAAGCCCTTTGCCGAATAGATACGCATGAATAAAGGTACCGTCACAGCCCTCACTCTCGGCCTGCTCATTGTGCTACTCTTTGTCGTCAGTCTCTTCTACGGCACGGTCCATTTCACCCCCGCCGAAGTGTGGCAAGCCCTCCTCGGCCACGACACCACCTCCACCGCCGCCTTCATCGTGCGTGAGTCACGCTTTCCCCAGGCCGTCACCGCCCTGCTCTGCGGAGCCGCCCTGGCCGTGAGCGGGCTGCTGCTGCAGACCGTCTTCACCAACCCGCTGGCCGACCCCTCCATCCTCGGCATCAACGCCGGAGCCAGCCTCGGAGTCGCCATTGTCATTCTCCTGTTGGGCGGCAGCCTCACCGCCGGCGCTTTCAGCCTTGGCGGATTTCTCCTCATCATCCTTGCAGCCTGCATCGGTGCCGGACTCATCATCGTCATGCTGCTGTTCTTCTCCACCTTCGTACGCAGCAGCCTCATGCTGCTCATCATCGGCATCATGATCAGCTACGTCACCTCCTCGCTCATTTCCCTGCTCAACTACGTCTCCACCGCCGAGGGCGTCCACTCCTACATCATCTGGGGCTTGGGCAACTTCAGCGGCGTCAGCCTCAGCCATCTCCTGCCCTTCTCGCTCGTCATCCTCAGCGGGCTCGTGGCTGCCATTGCCCTCATCAAGCCGCTCAACGCCATGCTCCTGGGCGACAACTACGCCACTAATCTTGGCATCAACACCCGCCTCACCCGCACCCTCCTCCTTCTGGTCACCGGCGTGCTCACGGCCATCACCACCGCCTACTGCGGCCCCATCGCCTTCATCGGTCTCGCCGTGCCCCACATGGCACGCCTGCTGCTCGGCACGGCCAACCACCGCCAGCTCCTGCCCGTCACCCTACTCTGCGGCAGCGCCCTGGCATTACTGTGCAACATCCTGTGCTCCCTGCCGGGCGACCAAGGGCTCATTCCGCTCAACATCATCACCCCATTCTTCGGCGTGCCCGTCATACTCTACGTCCTCATACGCAAGCGTCGCACCGGTGCGCTCTGAACGCCCCGCCCCGACGGAACGGGAACGGAGTTAGAAAAAACGAAAACGGAGTTAGGCAAAACTAACTCCGTTTTCGTTCATCAAAACCAGCCCCGTCTCAATGGTCCGAGGGAGCACGGAAGAAATAATCGGCATCGCTCGTATTGTTCTGCTTGTCATGGTAGTTGAAGCCCTTTGGCACCAGCGCAATGTAAGAACGTCCGCGTCCCGTGCCCTCGCTGCCGAAGGTGCTGTGCTCCCATGAGGAAAGCACATACAGGTTTTTGGCCATGTAGTATTCCAGATAATGCGCTTTCGTCTGCTTCGTCTCGTGATTGTGGTTAGCGTCCTCGTTCAGCACCAGCGGGCGGCCGTCGATGAGGCGTTCCCTCACCTCGCGGATGCCCAGCAGTTCGCCGTTTTCGTCACTCACGTAGGCGGCAAACGAGGGGTCCATCCACAGCCAGCGGCCCAGTTGGCGGCTCCACACCATGCAGATGACGTGACAGTCGGGGTCGGAGTCGTAATGCTTCGACTCACAGGTCACGAACCGGGCCGGCCAGCCCATAGCCAGGTAAAGCTCCGACAGAATGATGGCCAGGCCGCGGCAATTGATGCCGCTCTTCTCCTTCTTGCAAGCCTCGTAGAGGGCTATGGCGTTGCGGTCGGCCTGAGGGAAATAGCCGCCGTTGTGACGTATCTGGTCGTGCAGCCAATACATCACGTTCTTGATTTGCGACACCTCGTCGCCCCGGCCGGCAATGCTGTCGAGGTGGAAATACTGGCGCACGCGCACCAGATTGCTGTCCGTCGGCGGCGCATAGGTGAACGCCGGCCCGGGCTTCCCGTCCTTGGCGTAAGGGGCCGCCTTCTGCAGCACATAAAGCATGTCGCCCTCCTCGCGGATGCCGGCCATCAGCACGTCGAAGCGGGCCTCGCCGCGGATGTTGTCAAGGTCAGAGTCGGTTTTCGCGTGGGAATACTGCGTGAAACCCGACTTTATGGCCAGTGCAAAGGCATCGAGCGCCTCGCTCTTGCGGTTGGCCAGGGCATAGATGCACGCCACGTTGTAGGCACTCTCTTGTACCCCGCCTTTAATAAACTTGGGCGCTGGCATACGGCCGTCGGCATAGTCGTTCAACACCTTAAACAGCGCGTCCACGCGCTTCATCTCAGCCGGGCTCAACGCTGAAAGCCGGCTCTGGGGTATCCATTCCTCTTCACCACTTTCAATAATGACACCATTCACCTCGTAGCCCTTAAACTCGGGGCAGCCTTCCAGCTGGCCGAAGAACGTGTGGCCCACAATGTTGTTCATGGCCACGCGGCGCAACTTGGGGCAGTCCACCGCCAGGGCCGGGCCGCCGGTGCTCATCACCGGACCGTTGAAGACGATTTCCTCCAATTCGGGACAGTCGCCGAAGGCCGGACCGCCGTCGATGTGGCCCAGCGTGCCGTTGAACACCACGCGGCGCAGGTTGGGACAGCGATAGAAACAACTGCCGCCGCAGACGTAGCTCACGTCGCCGAACGTGATTTCCTCCACCGGCGCCCCTTGGAACACGCGACTGGGCACCACGCCGTAGTCTTCCAGCGCGTCGTCGCCGCTCTTCCAGATGGAGGCCCGGCTGAGGTCAATCTTGCGCAACTTGCCCTCCTTCGCCATACGGGCCATGGTCTTGAAATCGGCCTGATTGACAGCGCCCTCGACGACCAGCTCATCTACTTTCAACAGTTTCTTGCCCAGACGCGCCGCCAGCGTGCCCGGTTCGGAGACTTTCACGGTGCGGCCTGCTGACGGCATGGCAAGGACCAGGGTCAGGGCCACAATAAGCAAAATTTGTTTCATGTCTGTATTCGTTTTATTGTTTCTTTCTATCTATTAAACGCCATCATGCCGTTTTTGTAACATCTCGGACGGCACTTTTTTCAAGGCAAACCGGCTCTTTTTTCTCAGCCCCCGTGTTCCGACGACCAGAAAACTGAGTTTCCCTTTCAAAGGTCGGACTTCAAAAATCAGAAACGGCGTTTCTAAATTTTGAGGCGCCGCTTCTGAAGTTCGAGGCGCCGCCTTTGCAGGGAGGGGAGCGTCACTGCTTTTTCGGCTCTTTGTTGAGGCGGTAGATAAGACGGAACATCAGGTAATGGGGCAGGCTGTTTCGCCACGTCTCCACACGTCCGTTGGCATTGAGCGTGGCTGTCACGTTGGAAAGTTGGTGGAGCAGGTCGAAGGCATCGAGCACCAGGTTGACGCGGCCGTTCATCAGGCGCTTCGACACGCGGGCGTTCCACACCAGGTCGTCCTCGTTCATGGAACGGTCGTCGTAACCGCGGCGGCTGTACATGGTCAGGTCGGTGGTGGCCTGGAAATTGAGCGGCAGTTTCCACGAGGCCCGCAGTCCGTACTGGTAGTCCCAGGCATTGATGCTGTTGAAGTCGGCCCGCGTGCCCGTGGCGTGCATCCACAGGACCTTGGCGTGGGCTCCGAGCGTGAAACGGCCCAGCGTGCCGCCGAGTTTCAGGTGCTCCGACAGATAAAGCGTCCGCGTCTTGTTGCACCGGGCGGCATCGTCCTGCACCACGTCGGTCTGGTCAACGAGGTTATAGTAGCGCGCCTCACTGACGGTATTGAGTGTCCACTGTTTCTTCTTGTCCAGCGGTTTGCCCATATCGAGAGACACGTTGGTCTGCCAGTTGCCGTTCACGTTGTCGGGCATGGTGGTGACGACACCGGTCAGGCGGTCGTAGAGCGTGCGTGTGGACAGGGCATTGCGCACGGCCGTCCAACTGTAATCCAATCTGAACGAGCGTCCCCTGGGATCGTTCCACAACCAGACGTAACCATTCACTTTATAGCTGTACGACGCCCGCAGGTGGGCGTTGCCCCGTGTGATGTAGAGCGGATTGGAGTCGTCGGCCACGTCGATGAGACTGCTCATCAGGGGCAAATCCGTTGACTTCTGCAGGACGAGATTGACGAACCATAGGCTGGTAGTTCGGCTGGTTCCCATCCGCATCTGGAACTGCACACGAGGGTCGAACACCGTGTTGCAGCGCGTGAAGGCCGTGTCGAGGGCGGCACGGTGGTGGCGCAAACGTCGGCTTTTGAAATCAAACGGCACGTTGAAACGGATATCCAAGGCCGTGCGTCTGTCTCTTTTCAACAGTTGGAATTGAGTGTTGTCGCTCACGCTGTGGGTACGCTCCGTGAGACGCGACGTATAGGTGTTGGGAGCGTCCACACAGTGCAACAGGCTGTCTTCTCCCGGCAAACGGCCCAAGGCAGGGGCCTCGCCCAGCCCCCAACGCTCCAGACGGTCCAGACGGTAGAGGTGGCGCTCGTCGGAGGCATAGCGCTGTTCGTAGCCGTAGGACAAGTCCGTATTGCCGTTGCCAGTGAATTCAAAGTCGTACGAGCCCTTGACACCGTAGTTGTAACCGTTGCGCGGCGTGGTAAGGTAACGGTTGCGGAAGTCGGTGGCCGCAGCCGACACGGGATAGTCCAGGCGGTAGTGGTTCCAGTTGCGGGCCACGTTGTTGTAGTAACCCGCATTGACGCGAATAGTGTACATGTCATCGGTATGTCCCACTTTGATTTTCCAGAACATGGTGTTGTAGTCCAGGTTCAGGCCGTGACCGTTGGCATAAGCCTGCTGCACGGTGCGGTTGAGGGCCAGCTTGCGCATCAGTTCACCGGCCACGGGCGAACGCAGGCTGTCCATGAAACCGGCGGCAAACAACGGGTCGGGATTCTCATTGAACGTGCCGCCCGTCATGCCGTTCCAATTGCGGTTGTTACGGTAGTTCAATGACATCTCGTGCCCCCAATAGTAATTGCGGCTGCGCGTGAGTTTCAATTCGTGGTTGGTGGCGAAATTCAGATTTTCGCTCATCATGGCCGAACGTTGGCGACCATAGGTGTCGCCGCCTTTCAGATAGTTCTGCGTGCTGGTCTCCGTGCGGCTGTCACCGTCGGAATAGTCAAGTTTGGCATTGCCCGTCACTTGGTAGCGGCTGTCTTTATCGTCGAAATAGTAGTCTGCACCCACGGTCTTCGTGGCTGTCAGTCCCTGCGGCAAGCGGTCGGGACTCCAGTCGCCGTTGCGTCCGGGCTTGCGGTTGTCATTCAGGTTGTTCATCGTGCCGAAGAGCGTCAGGCGCGAATGACTGCTGAAGCGGAGGGCGAAGAGACGGGCCAGATAGCGGTCCTTCGTGCCGTAGCCGGCCTCGGCGTTTCCTACCCAACCGATTTGGTATTGCTTTTTCAGGTTCACGTCCATCACGAACGTGCTGTCGCCCATGTCGCGGCCAGCGAGGACGCTCTTCATTCCCGCCTTGGTGTAGGCCTTCACCTGATTCACCATGTACGAAGGCAAGTTTTCCAGCATTACCGTGCGATCCTTCGAGAAGAAGTCTTTGCCATTCAGCAGCAATTCGTCCACAAAGCGGCCATTTACCTTGATTTGTCCCTCGTCGTTTAAGTCCACCCCGGGCAATTGGCTGATGAGTTCGTCGAGCATCGAGCCCGAGGCCATTTGGAACGCATCGGCGTTATAGACTAGCGTGTCGCCCTTATAGTAGAATTTCACCTTCGATGCCTTCACCACCGCCTCGCCCAATTGACGGTCCACCTGCTTGGGCAATCGTTTCATCCGCAATGTAGGCCATTCCACACCGGTGCTGCGGCGGTAGAACTTCACCTCCACCGTATGCCACAGCGTTTCGTAGCCTTCTTTTTCCAGTTTCACGAGGTAGGTGCCCGGTTCATTCAGGTGGAATTGATAGAAAGACTCCTCCTTACCGAAACTCTCGCACGTACCCGGCGGACACGACACGGCCGAGTCCACCACCGTCGAGTCAGGGCGCATCAACGTGGCCTTGGTGGAAAACACCGGCTTATGGGTCACTTGGTCTTCCACACGACCTATAGCATAGTGTGACTTATTCTGTGCACCGGCAGTCAATGCCATTACCAGCGTAATGGCTGCTATTACGATTCTTTTCATCTGCATACTTTCTTTTTTTGAGACAAAGGGCCTGCCTCGCTGTCAGGCGAGGCCTTTCGACATTTAACTATAAGAATAAAAAGTTTCTGTATTGCTTACATCATGGTTTCCATGGCTTGCTGCAGGAAGAAGACGGCATCCCATTCTTTCTGCGAATCCAGTGAATTGATGAGGCTTTGCAAGCTGTCTATCACTTGTTCCCGTTCCTTGTTACGGTTGACAAATACATGCTTATATTGTCTGCACATATTTAACAGACTCATGGACGACGCCGTTCGGGTTTGCTTGTCTTTCAGGGTGGGGAATTTCTTGATTTGGAAGTTGAACTTGCGCATGAAATCCTCTAAATTCCCTGACGGCTTGTTTTGAATCACTGAAGGTATGCTTCCGTAGGTTTCCACCAGTTTTCCTTCAATCATGCCGCCATTTTCCACCCACTCTACAGCGTATGCGTAACGGTGGGAATTGGTTGCATCTTTCGGATCCAACAGCAAGATGCACACATAATGGCTGTTCTTCATCTCACCAATCACATAGCTCTTTTGGATATCGTTACTGTACACCAGACGTTCCTGGTTGGTATCGCCAGCCGTACGACTCGAAACGGAATAACAATTCTTGCTGTTACGCTCATTCTCCAAAACGGTCAGGACGTTGTCTAAAGAGCGACGCTTGCCCTTGTCCATCTTAAAATTGTAAACATTGAGCAACAACGAGAGGGGACGGTCGGGCTGAGTCACATCGTGCTGTTCGTTAAAATGCTTACTCACTTCGATACCTTTCGTATTGTAGAAACTCTCGAAGGCACGTTTCACATTTTCCTGCGCCTGCATCGGAACAAGCGCCATGGCAGCGACCGCAAGCGCGGTCAGAATTCTTAATGGTTTCATTTTTCTATTTCTTTAAGTCATTTACATCACATTGAGCGGTTCATCCTGCATTTCGAGTTGTTCTATCCGCGCCATATAATCGGCATACTCGCGCTCGGCCCGCTCTAACTTTTCTTCATACTCGCGCAGCAACTCCTGACGAGCCAGTTCATGCTGCCACATCTCTTCCTCTTTGCGGAGCATGGCCTTCTCAAAAGCCAGGGCTCGCTCTTCGGCCGAGAGTTCGGGTCGGGTTTGAGGCTTTGGCTTGGCCTTGGCCGAACGCTTCGGGGTGGCAGGCTTGACATCTGCCACGACCGGCTCTGCAACATCCGCCGCAACCGGCACCACGCGCTCCGCCACCGGTGGCTGCGGCTTCACCGCTTCCGTCATCAGCGGCTGCGGTTGCGGGGCGCTCAGGCGATGGCCTATCATGAAGACCAGCACGGCCACGGCCGCCACGGCGGCCACACGACCAGCCCAGAGCCACACCGTACGCCGGAAGGGTGCTTCGGTCTCAAACGCCGCCGTCTCGTCCTCTGCCAGCCAGTGATCGGCCTCGGCCGGCGACAGGGCCGGTGTCAGCAGGGCGACGAGCCCTTGCCACTCGGCCGGCACGCGGTGTGTGAGCAACCAGTCCAGCAGTTCGCGCTCCTCGCGCGGCGACGTTTGGCCGTCAAAATACTTTTTCACCAGCGTTTCCGCTTGTTTTTGGGTTTCTATCATGGTTCTGTCATCATTTTTCACTGTTAATCTTTCAATGTCTCCCACAACCGGCGCCGCGCTTTCGAGAGCAGGGCACTGACACTGCGTTCCGTGAAGCCCAACGCCTGAGCTATTTCGCCCACGGCCATGCCTTCGTCGCGACTGAGGCGGAAGATGCGGCCCTCCGACTCGGGCAAAGCCGCAATGGCCCTGGCCAAGCGCCGCTCGTCCTCACTCATTTCGAGCAATGCCTGCGGCGAAGTCCCGTGACCGGGCTCGGCGTCGTCCGTCGGTTCGGGCAGGTCAACGAAACGTTGGTTCCGGCGCTGCGAGACGCACACGTTTTTCACCGTACGCACGGCAAAGGCTTCCAGCGAGTCCACCTCGTCCAGGCGGTGGCGCAGTTGCCACAGGCGGAGGGTGGTTTCCTGAACGGCATCGTCGGCTTCGTCCGTGGCACCGCCCCACCAGCGGCGGGCCACCCGCAACAGGAGCGGGCGTAACCTCACCAATTCAGCTGTCAGCGCTTCGTTATCCATGTCCTTCTGTAATGCAGACGCTCTAGAGCCTGCAATGTTAATGAAATAAACGCACTTTTTTCATCGTCGCCGCATTTTTTTGCCGTTTCAGCCCCGTTTCGCCGGAACGAAGATGGACAATGTAAAAACGAAAACGGAGTTAGTTCGCACGAAAACGGATTTAGAAAGGACGAAAACGGAGTTAGCAACATCAATATTTCTCCCGTCAACTCTTTTTTTAGACAAATAACTTAGTTTCGGACAAGTTTTCACTCGAAAACTCACTTTTTTATGCTGTCTGTCCACTCATTTATTCGTAATTTTGCACCCCGAAAAAAGAAAGGTACGCATGCAGAACATCAGAAACATTGCCATCATCGCCCACGTGGACCACGGCAAAACGACGCTCGTGGACAATATGCTCAAGGCGGGACACCTGTTCCGCGACCCGCAGCAGGCGGGCAACCTCATCCTCGACAACAATGACCTGGAGCGCGAGCGGGGCATCACCATCTTGTCCAAGAACGTGTCTATCGTCTATAAGGACGTCAAGATAAACATCATCGACACCCCGGGCCACGCTGACTTCGGCGGCGAGGTGGAGCGCGTGCTGGGCATGGCCGACGGTTGCCTGCTGCTGGTGGACGCCTTCGAGGGCCCGATGCCTCAGACACGCTTCGTGCTTGAAAAGGCCCTGAAGATAGGCCTGAAGCCCATCGTGGTGGTCAACAAGGTGGACAAGCCGAACTGCCGCCCCGAAGAAGTGTACGAGATGGCCTTCGACCTGATGTTCAACCTCGGCGCTACGGAAGACCAGCTGGACTTCCCCGTGGTGTACGGCTCGGCCAAACAGGGCTGGATGGGCGAGGACTGGCGCAAACCCACGCAGGACATTACCTACCTGCTCGACAAAATTGTGGAAGTGATTCCCGCACCCAAAGTGTCGGAAGGCACGCTGCAGATGCTCATCACCTCGCTCGACTACTCCAACTACACGGGACGCATCGCCGTGGGACGTGTGGGACGCGGCGAAATCCGTGAGGGCATGAACGTGACCATAGCCCACCGCGACGGCTCGCTGGAGAAGACAAAGATAAAGGAACTCCACACGTTCGAGGGCATGGGCCATGTGAAGACCGACCGCGTCGTGGCCGGCGACATCTGTGCCGTCATCGGACTGGAAGAATTTGAGATTGGCGACACCATCTGCGACTTCGAGAACCCCGAACCCCTGCCCCCCATCAAGATAGACGAGCCCACCATGTCGATGCTCTTCACGATAAACAACTCGCCCTTCTTCGGACAGGAGGGCAAGTTCTGCACCAGCCGCCAGATTGAGGAACGCCTGCAGCGCGAACTGCAAAAGAACCTGGCCCTGCGGGTGGAAAAAGGCGAAAACTTCGACAGCTGGATTGTTTCCGGCCGCGGTGTGCTCCATCTCTCAGTGCTCATTGAGACCATGCGCCGCGAGGGCTACGAACTGCAGGTGGGCCAGCCGCAGGTGATCTACAAGACCATCGACGGCCAGCGCTGCGAGCCCATAGAGGAACTGACCATCAACGTGCCTGAGGAATTCTCAAGCAAAATCATCGATATGATTACCCGCCGCAAGGGTGAAATGACGGCCATGGAGACGCAGGGCGACCGCGTGAACATCGCCTTCGACATTCCCTCGCGCGGCATCATCGGGCTGCGCACCAACATACTCACCGCCAGCCAGGGCGAAGCCATCATGGCCCACCGCTACAAGGAATACCAGCCCTACAAGGGCGACATGGAACGCCGCGTGAACGGTTCGCTGGTAGCCTCGGAGAGCGGCACCGTCTATGCCTACGCCCTGGACAAGCTGCAGGACCGCGGGCGGTTCTTTATCTCGCCGCAGGACCAGGTGTACAGCGGACAGGTGGTGGGCGAGCATGTGCATGAGAACGACATCGTCATCAACGTGACCAAGGCCAAGCAGCTCACCAACGTACGCGCCAGCGGCACCGACGAAAAGGCTCACATCATCCCTCCCGTCATCTTCTCACTCGAGGAAGCCCTCGAATACATCAAGGAGGACGAGTACGTTGAAGTGACGCCCAAGTCGATGCGCATGCGCAAAATCATTCTCGACCACCTGGAAAGAAAGCGCTCAGGACGCTACAACGAAGCTTGACCGATCGCTCACAGGCACTCAACCCTCACCACTGCTATCATGAAACGAATCCTGACAATGGTCCTGTGCTTGACAGCCATAGCGGCACAGGCACAGATACCTGAGGAAAACTACTTCACGGACATCTTCCCCGACACATGGGTGGCCACCGACGGCGTCGGGCGAAAGACACCGACGGCCGGGGAAGTACAGTTTAAGACCGACAAGCCACGTACCGTGGGCATCTTCTACATTACCTGGCACACACAGAATCTACACAACGGGAAGCCCTATAAGGCCGACGTGTCGAAAGTGCTGGAGCAAGACCCCAACGCAGCCCGCAACAACGACAGCCCGGCATGGACCACAGGCTCTTACCATTGGGGCGAGCCGGAATACGGTTATTTCCTGAGCCAGGACGAATACGTGATACGCCATGACCTGTCGATGCTGGCCGATGCCGGCGTGGACGTGCTCATACTTGACGTGACGAATGCCGTAAGATATTGGGATGAATGGGAGGTTCTTTTCCGCACAATGGAGACCATGAAGGCGGAGGGCAACAAAGTACCCAAATTCTGCTTCTGGGCTTTCAACGGACAGGTCATTTCCGTTGTCCAGAGCCTTTATGAAAGATATTACAAGGAGCCCAAATACCAAGACCTCTGGTTCTATTGGGACGGCAAGCCCCTGCTTCTCTACAACGCCACTCCCACTTTCGACGCCAACCCCAACGGGGGGCAGCACGACGTGGCCGATTATTCGGAAGAAGTGAAAACGTTCTTCACGCTGCGCAACATGTGGTGGGGCTACGACCGCTGGGGAGGGAAGAGATATATCGGAACGGAAGACAACTGGTCCTTCGGCCAAGAGCTGAACGACGAGCACGTGGCCGCATACTCGCCAAAAGAGCGCACTGCCACCCACCGGGGACGTCTCGAGGAGTTTTCCGTCACGCCGGCCCAGCATCCCATTTCCATCGTGGGAAAGAGTTGGCGCATCGGGACCAAAGAGCCGGAGCTCAACGAGACAGACATGCCCAAGAAGGCTTACGTCCCCTTCCTTGACGAAGTGCGCGAGAACCCCACCCAATACGGCATCTACTTCCAGGACCGTTGGGACGAAGCCCTCCAGGTTGACCCCGATTTCATTTATCTCAACGACTGGAACGAATGGACGGCAGGAAAATATCCCAACGGCAAGGACCCCTCCGGCCAAGCGGACATGAACATCGACTTCCTGGGCAGGAAAGGCAATCCGTTCTACTTCGTGGACCAATACAATGCCGAGTTCAACCGCACCATCGCCCCCATGAAGGGAGGATACACCGACAACTACTACATGCAGATGGTCGAGAACATACGCCGCTACAAAGGTGTGCGCCAGATTCCCGAGAACACCGGCAGCCAGAAAATCCAGGTGGACGGGATGTTCCACGACTGGGCCTCCGGAGGCGTGGCGTACCGGGACACGCGCAACGACGTGACACACCGCGACCACAACGGATACGGAGACCTCCACTACACCAACCGTTCGGGCCGCAACGACATTATTCTGAGCCGTGTGGCCGTTGACAAGAAGAACATCTACTTCTACGCCGAAGCGGCGAACGCCATCACGGCGCACAGCGGCAACAACTGGATGCTCCTCTTCATCGACATCGACCAGGACGCCAACACCGGTTGGGAGGGATACGATTACCTTATTAATAAAAAGGTTGTGGACGACACCCGGACCACTCTGATGCGCTACGACAACGCCACCCGCCAGTGGCAGGAAGCCGGCACGCTGAAGTACGCCGTCAGCGACTGCCGGATAGAACTCGCCGTTCCACGTCAGCTAATCCGTCTGAAAGGCGGCGACACGCTCACTTTCGATTTCAAATGGGCCGACAACCCGGCGGACCTTCAGAACGTGATTTCCCTCTGCACAGACGGCGACACCGCCCCCAACCGCCGCTTCAACTACCGCTTCATCTGGAAGAAGAATCCATAGCAGCGCTCACCTTTTTGGACACTCCGGGGACAGGGGCCGGATTTCAGTGCCCAGAAGTCGGACATCGGGCCGCAGAAACGGCGTTTCAAAATTTTGAGACGCCGTTTCTGATTTGCCACATTTGGCATCCTGTGATAACAAACGAGTTACAAAACGTTGGGTTTTAACGTAAAAAGTTTTGACAAAAACGCGCGGTTTACCCTGTGGTAAGCCGCGCGTCCGAATATGGGCTACTAAGCCAGTTATTTCTTGACCTTCCTGGCCGTACCGTCTTCGTAGCGGACGATGCTGATGCCCGGGGCGTCTGCCTGCACCTGCATGCCGTTGAGGGAATAGTAAGCCGTGGCCTTGCTCTTTTTCACCTTGTTCTTTCCAATGCCGGCCGCGGCAATCTTGAACTTGCCGGTGACGAACTTGGAGCCCACATAGGCGGTGCTGACGGTTTGCACGGCGTAGGTGTACTTGCCATTGGGCAGGGTGAGTTTCACCTGTTTGGCTTGACATGCATTGCCGTTGGCAAACACCTTGCGCTTGCCGCTTTCAACATCCGCCACACCGGTTCCGGCCACGCGACGGTCCTTGGAATCGAAGACCACGTACTCGTAGGTCTCGTTACCCTTGGCACTTGCGGGAGCTTCCCACGAGAGGGTCACCGTGGTAGAGTCAATGGCAGGTTCATTGAGCACAGGAGCTTCGGGCTGGTAAACGGTGGTGCTGGGGTTGAGCGTAGCGGTGAAGAGGTTGCCCCGGCTGTAGTTCAGGTCATCCAGACTTACGGCCAGATCGTTGCTGCCGTTGCGCAGATAGTCCACGACACCATCGTTGTTCATGTCGGAGAGGATGCCGGTATTCATGTTGGAGCCCGCCGTCAGGATGGGGTCTTTCCATTCGGTACCGTCACCGTAGTTGATGCGAATTTTTGAAGCACGCGAATCAAGGTTTTGTCCAAACGAGAGTTCGGTGTCGGAGCGACCCGTCTGAATGATGTCAACGATGCCGTCGCCATCCCAGTCAACGAAGACACTGGAACGGTAGCCCATGCAGATGTCGTTGTTCTGCCACGGCAGGGTGTTCCACAGCTTAAACTTATCCGTGGCGCTGTCGTACGCATAAATCTGGTTGAACCAGCCGTTCTTGTACTCGCCCGAGAAATAGACATCGGGGTATCCGTCGTTGTTCACGTCGGCAATGTCGAACGAAGGCACATAGCGTGTGGTGGGGAATTTCTTAATCGAGAATTTACCCGGGTCATCGGGCGTGTTCAGGCAGTAATAAGTGGCCGAGGAACTGTTAGATCCGGCAAGAAAGAAATCCATGTAGCCGTCGCTGTTGAAGTCGTAGGCCTTCACGTAGCCGGCACACTGATTCCAAGCTTTGTTCAGGATGAGATACCTGTCTTTGGTGTCGTAGGAACGTTTGCGGAACTTAAAGGCGCCGGTTTCGTCCACACCTTCGTTAATGAGCAGGTTGTTGTAGCCGGCATGGTCGGAGACGACAACAAGGTCGAGACATCCGTTGCCCGTAAAGTCGGCCACGTCGCCCGACTTGATCCAGGTCCAATTGAAATCGTCATCCACGGTAGTGCCGTCTTCTTCGTAAACGATGGTTTTGGCCAGGACAAACTTGCCCGTACCATCGCCGAGGAAGATGCCTTCGGGACCGCCGTCGTCAGTAGTTTTGCCGCTCGGCTCAGCATCGAAGGCCACCAGGTCCAGGTTGCCGTCGCCGTCGAAATCAACGGGATAGAGGCTGGCGAAGAAGTCCACGTTCTTGATGTCGCCGATGTAGAAGTTTTCCTTGTAGGCGCCCGGATGAACGCTCTCGCCGGTACCGTTAAGCAAATGCACGCCCATCTCGCTTCCGGTCATGAAGACGTCCTGAATACCGTCATTGTCGTAGTCCAGCGACACACCATTGGTGTAGGCGTCGGCCCATCGGTTGAAAATGACAGGCTGGAGCGTGGGCACTTCCACTTCCTCGTCGGGCACGTAGTATATGGCGCGGTCCACCTTGATGTTGGCGCTCGACTTGGCGTTGAGGAATTTGAACGATACGGTGTGGGGGCCGTCCTCCAGTTCATACTTCCAATAAAGGGCGTCGGCCGTGCGGTCGTGGCCGGCGGCGGGTATGGGCATCACGCAGTCCACCTCGCCGTCGAGGGTTACCTCGAGCTGGGCCACAAACTTGTTGTCGGGATAGGAGATGTTGCCGTAGAATACGATGCCTGTACCGTGGAACTTAAATTCGTTTTGGCCGGCTTTTTCCTGACCGAGGTATTCGATGTTCGATGTGAGCAGTTTCGGCTTCATGTTGGGGAAGCCCTGCTCCAAACGTACGGTTTCTGGGGTCTGCACTTTGATGGTCACATCGTTTTCGCCCACTGTACCGCCGTATTTCTCAATCATCTGCAGAGCCAGGTCGTAGCTCATCTGATAAGCTTTGTTGAGCGAAATCTTGGTGTAGGAGAACACGCGGTCTTCGACCTCACGCAGGTTGGGCATCCACTTCTCCGGTATCCAGCTGTAGCCTTTCATGGTGGCCAGCACACCGGCAGCCGACGAGGGGTTGCAGTCGGAGTCTTGGCCGCAGCGGGTAGAAATCTCCATGGTTTTGCCAAAGTCGCCGGCTCCGTAGAGCAGGCCCATGACCACGTAAGCGCTGTTCATCGTGGCGTCGATGTTGCCGGGAGCCAGAATCAGTTCGGGGCAGCCCACGTCGCGGCTGTAGTACTGGTTGTAGAGTGTCCAGCAGCGTTTCCAGTCGGTGGGGTCTTCCTTGTACCATGTGATGACGGCATTGATGCGCTCGTAGAACTTGCTCTCCTTGGGAATGGCCTGCAGCGCCTTTTGCACGACGGTTTCGATGTCGTTTTCCACGAAGGCCAGGGCATACATGGCACCGATGAAGACGCCGCCGTACCAGCCGTCGCCGTAGTTCATGATGTGGCCTATCTTGTCGGAAATGGCCGAGGCGGCGTTGGGCATGCCCGGCGACATCAGTCCGGCGAAGTCGCTTTCAATCTGGAAGTCGATGCAGTCGGCATGGGGATTGTTTTTCCAGTGGCCCGACTCGGGGGGCATGATGCCACGCAGGATGTTGTATCGCGCCTGCTGGTTGGCGTGCCACAGCGAGTAGCCCGCATGGGCAAAGGCCAGGGCAAACGAGTCGACATGGGTGTCCAGTCCGTGTTTGTAATACGTGTCCATGAAGGTCAGGTCCATGTAGATGTCGTCGTAAAGTGTGGGAATGTTGTCGAAGTAGTACTTCAGATGGTGTTCGTCGTACTTGATTTCCGTAGCGTCGGGAATCATCACGCCGCGGTACACAAACTCCGTGGGGCCGCCGTAGGCGCACCCGATGGTCTGGGCTGCCCAGCCGCCCTTGATTTTGTCCATCAACACTTCTTTCGACAGGGTTACGGTGCCTTCATCCCCGCCGTCCTGCGCCAGCAACGCGGTGCACGGCAGGAGCGACAGCATCACACCTGTAAACAGGGCTCGGAAGCCTCTGAGAGTCGCTTTCTTTCTCATATTTTTTCGTTTTGTCCGTTAATTAGCGCAATCGTTTGCGCAAAATTAGTAACTCTTGCGGAAATAAACAAATAAATCGGCAACTTTTTTATTTTTTTATATTCAGAACCTGTGAAAACACCCATGAAGGTCGCCACACGTAAGAACGAAAACGGAGTTGGCGGCACCTAAATCCGATTTAGGGAAAACGAAGACGCATTTGCGTCATAAGAAACGTTTCCGCCGGCCACGGAAAGAAAAAAGCGCGTTTCGTTTGCCCGCCCGCCGTTTTATTTGTAACTTTGGAAACGCAAAGTAACGTCCATGGAGAAACATACATTAGACGACATCGCCCGTATCACGGGTTACTCGAAGACCACCGTGTCGAGGGTGCTCAACGGCAAAGCAGCCTCGGCCCGCATCAGCAAGCAGGCTGTGGAGAAAATCATGAAGGTAAGCAAGGACACGGGCTACCAGCTCAACAGCGTGGCCCAGATGTTGCGCAGCAAGGTGAGCAAGACCATCGGGCTGGTGGTGCCCTACATCAGCAACCCGTTCTTCGCCAACCTGGCCAGTACCGTCATCACCAACGCACGCCAGGCCGGCTACATCGTCACCCTCATCGACACCATGGAGAATCCCGAGGCCGAGCGCCAGGCCCTGAACACCATGGTGGCCCGCAGCGTGGACGGCATCATCGTGGTGCCCTGCGGCGACGACCCGGCCACCATTGCCAGCCTGTGCAAACGGGTGCCCCTCATCCTCATTGACCGCTACTATCCCGAAGCCGACATCCCCTACGTGTCCACCGACAACTACGACGGCGGCTACCGGGCCATGCAGCTCTTGCTGGAGTCAGGCCATAACCGCGTGCTCTGCATCAAAGGTCCCGACGTGTCGGTCACCTCAAACGAGCGTGTGCGCGGATGCCACGACGCCATCGCACGGAGCGGCAACAACTGCCGGCTGAGCGTGGTGGGCAATGACTTCTCCGTACAGAACGGCTACATTGAGACCCAACTGGCCATCGGCGCAAAGCAACCGCCTACGGCCATCTTTGCCCTGAGCAGCACCATTCTGCTGGGCGTGCTCAAGGCACTCAACGAGCACAAGCTGAACATTCCCGACGACGTCTCGGTCATCTCCTTCGACGACAACACCTACCTGGACTACCTCAATCCCCCCGTGACCCGCATCAAGCAACCCGTCACCGACATTGCCGAAACGGCCATAAACCTGTTGCTCCAGGCCATTGCCAAGAAGGAACAGCTGCAAGCCAACATCTGCATGGCGCCCAGCATCGTGCTGCGCAACTCGATAAAACACCTGCACTGACCTGGCCCGACATAATCGAGCGGCCTGCATTCCCCCGAAAGGAACGCAGGCCGCTCGCTGTTTTATGCCTCTCAAAAGGACATCACTTCACCACCGGGCGCGGACTGACCGTAGCCGGCATGTCATAATCGATGTAGGGCCAGCCATCCTCATCCCACTGTATCCGGTCGAGCAGGACCTTGCGGCCCTTCTCCGGCTCAAGCTTGTCGTAGGCATGGTAGGGCAGCCACGTCTGACCGGCGTCGTCCACGATAATTTCGCCATTATGGCCCGTACCGGCCCAACGCGCATTGCTGTGCAGTATTACCTCGTGATTATTCTCCAACAAGGGACGGCCTTCTTTGTCCACATAGGGACCGAGCAGACGTTTCGACCGCGCCACACAGGTGCGGTAGGTGCTCCGCTCACCGTCGCAACACGAGCCGGTGGAGCCAAAAAAGTAATAGTAACCTTTCCTTTTATATATATACGCGCCTTCGTAGGCCGAACCGGCTATCTTCACTTTCTCTGCACCGGGCTTCACGGCCAAACCGTCGCGGGTCAGCTCGATGGCGTAGATGCCGTGGAAACTGCCCCAAACGAGCCAGTGTTTCCCTCGGTCCTTGATGTAGAACGGGTCGATGCTGTTGCGCACACCTATCTCAAAACTGCGGAACAGTTTGCCGTTGCCGTTGATGCAGGTATAGGGGCCTTCAATACAGTCGGCATAGGCCACGCCGACGCCGCAACTGTCCTCGCCGCCCCACTTCGACATGGCATAGTAGAGCACATACTGCTTGCCTATTCTGTTTATATCAGGCGCCCAAAGGTATTTCACACCGGGCACAAAGGTGGGCCGGCCTTCGGGAGTGAAACATTCACCCAAATAGGTCCAGTCGACCATGTTCGGGGAACGGAAGATGTGGTTACCGGTGGTAAACATGTAGAACGTGCCGTCTTTGTCGCGCATCACACTCGGATCGGGCCCGTTTTGATTGACAATGGGGTTCTGGAACGTCAGTGTCTGGGCCAGCAACGTCAACGAGACCACAGACAACAGTAAGAAAAGTGCCTTTCGTTTCATAATTTCACTTCTATGTTTTGTCCTTGCTTTGCAGTATAACGTTTTGTCTTGCCGCTCTGTTTCACTGCGACATTCAGTTTAGCGCCCTTGCGGCTCACCTCAATGTCGAAGTCACCGCCGAAAGCCCGCACATGGCGCAGGGCCATGGTCTGCCACTTGGTGGGCATTTCGGGTTTCAGCAGGAACGAGCGGAAACCGGTGGGCCGGATGCCGAACAAGCCTTCGGTCACGATGCGTGCATACAGGCCGCTCTCGGCGCTCAGATGGCGCTGGCTGCCCTCGGGCCATGCCTCAATGGCATAAGGCACGTGGTCGCCCAGCAGACGGGTCTCGGAGTAATAGTGCATATACTCGTCGGCCTTGTCAGGATAGCCGGCGGCATAAACGCCGCGCAGGGCGTAGAGGGTGGAACGATCCCAGAAAGTCTTGTCGCCCGCCTGGGTCAGCAGGCCGTCCTTGGTCCACAGCTGCGGTGAGAACAGGGCGTCGATTGTTCCCTTGGCGCGCTCGGTGATGCCCATGCACAGGGGGATGCAAATCCAGGCACGCAGTTTGTCGTTACCTTCGTAGTACTGGTAAGTATCAAATCCGTCCATGGGGCGGGCGAAGTACTTGTCCATAGCCTTCCTCAGGTCGGCGGCCTGCTGCAGATAGCGCTTGGCCACACGGGCGGGCTCGCCCAGTTCTTTGCACAGGTAAGCGGCTGAGATGAGACCGTCGTAGTAGAGCGACGAGGTGCACAGATTGGCCTTGCCGCTGGGGAAACGGCCTTCCAGTTCATCACTCCGGCTGGCCACGACACCTTCGGGAGTCAGCTGCTTGTTGCAATACTCCAGACACCACGTGATGAGCGGCCACAGCCGCAGGGCCTCTTCCTTGTCGCCGCGGGCCAGCACATAGCGTGCGGCCCCGTGGGCTATCATGGCAGCATCGCCACGGTCGCCGGCACCGTTCCAGATGTCGGTGCCTTCGGCAATGATACTGCTGGGTATGGGCTTCCACTCGTCGTTCATGTAACGGGCAAACCATTCGTAGCTGTTCAGCGAGGCAGCATTGCCGTAGGCATAGCCCTCAAAGGGGAAGAACGGATTGACATACTCCGCCTGGTCGTTGGCCCAGATGGCTGCATAGTAGCTCTCGCCGCCGGGTCCGTGGACCGGACCTTGCTTGGTCTCGTAGATGCTCTCCGAGGCACGCACTTTGGCAAAGGCAAACATGCGGTTGATGACGTCATCGGGCGTTTCCAGCACCAGGTTCTTCTGCAGGGCGGCCACCAGGTCGTAGCGGGCCTGCAACTCCTTGGCATAGGCTTCGTCGGTCGTCACGGCCCCTTTCTCGCCCTCTTTGGCAGCGGTTATGGAGGCCCAGAACACCACGGAGTCTTTCGGTTGCAGTTGGCAATGGTAGTGCTTGTCGTCCACGCTCGTGCGCAGTTGGATGCCATAGGCGCCATAGACGCCCTTCCGGGCATCGGTGTTATAGAGTTTGAGCGCGACGGGCAGTTCCACACCGACCGCCTTGTCGCTGGTGTTCACAATGGCGAAACGCTCGTAGAGCACGGGACCCTCGGTCGAGGGGAAGTATTGGCGCTTCACCGTGAGCCACTGGCTGGCCCACATCTGGCTTTCCACGCGCAGCGTGCCGTCGAGCGTGATTTTCTTCACCCGCTCGTTGCCCAGCGCCCGGCCGTTCACCTGCACGTCCTCCAGCGCGTTCCAGTCAAACCGCCGCATCAGCGAGGCGTGGGTGTTGTTGGGAATGGTGCGCAGCATGGGCCACACCATGCTCTGATTGATATGAAACGCACCTTTCTGGTCCACGCCGTAGCGCAGTACCACGCTCACGCGCTTGCCGCTCATTTCAATGTGGTCTTCGTGGGGCACATCGTCCTTCGGAGTCCACTGGATGCTGCCGTCGGCCTGCATCTGCCAGCGGGTGGCGGCCTGCACGCCCCAGGACGTAAGGGCAAGTACCGCCAATGACAATACGATTTTCTTCATCTTATTATTCGTTTATATATCCTTTTAGTCTTTTCACCCTTCAAAGTTACCACTTTTTGCGCTTATCCGCAGGCATACGTTACCTTTATTTTTTATTTACCCCCTTGTTCGGTCAAGCCCTCCGGCTACCGGCCGCATGGCCGGTGAGAAATTTGTCAAAATTTTTCACCCAAAATCCGGTAGCTTTGTAACCATTTGATTTTCATCAGTCCTCAAACCTGTCCAAACAGAAACGGCGTTTCGTAATTTTGAAACGCCGTTTCTGCAATCCTAAATCCCACTTGTGAGCGCCGAAATGGGACCCCTGCCGACGGTTTGTCAAGATTTTTTGAATAGTATCACAAAGCGGCGCCACAAAATTTTGTGACGCCGCTTCTGTTGGTATCGTGATGACACAGGCCCGGAGGACATTAGTCCTCGGCCTGTTCTGCTTCGTGAGCCTTGATGAGTTCGTCCTGTACTTCGGCGGGCACGAGCTCGTAGCTGGCGAACTTCATGTCGAATGAGGCGCTGCCGGCGGTGATGGAGCTCAGCGAGGTGGAGAAGTTGGACATCTCCTTCAGGGGCACCTTGGCGTTGAGCTTCTGGTAGCCGCCTTCCGACTCCATACCCATGATCATGCCGCGGCGGCCCTGCAGGTCGCTCATCACGTCGCCCATGTAGTCGGCGGGAACGAGCACTTCCACGTCGTAGATGGGTTCCAGAATCTTCGGTCCTGCCTCCTTGAAGGCCTGGCTGAAGGCGTTGCGGCCGGCGAGCATGAAGGAGACTTCGTTGGAGTCAACCGGGTGCATCTTACCGTCGTAAACGATGACGCGCACGTCACGGGCATAGCTGCCGGTGAGCGGTCCGCGCTCCATGCGCTCCATAATACCCTTGAGGATGGCGGGCATGAAGCGGGTGTCGACGGCACCGCCGACTACGGAGTTGATGAAGACGAGCTTGCCGCCCCACTCCAGAGGCACTTCTTCGGTGCTGCGCGGCGTGATTTTGAATTCCTGACCGTTGAACTTGTACATGCTCGGTTCGGGCATGCCTTCGGTGTATGGCTCGACGATGAGGTGAACTTCGCCGAACTGTCCGGCGCCACCGCTCTGCTTCTTGTGACGGTAGTCGGCGCGGGCCTTCTTCGTGATGGTCTCACGGTAGGGGATGCGCTGTTCGTAGAGTTCCACCTGAATCTTGTCGAGGTTTTCCAGACGCCACTTCAGGGTGCGCAGATGGAATTCGCCCTGGCCGTGGATGAGTACCTGGCGCAGTTCCTTGCTCTGCTCTACCACCCATGTGGGGTCTTCTTCCGACATGCGGTTGATGGCGGCCATCATCTTTTCCATTTCGGCCACGTTGACCGGACGGATGGCGCGGATGCACTTGGAGTTGGGATATTTGATGAAGTCGAAGCGGTTGTCGGTATCCTTGCCGTTAAGGGTATTGCCCGTCTTGACGTCCTTCAGTTTCACGGAGCAGCCGATGTCACCGGCGCGGAGTTCTTCCACCTTGGTACGGTTCTGTCCGGCACACACGAAGAGCTGTGAGAGGCGTTCCTTCGAGCCGCGGTCGGCATTGACGAGGTCGTCGCCTTCGTGCACCTTGCCGCTCATCACCTTGAAGTACTGCACTTCACCAATGTGGGGTTCCATACCGGTCTTGAAGAAGAAGAGCGATGTGGGGCCGTTCTCATCAGCAGCCACTTCTTCGCCGGCAGCGTTCTTCACCTTGGGCACTTCGGTTACGAAGGGCACCACGTTGCCGAGGAATTCGAGCAGGCGGTCCACGCCCTTGTCGCTTTCAGCACATACGCAGGCTACAGGGAAGATGCCGCGGGCCACGAGACCCTTGCGCACGCCTTCGCGCACCTCGTCGTCGGTCAGGTCTTCGGTCTCGAAGAACTTCTCCATCAGGGCGTCGTCGTGTTCGGCAGCGGCCTCCACGAGGGCGTGGTGCAGTTCGGTAGCCTTGTCCAGCTGGTCGGCGGGGATGTCGCTCACGGTAGCCTTGCCGCCGTTGGCGCCGTAGGTATATTGCTTCATGGTCAGCACGTCGATGATGGTGCTGAAGTCGGGACCTGTCGTTACAGGATACTGCACGGGCACAACGTTCTGGCCGAACAGTTCTTTCAGTTTTTCGATGATGCTGTCGTAGTCGCACTTCTCGTCATCAACGTGGTTCACTACGAAGATGACAGGCTTGCCCAGCTTGTTGGTGGTGCGGAACTGGTTCTGTGTGCCTACCTCCACGCCGTTGGCGCCGTTAACGAGGATGGCGGCGGTGTCGGTCACGTTGAGTGCCGTCACGGCAGCGCCGGAGAAGTCGTCGGAACCCGGGCAGTCGATGAAGTTGAGTTTCTTACCGTTGTTCTCAGCGTGGAAAACGGTGGCAAACACGGAATAACCGTACTCCTGCTCCACGGGGAAGTAGTCGCTGACGGTATTCTTTTGCGACACGCGGCCGCGTCTCTGAATCTGACCACTCTCAAAGAGGATGCTTTCCGTGAGGGTGGTCTTGCCTGAGCCGGCATTGCCCAGGATAGCGATGTTCTTGATCTCGCTTGACTTGTAAACCTTCATGATTTAATTTGTATTTAATTGTATTATTTCTGAATTTGCAAAAAGCGAGCGCAATTTACCAAAAAATCGGTGAACGGCCAACTTTTAATCTTGCTTTTTTCAGTTCATCCGCCAAAAACGCGACAGAAAACGACAGAGTCGCAAAGAAGTTGCCTGTTTTTTATTTTTCCGCCCCGTTTCCGCCCTGTTCCCTTCGCCGGCCTGCGGGCCGGAACGAGCTGTCCGGCACGACCAAATCGGACTTCGTCCGGCCTAAATCCGATTTAGTTCTTTCCATCTCCGTTTTGGTATGCCGCAGAAAGACTGCCCGGCGCAAGGGACCATACGTTTCCGGCAAAAAACCATACGTGCATCGGAATGAATTGCTAACTTTGCAGTGAAAAACTTTTCGGGAAACAATGAAGACAATCATCATAGGCGGTGGAGCAGCAGGCTTCTTTCTGGCCATAAACCTGAAAGAGATGGTCCCCGGAATGGATGTGACCATCATCGAGCGCAGCCAGCACCTGCTGAACAAGGTGTCGCTCTCGGGCGGCGGACGCTGCAACTGCACCAATACGTTCCAGAGCGTGGAAGACCTGAAAAACGTCTATCCTCGCGGCCACCGGCTGATGAAACGCCTGTTCCGCACCTTCGGCCCGCAGGAGGCCCGCGAATGGTTCGAGGCTCACGGCGTGAGGCTCACGGCAGAGCCCGACGGCCGCATATTCCCCGCCACACAGCAGGCACAGACCATTGTGGACTGTCTGCTGACGGCTGCCGCGCGGCTGGGTGTCCACATACGGTGCGGCGAAAAGATTGCCGGCCTCGACACCCTCGGCGACTACGACTACGTGTGCGTCACCACAGGCGGGCAGCCTTACGTCACCGGCCTGCTGAAGTGGCTGGCCGACGCCGGCCACGCCATAGAGAAGCCCGTGCCCTCGCTCCTCAGCCTCAGCATCGACGGCCACAGCAGCAACCTGCAAAACATGATGGGAGTGGCTACGGAACACGCCTCGGTCATGCTGCCCGGCACCAAGTTCCGCACCGACGGCGCCCTGCTCATCACCCACTGGGGATTCAGCGGCCCGGCCATACTGAAGCTCTCCAGTTTCGCCGCACGCCATCTGGCCGAGTGCAAGTACCACGCCACCATCTCCATCAACTGGATGGGGCAGAACGACGACACGGTGCACTCCTTACTCAGGGAAACCGCCGCGAACAACCCGAAGAAGCAACTGGCCAACGCAGTTCCTCAGGGCCTGTCGTCACGGCTCTGGTCATACCTGGTCTGGCGCAGTCTGGGCGAAGCCGGCGGACTATGCTCCGACCTGCACGGCAAGCGCCTCAACAAGCTTGTCAATACAATCTGCAACGACATCTACAGCGTCAACGGCCAAGGCCCCTACAAGGACGAGTTCGTCACCTGCGGCGGCATCAGCCTGACGTCTGTCAATCCAGCCACCCTCGAGAGCCGCGTCATGCCCCGCCTCTACTTTGCAGGCGAAGTGCTCGACGTTGACGGCATAACGGGGGGATTCAATTTCCAGGCCGCGTGGACCACAGCCTACACCGTGGCCAAGGCCATCTGCAACAAGAACTAATTTCTGTATGCCAAAACAAAAGAAGACACCTCTCATCCGTATTCTCATCAGCATTCGGCGGTGGGAACTGCTCCTGCTGGTGGGCCTGGTGCTGCTGGGAGCATTGGGCTATGCCCTCTACAACCGCCTCTTCGCCAACACGTCGATGGAAATCGTCGACAGTCTGGGCGGCAACATCTTCCCATCGGCCATTCTGGCCACCGCCACCAGCGACGAGAACTTCATCCTGCCCTGCGACACGCCTTACGTGGGCACGCCTTCGTCGCTCATCGGTGTGAAGGTGCATTCACGGACACGCAACACGCGCATCAGGGTGGAAGTGGCAGAAACACCTTTCTTCCGCCGCTCCGTATCCGAGTTCGTATTGCCGCGGCCGTGGACGGAATACGTGGTTTACCCCGACATCGTGTGGAACTACGGTGCCCTGCGGGCCAATGTGCAGGCAACGCCCGTCAGTGTGGTCATCCAGGCCCAGGTGGGGCACCATCGCGAAAGAGAGAAAGTACGCACCTTCTCCGTGCGCAGCATCAACGAGTGTCTGCTGGGCTACTACCGCCCCTACGACAACGGCAAGCAGCGCCGCTTCATTGACCGCCGCCAGCTCTTTGCCGCCTACGTCAACGAAGACAACCCCCAAATAGACCAAGTGCTCCGCGAAGCCCTCAACACGCGCATCATCAACCGCTTCGTGGGCTACCAAGGCGACTCGGCCACCGTCGTGCGCCAGGTCTATGCCCTGTGGAACGTGTTGCAGCGCCGCGGATTCAAATACAGTTCCATCTCCAACTCCTCGTTCTCCTCCGGCGTGGTGGCAGCCCAGCGCGTGCGCACCTTCGACGACGCTCTGGCCTCATCTCAAATCAACTGTCTCGACGGCAGCGTCCTCATGGCGTCGCTGATGCGGGCCATCAACATCGTGCCCATCCTCGTGCGCCTGCCCCGCCACATGTTCGTGGGTTTCTACACCGACCGCGAGATGCGCCACGCCAACTACTTGGAGACCACCATGGTGGGCAACGTGAATCTGGACGACTATTTTCCCGACGAAAAGCTCGATTCCACCATGGCCCACCGCACCAAGAACGAAGCGTCGCTCCTCACCTTCAACAAGGCCATGGAGTATGCGCAGAACAATATGAGAAGGTATGACAAGTTCTTTAAGAACAACACCGTAGGCTACACGCTCCTCCCCATCACGTCAGAAGTGCGCCGCAAGATTCAGCCTATAGGAAAATAAGGTTTACCAAAAGCGAACGAAACGGCGCCTCGAAATTTCGAGGCGCCGTTTCAAATTTTTGAAGCGCCGTTTCTGTTTACACAGCCGGGGCGGTCACTTGATAAGATTGCCCAGGATGTCGCGGGTCAGCTCACGGGTAATGGTACGCGTGGCTGCCGACGTGGCGTTTTTGGCCACACGGCCGGTGGCCGAAGTCTTTGACTTGGTCTTCTTGCCCGTAACGGCATCAGAGACCATCGTGCCCAGCAACGTGGCCATGGTGGCGGTGACGGCGGTGACCACGGCCTTGATGATTTTGGCAATGAGGCCGGTCTTTTTCTTGCCCCCCGACTTTTCTTCCTTGGCAGCCTCTTTCGCGTCGTCGGCCTCCTGCTCGGCGGTCAGGGCCTCGGCCATGAGCACTTCGAAGGCGCTTTCGCGGTCAATGGGTTTGTCATATTTGCCATAGACGCGCGACTGGCGGATGAGGTCGCCGCGCTGGCCTTCGGTGATGGCGCCTATCTGGCTGAGGGGGAAAAGTATTTTGGCACGCTCCACCACCGTGGGGGCTCCCTTTTCGTCGAGGAACGAGACGAGGGCCTCGCCCGTTTCAAGGTTCATGATGGCTTCGTCGGTCTTGAAGGCCGGATTGGGACGGAAGGTGTCGGCCGCGGTCTTCACCGCCCGCTGGTCTTTGGGGGTATAGGCACGCAGAGCGTGCTGCACGCGGTTGCCCAACTGGCCGAGTATGTTTTCGGGAATGTCGGAAGGGCTCTGGGTGACGAAGTAGATGCCTACGCCCTTGCTCCGGATGAGACGGATGACCTGCTCAATCTTGTCGGTCAAGGCCTTCGAGGTGTCCTCAAAGAGCATGTGGGCCTCGTCGAAGAAGAAGATGAGCTTTGGCAGTTCCATATCGCCCACCTCGGGCAACTGCGAGTAGAGGTCGGAGAGCAACCACAGCAGGAAGGTGGAGTAGAGTTTGGGCTGCATCATCAGTTTGTCGGCGGCGAGCACGCTCATCACGCCCTTGCCGCCTTCGGTCTGCAGCAGGTCGTGGATGTCGAAGGCCGGTTCGCCGAAAAACAGGTTGGCGCCCTGGTTCTCCAGAGCCAGCAGGGCCCGCTGTATGGCGCCCACGGTGGCGGGGGAGATGTTGCCGTAGGTGGTGGTGTACTGCTTGGCGTTTTTCGACACGAAGTCGAGCATGGCGCGCAGGTCCTTGATGTCCAGCAGCAAGAGCCCGCGCTCGTCGGCAATGCGGAAGACGATGTTGAGCACGCCGTCTTGCGTCTCGTTCAGTCCGAGCAGCCGCGAGAGCAGTTGGGGACCCATCTGCGAGATGGTGGCGCGCATGGGGTGGCCCTGCTCGCCGAAGACGTCGTAGAAGCGCACAGGGCAGCTTTGGAACTGCGGGGTGTCGAGCCCGAACTCGGGCAGGCGCTTTTCGATGAACGATGACATCTTGCCCGTCTGGCTGATGCCGGAGAGGTCGCCCTTCATGTCGGCCATGAAACAGGGCACGCCCACCTGGCAGAAGCTCTCGGCGATGACTTGCAGGGTGACGGTCTTACCCGTGCCGGTGGCTCCGGCAATGAGGCCGTGGCGGTTGGCCATCTTGCCGAGGATGCTCAGCGGCCCGCCGGCGCAATGGGCGATGTAGAGTCCTTTGTCTTTGTCGTACATAATGAATCAGAAATGTGGAGTAAAACTTTTCAGGTACAATATTACGCCAATTTTGCGAATCATCAAAATTTTTTGCCTCGAAAATGCGTCTTCGCCCCCGGAGCCCGCGCTTTAGAAAAACCGACTCGGCTTTCGCCGCGCCTATATCCGATTTAGGCCCGACTGACTCCGTTTTCGTTTTACCCGCCCGCCATCGCGGCCGGTTGAAGTGTTTTTTGTAATTTTGCAGAGCCAAAAAAGACCGACAATGGAAGACTTTGTGAAAATTACGGAACAACCGTCGCCCTACGACCATCTGGAACAGATGTCGATAGGCGAATTGCTGACTCACATCAACGAGGAGGACCAGAAGGTGGCCCTCGCCGTAAAACGCGCCATACCCCAAGTGGAGCGCTTCGTAACGCTGCTGGTGCCCCGCATGCGGCAAGGCGGCCGCCTGTTCTACATCGGCGCCGGCACGAGCGGCCGCCTCGGCGTGCTCGATGCCTCGGAAATACCGCCCACCTACGGCATGCCGCCCTCGATGGTGGTGGGCATCATCGCCGGCGGCGAGTCGGCCCTGCGCCGGTCCATTGAAAACGCCGAGGACAACGAGCACAAGGGCTGGGAAGACCTCATGGAGCACAACATCAACCACCGCGACACCGTGGTGGGCATTGCCGCTTCGGGCACCACGCCCTACGTCATCGGCGCCCTGCGCGAAGCCCGCAACCGCCACATACTGACGGCATGCATCACCAGCAACCCGGGCGCCCCCATGACGAAAGAGGCCGACGTGGCCATCGAAATGGTCGTCGGCCCGGAATTTGTCACCGGCAGCTCGCGCATGAAGTCGGGAACGGGACAGAAGATGATTCTCAACATGATAAGCACCGCCCTGATGATACAGCTCGGCCGCGTGAAGGGCAACAAGATGGTGAACATGCAGCTCACCAACCAGAAACTCATCGACCGCGGCACCCGTATGCTCGTAGAAGAACTCGGTCTGGGCTACGGACAAGCCAAGCAGCTACTCCTGCTCCACGGTTCCGTGGAGGCCGCGCTCGAAGCCATGAAGAAGTAAACAGACAAACCAGTCAACGAATGGGAAAAGTCATGAAGAGCATGGAGCGCAGCGACCAGGGCCACACCCTCCGCTTCCGCGTTCCGCAAGACTGTGCAACTCACGAGTTCTTCCTCGAGCCCTATAACGGCATCCACTTCAGCCGCTATGCCGTCTATCTGCACCTGAAGGAGAAGTAAGAGAAGGAACGCACCCATTTTTTCACCTTCATCTTAGCACGAAATGAAAAAACATAGCACCTTGAAAGCCATAACTTTCAAGGTGCTTTTAGTACCCAGAGCCGGGATCGAACCGGCACGCCTTGCGGCATTGGTGTTTGAGACCAACGCGTCTACCAATTCCGCCATCTGGGCTTCATTTTCTCAAACACGGCGCAAAAGTACGAAATTTCTTTGATATGTCAGATGATTAAAAACCATTTTTTATTGTAAAGCCGATAATTATTTTCATTTTATCTGCAAACGCGGCACGCCCGAATGAGGTGTGCCGCGTTTATATGTATAGTCCCTATAGTGGCTACAGTTACTGTCTTTTCCTTATTATTTCATGGCCTTAATCACCGCCACGATGTCGGCCGAGTCGATGGCTTTGTCACCATTCACGTCCGCCTTCATGTCACCGTCGGGCATTTCCTTGATGACTGCCACGATGCCGGCGCTGTCCACCGTACCGTCGCGGTTGACGTCGGCCGGATTGAAACTGCCTTTCTTGAACACTACCCACTCCCCGGCGACTATCTTGTTATCCTTCACGACGCCAGAGTCCTCAGCGTATGTCGCTCCCGTAGGCTCGGCGATGGTGATGCCGTCGCTGAAGTTCAGGGCGTGGAAGTTCAACACCGACCCTTGCTTGCCACCCTTGGCCTTTACCTCCGTGCCCTCGCCCGACATGATGATGGTGGGGAAATTCCCGTCGGCCGAGAACTTGCGTCCTATCATTCCATTATAGACGTCGGTGCACTCTGCCGATACTTTCACGCCGTCCTTAAACTCCACGTCGGCAAATGTAAATAATGCAGGACCACCCGTGGTAACATTCAGCTCTCCGCCACCGGAGAAGGTCACCTTGCTGTCATCGGTATTCGCCATGAGGCGCATGCCTACCGTCGAGCCCGGGGCATTGATGACGTTCTTTCCAGTCAGTTTCACATTCAGGTTATCGATCTTCGAGAGGATGGCTATCGAGCCGTCGTAGGTGATGTTGGCATTGTTGAGCGTGAGCGTATTCGTGGCAGCGTCGTAGCTCGTTCCAGTTACTACTGGTCCTACTGGTCCGTGGTTATGCACGTGCAGTCCTTTAATCCACAGGTCGTATAATGCACATTCAGTCGTTGTTTTCCAACCGTTGAGATTATGCTGCACCGTCCACCCTTTGTTGCTTGCAGCTGTCACCTGTGCCGCGGTACATTCATTCTGCTCGTCTGCGTATTCGTGGTCGACCAAACGTATGTTCAAATGCTTTGCCGGCAGGTTGGCTATCAGATTGTCCAGTCCCTCGCCATTGATATTGTTGCCTGAAATCTTAATGCTCTGTTCCAACTTCGTACACCACAACAAATTCAGGGTTTGCAATTTATTGCAGGAAGCATCGATATCCAACAATTGTTGGTTCTTAGCCAAATCGAGCGTAGATATGCTGTTGTTCTGGCATTGTAGTACCTGCAAACTCGTATTGTCCGTAGTATTTAATTCTGTCAGTTTGTTGTTTCCACATCGTAACTCGACTAATTTCTCGCAACCTCCAATGTTGAGTGACGTCAGCTTGTTTCTACTGCAATCAAGATACCTGAGTATAACATAATCCGTAAGGTCCAATTGCGTAAGGCTATTTTCTCCGCATATCAGACGTTCCAATGAGGTCGGGCATGAGAGTGTCAACGATGTCAGACGATTGACGCTACAATCAAGCCAATTGATATGGTTATAGCCTGCAAGATCTAATTGTGTGAGTTTGTTCGTACTGCAGTACAGTACAACCAACGAACTCTTGCAACCGAGAGTCAGCGATGTCAATTGGTTACTTGAACAGTCTAATCTAATCAACTGGGTCTGTTTTGACAAGTTGAGCGTGGAGAGGTTGTTGTTATTACAATAGACTTCTTTCAAGGCCGTCGCATTCGTCATGTTAAGTGCCGTCAGGTTGTTGTTACTGCAATTCAACGATATCAACGTTGCAGAATTGGGCAGGCTGAGTGCCGTCAGGTTGTTGTTGCTGCAGTCTAATGTTGACAGTGCTGTCTGATTCGACAGATTGAGCGTGGTCAGGTTGTTATTATTACATTTTATCGTCGTCACCGCTGTTGGCTGAGACATATTGAGCGTAGTCAGTTTATTGTCATTACAGAACAGCGTTTTCAGTTGCGGGTTTTTTCTCAAATCCAACGATGATATTTCATTCTCATCACATTTCAAATACTCCAAATGTTGGAAAGGCGTCACATCAAGAGTGGTCAGTCCGAGCCCGGCACAATTTAGTTTCGCCAGGTTTTCAAAATGTTCTATGCCTTTCAGGTTTCTTATTTTCGTATATGAAAGTTTCAGCTCTGTCAGTGCTCCTTTAGTCGTCGAGTTACCGATCTGCAAGTAAAAACCAATTCCTTCAACGGGACATGTGTGAATCAATACCCCCTTTTTTAAATAATTGTAGTCTGTATTCAATATGTATGCTCTTAGACTGTCATCAGGGAACGTTTCTTCATTGATATAGACACAGGGAACTGCGCCACCGTCGGATGTTCCATTGGAGCCAAAACCTTGCTTTTCGGCATTGTAGTAATTTCGGTGACTGTACATATTTTCAGACAAAGTAAAAGCCTTCAGTTTATTTGCTCTATCGGTATGAAAGAAAGCATTCTCAACGTAAAGAGATGCGATATTGTCTATACCTGTATTGTCCATCCCGTGATAACCGCCGCTCGTACTCACGATAGCGTTATTTTTCACTATTACCTTCTCATTGCCAGTGTTTCCACATAGACCGTCACTATCACTACCAGATATTCTTATATAAGCTCGGTCAATAGTCAGGGTGGCACCGTTTCCAATTGTCAGGCCATCCTCATTACCTCCATGAATATAAACATCGCAAAAATCGACAGACTTCAGTGTGGTATTGGCGTTGAGTCTTACTGGTGAAGAATCTTCAGCTTCCAGTGAGCAAGCACTCTTGAATATTACCGTCAGCCCGTCGCAGCTCTCATTGAGGATGGCGCGGTTGTAGCTGCCCGTGCGCACTATCTTGATATTGTCGAGCGTCAGCGTATTGGTTGAGGCATTGTAAACCACTGAGTAGGGGCGCGATGAGTCTTTCGCCTTGATGTTTGAGCCAGTGACATTCGAGGCATTAATGTCAGTAACCTCTACACCGCCCACCTGGATGCCATAATACTTCGCATGAGCCACCATGCCCCATGTGCCAAACAGGGTGCAGAGCGCCGTCAGAATGAAAATCTTCTTCATGGTTTTATACTTTTATATAATTATTGACTTCTTTCCTTACTATTCGTTGCAAAGTTATAAATATTTTGTTACGCAACAAGATTTTAGAGCGTTTTTTCACTAAGCCTTCCTACGCATGCGACAGTCGAAAGTAGCCTCAACAGGGCGAAAGTGTCAAAAATTTTTGGAATGTTTTTGATGGTTTTGTAATCCGTTGATTATCATCGGGCCTCAGAAATAGGCAAACAGAAGCGGCGCTTCGGAATTTTGAAACGCCGTTTCTGTGCGCCGAAGTCCCACTTGTAATCGCCGAAACGGGACGTCTGTCGGGGAAATGTAACGATTTTTTGCCATCAGAGGTGCCGGAAGAGGGGTTATGGCTGCACCGTCATAGGGGAAAGGGAGCGATGAGGCCGGAGGCAGGCGGTTTTCTTCACTATGACGTTGCGCAAATGGTAACTTTGTTGTAATTTCGCGCCGCAATGGGAACGTGCGGACAAAAGGTATTACGTTTCATGAAGGACTGGACGCTGCCGCTGGGCATGGCAGGCGGCGCCCTGGCCTATGTGTTGTTCCACTGCTTTCCGGTGCTGTCGCCCCTGAAGCCGGCGGCGGAGAGGGTGGCGGCCGACGTCATCCCGTCGTTCATGTTCCTGATGCTGTTTTTCACCTTTTGCAAAGTCAATCCCCGTGAGCTCCGTCCACGGCGCTGGCATCTGTGGCTGCTCCTGATACAGGTGACCGGCACGTTTGGCGTGGTGGCCCTGCTGCAGTGGCTGCCGTGGCTGTCGGGCCGCATGACATGGGAGGGCGTGCTGGTGTGTCTCATCTGCCCCACGGCGGCGGCGGCACCGGTGGTGACGGCCAAGCTGGGCGGCAACGAGACGTCGCTGACCATGTACACCATCCTCAGCAACACGGCGGCGGCAGTGGTCATCCCCCTGGCCTTCCCCATGGTGGAGCCCTCGTTGGAGCTCCCGTTCCTGTCGCAGTTTCTACTGATTCTCTCCAAGGTATTCCCACTGATGATCATGCCGCTGCTTCTGGCATGGGCCGTGCGCTGGCTGCTGCCGTGGCTGCACGGCTGGATATTGCGCCGCTGCCGCAACATGGCGTTCTACCTGTGGGCATTCAACCTGACGGTGGTCATCGGCCAGGCCCTGCGCGCCATGGTCAACGGCACGGAGCCCTGGAGCGAGAAGACGGCCCTGGCCGTGGCGGGCCTGGTCTGCTGCGTCGCCCTCTTTGCGGCGGGCAAACTCATCGGCACCCGCTATGGCGACCGCATCAGTGCCGGCCAGGCGCTGGGCCAGAAAAACACCGTCTTTGCCATTTGGGTGGCATACATGTATCTGCCGCCCGTCATCGCGCTGGCGCCGAGCAGCTACATACTTTGGCAAAACATCATAAACAGTTGGCAGATTGAGCGCCGCCAGTTGGCCGAGCGGCGAACTGCGGGCCACAGGTTGAACGGATAAAAAAAAGAACGCGTCCCCCCGATGGGGACGCGTTCTTCAGTATGCAACGTTATCGTTTGTCACTTCATTTCTTTGATGACCGCCACGATGTCGGCGGAGTCGATGACGGTATCGCCGTTGACATCGGCTTTCATGTCACCGTCCGGCATTTCCTTAATGACCGCCACGATGTCGGCACTGTCGACGACGCCGTCACGGTTGACATCGGCACGGGCGTATTCTACGGCACCCAGCTGGTTGACATGAACGCCGGAGAGAGCCACGTCCCAGTAACGGAGTTCGGCAATGTCAACTGCACCTTCTTCGCCGTCCTCGTCAGCAAAGAAATAAGCCACGTCGCGGAGCGTCCATTTTTCGTCGCTGGGCGAACTGGAGCTGCCTACCTTTTCCCCGTCAATATAGGTGGTAATGTTGCACTCGTCCACGACGAAGACAATGCGGTGCCATTTTCCTTCAACGACGGTTCCGCCGTAGCCCAGACCGCCGGTATTGATGCCGAGGCGTGTCTTGTTAAGGAAGAGGTCAGCGTCGTTTGCATTGTCGACATCGCTCTGGAACAAGGCATTGTAGCCTGCAAGGCTTTTGGGACGGATGTCCATCATGATGGTGAAGGTCTCCTGGTCGCCGTCCTGATTGTGAGCCATCTGGAGATAGGTGTCAATGGGAACAGTGATGGCTCCGTTACCATTTTTCGGACCATTGACAGACACAAGGCCTGCAGTTTCAATATCGGTCTCTTCAGGACCGCTTTCTCCTTTGACAGCGGCTTTCAGTTCAGCCTCGCCGGTACCTGCCAGCAGGTCGGACGCATCATCGAAGGTCCACACGCTGACGGGATCTTCAATGGGCTCGTCTTCCCAATTCTGGTCTACACCGCCGAGCTGTTGGACGTGTGCATCGGTGAGAGGAACGTCCCAGAAACGCAGTTCGGCCACCTCGTTGTAACCGTCTTCATCGTTGTTGTCGGCGAAGAAAAGAGCCTTGGGCAGCAGTGTCCACAAAGAACCGCCGGGCTTGGAGCTTTGACCTACTTTCTTTCCATCCAGGTAGGAATAGGCATAGCCTTCCTTTACTACAAAGACAACGCGGTGCCACTTGCCTTCTTCCATGATGCCGTGGTAACCCAGGTCGAAGTTGTTCAGACCAATGCTGTTGCCTTTCGTGAAGAAACTACCGTCAGTGGTATTGAGCGGATTTGTCTGGAAGAGGGCATGGTAGCCGGTCAGGTCGCCGGGCTTTATGTCCATCATGATGGTATAGTCCTTCATTTCGGGAACGTCCTGATTAGTTGAGAGCATGAGGTATGCTTCGACAGGCATGGTGACGGCACCATTGCCTTCGAGGGGTCCTTCAATGGGCGTGATGCCGGCTTCTTCCGGATTGTTTGTAGTGGCAGGACCTTCTTCCGTCTTAAAGGCGGCCTGTATTGTGGCAGTGCCCGTACCGGCCATCAGGTCGGAGGAATCGTCGAAGGTCCACCAGCCGGAGCTTTCGGGTACATCGGCACCCATCAGAATTTGGAATACGTTCACGGCTTCTGGCGAGAAATAGTCTGAGTAGACACCAATGACGTCCTCGCGGCGACCGGGCTCGTCCATGTCTTTGGTACGGAACTTGTATGCCTTTTCGCCCTCGACAAATTGATCGTCCACTGCCTCAATCCATTCGGGCAGTTCAAAATAGACAGGAACATTGGACTTGACTGATATGGTAAATTCGTTCTCGTTAATCAGACGGACGGACGGAGTCTGAACCACGAAATATTCGTCGGCATCCTTATAGACGTCGCCGAGCCTCTTGGCCTGGGCGTCGGAAAGGGGCAAATCCCAAAAACGAATTTCAGCCACGTCGAGCGGGCCTTCCTCGTCGCCGTTGCTGTCGTCGGCAAAGAGCAAGGCTTCCTTGTTGATGGGCCATTTGGCATTGGCATTGCCGGCCTCGCCCAATTTTTCACCGTCGAGATAAAGAATGGCGCGGCCGTCTTTGACAACATACAGCAGACGGTACCATTGGCCGGCCTGCAAGTTGCCATGATATCCGAGCGTAGCGCCAAGACCTACTTGATTGTTCTTGAAGAAGAGACCAGCGTCATCTTTATTCGTAATGTCGTTTTGGAAGAGAGCCTTGTAACCGTTCAGGTCGGCGAGCTTGATATCAAACATAACGGTATAGTCGGAAAGCACCTCGGTGCTGGCATTGGTCGTAAGCCACAGGTAAGCGTTCTTCGGAACAAAGATGGCTCCGTTGGACTCGGTCGGACCTCCTCCTTCGGAGGCTTTAAGCCCGGTTATTTCCAGATTCTGCCTTTTCTGAGGGCCTTCGCTTGTGTTGAATGCTCCTTCCAGCACGGCAGTGCCTTCCCCATGCAGCAGGTCAGACCGGTTATCGAAGGTCCAGACACCCAGCGCCTCGGGAATGTCTTTGCCCAAGAAGATTTGGGTAACCTGAATATCCTGGCTTTCCAGACTGTTGCTCTTTACGGTAATGGTGCCTTCGCGGCGTCCGCTGGCATCCATTGACTTGGCACGAAAGGTGTAAGCCTTCTCACCGGCAAAGGGCGTGACGTCAACAGCTTCAATCCAGTCGGGAAGGTCAAACGTGAAGGATGTGTTGGCGTCGATCTTGATGGAGAAATCCAGTCCGTCCAATATTTTGACGGACGAGGTCTTCACGGTGATGTAGGGATCTTGGTCGTTGTTGATAGGATCCAAACCGGAGAGACTTCTTATCTGATTCTCCGAGAGTCCTCTTTCCCAATAAGCGATTTCGGCCACTTCCGTGTCCACCATTTCGCCGTCTTCGTCGCAGAAGAGGTAGAATCCCCACGGGTCTAATTCCCAACGCAGGTCGCCGCCAGTGTTAATCAGATTTTCTCCGTCCACATAAACGGTAACCTTCCCGTCGCGGTTCACCATGACCACGCGGTACCATGTGTTGTTTTTGATTTCTCCGAAGTATCCTCCCATGGCGTTCATGCCAATCTTGTTTTTAGCGTAGAACAGGTCGGCGTCGTTGCTGTTGCTGGCATTCGTCTGAATCAGTCCGTTGTATGAATTGGCATCTGCCACCTTGATGTCCATCATGATGGTATAGTTCTGCGTTGCTTCTTTATTGACACGCACGGCTTTGAGGGCCGATGACTTGGGAACCACGATGGCCTTGTTGCTGGCTGTCGGACCATCAACGGATGTGATGTTAGCCTCGGTCACACTTTCGGCAGTTGATATGGATTTGTTGCCAACAAGGCAGGGAACCAAGGACATGTCGCCCTTCTCTACTTTCAGAAGGTCGTTCTTGTCTTCGAACTTCCACTGGCCGTCAGCATCGGGAATTTTGCTTTCATCAATCGTGGGAGCCTTGAAGGTTGCGGTAAGCGGTGTTGATGCGTTATCGTAGGAGTCAAAGGCTACGACCTCCACGTTATAGGTAGCATTCGAAACGAGGTTCTGAATTGTATAGCTCAGCGATTTGGGCTTGTCGGTGTTCAAGTAGAACTGTGAGAAGATGTATTTTTCGGTGACCACCAGTCCGTCCTTGCTGACGCGGACGCGATAGCGGAATACACAGTCGTTGTCGGTAGCCTGCGGGAAGGTGGCTACGGCGTCGAAATCCGAAACGTCCAACGTGATTGCAGCGCTCTTAGAAAATACCGGGGCGGGCATACCGTCACGGAGAGCCACGTTGTTAGGGTTGTCGTTGGCATCACGGATGTCGGCATATTCAAACTTTGAACCATCGAAGGGGGCCTTGAGCACCCAGTGCTTTTCAGCACCAATTTCCAGGTTGCGATAGGTGTCGTAACGGCAGATGTCAATGTCGCCGTTCTCCAGCTCGCTTACAATCATGCCTTCGGTCACGTAAGCATAGCCCTCGGGGTGAATGCCTGCGCTGACGGCTCCGGGGTTAATCTCGGAGTAGGTCGTGCTCGCCGTGTTGATTACAGTAAAGTAGTTTTGATGTGCCGATTCGGGGTTGGTGCCCTGGTGGATGCTGCGCGGGTCACCCAGGGGGTAGTGGCTGTGTCCTGCGAACACAACGGCCTGGGGATATTTGTTCAGCACGGGGTTGAGCACGCTCATTGACCATGAGCTTCCCGTCTCATACTCTGACCATGAACCGTAAACCGACCAACGGGGCGGGACATGGGTGAACACGAAGATAGGCTTGCCGGGACATTCGTTGCTGGCCTGAGCCAACCATGCGTCCAGTTGGTTTACCACCTCTTCGGGATAGGCGGCTTTGCCCGTCGAACTGTTGCTGACATCATTGCTGCCACCGGCGCTCATACTGATGGTGATGAAAGGATAACCCTTAATGACGCGATAGGAATGGAGAGGATAGGGTTCTCCACCGTTAAAGGACTTCAACCCTTCCTGAAAGTTCGACTTCCCGTTTGCGTCGAAATTGTCGTGGTTACCCATCATGAAGAGGAATGTTCCAACGGGGTTTGTAAAGTTTGCCTTGTCTGAAAAGACGCTTGTGAGCATCTCGTATTGAGATGCGGCTCCGCTGTCGGCCAGGTCGCCTACCACGGCCAAGGCGTCAAGGGCCTTGTGCGAAGTCAGGTTCTTCAGAGCCTTTGGCACTTTCACCATGGCTCCCTCGCCCACACGGTTGTCAAAGTGGATGTCAGAAATGACTCCGAACGAAAGCCGTTCGTTGTTCTGAGCCCCTACACCCATTCCGCCCATACAAATCAGCATGGTCAGAAACGCTAAAATAAATTTCTGTTTCATTTTACATAAGAATTTTTCAGTTTGTTTTTTGACCTTTAAATTAATAGGCACAAAAATACTGAGATGTGTAGAAAAAACCAAATAAATTCAGTTTTTTCTCATAAAAATTGATAAAATCGAAGAAAAAAAACTGTGTAAGCCTAAGGTTGTAGGACAGTTTTTGCCGTTTAGGCAGTGACGACGAGCCACGTCATGTAAGCCAGGAAGATGGCCACAAGCACGCCACCTTCCCACCGCTGTACCCGCAGTTTTGTGAACGAGAACAGCCATAGCAGCCCGATGCTGCCCAACATCATGGCCATGTCAATCCAGGTGATGCCGCCGAGGGTCATGGGGCAGATGGTTCCCGTGAGTCCGAGAATCAGCAGGATGTTGAACACGTTCGACCCGATGGCATTGCCTATGGCGATGGCGCTCTCGCCCTTGCGGGCAGAGACCACGCTGGTGGCCAGTTCGGGCAGGCTGGTGCCGCAGGCCACGATGGTGAGGCCGACCACGGCATCGCTCACACCCAACTGACGGGCCACGTCAGAGGCATAGTTCACGAAGATGTTGCTGCCCACAATCAGACAGGCCAGTCCCAGCACTATAAGCCCGAGACACTTCCAGAGGTTGGCAGGTGTCGCGTCAGCCGCTTCGCCGGTCGTTTCCTGCTGTGCGTTGCCGCTCCGCGCCAGCCGCAGGGTATAGACCATGAAGACGGCGAAACCGGCGAGCAGCAGCAGGGCGTCGATGCGGTCGAGACGGCCATCGATGAGGGTGAGCAGGGCCAAGGCCGCCGAGGCAACGATGGCGAAGGGAATGTCTTTCTTCACCGTACCCGGCGTGATGACGATGGGGGCTACAAGGGCAGCGCAACCCACGATGGCCAAAGCGTTGAAGATGTTGCTGCCCACGATGTTGCCCAGCGCCATGCCCGATGAGCCCTTGAGCGCTGAAGCCATGCTCACGAAGAGTTCCGGCGCACTGGTGCCCATGGCCACCACGGTGAGGCCGATGACGATGGGGGGCACTTTCATGCGGCGGGCCAGGGCACTGGCACCGTCGGTAAACTTGTCGGCACCCCACAGTACGAGGGCGATGCCTATGATTATGAAAAGTAGGTCTAATAACATGCTGTCGAAATTTCTGCGAAATTACAAAAAGTTTTTCATCGGAGTCTATCCGCCGCACGAGCATTTTTCTATATCCGCTTTCGTCGCGACTAACTCCGTTTTCGCGCCGCCCGAATCCGTTTTCGTGTCTTTGAACGATGAGACGGGCCGGCGGAAGGCGCGTGCCGCCAGTGGGATGTAGGCGGCGGACCTTATCTGATCGGTTTCACCGGGAAGGTGAAATAGGTGTCGGGGAAGGGTTCGTCCTTCAGCGTGAAGTGCCACCACTCGGAGTCGAACGGTTTGAAACCGTGGCGCAGCATGGCCTGGCGCAGCAGCATGCGGTGGGCAAACTGCTCGGCGGTGATGCCCTTGGCGGGGGCGTATTCGCCGGTCTCGGGGTTGCCGCCGAAGTCGGGATGGCTCTCGGGGCCGAAGTAGTCGAAGGTGCCGCCCATGTCGAGTTCCTTCTCGGTCTGCATGTCGAAGAGGGTCAGGTCAACGGTGGAGCCGCGGGTGTGTCCGCTCTTTTCGGCAATATAGTCCTGGGCGAAGAGCACCGACTTGTCCAAGTCGGGATAGAAGTAAGGCTTCATCAGCGTGTCGGCCACATCCTCGGCCCAGCGCACGAAGTGGTCCACGGCCTCTTGCGGACGGTAGGCATCGTAGATTTTCAGCCGGTAGCCCTGTTTCATCACGTCGTCGCTGACGGCGCGCAGGCTGTCGGCGGCCACACGGGTGAGCAGGGCGACGGGGGCCTTGTAGCCGTCGATGCGGGCGCCCACGAAGTTGTAGGTGCCGAAGTAGCGGATTTCGAGAATGGCGTCGGGCACGGCGTCCGTCAGATTGACAAACTCGCTGTTGTCCTCCGGCGTTATCACTTTTTCTTTCGGATGGGCGCGATAGTAGCACGTGGCGGCAATCACGGCGCATAGAATCAGTAAGACGACGAGCGTCTTGAGCGTTTCTTTCTTCATGGTTACGGTTCTTTTCCCTTGGTTTGTTATTTAATTGTGTGAACTACTTTTCGAAGTGCTGCCAGTCCTTCAGCGTGCGCCAGTTGCCGCCCCAGGTAAAGCCGCGGGCGGTGAAGAGGCGGTAGCAGAGGTCCTGGCGATCTATCTTGCCGCGGAAGGTCTTGGTACGGTCGCAGTAGGGCACGGCCGTGGCCGGTTCCACGCGCCAGCGGCCGTTTTTTGTCCGGCGGCGGCAGGGGTTGTAGAGCGGATTGATGTCGACGGCCAGTCCGCGGGCGTGCTTCGACAATTTTTGTGAGCCGTTCACGCTGCGGTAGCAGAAGCACGACGTGTTGTTGGCCCGCATGGAACGCTCGTCGTCGGCGTCGAAGTCGTCGATGAGCCGCACGCTGCCGATGGGGTACTTCTGGCGGTAGAGCTGGCGGAACACCTGCACCACGTCGTCGGCAATCTGCCGGTGACACACCAGTTCGCCCGTCAGCACACGGCCCTGCCAGTCGTAGTGGAGCACGCGCACGTAGCGCAGGTCACAGCGCGCCACGGGGCAGTCCTTGGGATACGACTTACCGAGCATGCGCGCAAAGACGGCATCGCCGACGGGCTCGGCACGGAAACAGCTGTCCATGCCCACACGGGCTATGGCCTCGGCCGACACGGCCACACCGGCCTGCCAACGGTGCAGGGCGTCGCTGCCATCGGCCGCCGGCTGCGCCCGGAGCGCTGACGTGGCCAGCAGCAGAAGTATTACTATTTTTGTTCGTAGCATGCGTATTCGCCGTTTTGACGCTACAAAAATACAAAAACGGCCAATAAAAAGAGGATGTCGGCTTCCGAAAAACATAAACGGCGCGTGGAATTTTCAAAACGGCGCCTCAAACGTTAAAGGCGGCGCCTCGGAAAAACGAAAACGCATTTAGGCAAAACGAAAACGCATTTGGGGAGAACGAGAACGCTTACCGTCCGGCAAAGGCGGTCACACCCGCCTCCCGACCCCTGCCCGGGGAGCGCGGACACAAAAAACAGGGCCGCCATGCATGACCTGCCCCATTTTATTATTACCTTTGCACTGACTAAACTGAAAATCATGACAGGAATGAAACGTATATCTCTCTTTATGGTGGCCCTGGTGTGGCTCACCACGGCATGGGGCGGCCGCGACCTGACCCTGAAGGAAGCCATCGGCGGCAACTACTATCCGCGGTCGCTGCGCGGTGTCTATCCGCTGGCCGACGGCCAGAGTTTTGCCCGCATCAGCCCCGACGGCAAGCGTATCGTGAAGTATGCCTTCAAGACGGGCGAGGAAACGGGCGTGCTCTTCGATGCCGAAACGGCCCGCGACGTGAAAGTGGACGGCGTGGAAGGCTACGTGATGGCGCCCGACGAGAGCCGCATCCTCATACAGACGGAGACGGAGTATATCTACCGCCGCTCGAAGAAGGCCACCTACTATATCTACGACGTGGCATCGCGCCGCATGCAGCCCCTCTCGACGGCCGGCAAGCAGCAGGAACCCACATTCTCGCCCGACGGCACGCAGATAGCCTTCGTGCGCGACAATAACCTGTTCCTCGTGAAGTTGCTCTTCAACAACTCCGAGAGCCAGGTGACCAAGGACGGCAAGTTCAACGAGGTGCTCAACGGCGTGCCCGACTGGGTGAACGAGGAAGAGTTTGCCCTGAGCCGCGCCTTCACCTTCAGCGCCGACAGCAAACTGCTGGCCTGGATACGCTACGACGAAAGCCAGGTGCCGGTGTACCACATGCAAATGTTCCGCGGCATGCAGCCCGAGCAGAAGCAATACGCCGACTATCCCGGCGCCTACAGCTACAAATACCCCGTGGCCGGGGCACAAAACGCCACGGTGACCGTCCACTCGTTCGACATCAAGAGCCGCGTGACACACCAGATGGACGTGCCCCTGGACAAGGACGGCTATATCCCGCGCATCAAGCCCATCATGGCACAGCCCGACCAGCTGGCCGTGGTCACCCTGAACCGACATCAGGACAACATGAAGCTCTACGCCTGCAACCTGCGCTCGGGCGTGTGCAAACTGCTGCTTGACGAGAAGGACGAGCGATATATCCGCGAGGATGCATACGACATGCTTACCTTCGAGGGCAACAACTTCGTCATCCTGAGCGAGCGCAGCGGTATGGCACAGCTCTACTGGTACAGCCTCACCGGACAACTGGTGAAGCAGCTGACCAACCACCCCCTGCCCGTCACCCGCTACTACGGCTACGACGCCAAAAGCGGCACGTTCTATTATCAGGCAAAGGACGAGTCGCCCCTGCGCACCGCCGTTTACAGCACCAACCTGAAAGGACAGACCAAGAAACTCTCCGCCCAGAAGGGAAGCAACGACGCCACCTTCAGCACGGGCTGCCAGTATTTCATCAACGTGTTTTCCAACCTGACCACCCCACCCGTCACTACCCTGTGCACCGGTCAGGGACACACGGAGAAGACCCTCATCGACAACGCGGAACTGCGCCAGAAACTCAGCGAAGTGAACGTGGCCAAGAAGGAGTTTTTCACGTTCAAGACCTCCGAAGGCATCGACTTGAACGGTTGGATGATGAAGCCGGTGAACTTCGACCCCAACAAGAAGTACCCCGTCATTCTCTACCAATACTCCGGACCGGGCTCACAGTGCGTCAACGACGCCTGGGGCGTGGGCTTCGGCAGCGGCGGCCTGCTGGAAAGCCACTGGTGCAGCCTGGGCTTCATCGTGGCCTGCGTTGACGGACGCGGCACAGGCGGACGAGGTGCCGACTTCGAGAAGTGCACCTACCAACGGCTGGGCAAATATGAATCGAGCGACCAGGTGGAGGCCGCCATCTATCTGGGCGGACTGAGCTACGTGGACAAGAACAACATCGGCATCTGGGGCTGGAGCTACGGCGGCTTCAACACCCTGATGAGCATGAGCGAAGGCCGGCCCGTCTTCAAAGCCGGCGTAGCCGTGGCCCCGCCCACAAGCTGGCGCTACTACGACTCCATCTACACCGAACGCTACATGCGCACCCCACAGGAGAATCCCGACGGCTACGACGACAACGCCCTCAGCCGAGCCAAGCAGTTGGGCGGCGCCCTGCTCGTGTGTCACGGACTGGCCGACGACAATGTGCACGTGCGCAACACCTACGAATACACCGAAGCCCTGGTGCAGGCCGACAAGCAGTTTGAAATGCAGACCTACACCAACCGCAACCACAGCATTTACGGCGGCAACACGCGCTACCACCTGATGACCCGCATGACCAACTTCTTCAAGGAGCACCTGCTGGGGAAATAGGCTCGAGACACAACAAAAAAACTAACAGCCATGTCACTGATAAAATGCATTGAATGCGGCGGCACCGTGTCCTCCACCGCCCAGACGTGCCCCCACTGCGGCGCACCCATCATCCTCTGCAGGGCCTGCGGCCACCCGATGCCCGCAAGGGCAGAGACCTGTCCCCAATGCGGCGCACCCGCCGAAACCGTGTATGAAGAAGTGAAACAGCCCGCCACCGTACCCGCGCCGCCAACACCGGCAGGCCCCGCCTACGGCTACGTCCCCATGCCGCAGCAACCGCTGCCCCCCGCCAAGCGGGGCTCCCGGGGCCTCATGGTAACCGGCATCGTGCTGCTCGTGCTCATCTTCTGCTGCATCGTGCTCTTTGCCACCTGTCCCGACCAGAAGAAACACGCCGACATAGTCAGCCAGCGCGTGGCCGAAGCCGTGGAAGAGATGCGCGACTCCATGGGCGTGACCAACGGCCTGAGCATCATCGACGGCGTAGTCGACCGCGTCACACGCTACGCCGTCAGCCACCAGCTGCGCGTGGACAACTACAGACTCTTCTCCATGGGACGCTTCAAGACCGGCGAGGACAAGGAAGAAACCATCACCTTCGGCGTGGCCAACCACGTGTTCTGTTTCTTCACCAAAGAAGACCTCAAGCGCGAGGTGCGCAAATGGAAAACGGAGAAACAGAAAGACGCCAGCAGCATCCTCGGCGACCTCTGGGACAACATCCGTGAAAGCATCGGCATCAACGACCTCCTGCCCGACCTCTTCGGCAGCGACGGCGACGCCCCCGAAGCCGATGACGACATCGTGCCCAACGTGTAATCTCTCGAACGTGACATATTCATCAAAAAAGCGTTAGCTTTACTACCTGCTTTTATTGGTTTGTATTTCATCTATCAGTTGGTATGTTCCCCTGATTGTCTTTATGTCCGTTGCGACAGTATAATTACGGCCTTCCACAGCATTGACAAAGGTCTCCATTTCGTTGAAATAGCCTTGTGAGTATATTTGATTGCTTGCCAGGGTAGGGGTGAAATTGTTTCGCTGGCAGAGGATTTCTTTTGTTTCATGATGGGTATGCAGTTTCTCCACCGGGATGCCGAAAGCGGTGGAGGAAATAGGTGTAAAGGTAAGTTCCTCCATTTGCGAGAGGTGATAGATGCCAGATTTTGTGCAGACCTTCAGTGTTTCCTCCGCGGCAATCCATGTGTAGGATGTAGAAAGTTCCAGTGTACCGACGATGTGCGGATGCTGGAGCATGAGGATGTATGAACCCTTGGCTACCTGACGGCAGACGAGGATGTATGGTTTGCCAAACAGGAAACAGACGAGGTCGAGGGGATGGATGTAGAGGTCGAGCAGAGCATCACCCTCCGGGTACGCTCCTGTGAGGTAATGCAGGTCGTAACTGACAAGATGCGCTTTACTGAGACGTTTCTTCAATAGTTGCACGGCAGGGGCATAGCGTTTCTGTAGCCCAACCATTGCGACGGGCGAGCCATAGAGCCGCTGTAAATCAATGAGCGTGTCGAGTTCTTCCAATGTTTGGCAGGGCGGCTTCTCGATGAAAAGCGATTTGCCACTACGAAGGATTTGCGAGGCGATTGAGAAATGAGACGATGGGGAGGCTGAGACGAAAATGTCCTTGATAGCATCGTCTTTGAGAATCGTGTCGAGTGAGGTAGTGGCTTTCACATCAGGAAACTTCCGTTCTATCAGTTGCGCCTTCCGTTCTGACGTGACGCAGATATATTTCAACGGCACACCGAGATAATGGAGAACGGGATAAAGGTTGGTGAGTGCGTGTTGTCCCATGCCCACGAAGGCATACTGATGCTGGTACGTCTGGCGCAGGTAAGACTCAGTGCGCATCCGCTTGTATCGGTTGATCATTTCCTGTATCATTGTATTACTTTTAGGTGTTTGCGATATGTCTGCTTAGGGTCTGCCGCCCATTGGTATTGGCCGTAGAACTTCTCAATAAGCCATTTGGGCAACAATCGCTCAAAGTTGCGCACGAGGATGATGTCATACTTACGGTGAAAGTTGATCCAGCAGTTGTTGCAGTGACGGGAATAGTGACATTGCGTCTGACCGGCTGATATTCCGTTGAAAATCTCGTCAAGCGATTGCTTATGGATATTTCCTAACATAACATCAAGATTCTGACAGAGCGGCACGTCACCGTTGCTATGCACCACGAGGCAACTCATGATGCTCTGGCAGCGCAGGCGAAGATGTCCGTTGCGCCATTCGTCATAAAGTGCTACAAAGTCATAGTTCTCCTGTGTGTCGTGTATGCTTCTGGGTATCTGCTTCACGAAATCTGATGCCGTCAGCAATTCACTCGTTGTGTCGAAGAAAGCTATCGTTCCGTAGATGCCAATGCGAACGTCTATGCCGTAATGCTTAGCCACATTAATGACAAATGCCATGTCGTCGAATGAGTTCCACGGTGACAGACAGAACATCAGCGACAGGGGTACTTCATCCTTGAGGGCTTCAACCACCTCAATCACCCGGTCGTAGCCGTCTCGGCCCCGCATCCGTTGATAAGTCTCACGGCCACCGTCGAGAGAGACATACAGATGTTGCGGCTGATAGTCACGGACGGCATCTATAACCCGACGGGGCGCAAGACAATTTGAGAGCAGCGTGTAATTAGGATGATGCTCATGGAACCACGCCATGATTTCCTCTGCCTGTGGATGAAGGATGAACTCGCCACCCTCCAGACCAACAATTGTCCGATTGGTTACACATCGGCTTTGCATGATACGCTGAATATCACTGAGCGAAAGATGCTCTACTGGCCGTTTCTGCCATATATTGCAGTGCTTACAGCGTGACTGACAAGCAGTGGTCGAGTAAAGCATCAGCTGCGAAAGCCGCTTGTGGTTTGGCCTAATCATGTTGTTCAGATAGAGTAGCCCATTATAGGCGTAATCATAGATACTATACATACAATTCGTTACAATTTTGTTCTCTACTTATAAAGTCCAAAATTGCAACGAATGACTGCACCGATTACCACGTAATTCTGATGCCTAAGGGCAAAGAGAACGTGAACGGATGCTCTGTGCGGTATGTTTCAATTTGTGTCCCCGTCGGAATGTAGTATTGCAAGCTTGGTTCTGCGAACAGTCCGATGTTGGGAGTGATATTGTATTGCAGGCCAAGACCGGTACCCAGTGACCACTGCCAGGGAGCACGAATGGTGGTCTTGTCGGTTGCCTCCAACAGGCCATGCAAGTAGTAACTTGTGTTGAGCGGCGAGTAGAGAGGTATCTCCGCGGTAACGCCGAGACCTCCGTAGAGGCTCCACGCCTTTCTATTATATATATTGTAGGTACCCTTCAAGGGGATGCCGATATAGTGAATGGTTTGCTGTTCATTGATAGTATTACCGTTTGAGCCCATTTCAAAATCAGACTTCAGCCTACTGTAGCTCAGCCCGGTCTCCAGCGCAAAGCGATTATTCAGCCTATACTTCAATGCCAATGAGAAGTTGACGGGCATGTAGTGATGGCTCTTGCGGACAATCCTGTCTGTACCTGTACCCAGGGCATCTCCGGCATTATTCAGTGCGATGTTCATAATGACGCTTCGGCTATGGCTGCTGCCGTCATCAGGCATCTCAGCCAAGAAGGCTGCATAGTCGCTCCAGTTCTCAAAGGTGACAGGCGATAGTGGCTCACCTGTCGGAAATATCATCGGTATCTCCGTGAAACCGTACGGACGGTTATAATTCTGTTCACCAAAGCCTCCAACGTATGCAAGATCCACCGACCATTTTTGTTGACGGCGGGTGCTGCCGGCGGGCTTTTGGGGTAATAAGTCTGCGATGTCGTAATGTGGAATTACTACCCCGTGCATTGTATTTGCCGTATCGTTCAGTATCGTGTCTGTATTTGACTGTCCTTGTGCAACCATATTAAACAAGGTGTCTGCCGTGGCGGAATCCGTAGCCTGAGCTATTTCCGACGGAAGGCTACCAATTGTAACAATCGTAGAACGATGCGCAGGCAAATGGAGAATCACAGGTTTCTGTGGCTGTTCCGACCGAGAATCTTTCTGCGTTTTTTTCGTCGTATCTTGCTGTTTTGCCATAACTGGCTTTTCATCCTTGACGGCAGTATCCCCTTTTCTGAATAGACTAAACGTAATGGGAACAAGTAGCAACAGAAGCACGGCTACCCAATATTGCCGCATCATCTTGCGCAGCATCTTCTTCGCCCGTGCCAGTTGCGATGACGATGAATGGGGCTCTATGCCCAGCATGTCGGCAATCTCCTTGTGCGACAACCCCTCGAACACCGAAAGTCGGAACACCTGGCCATAGCCCTCTGGCAAACGGTCAACGAGCTGCTGTACATCCTCCAATGGCACACCTCTCACTTCGCTCACACCTTCTGGTATCTGCACATGCTCTGCTTCTTCCAGTTGCACAAAAGTCATCTTCGCCTGATGGTCTTTATATTTCGATGCAACATTTCTCGTTATCGACATCATCCATGCCTCTGCTTTCCTGTCATCGCATAGTTTGTCAAAAGAGGTAAAGATAATCACGAACGCGTCATGCAATACGTCGCTGATGGCTTGTTCATCGCTGATATACCGACGGCATACGCCCCTCATCTTCTGGGCATATGCCTTGTACAGTTCTCCGAGGGCATCCGCATCCCCCTGTCTGCACCGTTCTATCAGCCGTGTTATCTCCATCGTGAACATAACGTCTCTATCCATTAAGTCCTACAACAGAGAAAAAGACTGCATGGGAAGGACAACTTTTTTTCTAATAAGAATAATCTACAATAATCGATACAGACTGAATAGTAGATTTTGTTGATGTAGCTCCGAAGATAATAACGTTTTACTTGCTCATTAATTCCGTCTTGCTTGTGACTTTAATCAACCAGTATCAGTTCTTGGCGTTTGTATGAGATAAGCAGTTTTTGTTTGGCAAGTACTTCGCAACCGAAGAGACCGTCAATGCCTTTGCTCTCTTTCAGGTGAGACACATTAGAGAATGCTGTCTGCTGTTTCATAAATGCCCGCCCGCCGAGCGTAAGGGTGGTTTTGCCCTTTGTAATCGATGCCCGTCCATCGCCATAGCCTGTGAGGTGGGTTTTCTTGATGCCCTTAACAGTGGTCGGATGCAGTTGTGGCCAATCGCTGGCGAGCAGGTTGCTTTGTGCTCCACTGTCGAAAGCGAGCACAACGAGTACACCGCCAACTTGGCAGTCGAAGGTCAGCAAGTGGCCTTTCTTTACGCCGCTCACCGTTTGGCAACTGTAGCCCTCGTTCAGCAGCCATTGGTGCGAGGTGTCCGGGCTTAGCAGCACTATCTCGTCCCTCTTGAAATCAAACAGCACATCAAAATCTTTGTAGTAGCTCTGTCCCAAGATGCCGTGCACCGTTACGCCGACGGTCTCCAGATTACTCAAGTCCGTTGTCATGATGTCCGTCTCATGGAGCGTAACACCGCCCATGTCCATCAACTTCACATGGTGTATACCGCTCACAGAACCTGTGCCAACAGCACCACGACCACCACTTCCCATCACTTGTCCATCGATGTTGTGGTCAAAATACTTGCTGTTGAGAATGACTCCTGGGGCACCTGTGTCGAAGAACATATTGCACGGTTGACCATCAATGATGACGGTTACGATGGGTAATCCGTTATGGCGATGTATTGGTACGCGAACCATGCTCACTTCGGATCGTGTGTTGGGTGTGGGATTGGCTTTTAGAAGCGAGACATTACCTGATAGCAAATTGGCTTCAAGCACCAAATTGTCAGCACTAAAAAGGATTGTTGCCTTCGAGGTAGAACTGTCGGGCTTCGTGATGATGTAACGTAGTGTCAGCCCCGTGCTGTTCTGTTCGGTGTCAGCCAGTTCCCAACTCATCATGGTTGGCATTTGGGCAATAATTTGTTTCAGCACTTTAGCGGCCAGTGGTTG
>JAGAYH010000003.1 GCA_017940565.1 Bacteroidaceae bacterium | reverse complement strand
CCAGTATCTCGCGGGTCATCTCCAGCGAGATACTGGAATTTTACAATAAAGATATATACGGTCAATAATCATGAGCAAAATGAGAGGAGCCATCCTTATCGACACCGACCGCTGCAAGGGCTGCGCCCTGTGCATCGCGGCTTGCCCCCTGGGCCTGCTTAAGGTGGCCGAACGTAAGGTGAACCGCAAGGGCTACCCCTACGTGGTACAACAAGACGAGGAGCGCTGCACGGGATGCACCGCCTGCGGCGTGGTATGCCCCGACGGATGCATCACCATATACCGAACCAAAACCGACAACCCATGAAAGACAACGAATATGTGCTGCTGAAAGGCAACGAAGCCATCGCCCACGCCGCCATACGCTGCGGCTGCGACGGATTCTTCGGCTACCCCATCACACCCCAGTCGGAGATACTCGAAACGCTGAGCCTGCTGAAGCCTTGGGAGACCACCGGCATGGTCGTGCTGCAGGCCGAAAGCGAAGTGGCCGCCATCAACATGCTCTACGGAGGCGGCGGCAGCGGCAAACGCGTCATGACAACCTCGTCGAGCCCCGGCGTGGCCCTGATGCAGGAGGGCATGTCGTACATGGCCGTGTGCGAAATACCCGCCCTGATCGTCAACGTGCAGCGCGGAGGCCCAGGCCTGGGCACCATACAGCCCAGCCAGAGCGACTATCTGCAGGCCACCGTGGGCGGAGGCAACGGCGACTACCAGACCATCGTGCTCGCACCGGCCTCGGTGCAGGAGATGGCCGACTTCGTCGACCTGGCCTTCCAGCTGGCCTTCCGCTGGCGCAACCCGGCCATGATACTCTCCGACGGCGTCATCGGCCAGATGATGGAAAAGGTCGTCCTGCCCCCGCAACGCCCGCGGCGCACCGAGGAAGAAATAGCCCGGGAGTGTCCCTGGGCCGTCAACGGCCACGGTGTCGGCCGGCGAAAGCCCAACATCATGACTTCGCTCGAACTTGACCCGGCCATCATGGAAGAGCGCAACCTGCGGCTGCAGGAAAAATATCTCCGGATACGCCAGAGCGAGGTGCGCTGCGAGACCTACCTCTGCGACGACGCCGACATCGTGCTCACCGCCTTCGGCAGCGTGGCCCGCATCTGCAAGGAAGCCGTGGGCAACCTGCGCCGCCAGGGCGTGAAGGCCGGCCTGCTGCGCCCCATCACCCTCTGGCCCTTCCCCGAAAAGGAAATCGCCGCCCTGGCAGGCCGCGCCAGAGCCATCATGGTGGCCGAAATGAACGCCGGGCAAATGGTGCGAGACGTCAGGGCCGCCGTCGAGGGACGCACGCCCGTCCACTTCTACGGCCGCATGGGAGGCATGGTGCCCAGCCCGCAGGAAATAGAAGACCAGGTGAAACTGCACCTGAAGGAAATCAACCTAATATAATTAAGGAGTACGCCATGACCAACGACACACTGCCCCGCCGCCAGGGTAAGCCGGCACCGCTGAAGGACAAATGGTTCACGCTGCGCAACTGGCTCAACCTCGCCTTCATCATCACCGCACTGGCCACGATGGTGCTCTACTTCGCCTTCCCGCACAACCACTGGCCGTCGTACATCTGCTGCTTCGCAGCCATAATAGTGAAAATGGCAGAAGTGTGCATACGCATGCTCTCCGCCAAAAAGCCCTGAAACCATGACAAGAGAAGACATACTGCAACCCCAGAACCTCGTCTACAGCAAACCGCGCCTGATGAACGACACCGGCATGCACTACTGCCCCGGCTGCTCGCACGGCGTGGTGCACAAGCTCATCGCCGAAATCATCGACGAGATGCATCTGCAGGAGAAAACCATAGGCATCTGCCCCGTGGGCTGTGCCGTGTTCGCCTACCGCTACCTCGACGTCGACTGGCTCGAAGCCGCCCACGGGCGCGCCCCGGCTGTGGCCACGGCATGCAAACGCCTCTGGCCCGACCGCCTCGTATTCACCTACCAGGGCGACGGCGACCTGGCCTGCATCGGCGCCTGCGAGACCATACACGCCCTGAACCGCGGCGAGAAGATAACAGTCATCTTCATAAACAACGCCATCTACGGCATGACCGGCGGACAGATGGCCCCGACCACGCCCTTGGGCATGAAGACCTCGACCTGCCCCTACGGACGCCAGGCGGAGCTCCACGGCTATCCCCTCAACATCACCGACATGGCCGCCACACTGCCCGGCACCGCCTACGTCTCGCGGCAGAGCGTGCACAGCGTGGCCGCCATCAACAAGACCAAGCGCGCCCTGCGCCACGCCTTCGAAAACGCCATGAGCGGAAAGGGCTCCAACCTCGTCGAAGTGCTCTCCACATGCAGCGCCGGATGGAAAAAGACACCCGTGGAAGCCAACCGGTGGATGGAAGAAAACATTTTCAAACTCTATCGCCTCGGCGACCTCAAAGACCAGTAAACCTATCATGAAAGAAGAACTCATCATATCAGGCTTCGGCGGCCAGGGCGTCCTCTCCATGGGCAAACTGCTCGCTTACGCCGGCCTCGAGGAAGGCAAAGAAGTGAGCTGGCTGCCGGCCTACGGCCCCGAACAACGCGGCGGCACGGCCAACACCACCGTCATCGTCAGCGACAGCCCCATCGCATCGCCCATACTGAGCAGCTACACCACCGCCATACTGCTCAACCAGCCCTCGCTGGAGCGCTTCGTAAGCCAGATACGCCCCGGAGGCGCCCTCATCTACGACCCCTACGGCATCATGGAGCGCCCCGGACGCAGCGACATCGACATCTACGAAATCAACGCCATGGACGCCGCCACCGAAGCGAAGAACATCAAGACGTTCAACATGTTCATACTCGGCGGGCTCATCAAAGTGCACCCCATCGTCAGCGTGGACAACGTGCGCAAGGCACTCTACAAGACCCTGCCCCAACGCCACCACAGCCAAATCCCCGAAAACGAGGCCGCACTGCTGCGCGGCATGGACATCATACGCAAAATACAGTAGCACACCCCTCAAAACGGCAGCAAAAAGCCCCAAGTCTGCACAGAAATCATTACCTTTGCAGATTGAAATGAAGAAAATACTGCCCATACTCCTCCTCATCGCCCTGCTGTGGCCCGTCCACACGGCAGCACAGCGCCGCGTGAGACAAAACGAAAACTCGCGGGGAGGCATACTCGAGCAAACCGCCGGACCAACCCTCCAGAACGACACCACGGGCAGCAACGGGCGCGGCGGCTCAAGAATATCGGACCGCAAGACCAAAAGCAAAAAAATACCCACCGGCATCAAGGCATGGACGCTCGACGACCGCTTCGGCATCGTCGACTCCACCGACATCGACACCCTTCCGCACGCGTTTCAGAACACCAACTTCAGCGACGGGCTCTATGGCGAATACAACACGTTGGGCAACATGGGCTCCCCGCGCCAGTCGCGGCTCTTCACCCTGCGCTCCATCGACTTCAGCCAGTTCATATTCACCGACCCGCACGACTACTTCATCACCCCCTTCAGCCAAGTACAGTTCACAAACACCAAATCGCCCTTCACCAACGTCACCTACCACGAATGCGGCAACCGTGACGACGGCGAAGACCGCTTCAAGGCCCTCTTTGCCGTAAACGCATCGAAGGACATCGGACTGGGCTTCAAGCTCGATTACCTCTACGGACGCGGATACTTCGACCACCAGTCGACATCCGACTTCGGCGGCACGCTGTGGGGCTCGGTGGACAAGGAAAAATACCGCGCCCACTTCACCATCTACACCAACTACCTCAAGACAGCCGAAAACGGAGGCATCACCAGCGACGACTACGTGCGCAACCCCGAGAACTTCCCCTCACGCTTCGACACCAAGGACATACCGACCAACCTCGACAAGGTCTGGAACAAGATCCACGCCGACGGTGCCCAGCTCACCCACAGCTACAGCCTCGGCTTCCGGCGCTATGCCCCCGACAGCACCGCCATCGTCTGCGACACCCTGCCCCAAGCACCAGACGCCGCCCCCGACACCCCGCTCGCCATACGCACAGATACCCTGCGATTCCGCACAGACAGCACGGGCACCTTCATACCCGTGACATCGTTCATACACACACTGAAGGTGGAAAACAACAGGCGCAAGTTCATCGCCAACGAAGACCTCAGCGGATTCTACACCGACAACTTCATGGAAAGCGACTCCACCTCGCTGAAATTCAGCCACACCAACGTGACCAACGTCCTCGCCATACAGCTCAACGAAGGCTTCAACCGCTGGGCCGTGGCCGGCATACGCCTCTTTGCACAGCACGATTACGACCGCTTCAGCCAACCCAAAGGACGCATCATGAGCGAAACAGCCAACGAACACACCTTTACCCTCGGCGGAGCCCTCTTCCGCGAGCAGGGCAAAAAGGTTAACTTCAACCTGCTCGCACAAGTCTCCGGCTCAGACTCGTCGTTCGGAGAATTTGAACTGGACGGCAACGCCTCGCTGCGCTTCAACCTGCTCGGAAAAGAAATGAAACTGCGGGCCTTCGCCCACATCGTCAACCGCGAGCCCACCTACTTCTACCGCCACTTCCACTCGCACCACATCTGGTGGGACAACGACTTCAAGATGCAGGCATCCACACGCGTCGGCGGCACGGTAAGCAACGAGCTGACACGTACACGCCTCACCCTCGAAGCCCAGAACATCAGCCACTACACCTACTTCGCCTCCACGGCAGCCCGGATGGCCGACGCCGAGACGGAGACCTACACCATGGGCACCGAGGCGCGACAGGCCGGCGACGACATACAGCTGCTCAGCCTCAGGCTGGGACAGGACTTCCGCCTTGGCATCCTCAACTGGGAGAACCAACTGACCTACCAGACCACGTCTGACAAACACGTTTACCCGCTCCCCACGTTCAATGCCTACACCAATCTCTACCTGCTCTTCCGTATTGCCAAAGTGCTCCGCGTAGAATTCGGCGCAGACATGCGCTACTTCACCAAATACGAAACCCCGGCCTACAGTCCCGAGCTTGGAATGTTTGCCATACAGGCTCCCGACAACCGCATCAAGGTGGGCGGCCATCCCGTCATCAACGTTTACGCCAACTTCCACCTCAAACACACGCGGTTCTACGTCATGGCCCACCACGTGAACTACACCAAAGAGGGAGGCAACGTTTTCCTTGCCCCCCACTACCCTTACAATCCGTTCATACTCAAGTTCGGATTGTCGTGGAACTTCTTCAACTGAACTTATTGGTACAAATAGCGCTTGATGCTGCGCTTGGGCGTCTTCTCAAACTCGTCCGGATAGAGCTGGAACGAGGCCACGCGGCTGTAGGCCGGGATTTCGCCGTTGAGCTCCTCCAGATTATGCGCCATAATCTCGGGAATGTCGTTCATCACCAGCCCGTCGCGGTCCATACGCTCCAGGTCGGGATGGATGAGCGCCACCAGTTTCTCGTCGCGTGAAACTATAATCGACTCACCCACGTAATCCTTCTGGTTAAGTGCGTCTTCAATCTCCTCAGGATAGATATTCTGCCCGCTTGGTCCGAGCAGCATATTCTTGCTGCGCCCGCGGATGAAGAGATTGCCGTCAGCGTCGAGCGTACCCAGGTCGCCCGTGCGCAGCCAGCCGTCACGGGTGAAGGCTTCCTTCGTAGCCGAGGGATTGTTGTAGTAGCCCAGCATCACGTTGACGCCTCTCACCTGTATCTCGCCCACCGTATGCTGCGGGTCGTCCGAGTCGATGCGCACCTCCATGCGCGGAATGGCGCGGCCCACCGACCCCTCGCGGAACGTCTTGTAGTCGGCGTAAGTTATCAGCGGGGCACACTCCGTCATGCCGTAGCCCACCGTGTAAGGGAAGTGTATCTCGTGCAGGAAGTGCTCCACATCGCTGCTGAAGGCGGCTCCGCCCACAATGGCCTCGTAGAAACGGCCGCCCAGCGACTTCACCAGCTTGCCGCAGATGAGCCTGTAGAGGCGCTGCTTCACTATGGGAATGTGGCTGAGCACCTTGAAACGCGTGGTCTGCAACACGGGGAAGACGTTTTTCTTGACTATTTTCTCCAATACCAAAGGCACGGCCACTATCAGGCTCGGCGAGTACTTCACAAACGTATCGGCAATGACACGGGGACTGGGCGTGCGCGTCAGGAAATGGATGTGGACGCCGCAACATACCTCGGTGCACACCTCAAAGGCAAGGCCGTACATGTGAGCCATGGGAAGGATGGAAATGACGTGGGTGCCGGGCTTGAGCACCGAGAGATGGTCGATGCCGAAGCGCACATTGCCCCACAGGGCGCGGTACGGAATCATGACACCTTTGGAGAAACCGCTCGTGCCGCTCGTATAGCTCAGCATAGCCAGTTCCTCGGGCTGGTCACGGTGAATCTTCACGTCCTCAAAACGGAGCGCGGCGGGATATCTGCGGGCAAAGACGACATTGCAAAGGTCGGCAACCATCAGCTTCTGCCGCTTGGCGTAGAGCACCGTCAGGTCGTCCACGCGCAAGATGATGTTCAGGTTTTCCAGCTGCGCCACGTCAAGGTTTTCCCACACGCTGTTGGCCACAATCAGGGCCTTCGAACCGCTGTGCTTGATGATATGGTGAACGCTCGACGGCTTGAAATCGTGCAAGATGGGCACTGCCACCCTTCCGGCAGCCAAAATGCCGAAAAAGTCCATGGCCCAACCGGCCGAATTGCGGCCTATCAGCGCCACTTTATCACCTGGTTTCACCTCTGCCACATCCAACATCATGCGAATCCGCACCATGCGCTCGGCAAACTGCCCGTAGGTGTACGTTTCGCCCATGTAATTGGAGAAGGCGGGCAAGTTCCAATTCTCCTTGACCGACGTGGCCAACAGTTTCAGGAAGCTCTTATCCATCTGTCAAAACATGCATTGAGTTGTTACAGGTGCAAAGATAAGCAACAATTTCGAATAAGTGCACAGAATAAAACAATTTTGTGCAAGTAAACAGAAAAAAAATGACTCAAACGCTACCGGAAAGCGCAAAAAGCGACATAAACCACACAAAAATGGGGCTTACCGGATGATAAGCCCCATTTCCGGGGAAACAGCCCCAACTTGCGGCAAATCAGTCCACAGCCTCGAGCCGCAAAGCCAGACTGGCGTACTCGCTCTTGAGCACACCGGCCATGGGGAGTCCCTCTTCCATGAGCAGGCGGCCGGACACGGTCTTTCCGTCAAGCGGACAAGGCTTTTTCACATCGGCCGGAGTGAGGTCGGTCAGGCGGTAAAGGCGCTCCGCATCAAGCCCGCGCAAGCGCACGCCAGGCACCGTCATATTGATGAAGTGCTCCGTCTTATATACATATAACACAGCCTCGTCCTTTGCCTCGCTGACATACATCAGCGAAGCCACACCCTCGCGGTCATAGGGCGACACGAGGCGGTAGAGATCGCCCTGCTGCACCACGGGGCGTATCTGCTTGTAGGCAGCTATGGCACGGCGGGCAAAGGCTTTGTCGGCGTCGCTCATATCCTTGGGCTGAATCTCCATACCCAGACGACCGCCCATGGCAACGTCGAACCGGTATTTCAGGGGTACCGTGCGGCCCGTCTGGTGGTTCTTGTTGGCACTCACATGCGAAGCCATGGCCACGGCAGGATAGAAATGCGAGATGCCCCATTGCAGGTAGATGCGCTGCAGGGCGTCGGTGTCGTCGCTGGGCCAGAATTCGTTGAACCAGGGCAGCATGCCGTAGGTCACACGTCCCCCGCCGCCGGCACAGGCCTGCATCACCAGGTCGGGATATTTGGCACGGATGCGGCGGAGCACGTTCTCCAAGCCACGCTGATACTCTATGGCGATGTGCGACTGGCGGTTGGCCGGCAGATACTGCGAGCCGTAGTCCATCAGATAGGCGTTGCAGTCCCATTTCATGTAGGCTATTTCAGGGTTCTCCGTCATCAGGCGGTCCACGACGGAGAAGACGAAGTCCTGAACCTTCGGATTGCACAGGTCGAGCACTATCTGCGTGCCTCCGCGCCCCTTGGAAAGCGGACGGTCCTTCACACAGAGCACCCAGTCGGGGTGTTTTTCAAACAGCTCGCTCTTGGTGTTGGCCATCTCAGGCTCAATCCAGATGCCGAACTTTATGCCGTGGCTCTTGGCCGAACGTACGAGCCCGCCGATGCCTTCAGGCAACTTTTCACGGCACACCTCCCAGTCGCCAAGACTGCTGTTGCCGGCGTTGCGCGGATACTTGTTGCCGAACCATCCGTCGTCCATCACGAAAAGTTCGCCTCCCAGGTCGGCAAAGGCCGCCATCATGTCGTCCATCTCCTTCTGGTTTACCTTAAAATAAACCCCCTCCCAACTGTTGAGCAAAATGTCGTGCAGGCGGTCGCCTCCAGTGATTTTATAACGGCGCGCCCAGCGGTGGAAAGCGCGGCTTACGCCCCCCTTGCCCTCGCAGGAATAGGTCAGGCACAACTCGGGCGTCACAAACTTCTGCCCGCCCTCGAGCGTCCACGAGGAGTGCTCTTCCTTGATGCCCGCGATAAGGTTCAGAAACGTCTTGTGCACGTCCACCTTGATGTCGTAAGCTCCCGTCCAGGCCAAAGTGGCCCCTATGACGCGCCCGGCGTTTTCCGAAGGCTTTCCGTCGAGGGTCAGCATGACCGAAGGGTTGTCGCTCTCGGTGTTTACCAGCGCATCGTTGCTCCTGATGGCCTTCGTGCCCTGCGTGAGGCGTTCTTCGTCCATGGTGGCTTCGGCGCCCCAGAACCCGTGGAAATGGGTGAGCCAGTTGTCGCCGCGCACCACGGGCATCATGGCCGAAGCAAACTTTCTCAGCACAACGGGCTTCTTTCCAGTGTTCACCGCCTCCACCCAAGTGGAGATGATGTCCGTGCCGCGGTAGGCTTTGAAGCATTGCTTCACCATGAAGGGATACAAGCGGTCTTTCATCTCAATCACCGTCAGCTCGCCCTCGGAGTCGGCCTCTTGGATAACGCCCGTAACGGCCAGGTCAAGGCTCATGTTGCCGTCGACATGGGTCACGGCCATAGCTTTCTCGCCCAATTTGTCCATCGACTCAATGAGCCCGAACGCGGGATACGACTCCCTCTCCAGCGCAAGGCCTGCAGAGCGCAACTGCTCCGTCTGCGAAGCTTCCACACGGCTGCCATAGTAAACCCAAAGCGGTTTCTTACCCTCTTCAACATTCAAAACCAGCGACGTGCGGGGCGTCTGCACCACGTAGTCGCGCGCACTGAGACACCAGACGGATGTCCAGGCAATCACAATAGCCAACGGCCACTTCAAACGGTTCATATTTCTTTCTTTAATTGATTTACAGAGAAAAAAAGACGACAGGGATAATCCTATCGTCTATTAAGAACGTCGGAAAGAGGCGACTCGAACGCCCGACCCCTACGTCCCGAACGTAGTGCGCTACCAACTGCGCTACTTTCCGAATACGCCTGCAAAGTTACGGCTTTTCTCAGAAAGGAACAAGTTTATGGCGTTTTTTCAATAAAAAACTTGCGGAATCAAAAAAGAAAAACTAACTTTGCAGCCGAATTCAGGAAAAATGGTGCCATAGCTCAGTTGGTAGAGCATCGGACTGAAAATCCGTGTGTCCCCGGTTCAAATCCTGGTGGCACCACTCCGAAAAACAAAATGCCCCGTTCCAAACTCCATGGGACGGGCTTTTTTATGGCCACACACAGGATTTCACGCCAAAAGCCAAAAATGTGGCAGGAAATGCTTAACTTTACAATCGGAAAACAGACCATCCATGTCAGAAAACGGAGCAATGACACTACTGGAACTCAATGCGCTGGTCCGTGAAGCCATTGAGTCGGAGCTGACTGGCACCTACCGCGTGACAGCAGAGCTCAGCGAAGTGCGCACATCGGCCAAGGGGCACTGTTTCATTGAACTGATACAAAAAAGCGAGCGCAGCAATGCGGCCGTAGCCAAAGCCCACGGCGTGATCATGGCCGGTACATTCCAACTGCTCAAACTGGATTTCGAGGAAACCACGGGACAGGCCTTCTGTGCCGGACTGCAGGTGCTCATGGAAGTGCGTCCCACATTCAGCGAACTATATGGCTACTCGCTCGTCGTGACTGACATAGACCCTACCTATACTATGGGCGACATGGCTCGGAAACGGCAGGAAATCATCGAACGCCTGCGCAGCGAGGGCGTGCTTGAACTGAACAAGACCATTCCCCTGCCCATGCTCATTCAGAATATTGCCGTCGTGTCGTCACCTACGGCCGCAGGCTACGGCGATTTCTGCCACCAGCTCGACGGTAACGCCATGAATTACCGGTTCCGCCACAAATTGTTCGCAGCCACCATGCAGGGTGAACTCACTGAGCCGACCATCATACAGGCTCTCGAGGCCATTGCCAACGACGACGAGGCATGGGACGCCGTTGTCATCATCAGAGGCGGAGGTGCCGTGAGCGATCTCAACGGTTTCGAAACCTACAATCTGGCAAACCACTGCGCACAGTTTCCTGTTCCAATCATTACCGGTATTGGCCACGAGCGCGACACGACTGTGCTCGACGAAGTGGCCTGCGTGAGCTTGAAAACGCCTACTGCCGTGGCCGATTTCCTTATTGCACGCATGGATATGAACGCCCAGAAGATTCAGGCCCTCTTCAGCCGTATGAAAGACGCGGCAACAGAACAGGTGGAGCAGGAAAAACGGCGGCTGCACACCTCGGTGACGTTTTTACAACAATTCTCGAAAGGTTTCAGACAAAGGCACGAGCTGCTGGTGAACAACTTGTTCGGCAACATCGTGAGGTCAGTGCGGCATCGCACCGAGAAGGAACGTCTTAGCACAGACTACAACGAACGACGTCTCAAAGAAAGTGTCCGGAAATGTCTGGCCGACGCCAGGCAGCGTCTGTACATCGTGGAGCAGGCCATTGACATGAACAATCCCCAACGCATTCTGAAGCTGGGCTACAGCATCACGCTGAAAGACGGGAAGGCGTTGAAGCGTGCCGCCGACGTGAAACCAGGCGACATCATCGTCACACGTCTGCACGAAGGGAACATAGAAAGTACTGTAAACGGTTTGGACGAAACAATATCAGAATAATGGAAAACAAAATGACCTATGCCCAGGCGACAAAGCGTCTGGAAGAAATCGTAGAACAGGTAGAGCGCAACGAACAGGACATTGACATGCTGACAGACCTGCTGAAAGAGGCCAAGGAACTGATTGCTTTCTGCAAAGAGCGGCTCTACAAGGTGGACCAGAGCGTCAAGGAAATTCTGGAAGACGACCTGTGACGCCACTATTCAACAACAAAAAAGTGCAACCTCGCGAGAGATTGCACTTTTTTATGTCATTACCCTTTCCTGCTACTTCTTAAGCTGCGACAGGGCGGCCTTGATCTGCTTGGCAAGCGAGTCGTCGGCATCGAGAGCCAACACCTTGTTCACATAGACGGCACAGTTGTCGTAGTCGTCCTTCTTCAGGTAGTAGAACATCATATAACGCAGGCACTCAATGCGGATGCCATCGTAGTCAGCACTCTTTCCCTCAAGACGGTTGAAAGCTTCGGTGTATTGTTCCATAGCTTCCTCAACCGCATTTTCGGGGTCGAGCGTCATATGCAGGCGGGCGCGCCAGTAAGGACCTTGGTAGCTCTCCTTAACGCTGTCGGAGACTACCTTGAATATCTCGTCGCCGGCGGCAATATAGTGCTTCTTGGTCTCAAGGTCGGTAACGGCCGTGTCATTAAGAGCCGTATAGTAGATACGTCCCTTCTTGATCATTTCAGGAATGCTGCCCGGCTTTTCATTGTCAATATACTTCTGATAGGCTTCGGCAGCGGCGTCATATTTACCCACGCTCTTGAGATTGTCGCTGAGTTCCTTGAACAGAAGGCCCTTGTCCTCAGGCATCATCTTGAGAGATTTTTCAAGAGCTTCGCCGGCTTTGGCCTTGTCGCCGCGCTGCAGCTGAAGGGCGCCCATATACTTGTAGTCATTGTAATTGTAGAGCGTGTCAATGAACTTGCCGAAGAACTTTTCTGCGGCTGCGTGGGCCTCAGCATATTGTCCGAGCTCCAGAAGATCGTAGAACTTCATACGACTGAGGGCAATCTCGTCGGGACGTTTGTCAATAATGGCGTTGACTACATCGAGCGAGCCCTTGAAATCCTTGTTCAGGAAGCGAACAATGGCATATTCGGTGGCAGCATCGGCATCGTCCACGAAATTCACGTTTTTGAAATACTCACTATAGGCTGCGTTGGCATTAGCCGTGTCGTTCTGGAAATAATATATGGATGCCATCGTCTTACCTATGGCCGGGTCGTTGGGATACCTCTCCTTGACCTGCTCCATAAGGTTCAGGGCGTGGTCAGGGTTGATATACTTGTACACGTCCACAATGCGGAAGTAGGCATATTTGTCCTTCTCATTGGCCGAGCGGGCTTCTTCAAACTTCTGTGCGGCTTCGCCGTAGCGCTGAAGGTCCATGTAGCAGTCACCTTCGAGGTGGAGCGACGGCAGGTAGTCGTAGTAGTCCTCATAAACCTGCTGTGCCAGAGATATGGCGGGAGAATATTCTTTTTGTTTGTAACAATAGGCGCCAATGGCGATCAGGTCTTCCTTTTTCCGGATTTTGAACTGCTTGGTGGCCTTTTTGATGGAGCCGAGCAGGTCATCGGGATTGTTTTTGAAATTCTCGATCATCATTTTAGCGGCTTGCTCTGCCTCAGGTGTCAGAGTCAATTTCTCATAGGCCTGTCCGTAGGCCATATTTGCGCCACAGGCCATTACAGCTGCGACTGCGAGTGATAAAACTTTGTTTTTCTTCATTTCCGTAAAATTTTAGTTGCAAAGATAGTAATAAAAATTGAATGGAGCAACATTTTTGCTCATTCTGTCATTTCTACAGTTTTTACTTGCACGGGCATGTATGGCAGCAGCTGCGACGATTTGGTGATTACAAGCTGTGCGTCCTGGTCGCGCATAAAGAAATAGAAATATACGCCGAAGGCCTTGGGCCGCGGGTCGGTCGTGATGAGATACAGGCAGCGCGTAAGCGGATACTGGCCTGTGGCTATGTAGTATTGCACAGGCTGGAAGCAGTTGTCAACGGTTGTAACCGACGAGTAGCCCACGCTCATCACGCGTATATTTTTATTAAAGGTAAGATTGGTGGAGTCCTCGGCATTGCGGAGCCAGTCAACGCCAATGATACCCATCGCACCGGGCGTTTGCGCCACGTACTCGATGACTTTCTGGTTCGTGACGGCCTCTTTGATGTTTCCTTTCAGCTGGGCACCGGCGCAAACGGAGTCTATCACGTAGCGCACGCAACTGGAGTTGGAGTTGTCGAAGACCACCTCAATGTCGCCGCGCGTCGTGGCGTTCTGAATCTGTTCCCAACGCGTGATTTGTCCCGTCATGACGCGCTCCAGCTCATGAATGGAAATCAACGAGTCGCGGTTGGCGCGGTTGGTAATGATGGCAACGGCATCGTAGGCCACCGGCTGCTGTCTAACTTGCAGCTGATAGGTTGAGCGGATGGCTTCCTTCTCTTTGTCCGAAAGCGGGCGCGTGGCCAGCACCATACGGATGGAGTCCTGGAGAAGCATGTTCAGCGCGTCGGTTTCGGGAGCGTACACAGGCTTCATGATGGCCTCCGGATGCTTGGCATTGAACACCTTCATTTCTTCTTCCATGATGGGGCGGAACGTTTCGTCAACGGCGATGCTCACGTCATAGAAGGCTTTGTCTTCCACAGTCTTTTTCTGACCGCAGGCCGTAAGGATGAGAACCGCGGCAAGGGAGAAGAATACCGATAGTTTTGACACTGGTTTTCTCATGTCACACATAGTTTTGAATTTATAGGCTGCAAAGTTACTTTTAATTTAGATAAATGAGCCATCCCGCGGTTTAATCTTTGCTAAAAATTTCATTTCTACACCTCACGTTGGTCTCAGACGGCCGGAAAAAGCGCTTTTACCCTGACACGGGCACCATGTAAAAACATGAGAGCCGGCAGCATGGCGCCACCGGCTCTCATCCGTTCGGGGATATTGAGACTGCTATTCAATATGGAAGCGTACGGGGATTTGGAACCAAACGTTCACAGGCTTACCCTGCTGACGACCCGGCGAGAACTTCGGCAGTTCGCGGATAACGCGCACGGCCTCGCGGTCAAGGTAGGTGTCAACCGATTTGAGCACCTGAACGTCGCCTACGGTACCGTTGCTGGTCACAACGAATCGGAGCATTACGGTACCTTCCGTACCATTCTCCAGAGCAACCGACGGATAGCGCAGATGATCGTTAATCCACCTCAGAAGACCTGCGTCACCACCTTGCGAGAATACGGGCGGCTGCTCAACGAAGTCGAACACCTTGGTATCCTCATCGGCCTTGGAGGTAATCACTTCCTTAATGTCGGCAATGTCCTTACCATGTACGTCGTCGTTACCCTTAACGTCGGCGATAGAAATGGTGAGCTTGCTGGCACCAAGTTCCTTCTGGGTCTTCATCTCATCCTCTTCGGCAACATCCTCGTCGCGCGTAATCTTAGGAGCGGTAAACTTAATGGAGCTCTTGATGCGCTGAGGCTCTACCTTCTGAGGTTCTACTTTCTTAATGATGTGCTTGTCCTTCACCTTGGCCTCTTCCAGCTTCGACAGGTTGGTCACCGTCGTCACGGACGTGTCGGCTTTCTTCGGAATCACACTCTTAATCAACATAGGAAGAAATACGGCTGCGGCCACAAATATCATCACGGCGATGATGGCCTTGGTCGTACGGTCGCCAGCCTTTGCACGCAGCTGGTAGGCACCGTATGCTTTATTTCTGCCTTCAAATACTAAGTCGCACCAATCTTTTGCGTATAAATCTATCTTTGCCATATTTCTATACATTTATTGGGCGCTGTCCGAAGACTTGCTGCCGTTTTTCTTATAATACTCTATCATTTCCTTATCAAAGTCGTCGATGGGCACAATAACGTACTTGCCGATGTCGCAAATCTGCATTTCGTCGAGACAGTCAATCAAGTTCGTGTATGTACCTTCGTCTGTACCTTTAATAATTACGTTGGGAACGCCCTTTTCGCCTCTGATTTCTTCAATCTTGCGGTTCAGGTCTGCCTTAGCCTTTTCTTCAGCCAGTGCATTGCCGGCTACTTGCTGTTTGGCAAACTCTTGGCGCAGCTTCTTTACCTTCTGGATGGCATTCAGGTTACGTTGCAAGAGCATTTCACGCAGACCGCCCTTCTCATCGTACTTGGTCTCTTTGAGAGAGCCCATTTCGGGAATACCATTGTAGTAATAGATCTTGTTGTCCTTGTCGAAAATCAAAGTGATAGCTTCGGAGGCCTTGACCTTGTTCTGCTGTTCTTCCTTAATGTCGTCCTTGTTCGTCGGCATGTTGATTTCCATCGTCTTGGGCTTGCTCAAAGAAGTACACAGCATGAAGAAGGTGATAAGCAACATCATCATATCCACCATAGGCGTGAAGTCTACGCGGACATTTATCTTTTTCTGTTTCGTTTTCATCTTCTCCTCCTATTCGTCTATCGGGGTTACTTTCTTCAGATTCGTAATCAGGTTGTACCTGTTCTTATGAATATCCTGCAGCGACGTCATTACCTGCTTGATATCTTTGTAAGGAACATTGGCATCAGCCTTGATGGCGATACGGAAGTCGGGGTTGGCCTCAAAGGCAGCGTTTACCCATTCCTTAAACTGATTGTCGGTACTGTCGCAAGGTATACCTTTGTCTGCTTCACTCATCAGTTTCTCTATTTCTGCCTTTTCCTCTTTCTGAAGAAGGGCTGCCAGCGTGCCAATGGGCAGACTGAACGCTGAGAGTTCACTGAATTTGCTCACTTGACTCGAGTTGAGTCCCAAACTGTACTTTTCATTCATCAGGTCCATCGTTCCCATCATGTCCACCTTGCGGTCCATGCTCATGAAAATGCGTCCTCCTTTTTCTATAAGAACAGTCAGAATGTTCTTGTCAGGAATTGCGATTTCCGATACGGAACCAGGGGTGTTCACTTTTACGGGTTCGGGTTTGATAAATGTTGAGGTAAGCATGAAGAAGGTAAGCAACAGGACCATAACGTCACTCATAGGCGTCATGTCTATGAATGTATCCGTCTTTTTAATTTTAAAACGTCCCATGTTTTTCTACCTTTCTACATGAATTAGTGAGTTGCAGAGAAGTTCTGTACAAGTGTGAAGCCTACTTCGTCGAGGCTGTAAGTCAATTTGTCGATACGTGCGGTAAAATAGTTGTAGGCAACAACTGCGAGAGCAGAGGTTGCGATACCGGAAGCCGTGTTTACAAGGGCTTCAGAGATACCACGGGAAAGTTCTGCAGAGTCAGCGCCGCCACCGGCAGACAGAGCCGAGAACGACTTGATCATACCGATCACCGTTCCCAGAAGACCGGTCAACACACCGAGGGTTACGATGGTGGCAATCACAGGAAGGTTCTGCTGCAACGAAGGCATTTCGAGAGCGGTGGCTTCGTCGAGGGCCTTTTGTATGCCGAGCACTTGCTGCTCTTTGGTCAGGCTGCTGTCAGATTCGACTTCTTTATACTTTTGAAGGGTTGCACCTACTACATTGGCAACGACGCCGCCTTGTTTGTCGCAGAGTTTCTTCACGCCGTCGAGGTCCTTGTTGTCAAGAGCCTTGCGGGTGGCTTCTACAAACTTTACGAGGCTGCCCTTGCCGGAGGCTGTCATCAGGGCAATCAGACGTTCGATGGTCAATACGGCTACCGTGAGGAACAAGGTCCAGATGATAGGCACGATAAATCCGCCCTTATAGATGGAACCCATAAGGTCGATCGGGTTATTGTTGTTGTCACCACCCGTAAAGTGGGAACCGGCACCAAACACGCCGTGGAAGATGACCATAGCAACTACATAGCTGATGACCAATACGAGCCATGCCATTCTGATTCCTTTAAACTCATAAGCCTTCTTGGAGGCAGGAGCTTTCTTACTTGCATTCACTGTTTTCTGATTTGTTTCCATTTTTAATTTGATTGAATTTTAAATTATTAATTATTGATTATTTAGTTATTTCATGCGTCGATGTCCTGGTTTCACGAAGAGTTACTTTTTCCGTTTTCCACAAAACGCCATGCAAAAATAGGAATAATATTTGAGAATTGCGACCATTCTCAAAAAATTTCGCCATAAAAAATTTCAATTTTTGTCATCGAGGGCAAAGTGAGCCCTGAAAATCCATTTTCATCAGTCGGGGTGACAGATTAGGGCGACACGGCTTCTCCGGCCTCTTTTTTCGTTACATTCTTAATATTATAGCACATTTTGGCCGGCCCTTGTTCCGTTTTTTCCAAAAAATACGTATTTTTGCAACGATAATCTGCGGCACACGTTGCCGGACATAAAAAAATGTAATTCTAATATATTAGCATCTATGTCAAATTTTGATTGGGCAAATCTGCCTTTCAGTTACATCCGCACCGACTACAACGTCCGTTGTTGGTATCGTAATGGCCAATGGGGCCAAATTGAAGTTTGTTCCGACGACCATATCAATTTAAGTATCGCCGCCACGTGTCTCCACTACGGACAAGAAGCCTTCGAGGGCCAAAAAGCCTTCCGCTGTCCCGACGGTAAAATCCGCCTGTTCCGCATTGACGAGAACGCAGCCCGCCTCCAGAGCACGTCACGCGGTATCGTCATGCCCGAAGTGCCCACAGAGCTCTTCACGGAAATGACCAAGCAGGTCATCAAGCTCAACGAGCGCTTCATTCCGCCCTACGAAAGCGGCGCGGCACTCTACATACGTCCTCTTCTCATCGGAACTACGGCGCAGGTGGGCGTACATCCCGCCGACGAATACCTGTTCCTCATCTTCGTAACACCCGTCGGCCCCTATTTCAAGGGCGGCTTCGCATGCACCGACTACGTCATCATACGCGAATACGACCGCTCCGCACCGCTCGGAACCGGACTCTACAAAGTGGGAGGCAACTATGCCGCCAGCCTCAAGGCAAACCAGATAGCCCATGACAAAGGCTACTCCTGCGAATTCTACCTTGACGCCAAGGAAAAGAAATATATTGACGAATGCGGCGCAGCCAATTTCTTCGGAATCAAGGACAACACCTACGTTACACCTAAATCCACGTCCATACTCCCGTCCATTACCAACAAGAGTTTGCAACAGCTCGCCCTGGACTTGGGAATGAAAGTCGAAGTGCGGCCCATTCCCGAAGAAGAACTGTCAACCTTCGAAGAAGCCGGCGCCTGCGGCACGGCAGCCGTCATTTCGCCCATACGTAAGATCGACGACCTCGAAAACGGGAAGAGCTACGTCTTCAGCAAAGACGGCAAGCCGGGCCCCATCAGCGAGAAGCTCTACCACAAGCTGCGCAACATCCAGTATGGCATTGAGCCCGACGTGCACAACTGGATTACCATAATCGACTAAACAGAGACCGACCGATGAAAAGGACAAATGCTGAAATCCGCAAGCAAGCCCGCCAGGCCCTTGAGACACATTGGGCCGACGCAGCCATTGTTTCGCTCATCTATTTCTTCATTTGTCCTTTTATAATATGGTTTAGCCGCCTCATCAACCATCAGGCCTACTTCTACATCGTATGGAGCCTGCTGTGCATTCCGATACACTGGGGCTACACCACCTATTTCCAGTTGCTTTTCCAAGGTAAAAAGCCGGGAATCAAACAACTGTTCATCGGCTATGCCGACTTCCGCCGCATATTCGGCACCGGCTTTCTACAAGGCCTCTACACGTTCCTGGCATTCCTGCTTTTCATCATTCCGGGACTGATACGCTCACTCGAATTCTCATTTGTATCCTTTTTATTACAGGACAACCCACAGATGAAGTACCACGCCGCCTTGCGCGAAAGCCGCCGGCTGATGAAAGGCTACAAGATGAAACTCCTCATGCTCTATCTCAGTTACCTCGGATGGGCCGGTCTGTGCATCTTAACCTTTGGTTTCGGATTCCTTATCCTTCAGCCCTACATCCGGACCTCCGTTGCCGCGTTCTATCACGACATCACCGGCAAGGAAATCGCTCCCGCTCCAGCCAGCGCGCCACAAGCGGAATGATATCTCCCACATAAAAAATTCCAAGTCCGACATGGCCAAAAACAAATTGGAGAAATTCGCCGACATGGCCCGCTATCCCCACGTCTTCCAGCCGGCAGAAGGCGAGCCACTCGATGCTCCGTTTGCCCTGAAAGGCTCGTGGAACCGGCAATTCTTCAAGAACGACCATCCCATCGTGCTTGAACTCGGCTGCGGACGCGGAGAATACACTGTCGGTCTGGCACGCAGATTTCCCCAGAAAAACTTTATCGGCGTCGACATCAAAGGCGCACGCATGTGGACCGGAGCCACCGAATCACTCAACGAAGGTATGACAAACGTGGCCTTTGTCCGTACGCGCATAGAGTTCATCAGCCGTTTCTTTGCCAAAGACGAAGTGGCCGAAATTTGGTTAACTTTCAGCGACCCACAGATGAAGAAGCCCACAAAGCGGCTTACCTCCACCTATTTCCTGACACGCTACCGCCAATTCCTCATTAACGACGGCCTCATCCACGTGAAAACCGACAGCAACTTCCTATTCACCTACACCGAATACATGCTGCGCGAAAACCAGTTGCCCGTAGTCTGCGCCACACGCGACCTCTACAGCGACGAAGCCCGGCAACAATTGCCGCAGGCCCTCATTGATGTACTGCAAATCAAGACTTATTACGAGCAACAATGGCTTAGCCGCGGCTTACCCATAAAATTTGTATCCTTTCACCTGCCTCAAAGCGGCCAGCTCCGTGAACCCGACGTGGAAATCGAACTTGACGATTACCGAAGCTATGCCCGCAGCAAGCGAAGCAGTCTTACGAAAGCCAAATAACATCATTGACATGACTTTATACCCCAAACTTATTCTTGAAGCCCTCCAAAGCGTGCGTTACCCCGGCACGGGCAAAAATATCGTTGAAGCCGGCATGATTGACGACGACATGCGCATCGACGGCATGCGTGTGTCATTTTCCATCATCTTTCCCAAAAATCCCGACCCCTTCATGAAATCGGTCATGAAGGCAGCCGAGGCCGCCATCAAGGCCCATTGCGGACAGGAGGTGGAAGCTGAAATCACGGCTCTGGCACCTGAGCACCAGCCCAAGGCACCTGAGAAACTCCTGCCCCAAGTCCGCCACATCATAGCCGTATCCAGCGGCAAGGGAGGCGTAGGTAAATCGACCATAGCCGCTAATCTCGCCGTCAGTCTGGCACGTGCCGGCTACCGTGTGGGCCTTCTCGACGCCGATATCTTCGGTCCGTCCGTCCCCACCCTGTTTCATCTCGAGGATTTCCAACCTTACGGCGAGATGGTCGGCGACAAGCAAATGATAGTGCCGGCTGAAAAATACGGTGTCAAGATTCTCAGCATCGGATTCTTCGTACGGCCCGAACAAGCCACCGTCTGGCGCGGCCCAATGGCCTCAAACGCACTGAAACAACTAATTTCCGAAGCCAACTGGGGCGAGTTGGACTATTTTATACTCGACACGCCGCCAGGCACAAGCGACATCCATCTCACCTTGCTTCAGGAACTCAGCATCACAGGCGCCATCATCGTCAGCACTCCCCAGAAAGTGGCCCTCGCCGACGCACGTAAGGGCATCGACATGTATCAGAACGAAAAAATCAACGTGCCAATCCTCGGCTTGGTCGAGAACATGGCCTGGTTCACCCCGGCTGAATTGCCCCAGAACAAATACTACCTGTTCGGCAAAGAAGGTGTGAAACGCTTGGCCGAAGATATGCACATGCCTCTGCTTGGTCAGATTCCCATTGTGCAATCCATTTGCGAGAGCAGCGATGCCGGCGAGCCCGCAGCCGCAGCCGACGACACCATGACGGCACTTGCCTTCAGGCAACTGGCAGATGCCACAGTCAAAGAAGTGGAACGTCTCCGTCAGAAAGCCTGACCGCGGAAATATATCAAACACGCCGCAGCCCACAACCGTCGGGCTGCGGTTTTTCTTTCTCACGGCCAAGCCAAAGGGCCATTAATGGGGAAACAAATCGGGTTTACGGGAAAATATATCCGACATAAAAACGCCAAAATCTGAAATCTGCTGTTTTTTACACCCGATGAGCGACATTTTTCCAAATTCCGACCCATGTTTCATGTAAAAATGGTAATTTTACACCTCAATAAGACCATCGAAGATGAATGTAACCGTTCTACAACAAAATATCGTGTGGAACAAGCCGTTGCTCAACCGGCAAAACGCCGAGACGGCCATCCGCATGAACCCCGGCAGCGGGCTTTACGTGCTTCCCGAAATGTTCAGCACGGGATTTGCCACCGAGCCGGCGGGTTTTGCTGAAGACGAACAGGGCGAAACACTGCACTGGATGCGGCAAATCAGCCACGAGACCGGGGCTGCCCTGGCCGGAAGCGTCGTAGTTCAGAGCCAAGGCCACTATTACAACCGCTTCTACTTCGTATGTCCCGACCAGGAACCGGTATGGTACGACAAACGCCACTTGTTCGCCTACGGAGGTGAGGACAAACATTTCACAGCCGGCACCCGGCGCGTCGTTGTCACCTATGGCGGCATCCGATTCCTGCTTCAGGTGTGCTACGATTTGCGATTCCCCGTCTTCAGCCGCAACCGGGGCGACTATGATGCCATTCTCTACGTGGCAAATTGGCCGGAGAGCCGCATACGTGTGTGGGAGACACTGCTAAGTGCACGCGCCATCGAAAACCAGTGCTACATAGTCGGCGTCAACCGCGTGGGCCGTGACCCCAACTGCACCTATTGCGGCGGCAGCGCCATCATAGACCCATACGGACACTTCTTGGCCCAGTGCCAGCGCAACATCGCTGACACGGCAACGGCCACGATTGACCTTGAAGCCCTCATGGCCTTCCGCAAGAAGTTTCCGGTACTGGCCGATGCCGACCCATTCACAATAAAAACTGTGCAATAAACCCTAAAAACAAACATAAAGAAATACGTACAGCAGATGACAGTACACAAACTCCTATTAGGCGATGAAGCCATCGCACTTGGTGCCATCCACGCCGGACTGAGCGGCGTGTATGCCTATCCTGGTACCCCCTCAACTGAGATAACCGAATTCATACAAAGCCACCCGCTGGCCAAAGAACGCGGCATACACAGCCGTTGGTGCACGAACGAAAAAACAGCCATGGAGGCCGCACTGGGCATGTCGTATGCCGGCAAACGCGCATTGGTCTGCATGAAACACGTAGGCATGAATGTCTGCGCCGATGCCTTTGTCAATTCCGCCCTCACCGGCGTAAAAGGAGGCATCGTAGTTCTGGCCGCCGACGACCCAAGCATGCACTCGTCTCAAAACGAGCAAGATTCACGCTTTTACGGCAAATTTGCTTTAATACCGGTTCTCGAGCCGAGCAACCAGCAGGAAGCCTACGACATGATGAGCGAAGCCTACCGCATGTCAGAGTCGCTCCGCCTGCCGGTGCTTCTGCGCATCGTCACACGCCTTGCCCACAGCCGCGCATCGGTTGCCGTAGGCACCACGTCCGGCACCAATCCGCTGGCACCGGACGAAGGCAAACACTGGGTGCTCCTGCCGGCCATTGCACGCAAGCAATACGTCAGCCTGCTTGAGAAACAACCCGCCCTCTTGCAGCTGAGCGAAACTTCAGCCTACAACCGCCTTGAAAAAGCCGACACGGAGAAAGGCATAGGCATCATTGCCTGCGGCATAGCCTACAACTATGTCAAAGAAGCCCAAGCTGAGGGTCTGGCGGGTGTACTTAAGATATCGCAATACCCTCTTCCGGAAGAAAAAATCAAACAATTGGCCGCCCAAAGCCGAGCTGTCCTCGTCGTAGAGGACGGTCAGCCCGTTGTGGAACAAGATGTGAAGGCCCTGCTCGGATGCGACTATCCCGTAAAGGGACGTCTCACGGGCGAACTGCCACGTACGGGCGAACTGACGCCGGATAACGTGGCACAAGCCTTAGGCAAGAAACGCCAGACAGCACCCGGGGCCAAAAATGTCGTAGGCCGGCCCCCCGCACTCTGTCCCGGTTGCGGCCACAGGGATGTTTACACGGCGCTTAACAAAGTGGCCGCAGAGTATGAAGGTTCACGCATCTTCGGTGACATAGGTTGTTACACCCTGGGCGCACTTCCTCCCTACAACAGCCTGGCCAGTTGCGTCGATATGGGAGCCAGCATCACCATGGCCAAAGGTGCCGCCGATGCAGGCCTTTGGCCGGCCATCGCTGTCATAGGTGACTCAACGTTTACCCACAGTGGCATGACGGGACTGCTGGATGCCGTGAACGACAAGGCAAACATTACCGTCGTCATTTCAGATAACCTCACTACAGCTATGACTGGCGGGCAAGACAGTGCCGGAACGAACAAGTTTGAAGCCATCTGCCTGGGGCTTGGAGTGGAGCCGGAACATGTCAGAGTGGTTGTACCCCTGCCCAAGAACATGGAAGAAATCACCCGCATCATTCGTGAGGAAATCAACTACAAAGGCGTGTCGGTCATTATCCCGCGCCGCGAGTGCATACAGACACTAAACCGTAAACTACGCAAACAAAAACAGCAGCAACAATGAAAAAAGACATTATATTATCCGGTGTGGGAGGACAAGGCATCCTCTCCATCGCAACCGTCATAGGCGACGCGGCCACCAACGCCGGACTTTACCTGAAACAAGCCGAAGTACACGGCATGAGCCAACGGGGTGGCGACGTGCAGAGCCATCTCCGTCTGAGCCACGACCCCATTTACAGCGACCTCATCCCACAAGGCGAAACCGATGTCATCATATCCATGGAACCAATGGAGGCATTGCGCTACGTAAGTTGGCTGAAGCCCACAGGATGGCTGGTTACGAGTTCTCAACCTCTCATCAACATCCCAAACTATCCTGACACGGAGGCGCTGCAACAGGAATTGGCCTCACAACCTCAAGTAGCCCGGCTCAACATTGAGACCATGGCCAAAGAAGCCCAGACACCCAAAAGCGCAAACATGATTTTGCTCGGCATGGCAGCGCCTTACATTGAAATCATAAGCCCTGAAGATTTGCGCAACTCAATCATAAATTTTTTTAAGTCAAAGGGAGAAAAAATCATATCCGACAACTTGAAAGCCTTTGACCTGGGTTACAACACGACAAAACGATGAAAGAAACACCTATACCGGCCAACATTGTTGACAACGCCATACAGGCCTTGGGCATCACCGACTTCAGCAACGCCACCATCCGCGAAATCGTGGCCGTGGCCCAGCAGTCGGAACGCATCAGCGGCCAGGAATTCATCAAGATGGAAATGGGCGTTCCCGGATTGCCTCCGTCACAATACGGAGTGGATGCACAAATAAAAGCGTTGGAGAACGGCATTGCCCGTCTCTATCCTGACATTAACGGACTGCCACAACTCAAACAGGAAGCCTCACGATTTATCAAAGCATATATAGGCATCGACCTCGCACCCGAAGGATGCGTGCCCGTATGCGGCTCCATGCAGGGCACATACGCCTCGTTCCTCACATCATCGCAAGCCGACGAGAAGAAAGATACCATCTTGTTCATCGACCCGGGCTTTCCCGTGCAAAAACAGCAGTGCAAGGTCATGGGAACAAAGTATGAGAGTTTCGACGTATACGACTTCCGTGGCGACAAGCTGGGGCCGAAAATCGAAAGCTACCTGAAAGAAGGACACATCGCCGCCATCATCTACAGCAACCCCAACAACCCATCGTGGGTGTGCCTCAACGAAGAAGAATTGCGAACCATAGGCACACTGGCAACCAAGTACGGCACCATCGTGCTTGAGGACCTGGCCTACTTCGCCATGGATTTCCGCCAAAACCTCAGCATACCTTTCCAAGAACCCTACCAGGCCACGGTGGCAAGGTACACGGACAACTACGTGCTGCTCATAAGCGGCAGCAAAGCCTTCAGCTACGCAGGCGAACGCATTGGCGTAAGCTGCATCTCCGACAAACTTTATCACAAGGAATACCCTGCTCTGACCCATCGCTATGGTAACGGCCAGTTTGGTCCGGTATTCATCCACCGAGTCCTGTATGCACTCAGTTCAGGAACGAGCCATAGTGCCCAATATGCCCTTGCCGCCATGCTGAAAGCCGCAAGCGACGGCATATATGATTTCCGGAAAGACGTAAGTGAATACGGCCGCCGCGCAAAACGGCTGAAGGAGATTTTTACCCGCCATGGATTCTACATCGTATATGACAAAGACCTCGACAAACCCGTTGCCGACGGTTTCTACTTCACCATAGCCTATCCCGGATTAAGCGGAAAAGAACTGGCAAAGGAGTTGCTCTACTACGGAGTGAGCACCATGGCGCTCGACTCCACAGGTAGCGCGCAGCAAGGCCTGCGTATTTGCACCTCGTTCGTAAAAGAGAACCAGTATGATCTCCTTGACACACGCATGAAACTATTTAATCAGCATCATTAAGAGAATAGAACTAAAGCCTAATTCAGATTATGATTTGGAACCAGAACAAAGAGTGCATGAGTACCGACGAGATGCGTGCCTTGCAAGGACGACGTCTCCACAAAATCGTGAAATACGTTTACCACAACGTACCTTTCTACCGTAACAAACTACAAGAGATGGACGTGACGCCAGATGACATCCGTTCCATCGAAGATATACACAAGCTACCCTTTACTACGAAACAGGACCTGCGCGACAATTATCCCTTCGGCCTGCAAGCTGCGCCCAAAAGCGAAGTTATCCGCGTGCATGCCTCGAGCGGCACCACGGGTAACCCCACTATCGTCGGCTATACCCGCAAAGACATCGAAGTATGGAGCGAATGCATGACACGGTGTCTGACAGCCTACGGCGTAAGTCGCGACGACATTTTCTCAGTTGCCTATGGCTACGGACTATTTACGGGAGGACTTGGCGCACACTACGGTGTGGAAAACCTCGGAGCCGCTGTAGTGCCCACCTCAACCGGCAATACGGAGAAACACGTGCGGCTCATTCGTGACCTGGGCATAACTGGCATTGCCTGTACCCCATCTTACGCACTCTATCTCGCAGAAACGATGGACCATATGGGAATTAGTAAAAACGATATCCGACTTCGTGTCGGCGCATTCGGAGCTGAGCCCTGGACAGAAAGCATGCGCACCGAGATAGAAAGCCGCTTGGGGCTGAAAGGATTCAACCTGTATGGCCTCAGCGAGATCATGGGACCGTGTGTAAGCTATGAGTGCCAGGAACAACACGGCTCTCATATCTGCGAAGACCACTTCTTCCCGGAAATAATCGACCCCGAGACACTCCAACCCCTGCCTTACGGCGAAGTGGGCGAACTTGTTTTCACCACACTCACAAAAGAAGGCATGCCACTCCTGCGTTACCGCACCAAAGACCTGTGTTCGCTCATGAACGACCCATGTCCTTGCGGCCGCACCAGTGTCAGAATGGGCCGCATCCTCGGTCGCAGCGACGATATGCTTATCATCCGCGGCATCAACGTATTCCCGTCACAGGTAGAGAGTGTAGTGCTGAGCATGCCCGAATTTGCCCCACGCTATCTGCTGGTCATCGACCGCGTCAACAATCTTGACACGCTGCAGGTGCAGGTCGAAGTGCGGCAGGAATATTTCACCGAACAGTTTGACACACTCGGCGCACTCGGAACCCTTGAAAAACGGCTCGCAAACAAACTTAAGAGCGTGTTATCCATAAGTGCAAAAGTACAGCTCAAAGCTCCGGGCACCATAGAACGCAGCCAGGGAAAGAGTAAATTCGTATTAGACAAACGACAACTGAAATAAAAAAATGGACATCAATTCACCCTACTTCCATCCCGAGTTTGAAACGCTCTCTCGCCCAGAGATTGAAGCGCTTCAGCTGGATCGTTTGCAGAAAACGGTACATCACTGCATGTCTAACCCATTCTACCGCGAACGGTTCAAACAATGCGGGCTCCATCCCGAAGACATCCGCACGTTAGACGACCTGCGACGCATACCTTTTACCACTAAGCAAGATCTGCGCGCGACCTATCCCTTCGGCATGTCAGCCGTGCCTCTCGAAAAATGCGTCCGTCTCCACTCATCAAGCGGCACCACCGGCAATCCCACCGTCATACTCCACACACAAGCCGATCTCGACGCATGGGCAGAGGCTCTGGCGCGATGCTTGTGGATGGTAGGCCTCCGTCCGGGCGATGTGTTCCAAAACTCATCAGGCTATGGCATGTTCACAGGCGGCCTGGGCTTCCAATACGCCGCCGAACGTCTGGGCATGCTCACTGTACCGGCTGCGGCAGGCAACACAAAACGCCAGATAAAGTTCATAACAGATTTTGGAACCACTGCACTTCACGCCATACCCAGCTACGCCGCACGACTCTACGAGGTAATGAAAGCCGAAGGCATTGACCCGCGCAGAGACACAAAGTTGCGCGTGCTCGCCATTGGTGCAGAACCCCACAGCGAGGAGCAACGCCAGCGCATCGAGGAGATGCTCGGCGTGAAAGCCTACAACTCCTTCGGCATGTCCGAAATGTGCGGTCCCGGAGTGGCTTTCGAATGTAAAGAGCAGAATGGAATGCACATTTGGGAGGACTACTACATTGTTGAAATTGTCGATCCCGAGACTTTGGAGCCTGTGCCCGAAGGCGAGATTGGCGAACTGGTGCTCACCACGCTTCGCCGTGAAGCCATGCCCCTGCTGCGGTACCGCACACGCGACCTCACGCGCATCTTGCCGGGCAAATGTCCCTGCGGACGCGAGCACAAACGCCTTGACCGCATGAAAGGCCGCAGCGACGACATGATAATTCTGAAGGGAGTCAACATATTCCCCATCCAGATTGAGCAAATCCTGCTCCAGTTCCCCCAACTGCGAACCGACTACCTCATCACGCTCGAAAGCGCGGCGGAAAACGACACCATGCTTGTTGAAGTGGAACTGCAAGAGCTCTTTACCGATGACTACGGCCACTTGGAAAAACTGACCAAGGAGATACAGCAACGCCTGCGCGACGAAATACTCGTCACCCCGCGTGTGCGTCTCGTTCCACCGGGCTCCCTGCCGCGGCAAGAGGGCAAAGCCGTACGTGTAAAAGACCTGAGAAAAAAATTCTAAGACATAAAACATATTATATTTGACATAATCATCCGTAAAACAAATAAAACCAAGAGCCATGACCATCAATCAACTCTCCATCTTCATTGAAAACAGACAGGGAACGCTTCTGCAAGTGCTTGACCTGTTTAAACGCGCTGGCATACAAATCATCGCCACCAATCTGGCCGACACTGTAGAATACGGAATCCTGCGTATCATCTGCACCGAGCCACAAAAAGCCTTCGAGGCCTTGAAAAAAGAAGGATTAGCCGTAAACATGACTGAAGTATTCGCTGTTGAAATTGACAATGAAGCAGGCCGTGGCGCCGATGCCATTGCTTCGTTTGTCAACCAGGGAGTCAGCATCGCCTACCTCTACTCATTCATTGTCGATGGCAAAGGCATTCTTATCTTCCGCACAGACAATCCCGCTTGGGCCGCAGAAGCTATAAGCAAAAACCAGCTTAGCACACTTTCTGAGAAAGATCTGCCATCTCTCGTCTGATGTACCGCACGCCATCGGGGCCGCATTCCTCTTGAAATGCGGCCCCGATGCATTAATATCCCTTTCAGACAGTTTTCACTCCCCTTTGCGATAACCCGTAACCTCCATCACGGCCATCAGGCGTTTCTTAGCATCATATACCTCCACCTTCACCTGCGGCACACGGCGATGGTTGTGCACCACATGGGCAATCGCCGTTACCACACCCCGCTCAACGGGGCGCAGATAGGAAACGGTTGCTGTCAGAGTCACCCCCAGCTGTCCGCAACTGGCCATAGCGGCCGCAGCGGCAAAGTCTGCCAGCGTGTATATGGCTCCACCCTGGCAAAAACCCGAAGCATTCAGGTGGTCATCTCCCACCAGCATCGTAGCCAGTGCGTGACCGTCGTCGGCTTCTACCAGTTCCACCGCACTAAGCTGCGCATAGCGGTCGTCACCAAAGAACTTACGGAGGTCCATCTGCGGCCTACTTGTCAATAGTTATGGAACCGGAGCCGATAAGGTGCTTGTCGGCTATGATTTGTACGCGGAACGTGCCGGCACCTATGTATTCGTTGACGGGAACATAGACTGTGACGCGCTGTTCTTCGCCAGTGTATTCAATAACTCGCTGGGCCGAGATGCCAACTGAGGTATTCTCGAAGGCGGCACTGCCTTGCTGCGAAAGAACCTCGCCGTTGGGTTTGAGCAGTCTGACATAAACGTGGCGCTCACCCGTTTGCGCCGTGATATTCTTTGATATCGTAAACGCAACAGTGAAACGTGTGATGTCCTTAACGCGCTTTGCATCCTTGCCACGTTTGTTCTGCGGCAGAATAGATACGGCCGTAGCATCCAGTTGGGCGGCTATAGCCACCTTCTCTGTCAGATTCTGCTTTTCCGAGTTCAGAGCCGACACTTGTTCTGTGGCTGCCTGGTATTGCTGTCTCACGGCTTCGTTCTCGCGATGCAGACTTTCGTTGAGCCGGTTCAGACTGTCCACTTGCAATACGTAACTCCGTAGGACGGCTCTCACGGTTGCGAGCTCTTTTTTCAGACGTTGTATCTCGCGGGCATCGTTTGATTTTGTCCGTCTCAGTTCTTCGCGCAAATCACTTACCTTCTGCTCCTCCTCAGTGAGGCGTTGCAAGAGGCTATCGTTGCGGATGGAGCGCTTGAGTTCGTCATATTGCAGGGCAAACTCCTTATATTCATTCTCCATCTCGCGTTTGTCCATGGCTGCGAGCGCTTCCAGCTCGGCTTTTTCCTGACGTTCCTGGCGCAGATTCAGACCAAGATACACCAATCCTGCAATAAGGAGGGCACCGAGTACGGCTGCACCAATGGCAAATACTTTCTTGTTCATAACAAAACCACTCTGTTGTTTCCGCGCAAAGGTACGAATAAAAATGCGACCGGCAAAAGCGAAAGCAAACTTTCAGACGTCAGCCCCGTCTTTGACCTGTCCGTCCGCAGAGCAGAGTGTAGGGACAGTACCGGCAATTCTGGTTATTTGCAGTCGGGTTAAAGGGTGATGTACGCATGTGATGGACAAAATCAGCCAGGCGCTTACGGAAATCAGCCACACGCTGCGTGTCGGTGAGTCCGTCATCGGGAAACTTGACATAGGGTTCGAATTCACGGCCAAGTTTCTGTGTGAAATAGAGTGCGGCAACGGGTATCTCAAGTCCTCCCAGGGAGCACAGCAGTTGGTAGAACAGCGTTTGACGTACGTAATCCTTGTTATTGTCCTTAAACAACTGGTCGATATTATCGGCTTTCATCTTCTCGTCTTTGTAGCCGCCCGTCTTATAGTCCACCACGCGCAGCCGTTCGCGGCCACACGCCGTCACGCGGTCCAGACGGTCAATGATACCTTTCAGCTGGGTATGCTCATCCAAAGGTACGGTCAGGCTCTGTTCGGCTTGCAAAAAACTAAGTCGGACTTGTGAAGCACTATATGCGTCATATTTCAAAATATGTTTGACATACGTCCGCGCCACGGCGGCCTCCACCCGGTGATCTTCAAGACGGAAGCCCTCACCGCCCCTGGCCTGTTCCTCATCGCTGACATGACGGAAAGCCTCCTGGAGATAGAGGTCTAATGCTGCGTCGTCACCGGCCAGTTCGAGCAACCTGCTGCTCTCCAATATCACTTCCGGACGGTCGCCTCTCAAATCAGAGTACACCCGTTCTGCGACACGGTGAATGATGCTGCCGAAGTTATTTGCGGGTAATACGACTGTGGGCTTCACAATCTCCGGTATGCGGGCCACGTTGGCAAAGAAATATCGGAGCGGACAGCCTATATATTGTCCCAACGACGAAGGGGAGAGCCGCAATAGGCGGTTTTCCATCAACCGTCGTGCGGCTTCGGGGGAAACACCTTCGGTCTGCATCAGACGATCTGTGGACGAGCGCTGGCCAAGTGAATAATAATGGACGGGAATCTGCGTTTGCAGCAGAATCTGCAGCATGAAACGCGACATTTCACCACGATGGACGTTATCGTCAGTGGACTCATTGTAAACCATGGTCACCTTGCGCGCCCTCTGTATCAAACGGAAGAAATTGTAAGCATAGACTTCGGTCTGCTCATCTGCCGTCATGATGCGGTAGTGTTTGCGAAGGTCGTAGGGAATAAAGGATTGGTCGGCCGTACGTTTGGGTACGATGCCCTCACCTACCGACAAAAGAAGAACACTGTCGAAGTCAAGATTGCGCGTCTCGAGCACTCCCATCACCTGCAGGCCACTTGCGGGCTCGCCATGAAAGGGAATGGATTTACGGGAAAGGACCTGACGGACGAGACTCTGCAATGTGGTCCGGCCCACATTGAGTATGCCTTCGTCAACAAAGCGGCGGAAACGTCCGATGACGGTATAACATTGAAAAAAACTCTCAGCTGTAAGCTGCCCAGTCCACGATTCATCGTCCTCTCTCTGCATACGCGCCTGCGCTTCCCTTTGTAGGTTATCCTGGAGCCGCTCAAGGAACGCGGCATCTCCCACCCGGGCGGCAGAGGGTTCGTTGAATTGCCGGACAACATAGGCATAGGCCGGCGTATGTCCCATGGGGAAGCCCTTAGTAATGTTTACCTCGCTGACACAATCGGGCAAGCTGTGTACAACTGGCTGCAACAGTTTCTCATCACAAAGCACCACAGCCGTACGTCGTTCCTCCTGTCGCGTGAGATTGGTTTCGAGCCACTCAGATACATATCGCGCCTGCGCATTATCGGATGACGCCGCCACAAAATCGAGAGGCTCGTGGCGGGAAAGGTTGTCGAACAAACTTTCTGGCAGTTCCGAGCCAAAATGTTTGAGAGCATTGGCCATAGACGGGCCAAAAGCCAAGGGAGATTTGTCACCCACGTACATATGGTCGTAGTCCCAATAGAAAAGTGCCTTGTCCTGCGATTTAATAAAGTCAAGCAAGCGACGTTCTACGGGAAGGAGGATGCTGAAACCGACGAAGACGAACGTATCTACCTCGTCGGGCAAAGCAAGTTGGCCGGAATACAGTCCTTCTGCCACTTCGCGCTGACGGGCTCCCTCATAGGCCTCGCCATCTTGGGCCAAACGCTCGTTCAAACGCAGATACATCGGGTAAAGCCGCTGCCAAAGAGATTCAAAATCCTCTTTCAGCCTCCCTTGTGCCTTAAACGTCTCCACAAACGGGCGCAAGCGTTCGCGTTCTTCATCATCCATGCGCTCAAGTTGCTTTGCCGCCGACCACAGGCCAAACAATTCTTCGGCGTCAACCAAACTTCGGTCTATATTAGAGAAATCTGCCAGCAGCTGGGTGCCCCATCCGTAGAAGAAGTCCAGAGTAATGTCGGCATCATGTTCCGTCTGCGACGACTGAGCACGCACTTCTTCCTTATATATATCGTAGAGCAGGCAAACTGACTTGATTTCGTCGGCCGCTTGCTTTGTTGACAGCCGGTCGAACAGTTCACTTATGGTCACGTATCTCGGAGCCCAGATGGGCGCTGTCTCGTTTTCCTTCAACAGACATTCGTTGAAAAACAGGCTGGCACGTTTGTTGGGAAAAACCACTGCGACCCGGCTCAAGTCATGTTTGAAGCGCTTGCGCAAATCATCGGCTACGTATTGAAGAAATTGCATTTCCGAGTCTCTTTTTACAAAGTTATTTCTTCGATTGTCTCATTGGCGACGTACCACAGGTAACCTCGCACTTTTGAATATCCCATGTCACGCAACAAAAGCATGTATTGTTTCACCTGATCTGAATAGGCTCTGTTGGCACGTCCGAATTTGAAATCCACAACTACAGTCTCGTCTCCACGTTTCATGACACGGTCTGGGCGACGTACCTCCAGCGTGCCATCTTGTTCCCTCTTTAATATGTCACATTCGCGGAACAGCGTCCAAGAGCCGTCAAACCATTCACGAGCCAAGGGCTGTTTCCAACAACGGCCGAACAAAGCGCGCAATTCATCCATCTGCTCCTTGCTACCTATAATACCGTCACGCCAAAATGCCTGTAACGCGCTTTCTACATCCTCCATACGGTTGATTATGGAGAATATCTGGTGGCACAGGTTGCCCATTTTCACATACTCAGTCCGAGACAATGACTTTTCATCCTCTTCCGGACGGATGAACATTTGAGAAGGGTTCGACTGTCTGAATTTCATGCGCCCCTCATGTGCCACCAGGGATACCTCAAGTGGCTTACGCTTCAAACTAAGTCGGCTTTCGGACAACGCATGTCCCACTTGGTGCGTGACATGTCCGATTTCGAGAGCCGTAAATCCCGCATTGTCCGGTCCATTCGCCGTGACCTGTTCCGCCAGGTCCAGCGTTCGCACAATCAAGTCGCCCACCGTCGCCACGCTGTCACACTTCTCCTTACACCTGGCAAAGACCAGCAGATTATTCTTTGCCCTGGTGAACGCCACATACAACAGATTCAGGTTGTCTATCCGACGTCGGAAATGTTCCGACTCATATTCTTCCTTGTAAATTGTTTCGGCCACGCTCTTGCTTGGAACTACGGGAATGGAAAATCCAGCATCATAGGGCTTGACCCGCGGTTGACACCACATAAAGTCAGCCTTGCCAAAACCGCCTCGGCGGTCCTTTTCGATATCCCAATCACAGAAAGGCAAAAACACGGTGTCGGCCTCAAGACCTTTGGCTTTGTGTATCGTCATCACGCGTATGCCCTTACTTACGGCCGGTGTGGGAATGGTTTTCTCCGACAATGTCTCGTCCCAATAGCTTATAAACGTTGCAATGTCCGACACGTTGTCATTCAGATAGGACATCAGGCAATCCATAAACGAAAATACGTAGCCGTCATCATGCATTGCACGGCTACCGTCGCGATATAGGAGCACGCGAATCAGGGATTCCACAAGTTCATATAAAGGCAGACGGGCGCCATCACGCACTAACGCCAGGAAATCATCGGGCAAAAAGGCCTTTGGCCCGCCCATAAGTTGTTCCCAACCCACTTTGGTTCCTCTTACGTCGCGTTGATAATGATAGGCAAGGAACATAAGCGAGAGTTTGTCGTCCGGACGGAGCACACAACGCAATCCGCTCACCAGCATCTGCACCGAAAGTGACTTTTTCAGCTGAAATGCATCGGAACTAACCAGAGTAATGTCGTCGAAACCCTCATCCCTGTGTTCTTCCAAGTAATCTGAGACGGCCAATGCTTCAGCATTCCCTCTCACTAATACCATCATGTCACTCTCAGCTACGCCTTGCAATTTCATACGTACCACTTCGCGGAACATATCGCCCAATAAAGCGTCGCTCACCTCGCTTTTCGTCTTACACTGATACAGCTTCAGGTTCACATATCCGCCGTTTTCTTTCCTACAGAATTCGTTTAAACGTTCCGGACGGTAGTTTTCGTCGAAAATAGGTTCGATATCATCGCCAAGAACTTTGGCTGCTTTACGGAAAAAGTCCAAGTTGAATGCCACTATCTCCCTTGCGCTGCGGTAATTCATTGACAAAGGCTTCACCACAGCCCTTCCATCGCGGAAAAAGACCGACATGGCCCCGTCTTTAATGCCGCGCAGTATATCCCAGTCGCCGCCTCGCCAGCGGTAGATGCTTTGTTTCACGTCGCCAACCAAAAGTGCGGTGCCGTTACGGCTTAATAGTTCGTTTATTAACGGAAGAAAATTCTCCCATTGCAGATGTGACGTGTCTTGAAACTCATCTATCATCACGTGACTGAAACGTACGCCAGCTTTTTCCAGTACAAATATCGTGTCTTCTCCGTGTTCGAGCACACGACGCAGGAGGATGGGCGTCATGGAAAGCAATATGCGGTTAGCTTCGCGGTTTATTTCGTCCACCTTATGGGAGATGCTGCCAAGCAGACCTAATTCGCCCAACTGTTCCGTTGACTTGCGATAGTTCAAACCGTTCTTGCGGCATTCGTAGCTCAACGCTTGCATTTCCTCCAGACGACGTGCGAACTCGTTGGCCGTTGACGGGCCCTCGTATGAGGCTTCCAGGCGGCCGCTTTCCAGAGATTTTTGTAACTGCGGCTTAAGAAAAACAAACAACTCTTCATCTCCGGCTTTTCCTTTCAGACTATTCTCGAGCCGTTTCAAGGCTGAGCGCAAATGATTCGCGTTTGTACATCCCCAGGTGTCGCCAAAGGTGGCTTTCCATTCATTTAGCAGCATGCTCATCCTTTCTATCGTTTTGGCCTGGGGAGATGCCTTCAACAATCCTTTATATTTTGAGAAGAAAGGGTCGGTTTGCAAGTACGCATCCAGCGTGTCCTTTCCCCGGAGATAGGCTTCGCGCCGCAATTCACGCGCCAAAGATTTCAGACGATTGCGTATGTCCCACGATTGCTCTTCACTGATAGCGTCTTCAATCAACATCTTCAGCCGTTTCCTCGTCACGTCGTCGAGCATCTCCTGACTGGAAACCATGTAGTCAATGGCCATGTCCACTACGTCCTGGTCGTTGAGTTCTACGGCGTATGATGTCTGCAGATGGGCCGACCTGGCCACTTCGCCAAGCAACATCTGCAGGAAGCTGTCAATGGTTGTCACCGTGAAGTGGTCGTAATCCTGCAATACCGCGTTCAACTGCAATCCGGCGCGCCGTGTAATCTCACGCTCATCCAGTCCCGCGAGGCCGAAGTCGCGCATCGTCTTCTTCAAAGCGACCATGTCGTCCTCATCAGGGCGAGTGGCCAAACCGAAGAGGAAGTTGAGAATGCGCTGCTTCATTTCCGCCGTAGCCTTGTTGGTGAACGTCACGGCCAGAATGCTCCTGTGGCTCGCACCGCCAAGCAAGAGGGCCACGTAGCGGGCTGCCAGCGTAAATGTCTTGCCGCTGCCGGCCGATGCATTGTACACCGTAAGCGCAATATGCCTTTTCGTTTCCATCGTCTTTAACCTTATCTGTGGCACATCATGTTTCTCAATACAAATATACGCATCTTTTTGCTAACTGCCAAGCATTATTCGCAGCAATTATTGTATGGCCCGCACGATGTCCGATATAGAACGGTCTATGTCCGACACCGCAGCACCCATGTCCCACTTGGTTCAGCCCATGTGACGTTTCGCGACTGAGGAAATAGAGAAGAAAAGGGCGGCATCGCAACTGGATGCCGCCCCTCTGGGCATAAGGTTATATAACATGTTGGATGTTCAGAGCAACTGCGACAGGCGGCCGATGAAGTCGTCCGCTTGGGCTCGTGTGAGGCACAGCGGCGGCAACAGGCGCAACATATTGCTGCCCGAAGCGCCGGTGAAGCAATGTTGCTCATATATGAGACGCTCACGAAGGGGCTTGACGGGTTCCGAAAACTCGATGCCAATCATCAGGCCGCGTCCGCGCACCTCTGTAATGCGTTTGTCATGCCCGGCAAGCGACTGGAGGCGCTCCATGAGGTATGCCCCTACATCGGCAGCGTTTCTCACAAGTTGTTCGTCCTCCATAATGTCGAGCACAGCCAAAGCTGCGGCACACGCCAAATGATTTCCGCCGAAGGTAGTGCCCAGCTGACCGTAAACAGGTCTGAACTGTGGCGCGATAAGTACCCCTCCCATCGGAAAACCATTGCCTATACCTTTGGCAACCGTGATGATGTCGGGACGTATGTCAAGGTGCTGATGAGCGAAGAAGCGGCCACTGCGGCCATAACCGCATTGTATTTCGTCGCAAATCAGGACAGCGCCGTGCTTATGACAAGCCTGTTCCAGCCCTTGTGCAAATTCGGCCGTCGCCATTCTGATACCGCCCACGCCTTGTATGCATTCCAAAATACAAGCGGCCACATCGCCTTTTGCAAGCTCATGTTCCCATGCGGCAAGGTCGTTAAGCGGCAGGAAAGTAACATGACCGGCAGCATTGACCGGCGCCTGGATTTTCGGATTATCGGTAGCCTCGACCGCAAGTGAGGTGCGGCCGTGGAAAGCTTTGTCTGCCGCAAGAATACGTTTGCGACCCGTGTGGAAAGAAGCGAGCTTTAAGGCATTTTCATTGGCCTCGGCACCACTGTTAATGAGAAAAAACTGATAATCTCCGTAGCCGCTCACCTCACCCAGGCGTTGGGTCAAACGTTCTTGCAGAGGATTGTGGACAGAGTTGGAATAAAATCCCAAACGTCCCACTTGATCAGACAGGGACTGAACATAACGCGGATGAGAATGGCCTACGCTTATCACAGCATGGCCTCCGTAAAGGTCAAGATAGTCTTGGCCACGGTCATCCCAAACAGTGCAACCGAGACCTCTGACTATCGTCACATTAAATAAGGGATATACATCAAAAAGTTTCATTTCGTCTGTTCTAAATTAAAATGCCACCGACTTCAGTCGCAGACCCGTTGTTTCATCAAGGCCAAACATAAGGTTCATGTTCTGCACAGCCTGGCCGGCAGCGCCTTTAAGCAGATTGTCAATGCAACTGGTGACAAGCAACTTGCTGTCTATTTGCTCTGCATGCACGATACATTTGTTTGTGTTCACCACTTGCTTCATGTCAAGCTGAGATGTGGTGTAGAAAGTAAAGGGTGCCGCAGCATAGAAACGGGAATAGAGGTCGTCAACCTCGGTTTGTGACAGGGCAACATCGCGAATGACCGCCGTAGCATAGATGCCGCGGGGGAAGTCTCCGCGATAAGGCAAGAAATCAAGGGCTCCGTCGAAATCAGGTTGCAGACGGCGGAGCGACTGTAGGATTTCGGGCACATGTTGATGGCGAAAGGCTTTATAAGTGCTGATATTGCCCGTTCGCCAACTGAAATGGGTCGTCGCAGATGGCTTCACACCGGCACCCGTGCTGCCTGTAATGGCGTTTACCATGATATTGTCACGAAGCATGCCTGCTGCAGCCAAAGGTAAAAGCCCCAATTGGATGCACGTGGCGAAACATCCGGGATTGGCCACGCGATGTGCGACACGGATGGCGGGACTCGAAAGTTCGGGCAAGCCATAAACAAAATCGTTACCTGGAGCTGACAAGCGAAAATCTTGGGCAAAGTCGATGATACGTACGTGGTCCGGAATGGCATGTTCCGCCAGAAATTGCGTACTCTTGCCATGGCCGAAGCAAAAGAAGAGAACGTCAACATCATCAAAGGGCAACTCGTCGGTAAACCGCATGTCGGTCTCCCCATATATGCCTTCGTGTACGTCACAGAGCAGATTGCCGGCATTACTCGTGCTATTGACAAAGCGTATATCGGCTTCGGGGTGACACAAAAGGACACGAATCAGCTCACCTGCGGCATAGCCGGCGCCACCTACAATTCCAACTCTTATCATATCGCTTCTGTTTAGGCGCGTCTCGGTGCCAGAATCCACAACAACAGATATGCAAAGAAGCCAGTGCCGAATCCGAACACCAATGCCAAGAACGCAATGCGCACAATCAGCGAATCGATGCCGAAGTATTCAGCCAGTCCGCCGCATACGCCGCCTATGCGGCAGTCGGTCGATGATAAATAGAATTTCTTGTCCATCAGTTTTATCTTTTTTCGTCTTTGTGAATGCCATAATATACTCGCAACGGCGTACTGAGGACTTTGATGAAGCCTTTGGCCTCTTCCGACGTCCAACCGTGCTGCATTTCGCCATATTCTCCGAGTTTGGATTTCAAAAGATCGTCATCGCTGTCCACGCCTACGGTTTCAAAACCCAGGGGACGGAGTTTCAGGATCGCAGTTCCGTTGACGTGGCGCTGACTACTGGTTAGCATTGCCTCAATATCGGGCATGACGGGCTCAAGATACTGACTCTCGTGCAGAAACATGCCATACCACTGCGCTACTTGGTCTTTCCAGTACTGTTGCCACTTGCTGAGCGTGCTTTTTTCGAGTAAGCGGTGGGCTTCAATGATGAGCTTCGGCGCAGCTGCCTCAAAGCCCACGCGACCCTTGATGCCGATGATGGTATCGCCTACGTTGCAGTCACGACCTATGCCATAGGCGGCACCAAGTTCTTCTATCTTCTGGATAGCGGCCACCTTGTCGGTATATTTCTCGTCGTTGACAGCCACTATCTCGCCTTTCTCGAAAGTAATCTTGAGCAGCGATTCGTCTTGCCGCGTCACGTGCTTCAGGTAGGCCTCTTCAGGAAGTCCTTGGGTGGAGTCAAGCAATTCGCCGCCGCAGATACTCGTGCCCCAGATGCCTACATTGTATGAGTATTTCAACTTTGCGAAATCGGCATTAAAGCCATTGGCATTGAGATAATCGACTTCTTCCTTACGACTGAGGGCCTTGTCGCGTGTCAGGGTGATGATTTCCACACCGGGAGCCATTACGAGGAAGGTCATGTCGAATCTGATCTGGTCGTTACCGGCACCTGTAGAGCCGTGGGCTATGGCATCGGCCCCGATTTCATTGGCATAGCGGGCTATGGCTATGGCCTGGAAAATACGTTCTGAAGATACGGAGATAGGATAACAGTTGTTGCGCATGACGTTACCGAATATCATGTACTTCAAACTCTTTTCATAATACTCTTGCGTCACGTCAAGCGTCACGTAGGCCTTTGCTCCCAACTTGTATGCGTTTTCTTCATTCTTTTTCAACTGTTCTGGAGAAAAACCACCCGTATTAGCGCAAGCCGCATAGACCTCATAGCCTTTCTCTTTTGCCAGATACATCACGGTATAACTGGTGTCCAAACCGCCGCTATAGGCAACCACTACTTTTTTCTTTGTCATAGGAATCACTATGTTTGTTGTACGAACTTTTATATCAAATCAAAAACCACTTATCTCAAATCCATTTCAGCCGCCTTATGAGCCATTTCTATCACATCTTGCGGAAGCTCCACGGGGAGTGGTTCACCCTCGTGGTCAGCAGGGTCATAGAGCATACCGGTGCAAACACAATACTTGCGACCAGTGCGTGCCAACACATCACAATTGATGCAGCAGGGATTTTCGGGCGTACCGCAACCTTTCCAATAGTCATCGTCTTGGGTCAACTCGGAGAAAGGCACAGGCACATAGCCCAACTTGGTGTTGATCTTCATCACCGGGCCACTGCTTGTCAGTCCAAAAAGCTTCGCTTTCGGCCAACGCAGACGGCTTAAGGTAAAAGCCACTTCCTTAATGCGTGTTGCAAGGTGATGACCGCGGAATTTTTCAACGACTATCAGACCGGAATTGGCCACATAGTGCTTGTCCTCCCAGCTCTCTATGTAACAAAAACCGGCAAACTCCTCGTCTTTCAGAGCCAGAATGGCTTTGCGCTCCCGCATCTTCTTGGCAAGATACTCATGAGTGCGTTTGGCAATGCCGGAACCCCGCACCTTGGCCGCGTTAGTTATTGTTTCAAGAATGGTGTCGACGTATTTCTCACACGAAGCATCGGCTACGAACACGCGTATTCCATCATTATATTCTGTCATGCAACTAATATTTTATTATAATTAGCTTTCATAATTCGGTATCAAATCTTTCAATATCCCATGAACCACATCGCGCGAAGCACTTTCGCGAAGCACCAGCAACAACGTGTCATCGCCGGCCAAAGAGCCGAGAATGTCAGGATGATTATGGGCATCTACCTCTACAGCCAAGGTATTAGCATAGCCGTTCAACGTTTTCAACACAGCAATATTGCCGGAAAACTCAACAGAAAGAAACCCGAAACTCTGCGCAAGCCGCTCGCGGTTTCTTCTTTGCGACACGCGGTTAGCCACACCCACGGTAGGCAAAACGTAAATGGCTCTGCCCGCAGCATTGTACACTCTGTAAACCTGCATAGACCGCATATCACGGGACAGGGTTGACTGAGTTGTCTTAAAACCCTCCTTCTCCAAGTCTATCAACAAGTCCTCCTGATTGTCATACGCTTTCTTTTCGAGCAATTGCCTTAAAACCTTCAGGCGGCCCTTTTTCTGTGCCATAATATCCTATTTTAGTATTACTATTCTTTTGCAAAAGTACGCAGAAAACCGCATAAATCACATCTAATCGCTCTATTTTTTGCATAAAAAGCACAATTTAGATACAAAAATCGCATATTACGACCTTTTAAAGTACATAATATGCGTAATTTCGAAACTGCTGTTTACAAAATCAAAGCAAAAAACTACATTGCCTGAGGACGGCGCAAACGCTCGGTACGTATTTCGCCACTACCCAAACAGAGGCTTCGTCCATCAGTATATGGCACATAAATAACTGCGAACTGGCCCGAAGCAACTCCGGTTAATTGGCGGTCAGAACGGAGATAGAACTGATTATCTCTGATTTCAATCGTGCCACTCTCAAACTCCGGTGAATGTCTAATCTTAAACAGCACGCTCTGGGCCGTATTTAATTCAGCCAATGAGCCCTCTGAAATGGGATGAAAGTCGGCTAATCTGAACTCTGTACATTGGCGTGCGGCCGAATCTTCAGCCCGCGAGACGTATACACGGTTTTTGCGCGTGTCTTTCTCTACCACAAACCACGGACCGCCACTTAATCGTAAGCCTTTGCGCTGTCCAATCGTGTAAAACCAATATCCGGGGTGTTTACCCAGTTTCTGACGTGTTTCCCATTCAACAATATCTCCTTCACGTTCACCTAAATAGTGTTTCAAAAGAGCATCATAGGTGGTGTTTCCAAGAAAACAGATGCCTTGACTGTCCCGACGATGGGCAGGAGCCAGATTGTATTGCTCGGCTATGGAACGCACTTCGCTTTTAGGCATAGCGCCGACTGGAAATTCGAGGCGCGACAACTGTTCCGGAGTAATCTGGCACAGGAAATCGGTTTGGTCCTTCACAGGATCGGCAGCTGTGGCAAGATACTTCACACCGTCTTTCACAACAGTGGTAGCATAGTGTCCAGTGACAGTACGGGCAAAATGACGTCCCACACGATCATAGAAACAGCCAAATTTTATCAAACTGTTACACATCACGTCAGGATTAGGTGTGAGACCACGCTTCACACGGTCAATCAAGTAGGCCACTACCCTATCCCAATAGTCTTTGTGTAAGTCAACCGTCTCCACTTTCAGCCCATACTGGCGCGCAAGAAGATTAACCATCTCCAAATCTTCCTCCATCGTACACGAGAACTCATCATCCTCATGTGCACCGATGATAATGTAAAAAAGAGTAGGTTTCTCTCCGCGCTCACACAGCAGATGTGTGGCTACAGCACTGTCAACGCCTCCGGAAGCTAAAAGTGCAATTTCATCCATCGTCACATTACAATTACTTTGGCATTTGCCATTACCCCAGGGATGAAGAACATTCCATAGAGATGGCAAATGCCAAAGCGCATACCTATTTTATAATACTATTTCTGCACCGAAAATTTGAATACCGTGTGGTGCTTGTAAGTTTCACCGGGCTTCAGGTAAGGATTAGGCCATCCCTTCACGCCTTTTACCCACTTGTTGGGGCTGTCAGGGTACACTTGGCTTTCCAAACAGATGGCGCCGCGTTGCGGATAGGCTACGCCGCCCTTTCCGACCACGGTACCGTCAAGGAAATTACCCGTGTAAACCTGCAAACCGGGTTGGTCGGTGTAAACTTCAAGCACAATGCCCGTTACAGGCGAAACGACGCATGCGGCAATCTGTTCAACATCACCATTCGTGTTCAAAATCCAGTTGTGATCATAGCCGTTTGCATTCTTTATCTGCTCATTGCTCGTTTCATCAATACGTTCACCAATGGTTGTCGGTTTAGTGAAATCCAATGGGGTTTCAAAGACAGAAGCAATGGCACCGCTGGTCATGAACGTGCTGTCAACGGGCGTGAATTTATCGGCATTGATATAAAGAGTATCGTTAGTCACAGGAATTGTCGGGTCACCGTTCAGATTGAAATAAGCATGGTTTGTCAAGTTTACCACAGTTTCGGCATCAGTGGTGGCTTCATACTGGATATCTATGGCATTGTCTTCAGTAAGCGTATAAACCACCTTAGCCTCTACCGTTCCCGGGAAATTTTCATCACCATCGGGCGAAACGAGTGTCAGCTCAAGCGTGGTGGAATCCACTTGGTTTGCCTCATACATTTTATACTGCCATCCATTGGGACCACCGTGGAGCGTATGGCCGTAATTGTTCGTTGGCAGTTGAATTTCCTTGCCGGCAACCGTAATTTTACCTTGGTTAATACGATTGGCATATCGTCCGATAGCTGCGCCAAAATCGCTCGGAATGCGCTGGTACTGGCCTATGCTGTCGAACCCCAGGACAACATCCTTCATCTCGCCCTCTTTGTCCGGCACCATGATGCTCACGATGCGTCCGCCAAAATTGGTAATGCACACTTCCATTCCGTTCCCGTTCTTCAACGTGAACAAATGGCAATCAACGCTGTCTATCGACACCTCAAAGTCTTGCGGATTGAGCCCGGAAAGCGTCAAATCAGCAGTTTCTTTTGGCCCGTTGCAGGCCGTCAACATAGCCAGCATCACACCGGCCATCACTAACATTTTCTTCATGGTTCCTATGTTTTTGAATAATAACTTTAGCTTTTATAGCGCACACAAAATTACAACTTTTTTCTGATATGAGCCAATTTCGCCATGTTTCTCATCATATCTATATTCACAAAATGTTTTCCAAAACAGAAGCGGCACCTCGAAAATCACAAACGGCGTTTCAAAAATTAGAAACGGCGCCTCAAAAGTTTGAGACGCCGCCTTTAAAGTCTAAAATAGGATGTAAGTCCGAAAGTAGCGAAGCAAAAGTTGCCATGAAATAGCCACGAGGCTATTTCATAGCTTTAATCACCGCCACGATGTCGGCCGAGTCGATGGCACCGTCACCGTTCACGTCCGCTTTCTTGTCACCGTTCGGCATTTCCTTAATCACGGCCACGATGTCCGCTGAGTCCACCGTGCCGTCACGGTTCACGTCGGCGCGGGTGTAGCCCCCCACAACTATTGTCACTTCTTTCGCTGCTGTGCCGTTGGCATCGACTATCCTGGCTCCGTCCACACGGCCGCCTTCGGGCACGGCAATCTG
>JAGAYH010000019.1 GCA_017940565.1 Bacteroidaceae bacterium | reverse complement strand
TTTCTTTTTACTTTCGCTGCGCTACTTTTGCCCCTACGTGGCGACATTCATTCCATTACTTTCGCTGCGCCACTATTTTCAAAAAATGTTGACAAACCGTCAGAGGAGGTCCGATTTCGGCGCTCACAAGTGGGACTTCGGCGCGCAGAAACGCCGCTTCAAAATTTTGAAACGGCGTTTCTGTTTGGCCGCCTCAAACAAGTGCTGATAAACAGGAAGTTATGAAGGGCTTAAATTTTATCCAAAATTTTTTGACAAAAATCCCCTTCTTGCAGCCCCGTTTTGCACCTGCTTATTCGTAATTTTGTATGAATTATGTATAGTGAGTATAACGTAACCAATAAGAAACGTGTCATGGCAATGAAACAAGTTAGCAGGCTGCGGTGTGTATTGGCCGTGAGCCTGGTCGTTATGGCGGCCGTGGGGTCGCAGGGCCGCTCCGTGCTGGACCGGGTGAATGTCTTCATGGGTTCGGCGGGCGACAACGGGCAACTGGCTCCGGCGGCGACGGTGCCGTTCGGTATGGTAAGCGTGTGCCCCGACAGTGACCCGCGTCAGCACGCGGGCTACGACTACGAGGTGGCGCGCATCTCCGGCATTTCGCTCAACCGCATCTCCGGTGTGGGCGGCTCAGGCTGCGGCGGCAACGTGTCGCTGATGCCCGACGCCGAGGGCAAGGACATCCGTATCGACAAATCTACCGAGCAGGCCGGTCCGGGCTATTACCGGGCCACGCTGAGCAACGGCGTCGGGGTGGAACTGACGGCCACGCGCGACATGGCGGTGGAGCGTTTCACGTTTCCCGCCGGAAAGGACAAGGTGATTGTGCTCAACCCGACGGCCAGTTTCGAGAAAATATACCAGTATCATTTCCGCGTGCTCAACGACCGCACGGCGCAGGGCGGGCTCATCAGCCGCAACACGTGCGGGCGGGGCTATTACCACCTGCTCTACCGCATCCACACCGACCAGGCCTACAGCACCGACACGCTGGGCAACGGCCGCGTGCGCTTCACCTTCCCCGACCAGCCCGGGCAGCGCACGGTGGAGGTGCGCATCGTAGTGGCACCGGGCACGCCGCAGTATTTCGCCAACCTCACGCCGGAGAAGGTGTGGGCCACGCCGTTCCAGGCCCTGCGGCAGCAGGCCGCCAGGCAGTGGGAGGCGGTGCTGGGCCCCGTGCAGGTGAAAGGCGGGTCGAAGGACGAGCAGACGATGTTCTACACCGCCCTCTTCCGCACCTACCACAGCCCGTTTCAGGTGACTGACAAGGACTTCACCCACTACATGGGCACCGACGGCCAGACCTATGAGGCCACCGCGCACACCTATTACAGCTGCTGGTCGCTCTGGGACACCTATCGCACCAAGTTCTCCCTCATTATGCTGCTGCAGCCCGGGCGCAGCCGCGACATCCTGTGGTCGATGGCCCAACTCTACACCACGGGCAAGCAGGACTGGTCCACCAACTACGAGTGCACTCCCACCGTGCGCAGCGAACACGCCATAGCCACCCTGCTCGATGCTTTCCGAAAGGGCATCGTCAGCGAGCAGACCATGCGCGCGGCTTATCCCGGCATGGCGGCCGAGGCCAACCGCCTGCCTCACCGTTCGCCCGACCAGTGTCTGGAAACGGCTTCCGACTATTGGGCGCTGGCGCAACTGGCGGGCGAATTGGGCTATGACAGCGAGTGCCGGCTCTGGCGGCAACGCGGCGAGCAGATGTTCGACTCCATCTGGCCGCGCCACTTCCAGAACATTGACGCCACCTACACCAAGATGCGTGGCAACGGCCTCTACCAAGGCACACGCTGGCAATACCGCTGGGCCGCACCGATGTTTCTGGACCGCATGGAGGCCATGCACGGCCGGGAACGCCTGGCCGAAGAACTCAACACGTTCTTCCGCGACAGCCTCTACAACCAGGGCAACGAGCCCGACATCCACGTGCCCTTCCTCTTCGGCCGGCTGGGACAGCCGCAAAAGACGGGGCCGCTGGTGCATGCCCTTATGCTCGACAGCATCATGCACCGCTACGGCGGCAACGACGCCTATCCCGCACCCTACCGCGGCCACGCTTTCAAGAATGCGCCGCGCGGCTACTGCCCGGAGATGGACGAGGACGACGGGGCCATGAGCGCCTGGTTTGTCTTTGCCTCCATGGGTCTCTATCCGCTCATCGTGGGTGAACCGGTGTATGAACTCTTCTCGCCCGTGTTCGACGAAATCACCTTCCGCTCCGGCAAAGCGAAAATCGTCATCCGTACCCGCGGACGCCACCATCCGCGCCAGACGCTGCAGCGCGTCACGTGGAACGGCCGCAGGCTCGATGCGTTCCGGATTGCCCACAGTGACTTAGTGCAGGGCGGACAACTCATTTTCTGGTATTGACAGGTACTTGTTCGGCGTTTTTTCATTACCTTTGCACCCTGAAAATAAAAACCATTCATTCGATGAACTTTGTAGAAGAACTGAAATGGCGCGGAATGCTCGCGCAAATGATGCCGGGAACGGAAGAAATGTTGAAACAAGGCATGGCTACGGCCTATCTGGGTACTGACCCCACCGCCGACTCCCTGCACATCGGCCACCTCTGTGGCATCATGATGTTGCGGCACTTCCAACGTTGCGGCCATAAACCCATTATCCTCGTCGGAGGAGCCACAGGCATGATTGGCGACCCCAGCGGCAAAAGCCAGGAGCGTAATCTGCTCGATGCCGAAACGCTATATCACAATCAGGAATGCATCAAGGCCCAGGTGGCCAAATTCCTTGACTTCGACGAGTCGCTGCCCAATGCCGCTGAACTGGTGAACAACTACGACTGGATGAAGGACTTTACCTTCCTTGACTTTGCCCGCGAGGTGGGCAAGCACATCACCGTGAACTACATGATGGCCAAGGACAGCGTGCAGAAACGCCTGAACGGTGAATTCAGCGCAGGACTCAGCTTCACGGAATTCACCTACCAGTTGTTGCAGGGCTACGATTTCCTCTACCTCTACCAGCACAAGAACTGCCGTCTGCAGCTCGGCGGCAACGACCAGTGGGGCAACATCACGACCGGCACCGAGCTCATCCGCCGCACGCTGGGCAGTGAGAACGAAGCCTTCGCCCTCACCTGTCCGCTCATCACCAAGGCTGACGGCCGCAAGTTCGGCAAGACCGAGAGTGGCAACGTTTGGCTTGACCCCAAGCGCACCACGCCTTACTCCTTCTACCAGTTCTGGCTTAACGTCAGCGACGACGATGCCGAGCGCTACATCAAGATATTCACTTCGCTCCCGAAGGAAGAAATCGACGCCCTCGTGGCCGAACACCAGACCGACCCCGGCCGGCGGTTGCTGCAGAAGCGTCTGGGCGAGGAAGTGACCGTGATGGTTCACGGCCGCGAGCAGTATGACCTGGCCATCGAAGCCAGCAACCTGCTCTTCGGCAAGGCTACCAAGGAAAATCTGCTGAAGCTCGACGAGGCTACCCTGTTGAGTGTCTTCGACGGCGTGCCCACTTATGAAGTGGCCCTGTCCAGTATCGACGGCGCACGTTCGGCCGACCTCCTGGCCGAAACCACGCAGTGCTTCCCCTCGAAGAGCGAATACCGCAAGCTGGTCAAGGGCGGCGGCGTGAGCATCAACAAGGAAAAGGTGACCGACCCCGAGCGTGTCATCACCAGCGACGACCTGCTCGACGGCAAATACCTGCTTGTGCAGAAAGGCAAGAAGAACTATTTCCTCATCATAGCCCGTTGAAAAAAGTAGAACCATAACCTTTCACAAAGAAGCAAAGAAGCGGCGCCGCAAAAGTTTGGGGCGCC
>JAGAYH010000018.1 GCA_017940565.1 Bacteroidaceae bacterium | reverse complement strand
TGACATCTCGGAGAAGGAGGCCGGATTTCGGGCTGCAAAGGCGGCGTTTCGAAAGTTTGAAGCGCCGTTTCAAAAATCAGAAACGGCGTTTCTGTTTTGCCTGTCTTAAGAACCAATGAAAATCAACGAATTGCGAAACCACTGAAAAAATGGCGAAAATTTTTGACATTTTGGCGGTCATGCCATAGGCTCCAGATGTTCCAGACAGGCTCGTAATTCCAGTGGGACTGGACACACCGGTTACTTCTGCCGGCAGAGCAAGAAAACGAAATCTTTGCTTTCTTTTCTTGCTTTGCCCTCGTTTATTTGTAACTTTGCAATACGAAATAATAGACCTTATATAAATATGGCACAGACACCGGAATTTAAGTACGCCCCCATGTTTCAGACGGGCGAGGACAAGACGGAGTATCGGCTGATTGGCAAAGATGGCGTCAGCCTCTCCGAGTTTGAAGGTAAAGAAATTGTAAAGGTAAGCCCCGAGGCGCTCACGCTGTTGGCCCGCGAGGCTTTCCACGACGTGGAGTTCATGCTCCGTCGCGAGCACAACCTGCAAGTGGCTGCTATTCTCAACGACCCCGAAGCCAGCGAGAACGACAAGTATGTGGCCCTGCAGTTCCTGCGCAACGCCGAAACGGCGGCCAAAGGCGTGCTGCCCTTCTGCCAGGACACGGGCACGGCCATCATCCACGGCGAAAAGGGTCAGCAGGTGTGGACCGGTTTCGAGGACGAAGAGGCTCTGAGCCGCGGCGTCTATGAGACGTTCACACAGGACAACCTGCGCTATTCGCAGAATGCCCCGCTGACGATGTATGACGAAGTGAACACGCGCTGCAACCTGCCGGCACAGATTGACATCGAAGCTACCGAAGGCGCCGAATACCGTTTCGTGATGGTGGCCAAGGGTGGCGGCTCGGCCAACAAGACGTATTTCTACCCCATGACAAAAGCCACCATTCAGAACGAGAGCACGCTGCTGCCCTTCCTGGTGGAGAAGATGAAGAGCCTCGGCACGGCGGCCTGCCCGCCCTACCACATCGCCTTCGTCATCGGCGGCACGTCAGCCGAGAAGAACCTGCTCACGGTGAAACTGGCCAGCATCAAATACTACGACGGTCTGCCCACCACGGGCGACGAGACCGGCCGCGCCTTCCGCGACATCGACCTGGAAGAGAAACTGCTGAAAGAAGCCCAGAAGATTGGGCTCGGCGCCCAGTTCGGCGGCAAGCATCTGGCCCATGACATCCGCGTGATCCGTCTGCCGCGCCACGGCGCTTCGTGCCCCATCGGCATGGGCGTGAGCTGCTCGGCCGACCGCAACATCAAGGCTAAAATCAACCGCGACGGCATCTGGCTGGAACAGATGGACAACAACCCCGGCGAACTGATACCCGAAGCGCTCCGCCGGCCTGGCGAGGGTGGCAAGGGCATTGAGATTGACCTGAACCAAGGCATTGACGCCGTGCGCCGCGAACTGTCAAAATATCCCGTCAGCACCCGCGTCAACCTCAAGGGCACCATCATCGTGGCACGCGACATTGCCCATGCCAAACTGAAGGCCCGTCTCGACGCCGGCGAAGGCATGCCGCAATACTTCAAAGACTACCCCGTGCTCTACGCCGGTCCGGCCAAGACGCCCGAAGGCTATCCCTGCGGTTCCATGGGACCGACCACGGCCAACCGCATGGACCCCTACGTGGACGAATTCCAGGAGAACGGCGCCAGCCTCGTCATGATAGCCAAGGGCAACCGCTCGCAGTGCGTCACCGATGCCTGCAAGAAACACGGCGGCTTCTACCTCGGCACCATCGGCGGCGTGGCTGCCGTGCTCTCGCAGAGCAGCATCAAGAGCATCGAGTGTGTGGAGTACCCCGAACTGGGCATGGAGGCCATCTGGAAGATTGAAGTGGAGGATTTCCCCGCCTTCATTCTCGTGGATGACAAGGGCAACGACTTCTTCCAACAGTTGAAACCGTGGTGCCCCGCTTGCAAAAAGTGACCTGTTCCTGCCTGGAAAGGACAGACAAAAGATAAAGTTTGCCGCCGGGACCGAAAAATAAAACAAAAAATTTTGCCAGTCCCACGGAAAGCGCTAACTTTGCACCCGATTACCGAAAACGGTAGTCATTTAGGTAGATCCGCTAGCTCAGCAGGTAGAGCACATCCCTTTTAAGGATGGGGTCTTGGGTTCGAACCCCAAGCGGATCACCAAACGAAACGCGCAAGACATTGGTCCTGCGCGTTTTTTTATTGTTTTCACACTCTTAAAGGCGTTCCAAGATGTACCAGGCCAGCCAGTTGCCGAAGGTGGCGGTGATGTAGGCGGTGGTGCCTGCCGTGGACTTTTTGTTGCGCTCGCCTTCGACGGTGAGGATGGCTTCACGGCGCACGGGCTCGTCGCTGAAGATAACGGGAAGGGCTCTGCGGGCATAGCCGTCGCGCCGCAGGGCGGTACGCACGGCCTTGGCCAGTCCGCACTGAGTGGTTTTGCTGATGTCGGTCTGACGGATACGGCGGATGTCGGTCTTTGCACCGGCCCCCATGGCGCTTATGACGGGGATGCGGCGGTCCATGCAACCTTCAATGAGGGCACATTTGGGGCGCACGGTGTCGATGGCATCGGCAACGAAATCGTAGGGGGCGGCATCGAGCAATCCGGGCACAGCAGCTTCGTCCATGAATTCGGCAATAGCGGTTATCCGGACATCGGGGTTGATGTCGAGGAAGCGCTGGCGCAGGAGCTGCACCTTGGACTGCCCTATCGTGGAATGGAGCGCGGGCAACTGGCGGTTGATGTTGGTCAGCGACACGGCATCGGCATCAACCAGCGTGAGACGTCCCACACCGGCACGGCAAAGCATTTCGGCGGCATAGGCGCCTACCCCGCCGAGCCCGACCACGAGCACGTGGGCGGCAGCCAGGCGCTGCATCCGCTCTGCACCGTAGAGTATTTGGGTGCGCTGATACCAGGTTTGGTCCATCGGGGGGTCGTTTTGTAGTTCCATATCCGTTTTCGTCGTGTCTAAATCCGTTTTCGTCCCGACCAAATGCGTTTTAGTTCGGACGGAAGCCGGTGGAGAAGGCCGACTTCGGATGTTCTATGCCGTATTGGTCGGGGAAAATGAGCATGACACTGCAGTGGGCGAACGACCGGGTAATGATGGCAGGGATTTTTTGGAATTCAGTCTGCCAGGAGAAGGAGCCTTCGCGGGCACAGACGAGCACGAGCAGATGGTCGTCGTGGACCGTGGCGGCCAATGTGGGGAAGTCGCTGAAGCGGTCGAAACGCACGTAGGACATGCGGATGGTCTTGTAGTGCTGTCCGCAAAACTCGCGTATGGTTTCCCACGCCGTCGGGGTGCAATAGAACATGATGCGGCAGTCCATCTGACGTGCGAGACGGCTGACGTGCATGAGCCAGCGGTAGAACCCCACTTCGAGCTCGGCGTCGCGGGGCACAATGACATGGATGCAGCGCAGGGTGTTGACGGCACGGGTGAAGTGGACGATGCTTACCTGTCGCGGCACGCGCAGCAGGAGGTCGCCTATCTGACTGCCAAGACTGGAGGCCATCCGGCCGTCCTGCCAGTGATAGCCCATGAGAATCTCGCTGGCTTCAAAGTCCTTCATCGTGTAAGTGAGGGCGGTGATGACATTGACGCCGGAACGCACCACTTTTTTCATATTGACACCGGCCGAGGCGGCAACACTGGCAGCTTCTTTCACCAGTTGACGGGCGGCATTGAGCTCACGCTCGTTGTCAGTAGCGTCAACGACCAGTTTCACACCCACCAGCGGCGCCGTGGAGCGGTGAGGACGCATCATCAGGGCCAGGCTGACCAGGTTGGGCATGGTTTCAGGATTGCGCAAGGCCACCAGAATCTTGTCTTCCTCTCCTTGTTTCTCCTCATCGCTGACACCCACCTTGGCAATGCGCTTGGAGGCGTGTGTCGTGACGAAAGCGCTGAACAGACATGAGCAGAGAATCAGCATGACCACCGCGTTGAGCAACTCGTCGCTCACCAAAGGCTCACCCGAAGGCAACGTCAGCTGCATGCCCACCATGACCATGGCCAGCGCACCGGCCGCATGGCCACTGGTGAGGCCGGTCATCATCGTCTGCACCTCGTAGCTCAAACGGAACAGGCGACCTGCCAACAGACAGGCCAACGCCTTCGTCAGCAAGGCCAGGACAACAAAAATCAAGATAAACAGCAGGCTGTCCGGGCGGGCAAACATCTGAGGAAGATTGATGAGCATGCCCACACCTATCAGAAAATAGGGTATGAAGAGGGCATTTCCCACAAAATCGATATGACGCATCAGGGGAACAGCCTCGGGAATGTAACGTCCGAAAATCAAGCCGGCCAAAAACGCTCCCAACACGCCTTCGAGACCCAAAGCCTGGCTCACGGCCGCGCTGAGGAACACCAGTACCAGAACGAAAATGTACTGTAACACATCATCCGAAAAGGTGCGGAAGAAGAAACGGATGAGGCGGGGATACACATAGAACAGTCCCGTCACAAAGAGCGCACACTTGACCAGCAGCCACAACCAGAGCGACCACCCCTCCTCGCCCTGCAGGCTGCCCGAGAGTCCGGCCAGGCCCAGAAGGGCCAATACCAGCGAAATCATCGTGGCCACTATGGCCAACGTCACGCCGGGATAACGCGTCAGGCCGTAGCGCGACACAATGGGGAATGCCACCAGCGTATGGCTCGAGAGGATGCATGCCACCAGACATGAGGCAGCCAGCGAGTAATGCATCAGTTTGTATGCCACCAGGCCTCCGATGACAAACGGCAACAGGAACGACAGCAGTCCGAAAGTGATGACCTGAAAGCGGTTGCGCTTCAGGGCCGACGTGTCCATTGACAGACCGGCGGTAAACATGATGTAGTAGAGACCCACTTGTCCGAAGAGTTCAAAACTGCTGTCACGCGTCAATAAGCCCAAGCCATGAGGGCCCACGGCGATACCTGCCAATATCATGCCGACCAGCTGCGGTATGTGCAGACGCTCGAAGAGCAGCGGAGCCAACAGAATAATGAGCAACACCACGAAGAAAATCCACGTGGGGTTGGCAATTGGAAGCGTCAGGGCAAGCAAAGAAGTCATAACCGCGCTATTTTTGTGCAAAAATAAAGAAAAACTGAGGACAGAGCGGACAAATCGTCGAAAAAACTCTAATTTTGCACTAATTTTGAAACCCTAAAGACAAAATAAGACAAAATGAATGTGGCTATTGTTGGCGCCAGCGGTGCCGTCGGTCAAGAATTTCTGCGTATCCTGGCAGAACGTGATTTCCCTATTGATGAACTGAAACTTTTTGGCTCTTCCCGCAGCGCCGGAAAGCAATATACCTTTAAGGGTAAGGAATACACCGTACAACTATTGCAGCACGGCGACGATTTCAAGGACATCGACGTAGCCTTCACCAGTGCCGGAGCCGGAGTGTCAAAGGAATACGCTGACGACATCACCAAGCACGGGGCCGTCATGATTGACAACTCCAGCGCTTTCCGCATGGACAGCGACGTGCCTCTGGTCGTGCCCGAATGCAATCCCGAAGACGCCCTCAACCGCCCGCGCGGCGTCATCGCCAACCCCAATTGCACCACCATCATCATGGTCGTGGCTCTGAAGGCCATCGAGCAGTTGAGCCACATCCGCCGCATCCGCGTGTCGTCCTATCAGGCCGCCAGCGGTGCCGGAGCCGTAGCTATGGACGAACTGCTCACCCAGACGCGCCAGGCACTCGACGGCGACGAGGTGGAGGTAAAAAAGTTCCCTCACCAGTTGGCATTCAACATGATTCCGCAAGTGGACGTCTTCCTTGACAACGACTACACCAAGGAGGAGATGAAGATGTACAATGAAACGCGCAAAATCATGCACAGCGACGTGGAGACCAGCGCCACTTGTGTGCGTGTACCCTCGTTGCGCAGCCATTCCGAGGCCGTATGGGTGGAAACCGAAACGCCGGTCTCTCCCGAAGCCGCCCGCGCCGCTTTTGAGCAGGCCGAAGGGCTCACCGTGCTTGACGACCCGCAAAACAAACAATACCCCATGCCGCTCTTCACCGCAGGCAAGGACGATGTTTACGTAGGCCGCATCCGTCGCGACCTGGCCCACCCCTGCGGCCTGACATTCTGGCTCACGGGCGACCAGATACGCAAGGGCGCTGCCCTCAATGCCGTACAGATAGCCGAATGGCTCATCAAGCAGGGCAACATTAAATAAAAGGTAGAAGTAACTCAGTAAACACAAGAAAGAGAGGCTCCATCTGGAGCCTCTCTTTTAGATTTAAGGGGCAAATAGTTCACCCGTTGCTCTCCCTACATTTCCGCAAAAATTCCACGTTTCTTCAAGAAAAGACATTTCTGGCCGGACCAGACAATCCAGAGATTCCAGAAAGACTGGCAATGGCCGCCGAAAACGCATTTGGACGCGCCGAAAACGGATTTAGGCGGAACGAGAACGGATTTAGGTGGCTGCGGAGCGGAATCTGTAAGAAACTTTGAGAGGTATTTTCCGCAAAAGCAGCATAATTCTCTGAAAAGGGTTAACTTTGCATGCGAAATGTTCAGAGGCGACGGAAAACAGGAAACCGTTTCGGGCGCTTACAACCATGTGCTGAAGTACATGGGGCTCTTTGGCGGCGTGCAGGGCATCACGGTGTTGCTATCGATGGTGCGCAACAAGTTTGTGTCCGTACTTCTGGGCCGCGAGGGACTGGGACTGATAGACATGTACAACAAGGCGATGGACTTGTTGAGCAACAGCACCACACTGGGCCTGTCACTGACGGCCGTACGCCGGCTGTCGGAGCTCTACGAGGCAGGCGACGAGGCCCGTCTGAGGGAACAGGTGCGCGTGGTGCGGAGCTGGAGCGTGCTGACTGCGCTGCTGGGTTTCATGGCTTGTCTGCTCTTTGCGCCACTTCTGAGCCGGCGCCTGATGCACGACCCGTCGTACACGGTATCCATGATGTTGCTCTCGCCACTGGTGGCCATGCTGGCCATTACGGGCGCCGAACTGGCCATTCTGAAGGCCGTGAGGCAGATGAAGGCCCTGGCGACGGCCACGACCATCGGTGCGGTGACCACCCTGCTCATCACGGTGCCGCTCTACTACCTGTTTGGCATGAAAGGCATCGTGCCCGCCCTGTTGGCCAGCACGCTGGCCGTGCTGCTGCTGAACCTGCATTTTTCCCTGAAGCAGTTCCCCTGGCGGGCTAACCCGTTTTCGCTCTTCACCATCCGCCAAGGTATAGACATGCTCAAGCTGGGCCTGTCGTTCGTGCTGGCCGGCATCATCATGGCTGCCGCCGAAGCCACCGTGCGCGCCTTCATCGTGGAGGGCGGCGGACTGGCCGATGAAGGGCTCTACACGGCGGGATTCATGCTGACGGTGTCTTACGCCCGCATCGTGATGGTGAGCATGGACAACGATTACTACCCCCGCCTGTCGGCCTGTGTGAATGACATAAAGCGGCGAAACAGCTTGATAAACAACCAGCTCGAGGTATGCTTGCTGCTCATTGCCCCGTTCCTGGTGCTCTTCGTCCTGTGCCTGCCCTTCCTGGTGCGCCTGCTCTTCACAGCCGACTTCATGACGGCCATTCCTATGATCATGGGCGCCGTGTTCTCCATGTTCTTCAAAGCCATCACCACGCCGGTGGCCTACATCCCTCTGGCCCGCGGCGATTCGGTGACCTACTTCGTGGTGGAACTCCTTTATTATATTGTCTTCGTCGTGCTGCTGGAGTTCGGCTACGCCCATTGGGGACTGCTGGGCGCCGGTGTGGCCCTGACGGCCTCCAACCTGTTCGACCTGCTGATGATTGCCGGCATTTATCACGTGAAATACCACTTCCGCTTCTCGACCCGCGCCATACGTGTCGGCCTGGGTCAGGGACTGCTGCTGGCAGCTGGCCTCTACTTTGCGCTGCAAGACAACTTGTGGTTCAAATACGGGGCAGGCATCCCCGTCTTCTGCGCCTCGGCCTGGTGGTCGCTCCATCTGCTGCTGCGCGAAACGACCTTCGTCAGCGCCATCAAGGCACGCTTCTCGCGTTTTGGCAAGTCCACCTGAACTTTTCGCGACACTTTGACAAGTACAGCCGCCAAAATGTTTCGTTTTGGCGGTTTTTGTTGCAATAAAATTTCATTTTGTTGTTTTTCTCACTGAAAAATCGTAATTTTGCAACAAACAAAGACATTATTTAAACACATTTGAAATGAAAACAGAGCAAGTTATTGAACAATTGTCCATGCGCTTTCCCAACGAACCGGAATACATCCAGGCCGTGACCGAAGTGCTGCACTCCATTGAGCCAGTCTATAACCAGCATCCCGAATTTGAGGCTGCCAATCTGATAGAGCGCCTGTGCATACCCGACAGAATCCTCTCGTTCCGCGTGACCTGGACCGACGACAAGGGACAGGTGCAGACAAACATGGGATACCGCATACAACACAACAACGCCATCGGCCCCTATAAAGGCGGCCTGCGTTTCCACGCGTCGGTAAACCTGTCCATCCTGAAATTCCTGGCCTTTGAACAAACGTTCAAGAATGCCCTCACCACCCTGCCCATGGGTGGAGCCAAAGGCGGCAGCGACTTTTCGCCCCGTGGCAAATCAAACACAGAAGTCATGCGCTTCTGTCAGGCTTTCATGACCGAACTGTGGCGCAATATTGGCCCTGACACCGACGTGCCCGCCGGCGACATCGGCGTAGGCGGACGTGAGGTGGGATTTCTCTACGGTATGTACAAGAAACTGGCCCGCGAGAACACGGGAACACTCACCGGCAAAGGACTCGAGTTTGGCGGCAGCCTGATACGCCCCGAAGCCACCGGCTACGGCAACGTGTATTTCCTGAAGCACATGCTCGCCACACGCAGCCTTGACCTCAAGGGAAAAGTGGTGGCCGTTTCGGGCGCAGGCAACGTGGCACAATACACAGTGGACAAACTTATCCAAGAGGGAGCCAAGGTCGTCACCCTCTCCGACAGCGACGGATACATCTACGACCCTGACGGCATAGACCGCGAAAAACTGGATTATATCATGGAACTGAAAAACCTCTACCGCGGCCGCATGTGGGAATATGCCGAGAAATACGGTGTGAAATATGTTGCCGGCGCCCGTCCATGGAGCGAGAAGTGCGACATCGCCATGCCCAGCGCCACACAGAACGAGATAACGGCAGAAGACGCCCAAACCCTGGTGAGCAATGGCTGCATCGCCGTCAGCGAAGGCGCCAACATGCCCTCCACACCCGATGCCATCAAGATATTCCAGACCGCCGGTTTACTCTATGCACCCGGCAAGGCCTCCAATGCTGGCGGCGTGAGCGTTTCAGGGCTTGAAATGAGCCAAAACGCCATGAAGCGCGCGTGGAGCGCAGAAGAAGTGGACCAGCAACTGCAACGCATCATGGCCGACATCCATGCCCAGTGTCAGAAATATGGCACACGCCCCGACGGCACCACTGACTACGTGGCTGGCGCCAACATCAGCGCCTTCATGAAAGTGGCACGTGCCATGATGGCCCAAGGTATCCTATAAAAAGTATAACGGCAAAAGAATACCGTACACCCCATAACAAAGGTGGGACTTCAAATTTTCGAGACGCCGTTTCGAAAATTCAAGGTCCCACCTTTGCGGCAAAAGACCATTCGGGTGACTTTTGGGGTGAAAGTAAAAAACAAATTCATCGAAATCATATGGTGACCCACCGATTCCGATGAACAATCTGCGGAGAGAACAGGATTCGAACCTGCGAACCGGTTTCGCCGGTTACACGCTTTCCAGGCGTGCCTCTTCAACCACTCGAGCACCTCTCCTTGGTTTTATCGGGTGCAAAGTTACTGAAAAAACTTGAGAGTAATGACTGAGAAACGATGTTTTTTTGTTTACACAGCCATAACCATTGATTATCAGAGCTATCATAGTCATTCTATACAGATATTCCATATGTTTTAAACAGAAAATACCACACTTGTGCGATAAAGAATGCCGTGCGAATGGTATTGTGGCAAAAGAAAAACCGGCGTACCTTTGCATCGTGAACCTAAGGGTGCTGAGAATAGAAATAAAATAATTATAAAACAGGAAACATTATGGCTACAAAAAAATTGCATTTTGAGACATTACAACTTCATGTGGGGCAGGAGCAGGCTGACCCGACGACCGATTCACGCGCCGTGCCTATCTACCAGACCACATCTTACGTATTTCGCAACGCACAGCACGGTGCCGACCGCTTTGGGCTTCGCGACGCCGGCAACATCTACGGACGTTTGACCAACAGTACGCAGGGCGTGTTTGAAGAACGTGTGGCTGCCTTGGAAGGCGGAGTGGCCGGATTGGCTGTGGCTTCAGGAGCGGCTGCCATTACGTATGCCTTGCAAAATGTGGCACGCAACGGCGACCATGTGATTGCGGCGAACAACCTCTATGGTGGTACTTATAATCTCTTGGAGCATACACTGACTACTCAGGGTGTGGAGGTGACGATTGTCAATCCCGATGATTTTGATGAAGTGGAACGCGCTTTCCGCCCGAACACCAAGGCTGTGATGATTGAGACTTTCGGCAATCCGAACGCCAGCGTGACAGACATTGACCGCATTGCGGAAATCGCCCACCGCCACCGGACGATTGTCATTGTGGACAACACGTTTGGCACGCCTTACCTGATTCGTCCCATAGAACATGGAGCAGATGTGGTAGTGCACTCCGCCACCAAGTTCATCGGTGGCCACGGGAGCAGTCTGGGCGGGGTCATTGTCGATTCAGGCAACTTTGACTGGAAAGCCAATGCCGACAAGTATCCTACCCTTGCCCAACCCGACCCGAGTTATCATGGTGCCGTCTTTGCCGATGTGGCAGGAAAAGCCGCTTTCGTCACACGCATACGTGCCGTCATCTTGCGCGACACCGGTGCCGCCATTTCTCCTTTCAACGCCTGGATTCTTTTGCAAGGGTTAGAAACGCTCAGTTTACGCGTTGAACGTCATGTGTACAACACAATAAAGGTGGTGGACTTCCTGTCGAAGCATCCCAAGGTGGCGCGTGTCAACCACCCCTCGTTGCCCGAGCACCCGAGCCACGCCTTGTACGAAAAACTGTTTCCGCAGGGAGCCGGTTCCATATTTACTTTTGAAGTAAAGGGAGGACAGGCCGAAGCCTGGACTTTTATCGATCACTTGAAGATTTTCTCACTTCTGGCCAACGTGGCCGATGTGAAGAGCCTGGTCATTCATCCGGCAACTACTACCCACTCCCAGCTGACTCCGGAGGAACTGGAACAGCAGCACATCTATCCTTCAACCATCCGCCTGAGTATTGGCACAGAGCATATCGACGACATCATCGATGATATCAGCCAAGCCCTCGACGCCATTAAATAATCCCATTATTTGACAAACAATCACATTCTAAACTATTACAACTATGACAAAGATTGCAAAAAAATTATCAGACCTGATTGGCAGCACACCGTTGGTAGAACTGACAGGAATAGAAAAGAACAATCAACTGAAGGCACAGATCATCGCCAAACTGGAATATTTCAACCCGGCCGGCAGCGTAAAAGACCGTATTGCCTATGCCATGGTCGAAGATGCTGAAAAGAACGGGCTGCTACAACCCGGAGCTACCATCATTGAACCTACGAGCGGAAATACGGGCGTGGGTTTGGCTTTCGTCAGTGCCGTAAAAGGATACAAACTGATACTGACCATGCCGGACTCCATGAGCATGGAGCGCCGCAACTTGGTTAAGGCCTATGGAGCACGCGTTGAACTCACACCGGGCTCCGCCGGCATGAAGGGCGCCATAGACAAGGCAAACCAACTGCGGGACGAAATACCCGGCTCCATCATTCTGCAGCAGTTTGAGAATCCCTCAAATCCCGAAATCCACTACAAAACGACAGGTCCTGAAATATGGAAAGACACCGACGGGCAAGTGGATATCTTTGTGGCCGGTGTAGGCACTGGCGGCACAGTCAGCGGAACTGGGAAATACCTCAAAGACCAAAACCCTGACGTGAGAATAGTGGCTGTTGAACCGGCTGCATCACCCGTTCTCAGCGGAGGACAGGCAGGACCTCACAAGATTCAAGGCATTGGAGCAGGTTTTGTGCCCAAGACATACGATGGCGACGTCATCGATGAAATCATTGTCGTAGAAAACGACGACGCCATACGCACAAGCCGCGAACTGGCCCATACCGAAGGGCTCCTGGTCGGTTTCTCAGCCGGTGCCGCCGTTTTTGCAGCCAAACAGTTGGCCCTGCGGCCGGAGAACGCCGGAAAAAGAATTGTCGCCCTGCTGCCCGATACGGGCGAACGCTACCTGACAACGGTGCTCTACGCTTTCGACGAGTATCCCCTCTGATTTTTGAGCCTCTTTTGTTGAATTCTCAGGAGTTTGGCGTACCTTTGCATCATGTTATTCATCTTGGCAGACAACCAGGACATCACACGCTTGGGACTGACATCGCTCATCAAGCCCATCCCCGATACCGAGATACTCGAAGTTTCGGAGCGCTCACGGCTGTTGTCCCTCTTGGCCAGGGTCGAGTCGGCCATTGTCGTACTTGACTACACCCTGTTCGATTTTCCCGATGCCGATGCACTCATCGCCGTCAGCCAGCGCTATCCCCGCGTACGCTGGATACTCTTCAGCGACGAATTGACCGACGACTTCATGCGCCGCATCACGGCAGAGAGCGCGTCATTCAGCCTGCTCGGCAAGGGCAGCGACATGGCCGAAGCCGATACCGCCCTGCGCCTCGCCCTCCGCGGCGAACGCTACGTATGCAGGGCTTTCATGGAGCAAATGCTGTCGCTGCCCTCGCGCCACCGCCGCACCGCAGTGGAACTGACCCGGACTGAAACGGAAATCCTCAAAGAGATAGCATTGGGCAAAACAACCAAAGAGATAGCCGCCGCACGGTGCTCCAGCTTTCATACGGTCAACACCCACCGCAAAAACATCTTCCGGAAACTCGAGGTCAACACCGCCTACGAAGCCACAAAATACGCCCTGCGCGCCGGACTGGTGGACTCTGCCGAGTACTATATCTGAAGACCGGCAGCCCACAAAGGATACAGCTATTATCATAAAAGCACGCTTCAAACAGGGGCGTGCTTTTGTTTTCATATATTTTCGAATTCTGCGTCCTCTTTCATGGAAAAGCACTAATTTTGCACGGCATAATCATTATACCTGTCCCCACAATGAATACGGTATTTATAGTTCTTCCCGTTCTCACGCTGCTGATGTTCGACCTGGGTCTCACGCTCCGGCCGCACGATTTCGGCATGGTGCTCCGTCGCCCTCGCGCAGTAGCGGTGGCACTCGTCGGCCAGATACTGGTACTCCCGCCGCTGGCCTACGTTTTGGCGACGGCATTCGGTTTTGAAGGGGTACTCCTCATGGGCATTGTACTCATTGCCTGCTGTCCGGGCGGCAGTTCCTCCAATGTGTTCTCCATGTTGGCCGGGGGCGACGTGGCTTTGTCGGTCGTGCTGACGGCGCTGAGCAGTCTCATCACCTTGATTACCCTGCCGCTGGCCATGAGTCTGGTGGCATCAAAGACAATTTCTCTGCCCGTGGGAAACCTGCTGGTGCAAAACCTGCTGCTCATGTTTCTGCCCATAGTTCTTGGACTCGTCGTCAGGCTGAAGTGGCCTTCGGCGGCGGGGAGGTGCGAACGCGTGCTGTCGAAACTGGCTTTTCCTGCACTGATGCTTTTAGCCGGCATTTTCTTTGTGCAACATCGTGAAACCATCTATGCCAATTTCTCACGCCTTGGGCTCTGTGTGACACTTCTCATACTCTTGGCCGCCGTCATAGCCTCTCTGATGGCCCGGGCCACACGACTCAGTTCCCGTGAGCGGCGAACTATCGTCATTGAAGTGGGCATGCAAAATGCAGCACAGGCCATAGCCGTGGCATCCAGCCCATTCATATTCAACAATGGGGCCATGGCCGTGCCTGCTATTGTCTATGCGCTGATGATGAACGTCGTTCTGCTGACTTACGTCGGCATCTTAAGAAAGCAGAAGTCCCGCAACGAGCAATAAGCCGAAGAGGAGCATATTGCGCGACGTTTTGCCGAGAATCCTGTTGAGCGCCTTGCCATGACTGATGTTCACCATCTCGCACCATGTGGCGATGTGGACGGGAACATACAACAGAGGCAAGAGAAAAGCCATCCGGTGGCCCTCCATCCAAAAGCCATAACACAGCAGCCACGCGGTAATGCCCAAAAACAAATAAAAAAACCGGCCAAAACGCTCGCCAAAGATGGTGACCAAGGTGTGCTTCCCATCGCGACGGTCGGTGTCACGGTCGCGATAATTGTTCAAGACAAGCAGTGTATCTATGAGCAGTCCACAAACCACACCTGCCAGCCATGCCTCTGAAGTGGTCTGCCCTGTTACCACATAGTAGGTGCCTACAACCGGTACCAGACCGAAAAAGACAACTACCAACACATCACCCATTCCGCAATAACTCAGCACAATGGTATAGAGGAACGCAAAGACTACACACCCCAGGCCTATGCTGACCAGTAGCGTCGGATTGCCAAACGCCAGGAGTCCCAGTCCGTCCAGACAGGCAAGCACCACCACCACAGCGATGCCCCATTTCATGGCCCGGGGGCTTATCCACCCTTGTGCACAGGCACGCTCGGGCCCCAGGCGGTCGGGGCGGTCGCTGCCTTTGAGATAATCAAACAAATCGTTAATGAAATTGGCGGCCACCTGCATCAGACAAGCAAACACCAGACACAGCCATGCCGGCAGCCAGCAGAAACGCCCGTCAATCCAAGCCAAAGCCGATGCCACCAGAACAGGTATTGCGGCTCCTGTCAGTGTCTTTGGGCGCATGGCCAGCACCCAAGCCTCCAGACTGTTTTTTCTTACTTCCATCTTTTTTATCTCAGTTCTATCACTTCCAGATTTTCAATAGTCTCCCCGTTGATGTCGAAACGCACCAGCGTACGCACCTTTTGCCATCCCTGTAGCCCTGCGGCGCCGGGATTGATGTGAAGCAGGCCGAGCCTTTGGTCATACTGCACTTTCAAAATATGGGAATGGCCACTGATGAATAACTTTGGCGGCCGCGTGGTCAGTATTCCCACGACACTGCGGTCGTAGCGGCCGGGATAGCCGCCGATGTGTTTTATCAACACGTCCACCTCTTCACAGCGGAAGCGCAATATCTCACGGAACATCATGCGCAGGTCGCCCCCGTCCACATTGCCATAGACGGCTTTCAACGGATGCAGGGCGGCCAATTTTTCGGCCACCTCGGTCGAGCCGATGTCGCCGGCGTGCCATATCTGGTCAACGTCGGCCAAATGGGCAGCATAGCGCTCATCCCAATAGCCATGGGTGTCGGAAAGCAAACCTATACGTGTCATTGCGCGGCCTCCATCCTTTTGAATTTTTTCATTTGGCGGAAAAACAGATATGCCGTCGTAAACGTAGCCAACGTATCACTGATCGGCATACTCCACCAGATGCCGTCGCTGCCGATAAGGCGCGGCAGGATAAGCAATGGCGGCAACAGGAATATCAACTGGCGCGACAACGACAGGAAGATGCTCTTGCCGGGCATGCCAATGCACTGGAAAAAGTTCGTCGTCACTATTTGGAAACCGATGATGGGGAATGCCAGCAACTGGATGCGCATGTCGTGAGCCACACGCATGATCAGTTCCGGGTCGGTCGTGAAGGCACGGGCACACAATTGGGGGACAAACATGCCTAGCAGGAATCCGAACGTCATCACACACGTGGCCATAGTGATCGTCCTCGTCAGCACCTCGTGCAGGCGGCCATAGAGCCGCGCCCCGTAGTTGTAGCCAGCGATGGGCTGCATGCCCTGATTCAGGCCGATGACCACCATGAGGAAGAGAAACGCCAGGCGGTTTACGATGCCATAGCTGGCTATCTCCATATCGCCGCCATAGTGAGCCAGACTCCAGTTGATGACCACCGTAATCATACAGGCACACAAGTTCATCAGAAACGGAGACATGCCTATGGCCAACGACTGGCCCACAATGCTGCGGCGGAGCCGGTAGATACCGCGCTGGAAATGGAGCAGTTCATCCTTGCGGCTAAACATTTTGAACTGCCAGAAGAGCACGATCGTCTGCGAAAGCACCGTGGCCCAGGCGGCGCCCTTGATGCCCCAATGGAAGCCATAGATGAACAGCGGGGCCAGCACCACGTTGATGAGCACCGTATATATCGTGGCCACCATCGCCCGCTTGGGATGGCTGGCACTGCGCAGCAAGGCGTTGAGCCCCAAATAGAGATGGGTCACCACATTGCCGTAGAGTATCACCCGCATGAAGTCGCGCGCATAACTGATGGTCTCCTCACCCGCACCAAAGAAGTAGAGTATCGGGTCAATGAACAGCAACATCAGCGCAGCAATGGCCACGCCCATCACCACATTCATCACCAGCACATTGCCAAGGATACGACGGGCCGTGTCGTAATCGCGCTCTCCCAGTTTCACCGAAAGCAGTGTGGCTGCCCCCACCCCCACCATGGCGCCAAAGGCACCCGTGAGTTGCATCACCGGAAACGTCAGTGAAATGCCAGCAATGGCCAGTGCGCCCACGCCCTGACCGATGAAAACGGCATCGATGATATTATAGAGCGACGACGCCGTCATGGCCACCACCGCAGGTGTGGCATACTTGACCAGCAAACGCCCCACAGGAGCCTGGCCCAATTCCAGGAACGACGTATTGTAACTCATTTTGGCCTGCAAAGGTACGAATAAAATGAGAGCTAAGGGAAAGAAACCCATAAGTTTCTTTACTTAGCCGAATGAGAGTACCTTATCCAAAGGTACGAATAAAATGAGAGCTAAGGGAAAGAAACCCATAAGTTTCTTTACTTAGCCGAATGAGCAGCCAGCAATCTGCAACAACCTCCTGGTGCCATCCATATGCGTTCTCGTCCGCTCTATCTCCGTTTTCGTAATGACAAAACCGGAGATAGCGTTTCAAACGCAAACACAAAAGTACACCGAACGGTATAAAAGACCGAAGTGGCATCTCATGGTTTTTGAGACGCCACTTCGGCTGTTCATAATGCGGTCTAACCACCAAAAGAGGTAAACCTGCTGATTTTCATTATTACTCCTGCACTACACTTGCGGCCTATTCGCCCACGGTGACCGTAGCCTGCAGGGGAAGAGCGGCCGAACTGGTACCGGCCCATACGGTGTAGTCGCCGGGCACCTGCTGGAAGGCATGGGTGGCTACGTTGAAGAAACTGTAGGCATGGTCGTCGATGGCAATTTCGACCGTTTTGCTCTCGCCGGGTTGCAGGCTGACTTTAGTGAAACCACGCAGTTCCTTGGCGGGGCGGTCTATGACGGCCTGCGAGTTCGGGCCAACGTAGATCTGTACCACTTCGGCACCGGCACGGTCGCCGGTATTGGTCACGGTGACGGTGGCCGACGCCGGTGTCACCTTGAGATCGGAGAGTTCAAACGTGGTATAACTCAGACCGAAGCCGAAGGGGAAGAGCGGCGTTTTCTTGTTTTTCTCAAAACCACGGTAGCCCATGTAAATGCCTTCCTTGAAGACCACACGGCGGTTGCTGGCGTTGTAATAGTTATAGGAGGGGCCGTCGCTCTCCTGACGTTCAAAGGTCATGGGGAGTCTGCCGGAGGGATTGACGTCGCCGAAAAGCACGCGGGCAATGGCGGTGCCACCTTCCTGACCGGGATAACCGGCCCAGACAATGCCGCTCACTTTGTCCACCCAGGCACGCATGTCAATACCGCCGCCGCTGTTTATCACGGCAATGACGGGTTTGTTCGATTTGAGCGCATTGAGAATCATCTGCTGGCGCTCTGTAGGCAGAGCAAAGGTGCGGTCCTTGTTTTCACCCTCGGTGTCTTTGTCAAACCCTTCACACACGACAATGGCGTCGTAGCTGCCAAGGAGAGCCATCTGCTGGGCCTGATAGTCTTTGTTGTCGCGCGTCACCTCGAGACGGGCCACAGCACCGCCGCCAGCCTGATAGAACCGGGCCACGATGGGGTAAACCTGTCCGGCGGTGAGCGTGACGGTAGCCGTTTTGGTATGTTCGGGATTGTCCACCCAGTCGTCAATGATTTTGCTGCCGTTGAGTGTGAGGTCCATGCCGTCGTCAGCGGTGAAAGCAAAGGTGTACTTGGCAGTCATGTCACACTTCAGATAACCCGTCCACGTGACGGAGAAGTCGGTCGAACCCAGATTGGTTACCTTTTTCGTTTCCCAAGAGTTGTTTATTTCCTGTTCCACGCGCGTAGTGATGGCCGTTCCAGTGGCATTGCGGTTCTTATAATATTTGGCCGTGAAGCCGGGCGTAGTGCAGGCTTCGTCGGTATAGAAGAATGTGCGGCCGTTCTTATTGGCAATGGGCTCCACTTCACTGAAGTCAATCAGGTCAACCTGCACGCCTTTCTCCTCGCCCACAGCCTGCAGGCCGGCCAGCGGGGTAACGCTGTGGAAGGGGTAAACCTCGCCACTGCCACCGCCATAGACATAACGGTCGGCATTGGTGCCCATGACACCGATTTTTTTGACCGTAGCGGGGTTGAACGGCAAGAAATTATCGGCATTTTTCAGGAGTACCAGACCCTCGGCGGCCGTCTGATAGGCCACCTGACCGTTCTCGGCATTGTCGAGGGCTATGGTGTTGTCAGCCGTGGTATATTCGTCCAAATGGAAGTAGTAAATGGTACGCAGAATGTTGAGCACCTTCTCGTCAATGTTTGCCTCTTTCACTTTGCCTTCGGCAATGTATTTCTTCAACTCGTCAGGCTTCAACTGGTAGTATCCTGGCGTGGCAGCTTCCAGATCCACACCATGATTGGCCAGATTGACAATATGGTTGGGACTCCATCCGCTGCCCTTGGCATAGTAAGGGGCACCCCAGTCGCTCACCGTCATGAAAGGATAGTGCCATTGCTGGCGCAGCACCGTTTGCATCAAGAAACTGTCCTCACAACAATAAACACCGTTCACCAGATTGTAGCCCGACATGATGGAACCGACATTGGCGTCCTGAACCGCATGGCGGAATGCCGGGAGATAGATTTCCTGAAGGGTGCGTTCATCCACATCGGAACTGGTCGAGAGTCGTCCGTACTCCATGAAGTTGGCGGCAAAGTGTTTCATCATACACACTACACCGGGATTGCTCTGCACACCCTCTATGTAGCCGCACGCTATCTGGGATGTAAGCCAGGGGTCTTCGCCCATATACTCAAAGTTACGGCCGCCACGCGGTGAACGGTAGATGTTCACACCGGGACCAAGAATGAAGTTGATGCCACGGGCACGGCTGTCACGCCCCAGCGCCTGACCGTAAGCGTAAGCCATGTCGCGGTTCCACGTGGCAGCCAGCACGATGTTACTGGGATAAGCGGTACTCTTCTTGTCGGTACGCACACCCTGAGGGCCGTCGCTTTGGAACAGACGCGGCAGTTTTATGCTGGTGATGGCTTTGGTATAGAATGAATTTTCGCCAACGATGAGATTCAGTTTATCATCGAGAGACATCATTTGCAAAGCCAGACGGGCACGGGCATCGGCATCGTTGGAAAGATCCTGTGACTCCTGATTGATCTGGATGATACGCTTCACATCGGCGGCATCCGTCGAAGTGAGCGTAATCTGACCGATACGCAGCCAGGGCGTCGTGTTGGCTTCTGCTTGCAGACGAAGGCCTTTGCCGGTCTTCTCCACTTGCAGCCAATCGACGTTCACCGCCACATCATAGTCGGTGTTTGCAGCCACCCGCAACACACCTTTGAAAGCCGTATGGGGAAGCGTGCGTTCTAAGGTAACCGGCACTATCACCGGGGTCTTGTAATCCTCTATGCTCTTCTGAGCTACCATGGGAACGCCCAGCATCAGCCAAGCCATCGCAAGGAGCATCATATATCTCGTCTGTTTCATCTCGTCGATTCCTTTTCAAAGTTTGACTTCACGTTTCTATTTCACTTTATATTTATGTCCATTTACCAGATATATGCCCTGTGGCAACGCCACTGAAACCGCCTTGCCGGCAAGCACAGCCCCTTGCCAGAAAACGCGGCCGTCGGCAGCGACCACCGATGCTTCTTCTTCAACCGGAGCCCGCAGCACCAGTGCGCCCCGACCTGCCGTTACTTGCAAATTCTCCTGCAAAACAGCCGAATGGACGCCCACTTTCGGGTCGTAAATCACGAAGCGGTTCGAACGGATTTCCAAATCGGGGTATTTCGAAGAGGTCACAACCATGTAAGCACTGTCCACAGCGTGCCAGAAGCGCAAGCGGCCCGACAGGTACTGATAATCTTTGTCACTCGAGCCCTTCACCAGTTCTTCATGCGTCTTGGCGTCCTTTATAACCATCGCGCCCACTTTGGCTCTGGCGGCATTGGTGACAAAGGCACTCAAGTCCATCATGGTCTCTATTTCAACCGAGTCGAGCCCACAATAGACGGGCGCCTGCAGCCCGCAGACATAGTTTTTCACTTTGGCAACGGAATAGAACGAAGAAAACGGCAGACGGTTTCCGCTGCAATCGAACAGATACGTCAGCGTCTTCGTGGTAAAACCCTCCATGCCGATAGCCTCCAGCCGGTTGTCGCTCACATTGGCACTGAAAATCTGGTCGGCGCCTTTCAGATTAAGCGTCGTCAGGTCATTGCGCTCGGCCCACAGGTCCTGCAGCTTTGTCGCATTCTCAAGCGCCAGCGACCGCAGACCGCAGTCAGACACCACCACGCTGTTCAGGCCGGGGTATCCCGTCAAGTCCAATGCCGTCAGTCCGTTGCCGCTGCCCCACAGCGATTTCAGCTCCCCCCCGGGCGCCAGGTCGACGCTCTCCATCCCGTTGTCGGAGCAGCAGAGCACCTCCAGCTTCCCGCAGCGGCTCACATCGAGCCGCGTCAGCCGGTTGTCGGCGCAGTCCAGATAGCGCAACGCGGCATTACTGTCCACCTTCAGTTCTGACAATCCATTTCCGCTACAATCCAGTTCCGCCAACCCCTTCAGGCTGTCCACCGACAACTCTTCCAACTGGTTGTCGGCACAGTTCAGACTGATCAGGTTGGGAGCGCCGCTCACATCAAGCCACAAAATGCACAAACCGGCACAATCGAAGCCCGTGATGGTTTCGGGCAACGTCACCGTGATGGTGTCTTCATGACACTTGCCCGTGATGATATCACCATGATAATCGACCACGTTGCCATCACCCCAATCGACATATACAGAGCCTTCCCCGCTCAGATTGAACGTGAGGCCGGCACACTCGCCGCCGGCACACAGCAGGCGCACCACCTGCGTTTGGGCCATCGCCGCGCCCAAAGGACCGAAACCACACGCCAGCACAAGCAGGAGAAAACGAACATACATCTTCGACTTCATAATATTGACTATTTTTACACCTGCAAAGTTAGAACAAAAATCTGTTTGGACGAATGTTTTTGCTTATCTTTGCACAAGAAAATCTCATTTTTATGGCAATGAAACTCGTCTCATGGAATGTCAACGGTCTGCGTGCCTGCGCGGGCAAGGGTTTTTCGGATGTGTTCCGTCGGCTGGATGCCGACTGTTTCTGCCTGCAGGAAACGAAGTTGCAGGGGGGTCAGCTGGACCTCGGTTTCGCGGGTTACCGCGCTTATTGGAATTTTGCGGAGAAGAAGGGATACTCCGGCACGGCCGTCTTCACGCGCCACGAGCCTCTGGACGTGAGGCTGGGCCTAGGCATGGAGGAGCATGACCGCGAGGGGCGCGTGGTCACGCTGGAGCTGGAGCGTTTTTTCCTGGTCTGCGTCTATACGCCGAATTCTCAGGAGGGGCTGCGCCGGCTGGACTACCGCATGGCGTGGGAGGATGCTTTTCTAGACTACCTGCTCGCCCTTGACGGGAAGAAGCCCGTGGTGGTGTGCGGCGACATGAATGTGGCCCATCAGGAGATAGACCTCAAGAATCCCGGGGGCAACCGCCGCAATGCTGGTTTCACCGACGAGGAGCGCGAGAAGTTCACCCGGCTGCTCGGGGCGGGCTTCACCGACACCTGGCGCCACTTCCATCCTGCCCTCGGGGGCGTTTATTCCTGGTGGAGCTACCGCTTCCAGGCGCGGCAGAAGAATGTCGGCTGGCGCATCGACTATTTCCTGGCCTCCAACCGCCTGCTGCCCTATCTGACAGACGCGAAAATCCACACAGACATCCTGGGCAGCGACCATTGCCCCGTGGAACTGGACTTGAACTTCTGAAACTGCGGTATAGAACCGAACGAAAGCGGAGTTGGGCGCGCCTGACTCCGTTTTCGTTTTTCCTGACTCCGTTTTGGTTGTCAAAAAAGTCCGTTTCTTCTCCGGGGAAGGCGGCGTCACGGCTCCACGACGTACCACGTGTAGCCGCGGGCGGGGATATTGACCGTGAGACGGACCGACTTGGAGGCATCGAGAGCGTAGGTCTTGGGCTTCCCCTCCTGTTCCCTTATGCGGGCCTTGCGTGAGAGTCCGGTATAGTAGAGCGGCAGGGTAATGGTGCGTGTAACGGGGGTGTCAAGGGGGTTGAAGAAGAGGGCCAGGGCTTTCTCCTTCTCGTGTGGATTGACGTGCATGATGCCGTCCCAGTCGCGTGCATCGGGTTTACGCAGATGGATGATGTCGCTGTTGAGGATGCGGCGGTACTTCTTGTACCATCCGATGACGTCCTTGACCATCTGGCGCGTTTCGCCGGTGTCGTAGAGCCGGGGGCCGCGGTAGCAGGCCTGAACGCCGGCGCCATAGTTCTGTATCATGTGCATCTTGTATTCATAAAGATGTTCGCTCAGAGGCTCGAGCGTGGCGGCCGCCCCGCCCCCGTGGTACTGCACCAGGGGGACGAAGGTCCAGAGCGAACCGGGCACGCGGTCCCACGTGCCGTCGTAGTTGACCTGGCGGGCGTGGATGATCTGGCGTTCGCGGGGCAGCGACCAGTTGGTCTCACGATAGCCGATGCCCGTCTTGGTGGAACCGTTGAGAATATAGAAATCGGGCACGTTGATGTAGTTGCCCGCTTCGCACATCCAGTGGTAGAAGCCGGCTATCTTGTAGAACTGCGCCCACTGTGAGTCGTTGAGTCCCCGATGGTGGGCATGGGCAGTCGATGCGCACACGTCGCCGGGATAAGAGCCGTCGTGCTCCAGACAAGTCATACCCGTGCGCTCCATGAATATTTTCAGCTTGTCAAAATAGGCATCCCCCCAGTCGCTTGCCAGACAGGGCGAGCTGCCGAACCGCATGCCGCCGCGCTTGCCCGTCTTAGGGTTGATTACGTCAACGCTGTCGCTCACCCACCGGCTGGCAAGCAGCGAGTAACACCCCATTTCGATGCCTTTCGACCGGGCATAGTCCACAAGAGCCTTATATTTGGACAGGTTCGCTTCGGAAACGTCTTCCATGTTCAGCCCGCTGCCAAAACTGATAATAATCATCTCATAACCGACATCGGCACACTGGTCTACCGCCCTGCGCACCGTTTCAGGGTCGGTCGACGTCAGGTGGAGGAAAATGGGATTCTGCGTTGTCCATGGCGCTACCGAGGCGTAGAAACGACGCGTGAACAACCCCTTGCGCTCACGGTCGTAGCTGTCGAACGGCATCTCATAGACACGGAACGAACAAAACACCTCGCCCGGCGACAAACGGATGTCAGGGCCCACCTCGGGCGCCACTTCAAGCAGGCACGGGGTGTTCAGGCCGTAGTTGCGCTGAGACGTGTAGGACGGTTCCTTCACCCATTTTTCGGTTATATCGGTCTCACGCTCGGTGAAACTGCCGGCACACTGATAATCGCTCTCAACGTGTATGTTCGGAAGCATGAAACCGTCCTTGGGGTCGCCGGAGGGGGATTCGGGCTCGAAAAACGAGAGTTGCTCCACCTTGAACGAATTGACCGTGATGCTGCGGTCGCTCCCGTTGACCACTTCGAAGTATTTCCTGATAACCGGCAGACGGTCGTAGATGGCCACATGGAGTTTCACCGTCAGCTGCGACAGCCTGCCGCCGCCCCGGAGAGTGAACACCACCTCCTTGCCCGTGGCATCGGTGGTGTTGAGCGCCCAGCGGTTGCGTTTCCAACGAATGGCAGGCTCCACGGGACGCACCTCGAAGTCTTCAACCGTGAAAGCACCGTCCACAGGGCGCAGCGTCTCAATCCATGACTCGACCAAATAGCCCCGCTCGGGCTGTCCCTCCAGACCGCCGATGCTGTACGCCACGCTGTCGATGGTCACGCTGCCCTCGCTCCCCACGGCCCGCAGCATCCGCTCGCCCGTCATGCGGTTCACATAGTCGGTCGTGGCCAGATTCGGGAAAATGCGGAATGTACGCCACACCATCGCGTTAGCTACGACGAGACTCTTCCGGTCCGGCGAGACATAGACACCTGCCGCCGACTTCTCCGGGGAGACCAGCCAGTCGAACGGGGTCTTTACCGATGCCAGCTCATCGAAAACGGGCAACGAAGCCAGTTTCTGCTCCAAAACGCCCGCACGGGAAATTCCCCCAAGGCACACACTCGCAAGAACAGCTAAAACAATCTTTGAATAAAACGGCTTCATTTCAGTACACATTAATATCAGATAACGGGAACAGCCAGCCGTAGCCTTGGCTCCCTGCGCTATTTTGCCACATTCAGACGAACGGCCTCGCCCCTGCCGAAGAATTCGGGGGAATAGACACACTGCACCGTGGGGACGGCCGACCGGAACGTGCCTGCCCTGTCGACGCGCATTTGGGTTTCAAAGACGTGTGTGCCCTTGGCCAACTGCTCGAAATAATAGTTAGTGGAGGCGTCGCCGACCTGACGGTAGGCTCCCGATTGCCAGTCGTATCCCGACAGCGGCTGCACGGGCTCGCAGCAGGCGGGGCGGCCTTCTTTCAGATGGACAAAGTCGTAGTCGCGGTCGGCGGTGAGTTCGTAACGTATGCGCAGCAGGTCACCCTTGGCCAGCACCGTCCGGTCGGTCAGGGCCTGCCAATTCTGTCCCCTGCGCACACTGTAGGTTGCCCGGAGCGAAAGCCCTGCGGCCATGGCCTTGGCTTCGGCCACGGGAACAAGATATTGGGCATAGACGGCACCGAAAGCCATGGGCCCGGCCGTCTTCTCCACGGTCAGCGCAGAGGGCTGCCCCTTGAGCTGCGCCGGGGTCAGCGTTTGACGGTAGTAACCCAGCGTGGCGGGCATCTGTATCTGGTGGGCATTGGCCGTCAAGTCTTGCCGGATACGGTTGGCATAGGTCAGCGTGATGCGGGGGAAGCTGCGCCCGCCGCTATGGGCAAGCATATTCTGACGGAGAAACAGATAGTAAACCGCATCAACACTGCTGCGCGGATTGTCCCACGTCTGGGTGCGCTTGGCCTGAAGGAGCCAGCGCGTCATTTCCTGGATGGTCAATGTGTCCTGAGGGGCGAGTTGGCTGATGGCGTCAAGGGCAGCCACCTGAGTGGGCACTTTGTAGCTGTGCCAAGCCCATCGCGAACGGTCGGTGTCGAAATAGCGCCCCATCTCAGGCGTGCAGACAGTATGTTCCATGAGACTCTGCAGGGTCAGCTCTGAGGCCTTCCGCTTGCCGGCAGCAGCAAGCACTACGGCTGCCTGGGCCTTGGCATACATGTCGTAGTGGACTGCGCTCCCTTCCAACAGACGGATAAGATAGGTGCGGTCGGCGTTGGGAGATACACCACGCAAAGCACATGAATGAAGATAGCGGAGTATCAGGTCACCGACGTGCGGATCGTGTCCCGTCTGTTTCTTGGTTTTCTTATATTCAGCGACTATCTTGGCCACCTCACGCTCCATGTAACCGAAGGCACGCTCCAAACGTTGCTGCAAGGGGCCGCCGATGGCTTCGGGAGACAAATGGCCCAACTTGGCCATAAGTTCACAAACATCAACGGTCATCCACAAACTGCCAGGCATCGACGGGAACCAGCTCCATGAGCCATCGGCATTCTGAAGCGACAGCAGTTTGTCAAGATAACTGTGCCGGCGATAACTCATCGTCAGAGGGTCGAAGAGGTTACCCAGTTGCAGCAACCGCTCACGCTCGCCATCGGCAGCGGCCACCCACGGCGTTTCGTTCAGAACGATTTGCTTGAGGTCACTGTTCCGCTCCAACAACAGGAATACACTGTCCACCCCACCGGCATCGCGCCAAGCCTTGGCCAACTGCTCTATGGCAGGGTCGGCATGCGCTTCCATCTCGGCAAGCGACAAGGCATAGTAAGCCATCGCCATTGAGTATGCACTTTCATTGACCGGACGGGCCATAGAAGGCAACGCCTCTACAGCGAGCCAGGCCGGGTTGCCCGTATATTCTACCGTTAAACGGTTGTGGGATGTATGGGAGGCATCTCCGTTGAAGAGAGACGAAATATCGGTGGTCTTGATACCCGTGCCGACAAGTGAAAGTGGCACGCTTTCCGTCACCTCCTGCTTGTCATCGAGTATCGGAATGTAGTGTTGTTCGCCATCGCTGAATTTGCCGCTGGTTGCAGAAATGCGGCACACAAGCAAAGGATACCCGTCGGTTACATTGACCGGGAAGGTCACCGTTGTCTCTCCATTCGGCTGCACTTCAAACTTGGATTGCTGACGACTAATGGTCTTTTGCGTGGCAGGGTCGATGAGTTCCATCAAAGCCTTGCCGGAAAGAGAACGGCCTGTGGCGTTACGGACAGAAGCTGCTAAGGCCGTATGGTCGCCGACACGCAGGAAGCGCGGCATGTTCGGCTGTACCATAAAGTCCTTGCTGGCCACAACGGAAGCCGAAAGCGTACCGTAGTCCACCCCTTTGGTATGGGCCAGGGCTCTGAAATTCCATTGAGTCAAACTCTGAGGCAGCTTAAAACTCATTACGACTTCACCTTTGCTGTTGGTCGTCAACTGCGGCATAAAGAATGCTGTTTCGTCAAAGTGGCTGCGTACTTCGGCAGATGCGTCCTCGGTTGTGCCCGAATCTTCTGCAACGGCCTCTTCGTCCACACCACGAGCGGAAAAGGTGTCGGAAGTTTCAGCTTTGTCAGGAGCGACCTTGGCAGCCATTGTCACAGCTGAATTCATAGCCATAGGCATGGCTTTCTGGGCGCCGACCATGACTTTTGCTTCATGCAATACGCGCCGGTAGTTGCCGAAGGTGTTAAACAAGGAGTGATCGAAATGGCTGAACACCCAGTCTTCCTGCTTATAACTCTTGCGCTCGCCCCAAAGCTGGAAATCAATCGGTGAGATGCTTGAGTTAGCCCAAAAATACGAGGGAACTTGCCGCCCGAAATAAAGGGAGAATGGCCAGTCGTGGCGCACAAACTTGTCAAGCGAGGCGTCGTAGAGCGTAGCCATGACGGAAGCTTCAGCCGGCTTGCCGTCTTTGAGCACTTGGAGTGTCCATGTCTCGTCCTGGCCGGCAGTCAAGCGGTCGCGGAACGTGCTCCATCGCAATTCCAACGCCTTGTCAGGAACAGGGCGTGTGATGGTCAGTGAACGGACATGACACTGCCCGGCCTTGACGAAAGCAAACAAGGCATATAACCCATCGCCATAGTGACTGGCATAGGTGTATGGGATAGTAAATGCTGAATCGGACAGCTCGATAACTTGGCTTTCCAATAGTTTGCCATTAGCGAAAAGGTCATAGTGGAGACACACGTCTTTCAGAGGGGTGGCTACGAGTACCCGGACAGGGTCTGTCCCAAACTCACTTGCCGTTTGGAACACTTGTAAAGGCTCATCCCCCACCGGATGGTTGTCATCCAATGAAAAAACAGCAAACTTCTGTTCTGACCAAAGCAACGAGTCTGGATAGTCGGCCGACTTCACACGCAACAGATAATCGCCCGACGGCAACGTTTTAAGCCAGTCGCAGGCTATAGTCTTATTGAAGGGCAGTGTGCCCGAAGCCACAACACTCCCCGCCCGCAACACGTCATACTGTGCCAGTCCCTCGACCGGCATACCGGCTGCATTGCGCTGAATCAGTTGGCATGAATCCAACAGTTCTTTGCACAAACGGTCCGGCAATGTCGTTGATAGGGACACGGCACGGTTTCCTGCATAGAGATTAGCCGTTGCCGATTCGCTCTCGCCGTTCTCAGCTATCGCCACAGCCACGACCTGATAAGTATAGAAACGGGCGATTCGGGGATGTACATCCGTTTCTGCTATATCCAGAAAGACAGGCACGGTGAAACGTCCCTCGGCATCAGTCAGCACCGTGTCTTGAAGCAACTGGCGTGTTCTGCCGTTACCATAGAAACACCACGGTGAATAACGGCGTGTCACCTCCAAAGCCACACGGGTGGAAGGCAAGGCAAAGCCGGCGAAGGTCTTTACCGTTCCTGCCATACGGACGGTGTCGCCGGCCTGATATGCCGTCTTCACATCTTCCAGACTCACTTTGAATGTGGGGCGCTTATACTGTTCCACCCGGTAATGGGCCGTTCCCCACTGAGATTCTATGAAGAAAATGCCGTTCAGACAGCTCTCGGGCAGTTTCAGCTGGCTCTTCAACGTTCCATATTCATCCGAAACCACCGTTTCGCTGGCCAATTCCTTATGATTGGCATCAAGAAAACGTAGCTTCACACTTTGGTTTGCAAGGGCTTTCACCTCGTCACCCCGTTTCTCATAGATAATACCGCCTACCTGTACCTGCTGGCCGGGGCGATAGATGGCTCGGTCGGTATATAACCGCAACACGCGACTCCGTGTCGGTTCCGACACCCGGCGCTCATAGCTGCGTGAGAGCATTTCGGCCGGACAATAGGCATCCGCTTCGGTCTTGACATACACTTCGTAGCCCCATTCCATCGAAGGCACCAGCGCAGCCCCATTGGCATCGGTCGTATAATTGCTTACGGCAGGCCTTTTTTTATCTCTAGAACGCAATTGCACCTGCACGCCGGCAACGGGATGGCCTGTTTTGGAATCACAGACAAACACCCGCGTCTGGCCGTTGGGCAAGGCCAGCTGCATGATGTACAAACGTGTAACATGCATCAGGATGGTTCTCTCCCCGTTCGGGAAATGGTGTTTTTCACCGGGCGAAGGTTCTAATACGGCACAATAGAGTCCGGCTTCGCGCGGCATCTCCACTTTCAACTTGCACTTGACTGTTTCATAGGGTGCGCCTTTGGGCAATGTGAAAGGATACTCTGCCACGGCGTTTTTCAGAAAAGGTTTCAGTTTTGCCTCGTTGTCAAACAGTGTTTCCAGTTCCTTGTCATTGACCTTGTAGGGCAAGCGGTAGAATTTGAGCACGCCGCCCGAAACATGGCGGCCTGTCACCTCGGCACTGTCGGTTTCGCCAGGATAGGCAACGTGGTTTGGCAGAATCAAGCTCACTTGTGGCTGGACAATCTGCTCCAGTCTGTCGCGCAAGAAATTGGTACGTTTCGACTTAGGGAAGCGGCGTATGCCCTCGTTGGCCCACCGGTAAATGTTCTCCACAGGTTGTATCCCGGCCAGTTTGCAATAGATTTCCACTGCCGTCTCCAAGTCGCCGTCGCGGGCCAGCAGCGATTCATAGAACTGTGTCCGCGCCTGGTCCGTAAAGCAGTCTTTGCCGAGAGTCTGGCTCAGACTTTCGCGGTAAAACACGCGTGCCGTCTCGGCCGAGTCGAGCATCATGAGCAGTTCGCCGTCGCGGTTGCCCAGACTGCGGTACACGCCGATGGCCTTGTGATACGCTTTCATGTGCACCGTGTCTATACCTTCCGAGGCATCGTGCATCCTGTTCAGATCAAACATATTGTTCATCACGACGTGCAGCAGGTCGTGGCGATAATATCTGCTGTCCTCTCCCACTTCCACCAGCGGCACATACTTGGCGGCCTTCACCGTTGCCAACAGCGCTGCATGGTCGAGCGACCTGGTGTAGTGCATCACCGCTTGCTTGGCGGCTTCTTCATTGCGCCACGGGTTTTCGCAGGCATAAAGCCGGCCGAGCACGGAATGATAGATTGCCTGCATTTCGGCCTTTTCTTCCTTGGCCAGATACGATTCCAGACGGGGTATTAGCATCTTGGCACTGTCGGGCGAGATGTCGCCGGCCAGTTGGTGTCTCACCATAACGGCTTTGACCAGTTGGCCGCCGTCGCCGCGCCGGAGCGCCTGGGCCACAATCTTGTCCACGCTCTGCAGCGCGCTTTTGGGCAGGTCCTTCTGTTGATACGCCGCCACCTCTTTCCACAGGCCGGCATACGTCTGCGCAAAACCCGCCAGCGGGAACAGGGCGAGCATGATACTAAGCAGCAGGTTTTTCATGATTGTTTATTCCGAATAATTTTTCATCGTCAGTTTCCCTTCTTCGAGCACCACGTAGGTAAACTTGCTTATCCATTCGCCCAGGATGATGAAGCGTGTCTTGGGGCTCAGCATCTCGTCCACCTCCACATGGTAGTGGCCGAACAGAAACGCATCGGTCTCGGGATGGTCCTTCAGGTAGTGGCGTGCGAACACGGCCAGGCCTTCCTTCTCCAGGCCTTCGAAATGGCCTTCCTCTTGCTCGTGCTTCTTGCGGCTGTGTTTGGCCCAGGTATAGCCGAACCACATGGCCCAGCGGGGATGTATCGATGCGAACAGGCGCTGGCAGACGCGGTTATGGAACATCCAGCGCAGGGCCAGATACTTCTTGTCCGTGCGGTCCAGGCCGTCGCCGTGGGCCATAAAGAGATTCACGCCCTGCAGTTTCACCGTCAGGGCCTCGCGGTGCAGTGTCACGCCACATTCTTTCTCCAGATAGTCGCCGCACCAGAGGTCGTGATTGCCGGTGAAGACATGCACCTCCACGCCCTGGTCGCACAACTCGCCCAACTTGCCCAGGAGGCGTGTGTAGCCCTTGGGCACCACATAGCGGTACTCGTGCCAGAAGTCAAACAGGTCGCCGAGTATATAAATGGCCGAGGCCTCGTGGCGGATGCTCTCCAGAAAGGCCACCAGCCGGCGTTCATTCTCGCGCCAGCGGCCTATGGCCCATGAGCCGAGGTGCGCGTCGCTGAGGAAATAGACTTTTTTCATTTCTATATGCGTTTTCGTGCGAACTAAATCGGTTTTCGTCCGTTCCAAATCCGTTTTCGGCTTTCAGAGCCCTGCCGGCGGTTACAGAAATCCCAGGTCGGCCTTGGCCTCCTCGCTCATCATGTCCTGCGTCCACTCCGGTTCAAACACCAGATTGACCACCGCCGAGGTCACGCCTTCGATGGCCACCAGTTTCTGGCGCACGTCCTCCACGATGTAGTCGGCCAGCGGACAGCCCGGGGCCGTCAGCGTCATGTCCACGTCGAGCGTGCCGTCCTCCTCGTGGTAGTCCACCTTGTAGATGAGGCCCAGATCGTAGATGTTCACGGGTATTTCGGGGTCATAGACCGTTTTGAGGGCTTCGACGATGCTCTCTTCAATCTGCAGTTTCTTGTTTTCTTCCATATTCTCTTTTACGTTTCTTACGGTAGTCTGCCCTGCTCGGCATAGCTGTAGTACCGGTCGCCATGCACTATCAGGTGGTCGAGCAGGCGGATGTTCATCACACGGCAGGCCTCGCCCAGGTTGCGCGTCGTAGTGTCGTCCACCGCGCCAGGCTTGAGCGACCCCGACGGATGGTTATGGGCCAGGACAATAGCCGTGGCGTTCTTCAGCAGAGCCAGTTTCAGCACCTTGCGGATGTCGGCGCTGACCGATGTCAGGCCCCCCGTGCCGATACATTCCTTCGAGATGAAATGGAGGCTCTGGTTAAGCAGCACCACCCAGCACTCCTCCTCCGTCTTGTCCCAGAAGAGCGATTTCAGGCACGTGTGGAACACCTTGTCCGAGTTGTCCAGTTTCGCCTTCGGCCGCGCGTCCTTCACCATGCGGCGGCGCCCGAACTCGCAGGCGGCCATCAGCGTCACCGCCTTGGCCTGGCCGATGCCTTTGAAGGCCGTCAGCTGGTCGTAGGTCAGTTCGCCCAGTTTGTCCAGGCTGTCGTCGCACGAGGCCAGTACCTCACGCATCAGCTCCACGGCGTTCTGCGACGGAGTGCCCGAGTGAATGAGTATGGCCAGCAGTTCGGCGTTGCTCAGGGCCGAAGCCCCTAAGCTCAGACAACGCTCGCGCGGACGGCTGTCCTCGCTCCACTCGTTGATCGACGCGCGGCGGGCCGCTGCAGGCTCCACCGGCGGCTCTTCATGCAATTCGCCCAGCCGCTCCAGCAGACGCCGGCGGCCGGCCAGTTCGTCTTCACCCGGTTTCATCACTTGTAGAAGTTATCTTTGAACGCCTCAAACGAGGCCTTGCCTCTCACACACTGCCGCCACCAGGCCCGGAGGAAGCCCGAGCCGTAGCCCGTCAGCTGCACAAACGAGGCGACGACGGACTTCAGACCTATCACCACGCTACGGTTGCGCACGGAGGCATCGACAAACAACATCAGCGCGTACAGCACGATTGGCAGTAGGCCCAGCTCCATCAATGCCCAACCGAAACTCCGGTTCATGTGGTCGGGACCTATTATATAAAGGTACAGTCCGGCCAAGAACAGGCACAGCAGGGCGGCCACGCCCACGGTGAACACGGCAGGCAGCAGGTGGACCAACTTCAGCGACCCGGGATGGCGCTTCATCAGGTTGATGCGGGCGATGCCGCTGTTGTGCACCTGCTTGAAGAATTTCCGCAAGTCGGTGCGGCGCTTGTGCCACACCCAGGCTTCAGGAAAGAGGCGGCAGCGGTAGCCGCCCTTGTAGATGCGCAGGCTCAGGTCGATGTCCTCGCCGAAACGCATGGCAGAAAATCCGCCCAGGGCCTCATAGACTTCGCGGCGGATGCCCATGTTGAAACTGCGGGGGAAGAATTTGTCCAGTTTCTTCCGTCCGCCGCGTATGCCGCCCGTGGTGAAAAACGACGTCATGGCGTAGTTGATGGCCTTCTGCGTCGGGGTGAAGTCGGCATGGGCCCGGTCGGGACCGCCGAAAGCATCGGCCGGCTCGCGGGCCAGTTCAGCCTCCACCGCGGCCAGGTAACCGTCGGGCAACACGCAGTCGGAATCGAGAATGATGAGCCATTCGCCTGCGGCACGCTCCGCACCGTAGTTGCGTGTCTGACCGGGGCCTGAATTGGGCTTTTCCAGGTAGCGCACGGGCAGGCTGGCCTCATACTTGGCCACCACGGCGTCGCACCTTACCGACGAGCCGTCCTCCACGACGACCACTTCAAAGTCGCGCTCTGTCTGCCGCGTGAGGCTGGCCAGGAGTTCGTCCACCTCGTCCGGACGGTTATAGACCGGAATAATGATACTGTACTTCATAATTACTGCAAATTTAAGGCAAACCGAGCGAACAGGCAAACGCAACCGGCAAAATTCGTCTGTCGGGCCGAAAAAGAATTACCCTAAAATGACATCGGGCCCCTTTTCGGGAAAGCTGATAATCTAAATCCGTTTTCGTCCGGCCTAAATCCGTTTTCGTGAATTACAAGTCCGTTTTCGTGCAAAAAAAACTTCCTGAAAGCGGAAAAACGGGGGTTCTTCTGCCCGCAAAAACACCTTTTTGCTAAAAAACACCGTTTTTCGGCAGAAAATTAACGGGGGGGCGGAACACATATGTAAAAATATATTTATCTTTGTGGCAAATACATCATTCAATACTTTTTACATTATGAGAAAGACGTTTTTAATCTTGTTTTCCGCGCTCGTCGCCATGGCCTCGGGCGTGCGGGCTGCCACGGACTATGGCTTTGAAATGTTCGGTATTCCAATCAATTCCGACAATTATAAGTCGCAGAATTCAGAGGGATCATGGTACTATGATCCTACGAATAATGTGCTCCATTTAAGAGAAGGTAATACGAGTGTCGGCACACAAAATACACGTATAATTTATATTAACGGGGACGTGAATCCCACGTTGACCATCCAAGTGGACGGAGCATGTCTATTCTATGGTCTCTTTTCTGAAGGGATTCGTTTTGAAGGTAACGGCAAACATACCATTTGTGGTGATGGCACATTGACGATGGAACCGACTTTGATAAATCGACAGATAATATCATCAAGAGGCAATACGAGTCTGACCATCAAAGACGTCACCATCAATATCAAATCTTATGGCGGTTCCACTGTAGGTTTTCTTAATATGGGTTTTTCCGAGATTATCCTGGACAATTGCGAAATCAATATCGAAACATCAAATGTCTATGCATGGTCAGCAATCAATGAGCAATCGGCAAGACCTGTTCTGAAAAACTGCGTTTTCACCAATGGATATTTCGGTACTAACGGAACGGCATATAACCCGACCGGCAAGGCTCTCAAAGAAGTGCATATCAAGCGTACGCCTGTCAGTACGGTGGATCTCACCGTGGTTGAGCCGGTCGCAGGAAATGTGGTTTCGACAAAGTGTACGGCCAAAAGTGATAAATATTACGCAACCATTGCAGAGTGGTACAAGATTGTGGACGCCGGCCAGTTTAAGATGAAAGAAGGAGATGCTTTTAAAGATGGTGAAACCTATAAATTTGTTGCGATACTGAAGACGACAGAAGGTTATAGTTTTGCCAGCAAAGAAGACATCACTGTTTATGTGAATGGGGAAGAAGGGGAAATATACTATTATCAGAGTGAAGAAGCAATGATTAATTGCACCTTTGACTCAAACGGCTTAAACACCCGCCATGACCTATGGGTGTGCGGCAAACAGGTAACCGGGGAAAACCAATCTGACATTCTCGGCGACGGCGCATTCAGTTACAGTCCGAAGAAGAACGTGCTCACCGTCAGTGGAGACAAGACCTATAAAGGCAATAGCATTATCGAAAACAAGATCAAGGGACTGACCGTCTATGTTGCCGGTGATGCGACATTGAACAATCAGGAGTTAACGGCCCTAAAGTCGGAAGTTGACATGACCGTTACCGGCCCGGGCAAGTTGACCCTGTTAAGCACGAAAGATGCCGGGCTCTTCCTCAGCAAGACAGCC
>JAGAYH010000017.1 GCA_017940565.1 Bacteroidaceae bacterium | reverse complement strand
GCCTTCACGTAGCCGAAGGAAGCGTCGGCATCCTCAGTGAGGTAGTAGGTTTCGCCCAAGTCAATCTTGTTGATGTTGGCCGTAATGAGCGTGCGGAGCTTTTCGGGCAGGTTCGTCATCAAGGCGCTGACAGTTTCGCTGAACTGGCCTTGGTCCGTACCGTTAATGAGAGCCTTCACCTTATTCCATACGGCGTCTTGATTCAGGCCTATCGGGTTGCCGGCTTCGTCGAAGTCGAAATAACCTTTGTACTTCTGGGCCGTACCCTTGCCATAACCCATGGAGAAGGCCAGACCGAGGTAGCTGTTCACTTCGCTCAGGTCGGGCACGGTGAACTTAACCAGATATGCCGTTTCGCCGGCTTCGGTTGTGGTGGGTTCTACCTTTACATATGCGTACTTGCTGTAGTCGTCAACCACACCCTGACCCAGGGCGGCGGCGATTTCAGCCTTGTCGCTTTCACCGAACATCAGTTGGACAACCATCGGCACGGCAGCCTTGGCCACAGCTACGATACCGTTCAGATATTCGCAAACGTCAACGCCTTGTGAGCGGAGGGTAGTCAGACGGCCGCTGCCTTCCTGCGAAGCCACCTTGATGACTGTGCCGGCCTTGGTGAACTTGTCGGCGTTTTCGATGTTAGGACGGGCATAGTATTTCTCCGTTACCTCGACGTAGTGCTTTGAGCTGGCGTTCTGGATGCGGTAGTAGCCTTCTTCCACGTTCACCGTCTCCATCTGCCACAGGGCCCAGTTGCCCTTGTTGGCTACTTCAGCTTCGGTAGCGTAACCGAACGTCAGGTTTTCGTCTGAAGTCAGGTAGTAGGTCGTACCCGGATGAATGTTGTCGATGTTATTGAACACGTAAGCCTTCAGCGTGGCGTCGGTGCCGTGGGTAGCCAGATAGTCCTTTACTTTGCGCACGCCCCATGCCCAGACATCGTTTACACCGTGGGCATTGGCAATTTCCGTCAACTTGGCAGGAATCTCGGGGATGGTGGCCAGAGCGTAGTAGCTGGTGTCACCGTTTTCAATCACGGGCTTTACGCGCATGAAGCCGTAGTCTTCGGCGTACTGGTCGATCAGTGCGTCAACCGTGGTCTTCTGTTCTTCGGAAAGTTTTTGCTTATTGAAATAGTCCGTCACGTAGGCGTGGGCCATCGTCACGGCCTTGGCCAGATAGCCATAGGCATCGTAGCCTTCACCTTGCAGGGCGGTTACCTTATACGTGCCGTCCTCGAGAGCCTGGTTCTCCAGACCCACGGTGATGGCGCTGGCGTTGGCCTTGTCGGCTTGGTCGGGCTTGCCATAGTACCTGCCGGTAATCTTGATGTACTGCTGCGTCTGCTTGTTCTTGATGAAGTAAACGCCGCTTTCAGCGAGCACGGGGTCGAGTTCCTTAATCATCATGCCCCACTTGGCGTTGTCGCCGGCAGTAGTCAGGTCGGCCTCAGCCACGAAGTCGAACGTGCCGTCGGTGGCATGAGCCGTCAGATAGTAGGTTGTTCCCGGAACAATCCGGTCGATGTTGGCGCGCACATAAGCCTTCAGCGTGGCGTCGGTGTTGTGCGTGTCGAGATATTCCTTCACTTTGCGCACGGCCCAATCCCAGGCTCCCTTGTCGGAAGAGCTGTATTCCTTGAATTTGGCCTCTACTTCGGCGGGCACTTCGGGCACGGTGGCCAGGGCATAGACCTCGTCGGGGGCGCCGGTCGGCTTCACGCGCATGTAGGCATAGCCTTTGTACTCGTCGATATATTGGTTGGCCAGAGCCAGGTCGGCTTCGTTCAGACCCGTGCCGGCCGAGTTCTTATAGTTGGTGATGAAGGCATGGGCCAGGCGCACGGCCTTTTCCACGTAGTCATACACCTCGATGCCGTTGCCCTTGAGCGACGTCACCTTGTAGCTGCCGTCGGTCATCTGCTCGCCCACGCCCACGTGGATTTCCGTGGCGTTGTCCTTCGTCTCGTCGGGCTTGGCGTAGTACTTGCTGATAACGTTCACGAACTTGCCCGTACCTTTATTATATATAAGGTATGTGCCGCTGGCGGGAGCCTCGCCGGCCGGCGTGGTCATCTCCAGCGTCCACAGGCCTTCGTTGCCCGGGTCGGCAGTGGTATAGTCGAACGTACCGTTGCTCTCGGCCGTCAGGTAATAGGTATTGCCCGGTTCAATCTTATCGATATTGGCTTTCAGCAGAGCCTGCAGCGTGGAACTGCTGCCGCGGCCCTCAAAGTATTCAATGGCTTTGCGCTTGGCCCACGACCATACGCCGTCGGTTACACCATGTTCACGGGCTTTTGCTTCCACTTCTTCAGGAATGGCAGGAATTACGGCCACAGCCTTGAAGTAGTCGCCTTCGGGTTGCAAACGCATGTAAGCGTAGTCGTTCACATACTCGTCAATCAAGCCCTTGGCCTCGGCCACCTCTTCCGGCGAGAGCGAATAGTCTCCCTTGTCGGTCAGCACACTCTCCACGTAAGCCTTGGCCAGCGTCACGGCCTTCTTCACGTAGTCATACACTTCGATGCCGTCACCCTTCAGCGAAGTCACCTTGTAAGTGCCGTCATCCAACTTTTCACCAACACCCACGTAAATCTGCGTGGCCTGGTCCTTTGCAAAATTAGGCTGAGCATAGTAGCGGTCGGTCACCTTCACGTACTTCTGCGTGCCTACATTCTGAATGTAGTACGTGCCCGATACTGGTACGGCTGCACTCATACTCATCGCGATGCCAAAAAGCATCAGCAAAGCGTAAAATTTTTTCATTTTAATGTTAAGTTAAATGTTTAATATTCTTATCCTTAAGTTCTATAATTAATCACTTCTCTCTGCAAGACCGGATTCTGGCGAAGAGTTCAATGCCACAGGCATAGGCACACACCCGGAATGCGGCACAATTACTAAAATAAAGCCTTTTTATTCCGCCAAAACGTGTAAAAAAGCATAATGCCGTACAACGAGTGTTAATTGTAACATTTTTGTAACGATAGGCAATTGCACGGGGCTCTTTTTACAACCAATAGAGCGTTTCAGCGACCGGTGTTTTGCATAATATGTAGCCAAACCGCCATGATGTGTGAGCAAATTTCTCTCTTCCAAGTCAAAAAGCACCGAAAACACCGCCAAAAACCTCAAAGGCGCCGACAGAAATCTCAAAAGCGCCGCCCAATGTCACGAAAGGGCTTCTTAAAATTAAAATAAAGGTTATATTTACACGAATAAAAGCTTTATTTGTACAAATAAAAGTTTTATTTTTGCGAATAAAGGCTTTATTTGCATTTTAAGCGCCGGACTGGCAATATCAGGCGGTGCGGGGGAGATTTTCCGTGGGAAGGCACGTATTTCACGGGAGGGGGCGGGGGAAAGACGGAAACCGGTTGAGGGCGGCGAGAGACGGACAGGCGGATTTTAGGGGGCGGAGCCTTATTTTTTGTGCCAATGGGTCGCGGTGGGTTGGTAACTTTTCTATAAATTTGCAGTCAGATATGCGAGTACTGATAGTAAACACTTCGGAACGAACGGGCGGTGCGGCCATAGCGGCGAGCCGCCTGAAAGACGCGCTGATAGACAACGGCGTGAAGGCTAAAATGTTGGTCCGCACGAAAGAGTCGGACAATGTGTCGGTGGCGCAGTTGCGGCAGACACCGATGTTGCGCTTCAACTTCCTGTGGGAGCGTGGCCGCATCTGGCTGGCCAACGGCCTGAGCCGCGACCATCTGTTCGACATCGACACGGCCACACGGGGCAGCGACATCACACGGCTGCCTGAATTCAAGGAGGCCGACGTCATCCACCTGCACTGGGTGAACCAGGGCATGCTGTCGCTGGGTGTGCTGCGCAAGATTTTGGCTTCGGGCAAACCGGTGGTGTGGACCATGCACGACATGTGGCCCTTCACGGGCATCTGCCACTACGCCCACGACTGCCAGCGCTACGTAGGCGGCTGCCACGATTGTCCGCTGCTGAAGAAGCCGGGCGAGAAAGACCTGTCGTGGCAGGTGTTCCATCGTAAGGAAGAGACCTACAAGCCGGGCAAGATGGCCTTTGTGGCCTGCAGCCGCTGGCTGGCCGACCAGGCGCGCCAGAGCCGTCTGCTCCGGGGCACACGCGTGACCGACATACCCAATCCCATCAGCACCTCGCTCTTTAAGCCAAGGGACAAGGAAAAGGTGCGCGAGGCCTGCCGGCTGCCGCAGGACAAGAAACTCATCCTCTTCAGCGCCTTCCGCACCACGTCGCCCATCAAGGGGCTCAACTACTTCGCCGAAGCCTGCAAGCTCTACGACCGCCGCCATCCCGAAATGCGCGAGCAGATAGCCATCGTGGCCGTGGGCCGCGACGCGGAGCAGCTGCAGGGCATGTTCACCTACCCCGTCTATCCCATGGGCTACGTGAGCGACGAGCACCGCATGGCCGACATCTACAACGCCTGCGACGCCTTCCTCATGCCCTCGCTGCAGGACAATCTGCCCAACACCATCGTCGAGGCCATGGCCAGCGGACTGCCGTGCATCGCCACCGCCGTGGGCGGCATACCGCAGATGATTCATCACCTCGAAAACGGCTACCTGGCCGAACCGCGCCAAGCCGACGACCTGTGCCGCGGACTGGAGTGGCTCTTCACCTGCAACTACAGCATGGTGTCGAAGGCCGCACGCAGTTTTGCCGTCAACGAATATTCGGAGCACAACGTAGCCATGCGCTACATTGAGATATACAACCAGTTGTGCAACACGTTCTATGAATAGACCGGAAGACATCAAAATCACCGTGGCCACCGTGACCTACAACGCGGAGTCCATGCTCGAGCCTACGCTGCACAGCGTGGAGGAACAGACCCACCGCAACGTGGAGCACCTCATCGTGGACGGCAACTCGAGCGACAACACGCTGGAACTGGTGCGCGAATATCTGGAGCGCAACGGGGCCGAAGCCGAACGCCACGAAATCATCCTCGTCAGCGAGCCCGACGAAGGACTCTATGACGCCATGAACAAGGCCCTGCAGAAGGCCACTGGCCACTACATCGTCTACATGAACGCCGGCGACACCTTCCACAGCGCCGACACACTGGAGACCGTGGCCCGCTTCGCCTGCCGGCACGCCTCGGGAGAGGCACTCCCCGCCGTGGTCTATGGCCAGACGGACGTGGTGGACGAAGAAGGCAACTACCTGCACCCGCGCCACCTGACGGCACCGGCACGACTGACCTGGCGCAGTTTCCAACGCGGCATGCTGGTGTGCCATCAGGCTTTCTATGCCCGCACCGACCTGGCACAACAATGCCCCTACGACAGGCGCTACCGCTTCTCGGCCGACTTCGACTGGTGCGTGCGCATCATGCGCAAAGCGGCACGGAAGAAACTTCCGCTCGTTTACACCGGCACCACCGTGGCCGACTTCATGGACGGCGGCATGACGACGAAAAACCACAGTTTGTCGCTACGCGAACGCTTCCGTATCATGACGCGCCACTACGGCTGGCTGCCCACCGTGGCATGGCACGGGTGGTTCCTGATGCGACGGCTGCTCAAACGGAATTAATACCATACCCATGAAGAAATTTGTTCTCCCATTGGCCTTGCTGGCTTCGCTGTCGGCATACGGCCATGATGTTTTTGTTTATAACGGGCTTAACCCTAAACCTGTGCAAACCGCCACAGGATTGCGCAGCATCGTCTTCGGCGACGACGCCCTGACGTTCAAAAGCGCCGACGGCACCACGACGGTGGCCGTGGCCGACATGGACCATTTCACCTTCTACCACCGCGCCGACATCGCCGGCATCCGTCTGCAAACGAAGGACAACACCGGCTCATGCACCGTCTATTCTCCCGACGGCCGGGCTCTGGGAAACCGTCTGGAGCTTCTGCCTGCCGGCATATACATAATGAAAACCACCGCGCCCGACGGCACAGTGACCACTCAAAAACTCATCAAGAAATAACCGGCCATGAAGAAACTACTGCTCCTGCTTTCCCTCGTGGCCTTGGCATTCAGCAGCCACGCCGACACCCGCGAGGTGTTCAACGTATATCAGAAAAGCAAAGTCATCTTCACCACCGAAGCCGCCTTGGTTGACAGCGTGGCGCTGGAAGAAGACAAAACCGTGGTGAGCCTCTACCGTAAAGACGGCACACGGCTCTTCAGCACCTCCCGCGCCAACGTGGACAGCATGGCCTACGTGCAACTGCCCGTGGCCGACCTGCTCGACCTTTGTTTCCTGGACGACGGTACCGCCAAGGACCTGTCGGAGGCCAACCTGCCCATTGAAACCGTGACGGGCCAGGGCTTCACCACTTACTATAACGACACCTACCGGCGTTACGTGGCCCGCTTCGGCAACGCCTGGGGCAGCGATGCCTCCGGCTTCTACCGCGCCGTCTACAGGGGCAACTCCAGCTACATCGACGCCCTCAGCGACAGCCACACCATGGAGGTGCTCGTCATGGGCGACTACGAAGGGGCCATAAAGAACGTGGAGGCCAAGTTCTTCAGCAGCCACCAGAGCGGCGGCACCGGTTTCCTCGTGTCAAACACCTCGGGCAGCCGAAAGAACGAGCTGACCTTCCTGCCCAATGTGACAACCACCGGCAACAGCACCTGGATATGGTGCAACAGCGGCATCGTGCCCAAGGCAAAGATCTACTACCACGTGGTGGGCGTGTGGAACAAGAGCACTCAGCGGGCACAAATCTACGTGAACGGTGTGCTCAAGAAAACCGTCACCGCCAAGGGTGACCTGCGCCTGCCCACACCGGAGAGCAACCACTGGTTCGGCATCGGTGCCGACCCCAGCGGCACGGCAGGTTCACAAGCATGGACCGGCGATGTGGTCATGGCCCGCATCTACGACGAGCCCCTCATGGCGACCGACGTGAGAGCCCTGTGGAGCGAGGTAGAAGGTCTGCAGGCCAATGCCGTCACGCCGATGATTACCGATATCAACTACTACTCCGGACAGGCTTACACCGCCGGCAGCGATGTCGCCGTCAACGGCAAGGGCTTCCTTTCGGGAGACCAAGTGCTGCTGGTCGATGTATCGACTGGAAACGAATACGCACCGGCCGTCACGCTCCAGGGCACCGCAGGCATACGCCTCACCCTGCCCGATGAGTTCACCACCGGCACCTACCGCATCTACCTCCAGCGCGACGACACGCAGCAGGATCTCGGCCTCATTGAAATAAACATCGTGGAGACGTTGCCGAAAGGCGCGCGCGTCATCGCCCACCGCGGCGCCTGGAAAGCCATAGGCACCAACCCCAACTCGCGGGCCGCCGTGCGCGAAGCCTGCAAACAGGGTTACTACGGCGCCGAAATCGACGTGTGGACCACCACCGACAGTGTTGTCGTCGTCAACCACGATGCCTCGTGGAGCGGCATCACCCTGCAGAACGTCACCTACGACGAGTGCAAGCACCTCAAGCTCTCCAACGGCGAATACATCCCCCTGCTCACCGACATGCTCGACATCATCAAGAACAACGGGGGCGACACCAAGCTCATCATTGAACTGAAGTCGCACAATACGGCCGTCAAGAACATGACTTTGGCCGAACTCGTGGTGAAGGCCGTCAAGGACGCCGGCGTGCAGGACAAGGTGGAATACATCGCCTTCAGCTACGACATCTGTAAAAAACTGGCCAAACTCGACCCGCAGGCCCACGTGGCCCTGCTCACCGGAGGCACTGCCCCCGCCAAACTGAAACAGGACGGCATCATGGGCCTCGACTATGAGCAGAACTACTACCTGGAGCACCCCGAGTGGATTGACCAGGCCCACAAACTGGGCATGACCGTCAATGTGTGGACGGTCAACGACGAAGGCGCCATTCTCAAGTTCAACAACATGGGCGTGGACTACATCACCACCGACATCCCCGTTGAAGCCGAGCGCATACGCCATATCTACGCCGACCAGCAGGGAGAATGATGTTTCGTGTGCATACGCAGAAGCGGCGCCTCAAAAATTTGATGCGCCGCTTCTGCATTTACAAGTCCGATTTCGTTCAACACAAAAGGGATATCGGTTTTCCTAATTCTTATTTGTAATACCACCCGCAGGCGAAAGGGAAATAGAGCGCCCGCAGCCATGTGAGCAACGAGCGACGCGGTTCCTCGGCATAGAACAGATGCTGACGATGGCGCAGGAAGAAACGCGTGCGCTTCACGAAATTAGCCAGTCCGCGACCTTGTTGCAGACGGGCCATCTCAAGGCACTGTTCACGCTGCGGTGTGTCGAAGGGCAGCGGACGGAGTATCGCCTCGACCACGGCAAAGCGCTTGCGCACCTTTTCCTGCAGCCGACGATGGCAGAACAGCGTGGTGGCCACGAAGCGCAGGAGTGACAGCCCGCCCTCAGCCGGCTTATAGGCCGTGGCGGCAGCGGCATGACGCCGGAAGTGCACCAGCACACCGTCAACGAAGACAATGCTCCCGGCAGCGGCGGCCACCAGTTGCAGTTGCCAGTCGTAAAGATAAGGGCATTGCCCTCCCCCGGGCAGGAAGTCGAGCAGTTCGCGCCGCATGAGAAACGTATGGCCGGGCAAGGCTCCGATATATGCCACACGCAACAGATGGTAGTTGGGCCGGCGGCGGTCGTGGGTGACGGGGAAACCTTCATCGGAAAAGGGAACACTGTAGCCTGAACACAGCATGGCGTTACCTATGGCTGCGGCCTGAAGTTCCAGTTTGCGCGGTTCCCACAGGTCGTCTTGGTCGCATGGCGCCAGATAGTCACCCGTGGCCCGGCGCATGGCCGAGAAGAAATTGGCATTGATGCCGTGAGGAGCTTCATTGCGAAACAGACGCACCTGGGAATGGTCGGAGGCAAACGTCTCGAGCCATTCCCAGGTGCCGTCGGTGGAACCGTCGTCCTGAATGATTATTTCATGCACAGGATAGGTCTGCGCCAGCACCGTATGCAACTGTTTTTGCAGGTGATGCACCCCATTATAGGTGCACATCACGACAGATATTTTCAGCGCACGGTCCATATCCTGTTTTTTGAGATATATTAGCGGCGGGCCTTGCGACCTTTGGTCACAACAATACCCTTGGCACCATCGCCGACGCGGCGGCCTTGCAGGTCGTAAGCCTCAGAGGTTTGCGACGGGGTGTCCTGACTAATCTGGCGGATGCCCTCTTCACCGAGACTGAAGGTGAAATAATCACATTCGGGCAGGCCGTCGGACTTGAGCAGATATACGCTGTTGGCAGCCACGTTTGTGGATGACGAAGTGGACATGCGGCACTGGTTCTCGGTGTAGGTCAACGTATAGAACGAACCGGCCTCCATTTTGCTCAGATTGGCCGCCGTGCCATGCAGCAAGGGAGCATCTTCATGCACACGGTTGGTGCGGAAGATGCTGACGGTGACCTTGGCACTGGCTTTGCCTACCAGTATCACCGGCATGTATGCCGGAATGGTGTCTGTCTCCACCTTTTGCAGATGGATGACACCATCGGCGGTAACATTGTCCACGGTGTAAACTGTGGCAGCTGTCTCCGGCACCTGCATGCCGAAGGGCATACAGAGACCCGTCATGCCCGCAGCATTGAGCGACACGGAGATTTGGTTGACTGGCTCCAGATACCACTGGCCCGGGGCCTCGGTGGTCTTGCCCGCAGAGGGAGCTGACGAACCTGTGGCGATGCCATAGGGTGCCGTCCAATAGGCTCCGATGGAATACTTGAATACACCGCGGTCGGTAAGATAGGCCACTTCGGCCTCATCTTTCGCGACAGTGGAAATCTTGGCATTGCTGCTGATAGCAGGCAGGAGTTCAAGGTAACGGCCTTGGAGACCCATCAGGTAGCCATGCTCGGCGGCCTGCGGCTCAAAGGTCCACACCTGGTCGGCACGGTTGGTGACACTTCTGATTGACAACGTGCCGTCGGCCCCATAGGTAAGGTAAGGCCGGTTGCTGGAACTGGAGTTGGCCGAGCGGATGCGGTAGAGCGTCGTCAGGGGCGTGAACTCCACGGTCTTGATGCCGGCAATGATGGCATTGACTTCCTCAATATTATCCGTTGTCAGGTCGGTGCGTGCGGCCAGGGTCTTCAGGGTTTGCTTGTCGGCCTCGTCAACGACACTGCCCACCACGCCGGCCGGCAACTTGAGCCATTCGTCAATGTCGCTTACCGACTGCATCATCTCATTGTAGGCATCTATCTCACGGAGACGCTGCGTGGCCTCGGCCTCGCTGGGCTCCATGTAGATGTTGTCGTAGAGGAAGAATGTTGATGCCTGGCCGGCCGATGTTGAACGGGTGACCATGTCCGTTTCACTCGAGGGAGCCGCTGTCAGGTAGTATTTGTCCTGCTTAATAGTGAATCCGGTGCTGTAAGCGGCAATGACCGTTTCCCTGGGCTGGTCGCTGAGCATGGTGCTCTCTGACATGTCGAGGTAGGCATTGAGTCCGGGATTGTAAACATAGTAGTTGCCGAAACGTTCGGAGCGCAGTATTTGCCAGTTATTGACAGGCAAAGTGACATCCACCTTTCCGCGGGCGGCTTCAACAGCGCTCGTCGATTTGGATTCGCCCAGCGAGAGGCTCTTCACGCCGTCCTGCTCCTGGCCGACCACTACACCGCGGCCATAGGCATTGCACAACTGATAGAGGCGCGCCGTGCCGATATTGGCCACTTCCTTGACTTTACCGTAACGCAGAGGCGTGCACTCCTGGGCCACTTTGTTCACGGCCTCGAAGAGAGCCTCACCGTCAGCAGGCTCGCCGTCGGCATAGAGACGGATTACTTCCTGCAGGTCGCTCTTGGCGTAGTTTTCAAACGTATTGGCCTTTTCTATCATGTCGGCAGCCAATATCTTGGCAGCCTCGGCCTTGTTGGCGTTTCTCAGATAGAGTTCGTTTACCATGAGGTGTTTGCCATAACCTTCATTGAATACTACGCGGTAGTAGCGCGAAGATAGCGTTTTGTCAAAATAGACTACATTGCGGTGGGCGTTGGCCACCTCGAAAGGACCGGCGGCCAGGGTCCACGACTTGCCGTCATCGCAAGTATAAACGCTCACTTTCTTGGCATGGTAATTGTTTCCGCGTGCGGAATAGAACGCGAGGCTGTTTACTTCCACCGTTTCGCCGGCATCCAGGTTGAGCCAGTGCGGATAGTTGAATATGCCTCCGGTATATTTCGAATGCCAATAGGAATTTTCATTTCCGTCCAAAGCCTTTGCGGCCGGTCCGCTGTCGCCTTCGTTCGTGGTGTTTGCGTCAGAGAAAGCCATCAGAGTCCACTGGCTCATGTCGTAGTTGCCGGTGGCCGCGTTGAGACGGTTTTCCATCTTGTCTGCTTCGGCTTTCATCACAGCCTGGTCCACGCGTGCCTTGAGGGCTTCCAGATTGATGGTGTCCACACAAGCGTTGTCAAGGGGCAGCGGCACGTAGTTCACGGTGTCGTGCGTGTCCATGTAGCCACCGGTGGAGAGGAAGAAACAGTTGCCGTATTTCGGATATGCTCCGTGACCATAGTCCGTACGCGAGTTGCGGCTGCCGTTGCCTTGGGTATGGCCGTAGGTCACACGGTTGCGGTTATACCATTGGCCGCTGGCCAGCGAGCGCATGTAGCCGTTGCGGAAGTAGGCACGGTGCTCATAGTTGCCGCCTTGGTTGGAAAAAGGCTCCAGGAAGGAGTACCAGCCGGCAAAATAGTTTTTCTGTCCGCTGACGCGGTGGGTGCAGATGTACTTCCAACCCGGGTCGTTATCCATCTTGTACCAGGCGCTGACCAGCACGTTCTGGTATTCAAACGTCGAATCTTCGCCGTTACGGTCCTTGACTGTGAGATACACGTTTTCCGGGCGCACGTTGGTGATGAACTGTATCCAGTGTCCCGGTGTCCAGAAGGAGCCGTTCTGCAGGAAGGCCTGGCTGCCGGTACCTTCGCCTGTGAAGTGGTTGAGCGTCACACCGGGACCGGCGTCGAGCGCGCGGCTCTGCAGATACTCGGGCAACTCCTTGTTCTTGTCCATGTCGCCGGCGTCCCACATGGAGAAGAGGATATTGTGGTTAAAGTCTTTCCACATCGAGCCGCTCGGGCCCTTCACGCTCTGTATGCCCATGTAACCGTTGAGCACGCCCAGGGCCATGATATAGGTGTCTATCATCTCTTCTTCCACGGGCACCATCACTTCCAGGTAGCACCAGTCGTAGCTGGGACCACTTGGAGCGTCGGGATGGCTCGATGACCAGTCGTGCAGATGCACTGAAGGTGGAATAAAGATGTCGCTCACCTGCACTTTCTTGTTTTCTTCATGCGAGAATTCCAAGAGTTTCAGTGTCTGTATGCCGTTGGACGTGGGGCTCGATATCACGAAGTAGTACCACGTGTCCTTGGGCAGTACCACGTCGGGCAATATCTCTACCGTTCGCTCGGCCGAGCTGGCCTTCAGGGGCACTTCCACGCTTCCGGTATAGATGGTGTCACCCGAGGTGGGATCGACGATGCGAACGTTGATGACAGGCCGGGCGCCGGACCGGATGTTCATCACGGCATCGGCTTTGATATGCCCGTTGGGCATGCGCAGGCAGTAGCACATTTCCGTATTTACTTGCGTGGGCCATTCCAGCGACGATTTGCTCGTTGAGGCGGTCACCGGGTGGCCTTCATAGTCCACGTAACAGTTACGGCCCCATACAGTGTCTTTTTTCTCCTGATAGGTCTGTGCCACAGCGCCGGTCGTTCCCAGTGCCAAGGCCAAGACAATACTTAAAAGTGAATGTTTCATTTTTCTTCTGTTATTTAATCCTGCAAAGTTACGAATATTTGGGTATTCGTCAGCCAAAACACGAAAAAAACAGTCCCGCCCCAAAGGGGCAGGACCGAGTGTTCAAAAAACAATTAAAAAAATACTTTCTTACAGTTTCGGGCCGGCAGCCACGAGAGCCTTGCCAGCTTCGTTGCCTTCGTACTTCACGAAATTATTGATGAAACGTCCGGCGAGGTCCTTGGCCTTTTCTTCCCAAACGGAGGCATCGGCATAGGTGTCGCGCGGGTCGAGAATCTTCGGGTCAACGCCGGGCAGAGCCGTGGGCACCTCGAAGTCAAAGTAAGGAATCTTCTTCGTGGGAGCCGTCTTGATGTGGCCGTCCAGGATGGCGTCGATGATGCCGCGGGTGTCCTTAATGGAGATGCGCTTGCCCGAGCCGTTCCAACCGGTGTTCACCAGATAAGCTTTGGCACCGCTGCGTTCCATCTTCTTCACCAGTTCCTCGGCATACTTCGTGGGATGTAGTTCCAGGAAAGCCTGGCCGAAGCAAGCGCTGAAGGTCGGGGTCGGTTCGGTGATGCCGCGTTCGGTACCGGCAAGCTTGGCCGTGAAGCCGGAGAGGAAGTAATATTTCGTCTGTTCCGGAGTCAGGATGCTCACGGGAGGCAATACGCCGAAAGCGTCGGCCGACAGGAATATCACATTCTGGGCTGCGGGACCGGAGCTCACGGGATTCACGTTCTTCACAATCTTCTCGATATGCTCGATGGGGTAGCTCACGCGGGTGTTCTCCGTCACGCTCTTGTCGGCGAAGTCAATCTTGCCTTCAGCGTCCACGGTGACGTTTTCCAGCAGAGCATTGCGCTTAATGGCGTTGTAGATGTCGGGCTCGCTTTCCTTGTCAAGGTTGATGACCTTGGCATAGCAGCCGCCTTCGAAGTTGAACACGCCGTCGTCGTCCCATCCGTGCTCGTCGTCACCGATAAGCAGACGCTTCGGGTCGGTCGAGAGGGTGGTCTTGCCCGTGCCGGAGAGACCGAAGAAGATGGCGGTGTTTTCGCCGTTCATGTCGGTGTTGGCCGAGCAGTGCATGGCAGCAATGCCCTTCAGAGGCAGGTAGTAGTTCATCATGGAGAACATACCCTTCTTCATTTCGCCGCCGTACCAGGTGTTGAGGATGACCTGCTCACGGCTGGTGACGTTGAATGCCACGCAGGTGTCGGAGCGG
>JAGAYH010000016.1 GCA_017940565.1 Bacteroidaceae bacterium | reverse complement strand
TCTGGCCGACGGCAATAGCCCCGCATCCCGCTGCAGACGCGCTGCCGCCCACACGGGGACAATCGTCGTTAAAAGGGCTGGTCTGGCTCCACGACGTCGAAAGCAACGGACTCCGCACCAGTTGCGCAGCCACACACAGGGGCAGCAACAATAATACAGACGCAAAGAAACGTTTCATTCTTCCTCCATTTATTCAATTATAACAACGCGCAAAGTTAGGAAAAAAATAAGTCATAGCAAACACGCCGCCCTCCAAAAAACTAAAACGCATTTAGTAGAAACGAAAACGGAGTTAGCCGCGACGAAAGCGCATTCGTGCGCTCAAAAGGGCATCCGCTACAGCATGACAACGGCTGTTTGACTACAGAGAAAGTATCCCTGAAACCGCCCATCCCCCGGCGAGCACGATGCAGAGGGCCAGTTTTCGCCAATCGGGCTGTCGGTAATGCCACCACAGCACAACCGCCAGACCGTAGCACATCGCCGTCTCCACCGGTCCCGGCTGCCAGTTCACCACCCCGAAAGGCCAACTGGAAACCCACTCCAGCCAACCGTTGAGTGCACCCGACAAAAATGCGAGCCCGTCACCGCAGAAGCCCTGTACAGCCGGCACGGGGCTCAGCACGAAGAAAACCAGCGCACCGCCGAGCAGCATGTAGGCACATGGCACCGCCACCACATTCGACACCAGAAAATACACCGGCAACGTGCCGAAACAGTGCGCCACCAAGGGAGCCGTCGCCACCTGGGCCGCACACGACATCAGTAGCAAATCCGCCAACCATACCAATGGACGGCACAGGCCGGCGTAATGGCGGCGCAATGGCAACACCAGCAATATGGCCAGAACGGAGAGGAAGGACAGCTGGAAACCGACCTCCAACAGTTGCGACGGACTGATTACAAGAATAAGGAAAGCCGAGAGAAACAGGCTGTTCAGGGCATTGCCCTGACGGTTTTGGAGCAAGAAGAGGCAGAAGAGGCTGAACATGGTGGCGGCGCGGAGGGTCGGCAGGGTCAGCCCCGTGACGTAGGCAAAGAGCCAGATGACCGTCAGCGACAAGAGGTAGGCCGACACTCTCCTCGGACGGGTACGGCCCAGTGGACGGAGCAGAAGCAGCAAGAAGGTGACGATGATGCCGAGATGGAGGCCGGAGAGGGCAAGCAGATGGGCCACGCCGGCATTGGAATAGGTTGTGCGGATGTCGCGCGTGAGCCGTTGCCTGTCGCCCAAGGTGAGCGCAGAGAGCACCGCCCGGTCGCGGTCGGAGGGAACGGCTGACGCATAGCGACGGGACAGGGCGTGCCGCCAGCGCGAAGCGGCCAGTTGCATACGGGCGGTCCAGGGAAGCCGGGCGGCCAGACTGTCGGCCACGGCGGGGGACAGACGTTGCCAACGGTCCCAAACGAAGGCGGTACCGACTACTCCATGGCGGCGCAGCCAGGCGGCATAGTCGAAGCGGGAGAGACTGTCTATGTTGGCAGGCGCTACAATTTGAGCACGGAAGCGCAGTGCATCACCGGGGGCAAGTGCAGATGAAAGGGAATCTTTCTTCAAGGTAGCCTGGACCACGGCATCCGGCAGCAGGTGCAACGTCACCCGCCGCGAGCGCGGGCTTTCGGCCGTAGCGGTGACGACTCCCTGCCATGTAGCTTCGCCGGGAGGCCAAGGGAGACTGGACTGGGGCGCGGGCAGCACCACGCGCAAATAGCCTGAGGCTGCCACCATAAGGGAAAAGACGATGAGTGCGAGACGGGGACTACGGTTCCACCGTCGTTTCGGAACCAGCACGGCGGGAACCAGACATAGAAAAAGTGCCGCCACACCAAGTGTGACGGCTAATGGGGTTCGGCTCACTGCCAGACCGCATGCCACACCGCAAACGAAGGGTATGACGAAACGGGCGACGGGACAGTGGAGTGCTTGGGGCATATGCCGCAGTTGTCAACGCCTCCGCCTGCGTTCAAGCGGGGTGGAGCCCCTTTATGATATCGATTTCGGCGAGGGGGTCGTCGGCTTTGAAGACGGCGTTGCCGGCTACAAGGATGTCGGCTCCAGCCTGGTAAAGAGTGGCGGCGTTGTGGCGGTTGACTCCGCCGTCTATCTCGATGAGTGTGGACGCGCCCTGACGGTCAATCATCTCCCGCAACCGACGGGTGCGGTCGAGAGTTCGTTCGATGAAGGTCTGGCCGCCGAAACCGGGGTTGACACTCATGAGCATGACGATGTCGGCTTCCTGCAACACGTCTTCGACCGTCTGCAGGGGAGTGGCGGGATTAAGTGTGACGCCACTGAGCATACCTGCCTGACGTATCTGTTGCAGGACGCGGTGCAGATGGGGGCACGCTTCCTGGTGCACGTTCATGACACGGGCGCCGAGGTCGCGCACTTGGCTGATGAATTTCTCAGGTTGCACGATCATGAGGTGGACGTCGAGCGGTTTTTGGGCCACGCGGGCCATGGCCTGCATGACGGGGAAACCGAAACTGATGTTGGGAACAAAGACGCCGTCCATGACGTCAAGATGGAACCAGTCGGCGCTGCTGCGGTTTACCATCTCCATGTCGCGCTCCAGGTGGCCGAAGTCGGCGGAGAGCACGGAGGGGGCTATCATTCTGCTACGGTCGGACATGACGGAGAATCTTAGCCGAGGGCGATGGTGGCGCTGTCGGAAGAGAGACGGACGCGCTGGAACTGGCGCGCCAGTTGTTTCAAAAAAATGATGGTTTCTGCTTTGGGCAGGAGTTCAGGAAAGGTAGAATCACTCATGGGCAATCGGGGTTAATGGTTTTATGTTTATAACGCCCGATTGCCCATATTATTATATAAATGTCAATTTATTTCGAGGGAAATATTTTTTTCTGTTGCCATGCGGCGCATATTGATCAGGGCGTAGCGCATGCGGCCGAGCGCCGTATTGATGCTGATGCCGAGGGTGTCGGCTATTTCGCGGAACGACATGTTATAGTAGTAGCGCATGCGGACCACTTCGCTCTGGCTTTCGGGCAGTGCCTGGCAGAGCAGTTTCACATCGTTCAGGGTCTGCTTGTTAACGAGCTGGCTTTCGTGGCTGCTGTCGGCGAGGTTGGCATCGTTGAGCAGGTCGTAGTCCACTTCGTCATTCGAAATCAGGTTTTCGTTGGCCTTGTCGCGATAGTAATCGATTATGAGATTGTGGGCTATACGGGTAATCCAGGCTTGGAATTTGCCGGCGGCCTGATAGCGGCCTTCCTGGATACGCATGATGACTTTGACGAATGTTTCCTGAAAAAGGTCGTTCGCCAGATCTTCGTCGTGGACGGTATAGAAAATGTAAGAGTACAACTTGGATTTGTACCTGTCCAAAAGGACATCAAACGCTTCGTTATTGCCTTGCGCGTACATTGAAACCAACTGGTCGTCGGTCCAACTGTTCAGAGTTTGCATTACTTTCTAATTTTAAATCTTAGAGTAACGTTCTTCTTATAGGCAATAATGTTTTTAAAGGTTGTACATTTTTGAATTATCGGGGCAAAGTAACGGCTTTTTCTTGTTACGGCCAAATTTTTTCCGAAAAAAGTGATTTCTCGCCTTGTTTTTTTAACATTTTTCGTGAGTTCCGACTGAGAAGAGCACGCTATTTGGGTACAAAAACGGACTTAGCCGTGACGAAAACGGAGTTAGTGCCGACCAAAACGGAGTTAGTCGTCCAAAAACGGCGAGAGAGGCGTTTCAGACGACCTGCAGATGGTCGGGGAGTTTATATCCGCGGAGGAAGTCGGGCGTCTTCATACGCTTCTTGCCGGCCAGCTGGAGTTCAAGCACGTGGAGGTAACCGTCCCGCAGGGCTACTTTCAGCGAATCGGCGTCGTCGGACACCACGGTGCCGACGGGCAGGTCGTGGGTTGCCGTTTCAGCCTTTGAACGCAGAATCTTGAGCATGTCGTCGCGGCTTTGGCCGCCGTTTTGGGCCCGAAGCATCGTCCAGGATCCCGGCACGGGGCTCAGACCACGCACAAAGTTATGCACTTGCGCCACTCCTTGCGACCAATCTATGCGACAGGTTTCACGGAATATTTTCGGGGCAGGCCGCAAGACTTCCGTACCGGAATCATCCTGTGGACGGCTGGTCAGAGAACCGTCAATCAGCGCATCAACCGTCTTGAGCACCAGGTCGCCGCCGAGCAGCATGAGGCGGTCGTGGAGGTCGCCGAAAGTATCGTCGTCGCCAATGGGCACATGAACCTGGTCGATGATGTCGCCCGTGTCTATTTCGTGCTTAAGGAAGAAGGTAGTGACGCCAGTCTCGCGGTCGCCGTTCATAACGGCCCAGTTGATGGGGGCAGCCCCGCGATATTGCGGCAGGAGCGAGGCATGGAGGTTGAAAGTGCCGTAGCGGGGCATGGCCCACACCACTTCGGGCAGCATACGGAAGGCCACCACAATCTGCAGGTCGGCCCGCAGGGCACGCAACTGCTCCACGAAGGCCTCGTCCTTGAGGTTAGCCGGCTGCATAAGCGGCAGGCCGTGCTCCAAAGCATACGTCTTGACCGGACTGGGCTGGAGATGGTTCTGATGACGGCCCACAGGTTTGTCGGGCATGGTGACCACGCCGACGATGTTGTAGCCGCCCTCGTACAGGCGCCGCAGGCTCTCCACGGCGAAGTCGGGCGTACCCAGATAGACAATTCTCAAGTCCTTCTTATCCATAATTGTTGTTTCTTTTTATTCTTCCGAAAAATCCACAAGCATCTGACGGTAGGCTGCATAGAGGCGGTTTTGCTCAATCAGGCCCACGAAGAGACCATTACCGTCAACCACGGGCAGCACTTCGGCTCCGGTCTTTTGGAACTGGTCCATCACGCGGGTCATGGCGTCATCCACGTTGAGGATACAGGGCGGGTCCTGCATGAGCTGGTCGGCCTTGTACACATGGTAAAGTTCCTGACGGAAAACAATCTTGCGGATATGGGGCAAATAGATGATGCCTTGCAGATGGCCTGCGCCATCGACCACAGGAAAAGCGTTGGCATGCTCCTTGGCAATGAGCAGCACCAGTTTGCCGAGCATCATGTCTGGGTCAACGCGCATGCAGTGCTTGTCGATAATGTTGTCAAGACTCATCAAAGTGAGAATGGCGCGGTCCTTGTGATGCGTGATGAGTTGCCCTTTTTTTGCCAAACGTGTGGCGTAGATGCTGTGAGGCTCAAAGGCCACGATGGTCAAGTAGGAACTCACCGTCACTATCATCAGCGGCACGAACATGCCGTAGCCACCCGTCAATTCGGCGATGAGAAACACGCTGGTCAGCGGCGCATGCATCACCGCCGTCATCACGCCGGCCATGCCCAGCAGAGCATAATTCTTTTCCGTTACCGTCACCCCTACGCCGGCTGTGTCCCAAAGCGAAGCAAATACAAAACCGCTCAAGCAGCCCAGGAAGAGCGAGGGAGCAAAGAGTCCGCCGCATCCGCCTCCACCGGTGGTGGCTGTAGAAGCCAAGGCCTTTGACAACATAATGAGGCCGAGCACTGCCAGCAACCATTCCTTGTGGCCATAGAACAGGGAGCCGTTCAACAACTGGTCGGCATGGCCGCTAAGCAACAGTTCTATGGAGTCATAACCTTCGCCGTAGAGCGGCGGGAAGAGAAAAATCAGGATGCTGAGCACCGTTCCGCCTATGGCCAACCGGGCATAGAGGCTGTTTTGGCGGCGAAACACGTTTTCAAAAGCATTTGTGGCCCAAGTGAAATAGAGGGAAACCAATCCACAGAACACACCCAACAAGATGGCGGGCGGCACGTGAGTCACATTGAACGCCTCTTCCACCTGGAATGTGAAAAGCGACTCTGATCCTTGGAAACAGAATGTGATAACCGCAGCAGTGACGCATGCCACCAGCAAAGGCAGCAACGAAGCCATGGTGAGGTCAAGCATGAGCACCTCGAGCGTAAACAGCAGACCGGCGAAGGGAGCCTTGAAGATGCCGGCAATGGCTCCGCTGGCTCCGCAGCCTATGAGCACCATCAGGGTCTTCTGGTCCACTTTGAACCACTTGCCCAAGGTACTGCCAATGGCCGAGCCGGTAAGCACGGCAGGCGATTCGGCTCCCACCGACCCACCAAAACCGATGGTGATGGAACTGGCAATGATGCTCGACCAACAATTGTGTTTCTTGATATGGCCTTGGCGGCGTGAGATGGCAAAAAGTATTTTCGTAACACCATGTCCGATGTCATCGCGCACGATATATTTAATGAAAAGCGCCGTCAGATAAATACCTACCACGGGATAGACCAGATAGAGCCAGTTCATGTGGGTGACATCGAAACTGTTTGTGAGTAAATATTTGATTTCATCCACCAGCCACTTCAGCAGTTGTGCTGCCAGAGCCGTCACAGCACCCACGGCAAAGGCCAACAGCGTCAGCTGCTGGCGGCGGCTCAGGTGGGCGTCAAGCCATGTCACGATACGTTCTATCCTTTGCTGAATCGGCATTGATTTTATCCTTTTACAGTCATTTCCTGATTACTTTCACCTCTCCGGTCGGCCCCAACTTGATAATGGTTGAGGGCTTGGCCTTGCGGCGTTCTTTCTGCCGATAAGTTACCACATAGTCCACAGCGTCTACGATTTCTTGACTTATTTCGGCGAAGCACTGCGGCGCAGGCTGCCCGCTCACATTGGCCGAGGTGGACACGATGGCACGCCGGAAGCGCAGGCACAGTTCCTTGCTGAACTCCTCATTGGTAACCCGTATGCCTACGCTGCCGTCTTCGGCAATGAGGTTGGGCGCCAGATTGCGTGCCCCGTCGTAAACTATGGTCGTTGGACGGTCGTTCAGCTCCATCACATCCCACGCCACTGGCGGCACCTGCGGCACATAGTATTCCACCTTGGCCTCCGAATCAACCAGAGTGATGAGGGCCTTGGAATCTGCCCGTTGCTTGATTTCGTATATGCGCTGCACGGCGGCCTCGTTGCTGGCATCACAGCCCAAGCCCCAGACCGTGTCGGTGGGATAAAGTATCACGCCTCCGCGCCCGAGCACTTCCAGAGCCGCTTTTACATCGTCGCGGAACACACTGGTGTTTACCCGCTTCCTGGGCTTTGCGACAGGCATGTCATCGGCCGCGTCGCGGCGTGTTGTCCACTTGATTTTGTCCACAAATTTCTTCATCGGGCGGTCTTTATTGCTTTTGTCTGCAAAATTAACACAAAGTTAACAACTAAATCCGTTTTCGTACGCACTAAATCCGTTTTCGTCGGAACTATGTGCGATATCATTCCCGCGAAACAGCCCGGCACCTTGGCAACGGTGCTGTCGAAGGGTGCTAAAAACACACGAAGTGCCGTCTTGAATTAAAAACAAGACGGCACTTCCATACGTCGGGACGGCTATTCAGCCACTTTTTTACCTTTTTGCAGATACAGGCCCTTGTGGTTAGGGCTTATCGGGCGGCCATGCAGGTCATAGGACTTACCGTGCGGCAAGGTTGACTGCCGGACGGCATGAATGCCGACGGGCGGCAGGACGTACAGTGTCATTTCCTGGTCCTGGGCAATCACGGCCTGCGAAGACGACTGGGCACCTACACCGTGCGAAATCTTCACGTTGCTGTCGCCCCACGCCATACCGTCAGCCAGTTTCACTCTCAACTCTATCGCATCCGTTTGGCCGGGAATGTCCCGTTCATACGACGAGTATAGGATAACACTGTAGGTGTTGCCTTCCTTTTGGTTCATCAGCACGCTGTAGACGGACAGCAGGTTGGAGGTAGTGTTGACAGCCTCAAGCACCATGCCTTCGGGTAGCGTGATGTCGAACTGGAAGGCACATACAGACGTAGCGCTATTGTCATAGGCAACGGTGATTACCCCTTCTTCGCCGACACGCAGTTCATCGCCCGACAGGACAAATGACAACGACGGGCTTACATCCGCAGGCACATCGGGCTGGTCGTACGTCAGCAGTTCTTTAGCCAACAGAGTCATATCGATACGCGACACCTTGCCGTCGCGGCTCATATCAGCGGCCATACGGTTATATTCGTCTATCGGCCGGTTTTGGACAAACCAGCCGCCGGCCACCACATCGGCAAGATTGACATGGCCGTCATTGTTCACGTCGCCCATATCACCGTATAACGCCGGGTCTAAACCTACATGCTCGTCCATCCAGAGGAGACGCGCCTTTAGGGTTTCCTTGAGATACTTCACCTCGTTTTCGTAGGTGTAGCGGATGCCTGTGCCAAAGGGCAGTTCCACGTCAAGCACCGGCCAACGGATGAAGTTGAGACGCTGCGACTCGTCGATGAGCGAGGCCACGCTGTCAATGTAGTGCTCATAGTATTTATAGGTCAGATTCTCGCGCAAGCGGTAATTGGTCCACATGGTCTTCAGCGTGTCATCATACATTTTTATGACTTTAGAGATAATAGAGCGCACATTACCGTGGGAGTTACCATAAACCAGAGAAAGGTAATTATTGTAATTGCACGAAGGCGTACAAGGGGAAAAGATGTCGTACGTATGGTCAAGGTCCCATGCAGGATAAAAATAGAAGTGGTCGTCGCTGCGATGCTTAACTATATATATGCTTGAATTTAGGTCGGCATTGGCCGTGGCCTCCTCCAGCAGGAAACGCTTCAGGAACGACTCCTTGTCAATATACTTTGTGATACCCTCGGCCGAGGTTTTGGAATTGTTCGACAAGACACTGCTCTCCATCTTGTCATAATGGTTCTTGATGTACTCCAGTTGCTGAGGAGTGATATTATCTTCTTCGGGATAGTGAACACTTATCGGGGCGTTATACAGCGACGAGTAAAAAACCACAGGTTCGCGGCCCGACGAATGATCCATCTCAATCAAATAGCCTCCGCTGATATTGGGCTCCGTATTGTCTAGGGGCGACATTTCAGCCACTTCGATGCGGTTTTTCTTCACTTCCATCTGGTCATAGATGTCGAAGTTGCCCATATACTCGCCGTTCAGCACCACGTCAACCGGCGTGCCCGCCGGCGTGTAGCGCATGCCTATCTGCTTGCTCATCTCAAACGAAACCAAG
>JAGAYH010000015.1 GCA_017940565.1 Bacteroidaceae bacterium | reverse complement strand
TTGGACTTTTAAAGGCGGCGCCTCAAAATTTTGAGGCGCCGTTTGTGAATTTTGAAACGTCGCTTTGTGATTCGGCGGCTCGGGCAGACATGAGCAAAACGCATACGGAACGGCCTATATCGGATATGGACGGACGCGAATCGGATATAGTCGGTCTGTGACGCCGGCGGGAGTTTATGCGGGCGTTGCCGAGGAGAAATGGGCGGAAGTTGGCATATATCAGAAAAAAGTTGTAATTTTGCATTCTCTATATAAATAAGGTATGAACGAAGCGGCATTGCGTCAAGTGAAACAGCGCTACGACATCGTGGGCAACTACGAGGGCCTGAACCGTGCGCTCGACGTGTCCCTGCAGGTGGCGCGCACCGACCTGAGTGTGCTCATCACAGGCGAGAATGGCGTGGGCAAGGAAGTGATTCCCCGTCTGATTCACGACCACAGCGCCAGGAAGGGCAAGAAATATTTTGCCGTGAACTGCGGTAGCATTCCCGAAGGCACCATCGATTCGGAACTGTTCGGCCACGAAAAGGGGTCGTTCACCGGAGCCATCGATTCACGCGAGGGTTACTTCGGCGCGGCCAACGGCGGGACGCTTTTCCTGGACGAAGTGGGCGAACTGCCCCTGTCGACGCAGGCGCGTCTGCTGCGCGTGCTGGAGACGGGCGAATACATCCGCGTGGGGTCGAGCGAGGTGCGCAAGACCGACGTGCGTATTGTGGCCGCCACCAATCTGAACATACCTAAGGCCATCAGCGAGGGCAAGTTCCGCGAGGACCTGTACTACCGTCTCAACACCATTCCCGTGGCGGTACCGCCGCTGCGCGACCGCGGGGAGGACATTGTGCTGCTGTTCCGCAAGTTTGCCCTGATGATGAGCGAGAAATACCAGATGCCGCCCGTCAGGCTGACGGAGCCGGCCAAGCAGTATCTGATGGGTTACAGCTGGCCTGGCAACGTGCGCCAGCTGAAGAACGTGACGGAGAACATGTCGGTCACTTCGGAGGAACGCGAGATTACGCCGGAAATACTGGAACGCTACATACCGCGCGACAGCGGCAGCCGCCAACTGGTGGCCGTGGGAGGGCAGGAGTCGGCCCACAGCTACCAGAACGAGCGCGAGTTGCTCTTCAAGATCCTCTTCGACATGCGCAAGGACATCACCGAACTGCGTGAGCAGATGAAGACCCTGGCCGACGGCCACGGCGGAATGAACTACAGTCACGTGACCCTGCCGGCGCAGGTGATGAACGAGCCCGGTGAGCCGCAGACCGTGGACGAGTATGTGGAGTCCGAAAGCACCTTGCTCTCGATGGATGACGTGAAAAAGGATGCCATACTCCGCGCCCTGGAGCGTCACCACGGCGTGCGCAAGGAGGCTGCGGCCGAATTGGGCATTTCGGAACGCACGCTCTACCGCAAAATAAAGGATTACGGGCTGGAGTGATTTTTTTATTCATAAGTCATAATTCAGAACTTATTTCATAATTCATAAAACAGAACGGTAGTCTGATGCTTCGTAGTTTGAAACATATAGCCTTGTTACTGTCGGTCGTGGCACTGGCCTCGTGCACGGTGTCGTATAAACTGAACAGCTCTTCGATAGACTACAACACGACGAAGACCATCCAGTTCGGCGACTTCCCGCTGCGCTCGGCCTATGTGTGGGCTCCGATGCACTCGATGTTCAACAACCAGTTGCAGGATGTCTTCGCCAAGCAGACCCGCCTGCGCCAGGTGAAGCGCAACGGCGACCTGCAACTGTCGGGCGAAATAGTGGACTACAGCCAGTTCAACAAATCGGTGTCGGCCTCGGGATACTCCGCGCAGGTGCAACTGAAGATGACGGTGAACGTACGCTTTGTGAACAACAAGAAACATGCCCAGGACTTTGAACGCCGGTTTACGGCAACGACAGAATACGACTCGTCGCAACAGCTGCAAGCCGTGCAGGAAACACTGGTTCAGCAAATGATAGACGACATCGTGGACCAGATATTCAACGCCACGGTGGCCGATTGGTAAAAAAACGGATGGAAACGGAAGGTAAACTGATAGAATTGGTCAGAAACAGCGAACGTCTGACACGCGATACACTGCCTGTGCTCCGGCAACTGGTGGAGCGCTATCCGTATTACCAGACGGCGCGCCTGCTGTTGCTGGAGAATCTTTACCAGCTGCACGATCCCGAATATAACGACGAACTGCGACGTTCGGCCGTGTTGCTGGCCGACCGTGCCGCCCTGTTCAATGCCGTGGAGGGCAAGCATTATGAAATATCGCCTGAAACGCTGCCCACAGACGAAACGACGGCCGACGAAGGCGCGGACCGTACCATGTCGCTGATAGAAAACTTCCTGACCGATTTGCCCGTGGAAACGTCGCACCGCAAGCCTGTCACGGCCGATGCGGCCCAAGACTATGCCGCCTATCTGATGCAACTCGACGAGCAAGAACGCCAGAAGGAGGAAGAACCGGTGAAGGAAGTGCTGGAGGAAGATTTCGTAACCTCACCGAAGAAAAAACGCACCCGGAGGAAGCCGCTTTTGTCCGAACCGGCGGACATGGAAACAACCGAACCGGACGCGCAAGATGACGAAGATGAACGCCCCTCGGAAGCATTTTTTACCGAAACATTGGCTCAAATCTACATAAAACAACAGAAATATGAGCGCGCATTGGAAATTATACGGGCTCTATACTTGAATAATCCAAAAAAAAATGGTTACTTTGCAGACCAAATCCGATTTTTGGAAAAATTGATACTGATAAACAAAAGTAAAAAGCAATAAAAGCATGTACGCAATTATCATTATTTTGATTGTATTGGCATCCATCCTGATGTCGCTGATTGTACTGATTCAGGAATCCAAAGGCGGTGGCCTGGCATCTGGCTTTGCCTCGTCCAACCAGATTATGGGTGTGCGCAAGACGACCGATGTCATTGAGAAAACCACCTGGGGCCTGGCCATTGCTATGGTCGTTCTGAGTGTGGCCGCAGCCTATGCCCTGCCGAAGCAGAATGTGGATTCTTCCGTTCTGATGAAGACCAACACCACGGCTCCCGTGCCTACCGTTCCACAACAGGGTGCTACGACCACGATGCCCACTGGCGGTGACGCCCAGCAGCAGGCTCCGGCTCCCGAAGGAGGACAGCAGTAAATCAAAATTTCTTTTTAAAAAGAAGATATACCTAACGAAGACCATCAGAGCAGTCCGATGGTCTTTTTGGCGTTGAAAATGTAGAATTATAAAAAAGCAGTATGAATATCGCAGTAGTTGGTACAGGGTATGTAGGACTCGTCTCTGGCGCCTGTTTTGCCGAAATGGGCAACAACGTGACTTGTGTCGATGTGGATGAGCGAAAGATTGAGAATCTCAAAAGAGGTGTCATCCCCATTTACGAACGTGAATTAGACATCTTAGTGCGCAATAATCAGACGGCCGGCCGACTCCATTTCACCACCCGTTTACGGGATTGTCTGAACGATGTGGAACTGATATTCTCTGCTGTTGGCACGCCGCCCGACGAAGACGGCAGTGCCGACTTGAGTTACGTGCTTGAAGTGGCCCGTGAAGTGGGAGCCCACATGACAAAATACGTGGTGGTAATCACTAAGAGCACCGTCCCCGTAGGCACGGCCGAAAAAGTACGCCAGACCATACTGGAGGAACAGCGCAAGCGCGGTGTCAGCATACCATTCGATGTGGCCAGCAATCCGGAGTTTCTCAAGGAAGGCACAGCCGTGAAAGACTTCATGAGTCCTGACCGCGTAGTCGTCGGTGTGGACAGTGAGCGTTCCAAAGAATTGCTGTCGCGTCTGTACCATCCTTTCCTGCTGAATAACTTCCGTGTCATCTTCACCGACATTCCTTCGGCCGAGATGATAAAATACGCCGCCAACGCCATGCTGGCCACGCGCATCAGTTTCATGAACGACATTGCCAATCTCTGCGAACTGGTGGGAGCCGACGTAAACATGGTCCGCAAAGGCATCGGCACCGACACGCGCATCGGCAGCAAATTCCTCTATCCCGGCTGCGGCTATGGTGGCTCGTGCTTTCCCAAGGACGTGAAGGCGTTGGTTCATACCGCCGAAGAGAATGGTTACGACATGCGTGTGCTCAAGGCTGTGGAAGAGGTGAATAAAGAACAGAAAACTGTACTTTTCCGTAAATTGAACGCCTACTATGGCGGTCAGCTTTCGGGTAAGACCATTGCCATTTGGGGCTTAGCCTTTAAGGCCGAAACTGATGACATGCGAGAGGCAACGTCGCTCGTCACCATTGACTTGTTGCTCAAAGCCGGTTGTCAGGTGCGTGCGTTCGACCCGCAGGCCATGAACGAAGGTCGCCGTCGCCTGGGCGAGACAATCTATTTCGCCACTGACATATACGATGCCGTCGAGGGAGCCGACGCCCTGCTGGTGCCTACGGAGTGGATGCAGTTCCGCATGCCTGACTGGCGGAAAGTGAAAGAACGTATGAAGGGCAGTTTGGTCATCGATGGGCGCAACATCTACATGCCCGAAGAAATGCACCGCATGGGTTTCGACTACACATCTATCGGTCGTCCTTAAAACTTCATTTTATAGCTCAAAAGTTATAAGTATGGCGGCTGACGCTCTCATTTCAGAGCGTCAGCCGCTGTTTTTTGCAAAGCAGTGAACAGTGGAGATTTTGCCCGGAAGCGTATGCCGTGTACACCCAGCGACAACGCCGCGCTGACGTTCTATTGTGGCACCAAAGTAAGGCTCGCGACGGGTGTCATCGTTGAAGTAGGGCGCCCCCGTTGGCGAAGCCTCGTTTCTGTGGCAACGCGTTGTCTCGGGTGCGGTGAACGCGCCAAATGGGGTAACGAAAACGGAGTTAGTCCAAACTAACTCCGTTTTCGTACGTTCCAAATGCGTTTTCGTTGTTCAGAGCGGAGAAAACAGTGCATTCTTTCTTGGCTCTTTTCTTAAATATTCGTACCTTTGTGAGCAAAGTGTATAAAATAAGTTGTTTATGAAGAAATCAGTATTGTTTTTTGCTGCGGTGCTGTGCGCCCTGCAAGGCTTTGCCCGCAACGAAGTGTCTCAAATTTCAGTCAATTACCCCATCACGCCGGTGCCCTTCACCTCTGTGAAGGTGGACGACGGTTTCTGGAACGCCCGCCTGCAGGCCAGCCGCGACGTGACCATCCCCCTGGCTTTCCGCAAGAGCGAAGAGACGGGACGTATCGACAATTTCGTGCGTGCGGCCCATCCCTCGGCCGACAACAAATTGCCGCAATACCAGTACGACGACAGCGACGTCTATAAAGTCATCGAAGGGGCCGCCTACAGCCTGCAGACTTACCCCGACAAGCGCCTGGAGCGCTACGTTGACAGCCTCATCACCCTCATCGTGGCCGCCCAGGAAGCCGACGGCTACCTGTACACGGCCCGTACGTGCAATCCCACGAAGATACATCCGGGCACGGGCAAGACCCGTTGGGAAGGCGAGGAAGGCGGTTCGCACGAGCTTTACTGCTTCGGCCACCTGGCCGAGGCTGCCGTGGCCTATTGGCAGGCTACGGGCAAGCGGGCGCTGCTCGATGCCACCATCCGCTTTGCCGACTGCATCTGCCGTGAGGTTGGCCCCAACCCCGGCCAGGCCATGGTTATCCCCGGTCATCAGGGCATTGAACTGGCTATGGTGAAACTCTATCTGGCCACCGGCAAGAAGGAATATCTCGACGAAGTGCGCTATTTCATCGATTACCGCGGCAAGACGAAGACCAAGTGGGAGTATATCCAGTCGCACAAGCCTGTAGCCGACCAGACGGAAGTGGTGGGCCACGCCGTGCGCGCCATGTATCTCTACTCCGGAGTGGCCGACCTGGCCGCATTGACCGGCGACGAGAACTATATCCACATCATCGACCGCCTGTGGGACAACATTGCCAACAACAAGCTCTATATCACCGGCGGCATCGGTGCCACGGCCAACGGCGAGGCCTTTGGCAAGAACTATGAACTGCCCAACGAAACGGCCTACAACGAGACCTGTGCCGCCATCGGCCTGACATTCCTCAACCAGCGCCTCTTCCTGCTCCACGGCGAGAGCAAATACATCGACATGCTGGAGCGTACGCTCTACAACGGCCTGCTCTCCGGCGTTTCGGTCGAAGGCAACAGCTTCTTCTATCCCAATCCGCTGGCCTGCCACGGCGGTTACGAGCGCAGCGAATGGTTCGGCTGTGCCTGCTGCCCGAGCAACATTTGCCGTTTCATCCCCTCGCTGCCCGGTTACGTCTATGCCGTTAAGGACAAGACGGTTTATGCCAACCTCTTCCTTTCCAACCGCGCCACACTCGACGTGGCCGGCAAACAAGTGGTGCTCTCGCAGCAGACGGGCTATCCCTACGACGGCGACATCGCCTTCACCGTGGAGAAAACCGGCCAGAAGGCTTTCGACCTGGCCATCCGTATTCCCGGTTGGGTGAAGAACAAGCCCGTGCCGAGCGACCTCTACACCTATGCCGACAATGAGCGGCCGAGCTATGAGGTGCGCGTGAACGGCCAACCGGTGAAGGGCGACGAAGCTAAAGGCTATCTGCACCTCAACCGCCAATGGAAGAAGGGTGACAAGGTGAGCGTTCACTTCGACATGCCGGTGCGCACCGTCAAGGCCAATCCTCAGGTGAAAGCCGACAACGGCATGGTGTGCTTCGAGCGCGGTCCCATCGTCTATTGCGCTGAAACGGCCGACAACCCCAAAGGCGTGTTCACCTACGCCCTGCCCAAGCGTCCGCACGTGGAGCAGACTTATCCGACCAACCTCTTCGGGGGCAAGCAGGTGGGCATCCGCGTAGCTGCCCAGCACCTCAGCCTCGATGGCGAAGGTTATGTGAAGACCGAGCGCGACCATCTCACCCTCGTGCCTTATCATCTGTGGGACCACCGCGGTGCCAAGCAGATGAAGGTATGGTTCCCGCAAGGTACGAAAGAAATTGAAGCAGTAGAATAATATTTGAAACAAGATGAAAGACTACACCAACGATTTGCGCACTGTCCTGACACTTGATGCCGGCGGCACCAATTTCGTGTTCTCTGCCATCCGAGGCAACCGTGAGGCTGTGGCACCGGTGCGCATGGACAGCGGGGCCCACGACCTCGACCTCTGTCTGAAAACCATGGAGCAGGGCTTCGGCGCCGTGCTCCAGGCGTTGGACGAACGGCCGGTAGCCATCAGTTTCGCCTTTCCCGGTCCTGCCGACTATGAGAACGGTGTCATCGGCGACTTGCCCAACCTGCCGGCATTCCGCGGCGGTGTGGCCCTGAAAGGTTTTCTCGAGGAGCGTTTTGGCCTGCCGGTGTATATCAACAACGACGGCAACCTCTATGCCTATGGTGAAGCCCTGGCAGGCACGTTGCCCTGGCTCAATGCCCAACTGGCTGCTGCGGGCAATCAGAAACGCTACCGCAACCTCATCGGTGTCACCCTCGGCACGGGTTTCGGTGCCGGCGTAGTGCTCAATGGCGAGCTGCTCACGGGCGACAACGGGTGCGGAGGCGACGTGTGGGTGTTCCGCGACCTGTATCATCCCGAAATGATTGCTGAAGAGTCTGTCTCCATCCACGCCGTCAGGCGCATGTATGCCGAACTGTCCGGCACGTCGGCAGATGTGTCGCCGAAAGACATCTGCGACATTGCCGCCGGCCGGCGTGAAGGCCACCGGGAGGCAGCCGTGGAGACGTGGAAACGTTTTGGCCACGGTCTGGGCAACGCCTTGTGCTACGCCTTGACACTTATCGACGGCGTGGTGGCCATTGGCGGCGGGCTCAGCGGGGCAGCGCCCTTCTTCGTGCCCGCCATGCTCGAGGAAATGCGCGGCGAGATGCAGCGTTTCGGCCAATCGGGCGTGCCGCGTCTGCAAATGGACGTTTACAATCTCAATGATGCCGGCGACCTGGCCGCCATGCTCCGCAGAGAAGCCACCGAGGTCGGCGTGCCCGGCAGCGGCAGGCGCGTACCCTACGTGTGCGCCAAGAAAACGGGCGTCATGGTGTCGTCGCTAAGCACCAGCCTGGCCATAAACCTGGGCGCCTACAATTTTGCTCTGAACGAACTGGACCGATAACCGTCGGCCGCAAGAGACAATAAAGGGAGTCCGGAACGACAGACGTTTCGGACTCCCTTATTATATTAAGGTATGTGAGCCAAAGGCCCGGGATGGCCTGCCCTGACCGCTTCGCGGAGACGCGGGGCGGCGGTCGCGGGAGCCTAAATCGGATTTGGTGCGTACTAAATCGGATTTAGAACAGACGAAAACGGATTTCTTTCCCATGACGCGGCGCCGGAAAAGTCACGGGGCAGGTGACGTAAAAAAGAAAAGCGGAAAAAGATGTCGGAAAGGTTTGCCCGTTTCGGCCGAAATGTGTACTTTTGCACTGAGATTTGGTAACAGGCGGCCTGCGGCCGCCCTGCTCAAGGGAATCAGGTGAAAGACCTGAGCTGTTCCTGCAGCTGTAATCCATTTTGTTGAAGGTTCAACACCAAAGTCACTGCGCAAGTGGGAAGACGTTGGACCTATGGAAAGCCAGAAGACCTGCCACGTCTCTTAAGAAGTTAATGACGGCCCCCAGGATAGGGGCAGGAACTTTATGCAGATTAAAAGACTGACATGGTGCGCCCTTGTGGTGCTCGTTATGGTGGCTGCCCGCGGCCAGGAAAAGTATGACACGCTCCCCGAAGTGGTTGTCACGGCTACGGGTACTCAGCACCGGCTGAAAGATGTTCCCGTACAGACCGAAGTGGTCACACGGCGGGAACTGCAGCAATATGGCGGCCGCAGTCTCGAGGAAATACTCGGCGGACTGACGGCCAGTTTCGCCTTCAGCGAAGACGACATGGGCAGCCAGATGCAAATGAACGGGCTGGGCAACTCCTACATCCTCATTCTCGTTGACGGCAAGCGCCTGCACGGCGACAATGGCGGCCAGAACGACCTGGGGCTCATCGACCCGGCACGTATAGAGCGCATCGAGATAGTCAAGGGCGCCTCGTCGGCACTCTACGGCTCAGACGCCATCGCCGGCGTCATCAATATCATTACCCGCAAACCCGCCAAGGGGTGGCTGCTGGAAAACGGGACGCGTGGCGGCAGCTATGGCGACCTGCGGCAGCACAACGCCGTGGGACTGACCTTCGGAAGGGTGCAGAGCTTTACGAATTTCCACTACCGCCGCAGCGACGGCTGGCAAAACACGGGCGTGGAAGACCCTGCGCAAATCGGCGGCCGCGTCATTACCGACTCGCGCAACAAAACGGTGAACCGTAACCGGCTCTATCAACTGTCGCAGCGCCTGACATGGCAGCCGGCCGAAGGCATGGAGGTCTATGCCGACGGCATGTGGTATCACAAGCGCATCTTCCGTCCCAACGGCAAGTATGCCGTGGCCGACGTGCATGGTTACGACCTCTCCTACGACGATGCCGCCCTGTCGGCAGGATGGGCGTGGCACCTGAAAGAACGCCATCACCTGACGGCCGACGTCAGCTGGAACCGTCACGGCTATTTCTACGACTACACTTCTGATGAAGGCTGGTTGGTGGAAACTGGCGACAAAACCAATCCTTATTATATATACTACGATGGCGACCGCGCCCTGCAGGCAGACCAACGGCGCACGATGGTGCAGCTGAAGGGCGTGTCAGAACTGTCCGGACATCACCGGATGACGGTTGGCTACGACTTTCGCCACGACTGGCTGAAAGCACCCCTGCGTATCGACAACCGGCGTGCCACTGACTGGACGCAGGCACTCTATGCACAGGACGAATGGAATCCGTTGAAACGCTTGAACGTGACTGCCGGCTTGCGCGTGGATCATAACGAACAGTTTGGCGTGCATCTTACACCCAAATTGTCGTCCATGCTGAGCTTGGGCAACTATAAACTGCGTGCGTCGTGGGCACAAGGCTTCAAATCGCCCACACTGAAGGAAATGCACTACCGCTATGTGCGCGACATGGGCGGCGTGCGCCTCTTTCTGGGCAACACCAGCCTGAAGCCGCAGGTGAGCAACTACGTTTCACTCAACGGTGAGTACGCCGTATCAAACTTTAGTGTGAGCATCACGGGATACTACAACAGGGTGCACGACATGATCAATCTGGTGACCATTCCGGCCAGTCAGGCACCCGGGGAGCTCATACTCAGATACGACCCGGCCTTCGTGAGAGAATATAAAAATCTGGAGAAAGCCTATACCACGGGCATCGACGTGAACCTGAAATGGAATGTGACACGTGAAATAACGCTGGGCGGCGGTTATAGCTATCTGCAGGCCAAGGGCAGGGTGTACGATGAGGAAACCGAGCGGCTGCAACGTCTGACCATTGACGGTACGGCCCATCACAAGAGCAACGTGTTTGCCACCTGGAACCACCGTTTCACCCAAAGCTACCGACTGGGCATAGGCCTGTATGGCCGCACGTCATCGACACGCCACTATGAAAACTACGGCAACGGCAAGGCATACCAGCTGTGGCGACTTTCGACCACACACGATTTGGGTCATGCCAGGAACACAACCTATCGTCTGGAGGCCGGTATCGACAATATCTTCAATTATGTGGACCGTACACCACATCTGCGGCATCTGGGCACAACAACGCCCGGAACCACCCTCTTTGCATCGCTCGTAATCCGATTCCACAAAGGGAAAACCCTAAAAAACAATAACAATAACTCAAACCTAAAACACAATTACAATGAAGAAGATTAAAATTCTTATGGTGGCTATGATGGCCATGGTGATGTCGGCAAGTTTCGTGGCTTGTTCTGACGATGATGACTCACAAAGCGAGAACTTCACAAAGTATCTTTCGCAAGTAGAGAGTCAAGTGAAAAGCAAGAAAGCCAGCAGCGGCAACAAGAAAGCCCTTCTGCTGGTAGCCTTCGGTTCTACATGGGAAAATGCTCACAACACGTTCAAAGGCATCGTGGCCGACTATGAAAAAGACGCTGCCTTCAAGGATTATGATGTCTACTTCTCGTTCACATCAGCCATTTGCATCAACAAAAGCCGTGCCGGCGAGCACTATGCCAGCCAAGACTTCTACGCTCCCAACTTCTGGCTCGAGGCCATTGGACGCCAGAAGTACGAAGAGGTGCGTGTGCAGTCGTTGCACGTGATTCCGGGTGAAGAATTCCTGCGTCTGCGTGACAACTATATCAAGGACTTTAAGAACAATATCTATGGTGACCTTGACGAAACCTACCTGGAAAGCGGTGTCAAAGTGTTTGTCGGCGGCCCGCTGATGGCTGAAGAAGAAGACGTGGAGGCTGTGGCCAAAGCAATCAACTCCAATTTCAGCAAGTATGTGCAGGGTGACAATGTGATGGCTTTCCTTGGTCATGGCAACCCCGAAGGCTATAACTACGGCAATGGAAACGTGCGCTACACACAGCTCGAAACGGCTTTGCAGAAAATCAACAAGAACTACTTTGTTGCCACCGTTGACATGGAGGGCAACCTGCTTGATGATCTCTACGGCCGCATGAAGGACCAGTCCGTCAAGGCCGGGACAACCGTTACGCTGCACGCTCTGATGTGCATTGCCGGCGACCATGCCCATAACGACATGTCGGGCATTGAGAACGAAGGAGACAGTTGGCGCGAATTCTTCCAGGGAGAAGGTTTCAAGTGTGCCTACGACGGCAACGATGCTAACACAGCCAACAACTGTATTCTCAAAGGCCTGGGCGATTATGCCAACTTCCGTGCCATCTGGAAGAAGCACACGGTTGAGGCTGCCGAGATGTTTGCAGAAGAAGAATAGAAGCTTAGAGATTTTAATATTGTAGTAAAGTAGAAAATGGGACTTCCAGGTATGGAAATATCTGGTCGTCCCGTTTCGTAGTTCTTTTGAAGATGAAGAAAACAAGTGTGGCTTTCCTGTCTCTGTTTGTGCTGCTTTCTTGTGGAAATCAAGAGAATAAGACGAAAGAATCCCTGTCGTTCACAGCTCAGATGGACTCTGTCCTGGCTCATGCCGACGCTTGCAGCGACACGGTGGCGTTCCGCTATGCCAGGGGCTTGCGGTTGGCTTATCAGCCGGACGGCATCCACGTTTATATCAGCAATCCCGACCCGTCTGTCGCCGACAAGCAAGAGGAACATCTGGTGGTCCGTCAGCCAGCCAGGCGTTTCATCTGCACCACGGCGCTCCAACTGGGAAATTTCGAGATACTTGGCCTGGAAGACAGGATTGTTGGCATCAATTCGCTGCGCAATCTCTTTTCGCCACGTATCAAAGAACAGATGCGTAGCGGCGCTACGGTGCGCATAGGCAAGGAAGGCAATTTTGACCTTGAGACAGTCATTGCCGCGCGTCCCGACTATATTTTTGTGTCTGCCTCGAAGCACGGCGGATTCGAGTCGTTGAAGGAATCGGGTATTCCTCTGATACCGCATCATGGCTATAAGGAGACCAATCCCTTGGGTCAGGCCGAGTGGATAAAGCTCATCGGTCTGCTTACTGGCGAGACGCGTCGCGCCAATGCCGTTTTTGCCGCCATAGAAAGGGAGTATCTGGCTTTGAAAAACGAGGTGCAGCGCTACGACAGCCTGCATCGCCGCCCCACAGTCGTCAGTGGCCGCCAGTTGCGTGACGGTTGGTATGTCGCAGGCGGGCGCAGCTATATGGCACAGCTCTTCAAGGACGCCGGAGCAGACTATATCATGAGCGACAATGAGGATTCGGGAGGTACCACCCTCGACTTCGAGGCCGTCTATGCCCGCGGTCTCCATGCCGATTTCTGGCAAACCGACGGCAGCCACGCCGATGAGTTCACCCTGCAGACACTTGCCAAGGAAGACCCCCGCTATGCCACGATGGATGCCTACAAAAAAGGGCGCGTCATCTTCTGTAATTTTGCCAAAACCCCTTACCGTGAGTTGGCTGGTGTGCAGCCGCAACTGCTGTTGGCCGATTTCGTGAAGGCCTTCCACCCTGAACTCTTGCCGACCTATGAGCCAAAGTACTATAAATTGTTGAAATAAAACGGAATATCATGCCTATATACACTAAAACCGGCGACCACGGCCAGACTTCGCTCGTTGGCGGCCAGCGCGTCAGCAAATGTTGCGAGCGGCTGGAGAGTTACGGCACCGTTGACGAACTCAATTCCTATGCTGGCCTGCTTATCGGCTACTGCACCGAGGCCAGCGACCGCCAATTTCTCACTCAGGTGCAGACACAACTCTTCATTGTCGGCGGATATCTGGCCACCGACACCTCTGCGATGGCCCCGCGGCAGGGCAACATCGTGGAGCCCGGGATGGTGGCGGCCATAGAGGCCGAGATAGACCGCCTGCAGGCTCTGCTGCCGCCGTTGAGGCTTTTCATATTGCCCGGAGGATGCCGGGCAGCGGCCGTGGCACACATTTGCCGCACGGTGTGCCGCCGTGCAGAGCGTTGCGTGCTCCGTCTGGCAGAGACCGGTGCCGATGTGGACGGGCTCGTGCTGGCTTACGTTAACCGACTGAGCGACTATTTCTTCGTGCTGGCGCGCAAACTCAACCGCGACGCCGGCGCCAGCGACATCGTCTGGCGCAGAACACAAAAATAAAATACAATAACTATCATGACAATCAACAACCCGGCAAAACGCCATTCCATCTCCGATTTGTTCTTGTCTAAATCGGACATAGTCCGCTCCAAATGGGACATAGTCCTTCTGGCCGCCTGTCTCGCATGCAGCCAGACGGCCTTCGGACAGGAGCAGAAGGTTTCCCGTGGAGCCGATTCACTGAAGTCAATCGTACTTAATCCAGTGGTGGTGACGGGAACGGGCACCTACCACCGCGCAGACAACTCGCCGGTGGCCGTAAAAGTCATCTCGTCGAAAGATTTGCAGGACACCCATGCCTCCAACCTGCAGGAAGCCTTGTCCAGGCTGACGACCAACGTCACGACCCACACCAACGGCATGGGCACCTTTGTCAATGTCAACGGTGTGAGCGACGACTATGTCGTCATCCTCGAGAACGGCAAGCGCATCAGCGGCGACGACCGCTGGAACCGCATCAACATGGCCAACGTCAAGCGGGTTGAAATCTTCAGCGGCGCAGCCAGTGCCCTCTACGGCAGCGAAGCCATCGCCGGGGTCATCAATATCATTACCGACGACAGCCATGAGCCTCTCACGGCTTCGGCTTATACCAAACTGATGAACCACGGGCGGCTGCAGGAAGAGATTAACCTGGACGTAAATGCCGGCAAATTCTCCAGCCACACCTCCTACGGCCACCAACAAGCCGACAACTGGCAGGTGAACCATTATCAGGCCTTCGATGAAGGCGGCAGCGAGGTGCTGAAACTGACCGGCCGCCCCATGTCAACCGCATTCAAAAGCGACAATATCACAGAAAAACTCGAATGGAAATTCAACGAACGCTGGTCGGCCTACCTGCGAGGCTCTTACTATGACTACCGCACCGACAGACCGCAGAAGGCCACTTATTTCACCCAGAAAACCGCCAAGAATGCCGCAACCGGCGAGAAAAACTATACCTATAGCGAGCGCCAGGCCTACACCTACGACCTCTACCACAAGTCCTATACCTACGGGGCCGGAGCCCGATGGGCACCCAACCGCCGTGCTTACATCTATCTGGACGTTTACAGTGACAATTTCTCGTCAAAATACGACTATTGGCAGACTGCGGACAAAGAGGCCTACGACGAAACGCGCAAACGTACCCACTACACCGATGAAACTCTGAGAGGCATCTTCCGACTGGCCGGCTGGAACAAACTCTCTGCCGGCTTGCAACTGATACAGGAGAGCCTGCACAGCCAAAGCGACAACATACGTTTTGAAACGACAGCCACCTACAATGTCTTTGCCCAAGATGAAATAAAGATTGCGGGAGGTCTGGAAGCCGTTGTGGCTTTCCGTCTGGCCCACAACGAACACTTCGGCTCGGCCTTCACACCTAACGTGGGCCTATTCTACCATGTCGGCGGATTTCGCGTGAGAACGAGCTACGCCGGCGGCTATCGCACCCCCTCGCTCTCGCAGTTGTATGCCACAGACCAGGCCAAGACCACCGCACGCTACACCTTGTACAACCCGTCACTGAAACCGGAGAAGAACAACTTCTACAACCTCAATCTCGAGTACGGCAACAAGTGGATGACAGCCTCCGTCAGCGGTTTTGTCAACAAGATTCGCGACATGATAAACTACCGTACGCTGACGCAGGCCGAAATCGATGGCGACAGTCACCTTTCTTCGCTCTATTCCGAGGGATGGACAACCATACGGAAGCGGGACAACATCGACCGTGCCTCGCTCTGTGGCGTCAATGTCTCGCTGAAACTCCTGCTACCCTGTGGTTTTACCCTTAGCGGGAGCTATGCTTACACCGACAGCAAAGCCAAGACGCGGAGTCTTGACAAGAAAACGCAGCAGTATCTGTTTACGGAGTCGCCTGTGGACAAAAGCGTGCGCAATGTCTATAATGTCTTTGCCTCGTGGGATCATGACTGGAGCAATTACCACCTTAACGTCACTCTCAACGGACACATCCAGAGCCGTCGCTACAGTAGTACCTACGGATACGCCGACGGTTACAGCCAGTGGGACCTTACGACGCGCCACACCGTTTCGATGGCGCACTTTGTCGTGGAACCCGGCCTGGGAGTCGAGAATGTGTTTAACCAGCGCGACACTTCGCCCTGGAATGCCAACTTTTCCACCATCAGTCCCGGGCGTTCCTTCATCGTGAGCGTCAGATTAAAGTATTGAAACAAGTTTTTTCCCGATAATGAAGATATATGTTGTAGGCATTGGCCCTGGTTCTGCGGAGGACATCACTCCTGCTGCCGTCGAAGCCCTGCGCCGGAGCGACGTTGTCGTAGGTTACAAATACTATTTCCAGTTTATAGAACCTTATCTTAAGGCCGGGGCCCGCTGTGTCGATACCGGTATGAAGCAGGAGCGCGACCGTGCGCGCCTGGCCTTTGACTATGCCGACAAGGAGGGGCAGACGGTGTGTGTCGTTTCGAGTGGCGATGCCGGCATCTATGGTATGGCGTCGCTTGTCTATGAAATGCGCCGTGAGCTGCGTTCCCAGGCTGAGATAGTGGTGTATCCGGGTATCAGTGCCTTTCAGAAGGCCGCCGCACTCCTCGGTGCGCCCGTGGGTCACGACTTTTGTGTTGTTTCGCTCAGCGATCTGATGACGCCGTGGCCGCTTATCGAGCGCCGCATACGTGCTGCAGCCGAGGCAGACTTTGTTACGGCGGTCTATAATCCGCGTTCGCACGGCCGTTATTGGCAGTTGCACCGTCTGCGCGAGATTTTCTTACAGTCGCGTGCCGCTGACACGGTGGTAGGCTATGTGAAGCAGGCCGGACGGGCTGACCAGAGCACGTGTGTGACCACCCTGGGGGCCTTCAATCCCGACGATGTCGATATGTTCACGGTCGTTATCATCGGCAACAGCCAGTCGTATGCCGACGAAGGCCGTTTCATCACTCCCAGGGGCTATTACCGCGCCACGGAGTCGTCGCCGCGGCCGGGGCAAGCCATTATGATGCAGTCCTTCGAGACCATACGCGGCCAGTTGTCCGACCCGTCGGTGCCGCTGTGGCGATTGTGGCCTCTGCTGCACGCCATCCATACGACGGCAGACTTTGAAATGGAGCGTCTCCTGTGGATGGACGACGATGCCACGGGCACGATGTACGCCAGGGTGTGCCACGGTGAGATAAAAACCATTGTGACCGATGTCACTATGGTCATGAGCGGCATCCGCAAGGGTGCTCTGGAGCGTCTGGGCATAGATGTGGTGTGCTATATCAACGACGAGCGCGCCCTGAGTATGGCCCGCGAGCAGCAGATAACGAGAGCGCAGGCCGCCATGCGCTTGGCGGCTGAAGAATATCCCACGGCGCTCTATGCTTTCGGCAACGCGCCCACAGCTCTCCTTGAACTCTGCGAGTTGATGCGCCGCGGCCGTTGCCGTCCTGCTGGCATCGTGGCTGCGCCGGTGGGTTTCGTCCATGTGGAAGAGAGCAAGCACGCCGTCAAGACGTTTACCGACGTTCCGAAAATCATCATCCAAGGGCGCAAGGGCGGCAGTAATCTGGCGGCAACGCTGGTCAACAGCGTGCTGACCTACGACGACGCTCCCCGGCTCCGTCCCGGGCGCGATGTGTAGCCGCTGAAAAAGCGGTGGGACACGTTTCGTGCGAACGAAGTCCGATATAGTGGAAACCAAATCCGATATAGAACGAACCAAATCCGATATAGAAGTCATGAAGTTTGATGTCATAGGCCTCACAGACGCTCCCGTGCCCTCGTTGACCAAAGAGGTGCGCGACATGATTGCCCGTTCGCGCGTGTTTTCGGGCGGTCGCCGCCACCATGCCCTGGTGGCTCCGCTGCTGCCCGCAGAGGCGCAGTGGATAGACATAGCTGCGCCGCTGGATGACGTGTTTGCCCGTTACGGGGCACATGAATCGATCGTCGTGTTTGCCTCGGGCGACCCGCTGTTCTATGGTTTTGCCGCCACCCTGTTGCGCGTCTTTCCCGACTGCCGGCTGACCGTATATCCCGCGTTCAACTCATTGCAGATGCTAGCCCATCGTCTGAACAAACCATATCAAGATATGCGCGCCGTGTCGCTGACCGGACGCGGCTGGGACGGGCTTGACGAGGCACTGATACGGGGAGAGCGGCTCATAGGTTGCCTGACCGACCGCACGAAAACGCCTGAGGCCATCTGGAAACGCATGGTGGACTACGGCTACACCAACTACCGCCTGTACGTGGGCGAACACATGGGCAACGATGACGGGGAACGCGTCAGGGAATACGGCGAAGGCATGGCTGTGGAGCAGCCCAACTGTGTGCTGATGGAACAAATCTCGCCCCGGCACCGGCCTTTCGGCTTACCAGAGGGCGACTTCGCCCTTCTAAACGGGCGTGAGAAAATGATAACCAAGATGCCGGTGCGCCTGTGTACGCTGGCCGCCCTCTCTCTGAACGACGTCAAAACGTTTTGGGACATCGGTTCCTGCACCGGGAGCGTCAGCATCGAAGCGCGTCTGCAGTTTCCTCACCTGCATGTCAGGGCTTTCGAACGGCGTAGCGAAGGTGATGTGCTCATGACGCAAAATGCACGCCGTTTCGGGGCTCCCGGCATCGAAATGGTGGCTTGTGATTTCATGGAGGCGGACCTTTCTGCCTTCGAACGCCCCGATGCCGTCTTCATAGGAGGCCATGGCGGCCGGCTGAAGGCCATGCTGAAGCGCATAAAAGAGGTGTTGAAGCCCGGCGGATGCGTGGTGTTCAATTCCGTGAGCGGGCAAAGCCGTCAGCTGTTTTTGGAAGCCGCAGCCGAAGCGGACATGACGTGCAACCCGGTCCATACAATAACGGTGGATAACCATAATCCGATAACCATAATGAAAGCCATATGATACACTATGAATATATAGGAGAACGCGGAAAGGCTTTGGCCGAGAAAATAAGCGGAGCCCTGCCGCCCTATGACCGCGATGGCGTGGTCTTCATCGGGGCTCTGGGTATCTGTGTGAGAAAACTGCAGACGCTCATCCGTGATAAATACACCGACCCCGCTGTGGTGTGCGTCGATACCACAGGCCGTTGGGTCATCCCCGTGCTTAGCGGCCACGTGGGCGGAGCTAACGACCTGGCACGCCGCATTGCGCAAATCACCGGAGGACAAGCCGTGGTCACAACTCAGAGCGATAACGCCGGATTGTGGCCTCTCGACACGCTGGCACAGGAGTTCGGGTGGGGCATGGTTCCTGTGGAACGTGCTGTAATGAATGGAAACATAGCCAAGTTTGTCAGCGGCCGACCCACCGCGCTGCTCTTGGAATGGGATGACCGCGACACACGACAGTTGCTGCATACCTGTCCGGAGCATGTCACGGTGTTCCGTTCGTACGATGACTACCGGCAATCGCAAACCGATTTTGAACTGACCATCGCCGTAAGCTATCGTCTGCGAACGGAAGCCGACATCCAATACATCCCGCGTTGTCTCCGTTTGGGTTTCGGTTGTCAGAAGCAACTCCCGCTTGCCGCCGCCGGAGAGCTGTTGGCGAAACTGGAAGAACAAGGTATCTCTCCCGAAGCCGTAAACAGTATCAACACCATTGAACTGAAGCGCGACGAACCCGTACTGGCAGTTCTCGGTAAGCGGATGCCGCAAGCCCAAGTCCATATTTACCCGGCCGAAGTCCTCGATGCCGTCGCCGTGCCCAATGCCAGCGAGAAGGTGGCCGGAGTTACCGGTAGCGGAAGCGTGGCTGAGGCTTCGGCCATGGCAGACGGGCAACGGCTCATCGTGGAAAAGCAGAAAGGAGCGGTCGATGGCCGTTACTACACCTATGCCGTTGCCGAGCAGAAGCAGCACGGCCACATCGAAATCGTAGGTGCCGGCCCCGGTGACCCGGATTTGGTGAGCGTACGCGGAAGAAAATTTCTGGAGAAAGCCGACCTGATACTCTATGCCGGAAGTCTTGTACCCAAAGCTCTCACCGAATGTGCCAAACCCGGAGCTACGGTGCGCAGCAGTGCGGATATGACCTTGCACGAACAACAGAACCTGATGAAAACCTATTACGACCGCGGCTGTCTGGTAGTTCGGCTCCACACGGGTGACCCTTGCATCTACGGAGCCATAAGTGAGCAGATGGCCTTCTTCGACTCCCACGGCATGAGCTACCATATCACGCCAGGCATAAGCAGCTTCCTGGCTGCGGCTGCCGAGTTGCGGAGCCAGTTTACCATACCTGAGCAATGCCAAACCATTATTCTTACCCGCGGAAGCGGGCGTACGGCCGTGCCGGACCTTGAAAGACTGCATCTGCTGGCCGCTCACCAGAGCACCATGTGCATTTTCCTGTCGGCAACGCTGGCCCGCGAGGTACAAACTGAACTGTTGGCGGGAGGATATCCGCCGGAGACGCCTGTAGCCGTGTGCCATAAACTCACATGGCCGCAGCAGCGCATCTTGCGCGGGCAGTTGAAAGACCTTGCGCGGATTGTGGAAGAAAACGACCTCAGTTTGACCACCATGATCGTGGTGGGCGAGGCCATTGACAACCGTCAGGGTGAGAGCCGGCTCTATGATAAGAATTTTGCTCACCTGTTCCGTCCGTCGCAGTCATGATATTGGTTTTCGGAGGTACGACAGAAGGGCGCGTGGCTGCCCAGGTGTGTGATCAATCTGGGAAAGAGTTTTATTATTCCACGTTGAGTGACATGCAGGACGTGCCCATGCGTCATGGCAAGCGCCTTGTCGGTGCCATGACGTCCGACGATATCATCCGTTTTTGCAAAGACCGGGGCGTGCGGCTCATTGTAGATGCCTCGCATCCCTTTGCCGAGGCGTTGCACCGCAGTGTTGCCGCCTCGGGCATGCCCGTTGTGCGCTACCAGAGGCGTTATGACGTGTCGAACCAGTCGTCCCGGGACATCGTATGGTGTTCCAGCTACGATGAACTTGTGGATCAGTTGAACCATAGTGGCCCGCGTCGGCTTCTGGCTCTCTCCGGCGTGAACACTATCGGGAAATTGAAAGACTATTGGCGGAGTCACGAAACGTTTTTCCGCATTCTGCCGCGCCAGGAGAGCCTGGCGCGTGCGGCAGCGTGGGGTTTCCCTGAAAGCAAGCTCGTCTTTTACAATCCGTCCGGTGCCTTGCCCACATTCGAGGAGGAACTGGCGCTGATGAGAGAGGTCCGGTGCGATGCCATAGTGACGAAAGAGAGTGGCGACAGCGGTGGTTTTGAAGCCAAAGTCAGGGCTGCATCGGAATTAGGTTTGCAGATATTCGTGCTGAAGGCTCCAAACTATTTGGACTATTTCTCTTGCAAGGACTGTTGTCAGACCGTTGCCGGCATGCACGGGCTCCGTCGCGCCATAGAGCGGGCGGTGCCGGACTTTTTCCCGCTCCACACGGGACTGACTACGGGCACCGTTGCCACAGCTGCCGTCAAGGCCGCCACACTGGCCCTGATGGAAGGCGTAGAGTATGACGAAGTGGACGTGGAACTGCCCGATTCGGAAGTCATAACCGTTGCCGTCGACAGTGTCCGCACGGTTGAGGAAGGCGGGCACCGATGGGCTGAAGCCAGTGTGCTGAAAGATTTCAGCGACGACCCTGACGTGACGCGCGGATGCCGCATTACGGCCCGTGTGGAACTGATACCCGGCCGGCATGAAGGCATCCGTTTCCTCCGGGGCAAGGGTGTGGGCGTGGTCACCCTGCCCGGCCTGGGCCTGAAAGTGGGAGAGGCGGCTATCAATCCCGTTCCGCGCCGGATGATGTCGGAGATAGTGAAATCTATATCGGATATGGACGCGAATATATCCGTTTTCGTTGAGAACGGGCGGGAGATAGCCCGGCGCACCTTCAACGAGCGGGTGGGCGTAAGGGACGGAATCAGCATCATAGGCACCTCGGGCATCGTGTATCCCCTTTCCAATGAAGCGTTCATCGAGAGCATCGGCCGTGAACTGCAGGTTGCCAGGGCCATAGGCTGCGATGCGGTGGGCCTGGTCTCGGGCAAACAGGGAGAAGACGCCCTTCGGGCCGACAATCCCGAATTGCGCGTGGTGCATTACGGCAATTTTATCGGCGATGCCCTGCGTCGTTGCGAGTCATTGGGCTTCCGTCGTGTGATAGTGGGCATCATGATAGGCAAAGCCGTGAAACTGGCCGAAGGACATCTGAACACACATTCCCACCAAGTCACTATGAACAAGACGTTCCTCACCCGGGTGGCCGCATCGGCCGGAGTGGAACACGCTGAAGCCATTGTCAATAAAATAACTCTCGCCCGCGAGTTGTGGGAACTGATGCCGCCGGCGTTTTTCGAGTCACTGCGCAGCCTGTGTCTGATGCATTGCCGCCAGGTGTTCCCCTCGGGCGAACTGGAAGTGAAACTGATTAAAAACAGATAAGCCAATGAAAATGCTGATTTTAGTCCTGAGCATTGTCGTGCTGGCCATCGTGAATCTCATGGTAGGTTCCGTGCCCATCCCATTGGGCGAAGTGGCGGGCATACTCTTTGGCCAGGGCTCCGACAACGAAGTGTTCACCAACATAGTCCTCAACACGCGCCTGCCGCAGGCACTTACGGCCATAGCCTGCGGAGCTGGCCTGTCGGTGGCAGGACTGGAGATGCAGACCGTCTTTCAAAACCCCTTGGCCGGGCCGTCTGTGCTTGGGGTAAGCAGTGCCGCCAGCTTAGGAGTGGCTTTTGTCGTACTGATGAGCGGAGCGTTTGGTGGCCACGTCCTGTCACGCTTCGGCGTGGTGGGCAATACGGCGCTGACCGTCGCAGCCATAGCGGGCGCTCTGCTGGCCATGATGCTGATGGTCTGGCTCTCGCGCAAGGTTGAGGGACGCGCCACATTGCTCATCGTAGGTGTGCTCATCGGATACATAGCCAGCGCCATCGTAGGCGTGCTGAAATACTTTTCCAATGAAGAAGACATACGCGCTTACGTCATTTGGGGGCTCGGCTCCTTTGCCCGCGTCACGGGAGGACAAGTGCGTGTCTTCGTAAGTCTGATGGCCTTGCTCTGCCCATTGTCCATGTTGTTGGCAAAACCCCTCAACACCCTTCTGTTGGGCGAGCGCTATGCAGCCAACCTGGGCTTGAACATCCGCAGGGCGCGCATGCTCATCATCAGCTCCGCAGGCATTCTCACGGCCATCACGACAGCCTATTGCGGCCCAATCATGTTCCTCGGCTTGGCTGTTCCCCACATCAGCAGGGGCCTTTTTGCCACGGCCGACCACCGCACGCTGCTTCCTGCCACGCTCTTCGCCGGTGCGGCATTGGCCCTGGTGTGTAATCTCATTGCCCGGCTGCCGGGCATGGCGGGTGCGCTGCCTGTCAATTCCGTGACGGCTCTCATCGGAGCCCCCGTCGCACTGACCATCTTGTTGCGTAGAAAATGAAACACAAGTATTCGGACATCTTTATCGATTTGGACAACACGCTATACGATACCTGTCGGCTGGCCACTGAGGACGCAGGCTCGCCTGATACCGACGTGTGTGTGGCGGGAGCGGCAGACATGGTGGACTATCTGAAGCACCGTGGCTACCGTCTGCACGTCTGCACGAACGGTAGTACGGCCGAGCAGCGGGAAAAGCTCGAACTGACGGGGCTGTCGGCCAACTTTTCCACGCTTATAACCAGTGAAGACGTGGGTGTGGAGAAGCCCGACGCGCGTTTCTTCGGGGAAGCGTTGCGGAGGACGGGGGCAACTGTCGCCACCACGCTGGTCATCGGCGACAACTTCGACACCGACATGCTCGGTGCCCTGCGTGCGGGCATCGATGCCATGCTTTTCAACCGCTGGCAGCACGATTTTGTGCCCCCGCAGCCAGTCGCTTACATCATTGTAGAACTTACTGACGTTAAAAAACTGTTATGAAACGGATTATTGCAATCACCGGAGGCCAGCGCTCGGGCAAGAGCCAATTTGCCGAGCGGTTGGCGCTGACCTTGTCGGACCATCCTGTCTATATGGCCACGGCTCATGTGTGGGATGACGAATTTGCCGAGCGCGTGCGCCGTCATCAGCAGCGGCGTGGTCCGGAATGGACGAATATAGAAGAGGAATTTCACCTGAGTTCCCACGATGTGTCGGGCCGTGTGGTGCTGATAGACTGTTGCACCCTGTGGGCCACCAACTATTTCAGCAAATTTGCCCGTGAGGAAGGCGGAACGGGCTGTTGCGACGTGGATGCCGTGCTTGAGGAAATGCGCGGGGAGTTTGACCGGTTTACGGCTCAGGAGGCCACATTCCTGTTTGTGACCAACGAGATTGGGCTGGGCGGAACGAGTGCGAATGACTTGCAGCGCCGTTTCACCGATTTGTTGGGATGGTTCAACCAGTACCTGGCCGCCCGGGCCGATGAAGTCTATTTCATGGCCTGTGGCATTCCCGTGAAGATAAAGTAAAAGAACTCTGAAACAAGATAAAGACATGATACAACCTGTTGACAGAAATTTGATGCCGGCCATACAAGACAAGCTCGACAACCTGAACAAGCCCAAAGGTTCGCTCGGCCGTCTGGAAACGCTGGCTATGCAAGTGGCTTTGATACAACATTCGCTCCATCCCCGGCTTATCCGTCCTTGTCATCTGCTTTTCGGCGGCGACCACGGGATTGAGCGTGAGGGTGTTTCGGCTTCGCCGCGCGAAGTGACGAGACAACAGATGCGTAACTACTGCCTCGGTGGCGGCGGGGTCAATGTACTGTGCCGGCAACATGGCTTCCAACTGCGCGTGGTGGATGTCGGGGTGGACTATATCGGAGATAGTGCGGACTATATCGGAGATAGTGCGGACGATATCCGTTTTGTGTCGCGCAAGATAGGGTTTGGCACGCGCAATTTTCGCTACGAAGCGGCCATGAGCCGTCAGGAGTGGGCTCAGGCCCTGCAAGTGGGCGCGGAACAGGTGGATGCCTGCCGGGCCGAGGGATGCAATGTGATAGGAATTGGCGAAATGGGGGTGGGAAATACCTCGCCGTCGAGCATTCTGATGCATTTGTTCACCGCCATTCCCCTGGTCAAATGTGTGGGGGCGGGCAGTGGCCTGGGCGATGCCGGCATACGTCACAAGTTGTCCGTGCTTGAAGACTCTCTCGCGCGTTTTGAGGCCCTGAAGCGTGACCATGCCGGCGACTATACCGGGGTGACGGATACGATACGCCACTTTGCGGGCTTCGAAATGGCGGCTGCCATCGGTGCCATGCTGCATGCGGCCGAGGAGAAGATGATTGTCCTGGTCGATGGTTTCATCATGACGGCCTGTATGCTGGCTGCTTCACAGATGGACGCGGCCGTGAAGGACTATGCCGTCTTTGGCCATCAGGGCGACGAAGGCGGCCACAAGCTAATGCTCGATGCCATGGGCGCAGAACCGCTGCTGCACCTGGACATGCGGCTTGGCGAGGGCACCGGGGCCCTTTGTGCATACCCCATCGTGGTTTCGGCCGTCAAAATGTTTAACGAAATGGACAATTTCAGTCATGCCAACATTACGAAATACTTTTAAACGCATCGTGGCGGCCCTGATGTTCTTCACGCGGCTTCCGCTGTGGCGCATCGTCAAGGTGGAACGCGAATACTTCGAGGGCCTGGTACCCTTGTGGCCCTTGGCCGGCTGGCTCACGGGCGGCGTGATGGCCCTTGTGGCCTGGGGCGCTCTTGAAACGGGCCTGCCGGCAGGTATGGCCGTAGTGCTAGCCATGACGGCCCGTGTGGTCCTGACGGGAGCACTCCATGAAGACGGCTTTGCTGACTTCTGCGACGGCTTCGGCGGTGGTGGCGACCGGCAGAGCGTACTGAAAATAATGAAAGACTCGCACATCGGCACCTATGGCGTACTTGGGTTGACGCTGTATGCTTTGGTCTTCTTCAACAGTCTCACGTCGTTGCTCGAAGCAGGCTGGTCGCCGCTCGTTTTCGTGATTGCCGACTCTCTGAGCAAATGGATCAGTTCAACCATAGTGTACTTCCTGCCCTATGCTCGCAGCGAAAGTGAGGCTAAGAACAAACTGGTGTATGCCACGACCCCTCTCGCAGAGCGCGTGGCGAGCCTGGTGCTTGGCGTGCTGCCGCTGTTGCTTTTCAGCGTGTTTGCACCGGATGGTGTGCCCGGTGCGCGGATTTTCTTACAGGCCTTGCTGCTTCCTATGGCGGGAGCAGGGGTGCTGTTCCTGCTGATGCACCGCCGTATCGGGGGATACACCGGCGACTGCTGCGGTGCAACGTTCATAGTCACTGAAATCTTATTCTATTTGTCGCTATGTGTCGCTCTGTTCTGATAGGTGCTGCGGCTTCAGGCTGTGGCAAAACCACGTTTACGGCAGGTCTGCTGCGCGTGTTACGTCATCGTGGTTTGAAAGTGCAGCCTTTCAAGTGCGGTCCCGACTATATAGATCCCCTGTACCACCGTCAGGCCTCGGGTGTCGCTTCCGTCAACCTGGATACCTTTATGGCTTCGCCGGAACACGTAAGAGCACTCTTCGACCGCTATGGCCGCGGGGCCGATGTGCGTGTGGCCGAAGGGGCCATGGGACTATTCGACGGCTACGACGGTGCCCGTGGCAGCGCGGCCGAAGTGGCGACGCTCCTGAAGCTGCCCGTACTGCTGTTAGTGAGTGCCCAGTCGGTGGCATACAGTGTTGCTCCGCTCATTTACGGATTCCGCCACTTTTGGCCCGAACTGCAATTGGCCGGTGTGGTCTTTAACTTTGTGGCCTCCGAACGCCAGTACGACATGCTCCGGCAGGCTTGCGGCGATGCCGGCGCAGAGTGCTTCGGATACTTGTCTCGCAATGCACAACTGACGGTTCCCAGCCGCCATTTGGGACTTACGGTTCAGGAGCAGGCACAGATGGAACGCCTGATAACTTCTGCGGCTGAAGAAATAGAACGCCATGTGGACGTGGACCGATTGCTTACAACCATAAAGACACAACAGGACGATGACAATAGCCATAGCTAACGACGAAGCGTTCAACTTCATTTACAAAGCCAATGTGGATGCTTTGGCACAGCTGTGCCGAGTGGTCTATTTCTCGCCTCTTCGCGACCAGATGTTGCCGCCGTGTGACGGACTCTATCTTCCGGGAGGCTATCCCGAACTGTTTGCCGACAGACTGGAGGCTAACGAAAGTATGCGCCAGTCGATATACGACTATTCCGAAGACGGCGGCCGCGTGTTTGCAGAGTGCGGCGGTTTCATGTTCCTTTGCCGCGACATAGACGGAAGAGCCATGTGCGGTGTCCTGCCCCTTCGGGCCACTATGCGCAATGCGAGGCTGCATTTGGGCTATCGGCAGATGACAGTAGGCAATACAGTTGTCCGTGGCCACGAATTTCATTACTCTTCCGTCTGCGAAGAACAGCCACAAGCCGGTTTACGGCGGCTTTGTCTGCAACGCTCCGCCCGGGGTGAGGCCGTGGGCACCCCACTGTACAGATATAAAAACGTATTGGCCGGTTACACCCACTGGTATTGGGCCGAAACCACATTGGAAGCATTATGGAAACTCTAAGACCTGTCATGTTGGCCGGCACAGGCAGTGATGTCGGCAAGAGCATCCTGTCAACAGCCCTGTGCCGCATTTTCCTGCAAGACGGATACCGTCCGGCACCGTTCAAAGCGCAAAACATGGCGCTCAACTCGTATGCCACGCCCGACGGGCTGGAAATAGGACGGGCCCAGGCCGTGCAGGCCGAAGCCTGTGGCTTGCCACCCTGCGCCGATATGAACCCGCTCCTGCTTAAGCCAAACTCAGAGCACACCACGCAGGTGGTCCTCCTGGGCAAACCCGTTGGCAACCGCTCGGCCTACGACTATTTTCGCAAGGAACGTCAGGAAGTGTTGCGCAAAGCGGTGTGTGAGGCCTTCGACCGCCTGCAAAGCCAATATAATCCCATCGTTCTGGAAGGTGCCGGCAGTATCTCGGAGCTCAATCTCCGCGACACCGACCTGGTAAACTTGTCAATGGCGCGTCATGCCGGTGCGGCGGTCATCCTGGTGGCCGACATCGACCGCGGAGGCGTGTTTGCTTCGTGCTACGGAAGTATTGCCTTGCAACGGCCAGAGGACAGGCAACTCATCCGTGGAATCATCGTAAACAAATTCCGGGGTGACATGCGTCTGTTCAGCGAAGGTCGGCAGATGCTTGAGGATATTTGTGGCGTTCCGGTCTTGGGCGTTGTTCCAACCTTCCACGACATTGCAATAGATGCTGAAGACAGCGTTGTTCTCGAAAGGAAAGTGAAAGGGGCACAGGTCTCCGGAAAGATGCAGGGCTGCAAAAAAATTGCCGTGGTGCTTCTTCATCATCTGAGCAACTTCACCGATTTCGACACCTTGGAGCGTGATGGACGTGTCACTCTTTTCTATACGGCCAACCCCGACGATTTGGCCCAAGCCGACATTATTGTCCTGCCGGGCACCAAGGCCACGCTTGATGACTTGTATGAATTGCGGCGGAGCGGCATGGCCGGTGCCATACTGCGCGAACATGCAAGGGGAAAAACCGTAGTCGGCATTTGCGGCGGCTTTCAGATGCTGGGCCATACGGTCAGTGACCCCGACGGGGTCGAAGGTTCGCTGACCTCACTGCCCGGTTTGGGACTGTTGCCCATTGATACAACCATGACTCCGGAGAAAACGACGCGACAGGTCGAATTTGTTTTTCAGGGAGTACGTTGCAAAGGTTACGAAATCCACCAAGGCCGGTCCACGGCTTCAGAGCCTTTTGTCATCAAGAACAATTGTATCGGAACTTACATACACGGATGCCTTGACAACCCGGTTGTCATCGATTATATTCTGAAGTCGGCAAACCATGTGACGCCAAAAATGAATGTGGAGTCCTTCCGTGAGAATCAATACGACAAATTGGCTGCCCATGTGCGGCAATATGTTGATATACCTCGCTTGTACAAAATAATGAGTTATAGTAATCCTCTGAATTAGTAAACTAAAAAATTATGATAAACGGTCACGGCGACGACGTATTCAATTATCCGGACATTCGCATCAATTTCAGTTCGAATGTCTATAACCATTTCAATCACGAGCCCCTGTTTGCCCATCTGGCCCGCTGTCTTCATTCGGTAAAGAACTATCCCGAGCCTTCGCCTGTCCGTGTGGAGCAGACCGTTGCGGCCATGTTGGGGATTTCTTCCCGTCATGTCATGGTCACCAGCGGAGCCACAGAGGCCATTTACCTGGTGGCGCAGGCTTTCCGTGGAAGTCGGACGGCCATTCTCTCGCCAACGTTTGCCGAATATGCCGATGCCTGCCGCGTCCATGGGCATAGGCTCTGCCATGTCAACGGTTTGGCTGAGTGGCAGGGATGCAGCGACATGTTCTGGCTGTGCAATCCCAACAACCCCACGGGTACGGTGCTGGAGCGCGACGTTCTGACCGATTGTATACGAGAACATCCCGATACTGTCTTTGTCATCGATGCCAGTTATGCGCCTTTCACCCCCGAGCCTCTGGTGAGCGCTGCCGAGGCTGTGGCTTTGCCCAACGTAGTCATGATTCATTCCATGACGAAAGAATTTGCCGTTCCCGGTCTGCGCATTGGCTATATCACGGCTCCCGAGACGCTCACCGGCCGTTTGCGTGGGTTGCAGATGCCCTGGAGTGTCAACAGCCTGGCTCAGGAAGCGGCCTTGTATCTTTTGGCTCATCGCAACCAATACGCCTTGCCCCTTGCCGCCTTGCTGCAAGAACGCGAGCGTGTGGCTCAGGCATTGCAGCAGGTGGGTGGCATCGGGGTGCATCCCTCCGACACGCATATCCTCCTTTGCCGTCTTCTCCGTGGCACGGCAGCTGACTTGAAACAACGCTTGGCTCAGGACCATGGCATACTCATTCGTGACGCATCCAATTTTCATGGACTCACGCCGGCCCATTTTCGCATAGCCGTGCAAACGCCTGCCGAGAATGACGAACTGGTTGCCGCTATTAAGAAAACCCTAAGCACCGGCCATGATACCTGTGAATAGTTTGTCGGTTGTCTTAGGCTGGGTGGCCGACCTGCTTTTCGGCGATCCTGCCCGTTTGCCCCATCCGGTAGTGGCCTTCGGACGGTGGATAGCGTTTGGTGAACACCGCTTGAACCACGGTCGCTGCCGTAGGGCCAAGGGGGCCGTGCTGGCCATTGTCAGCGTGGTGCTGGCCTATGTTTCCGTCTGGCTCCTGTTGCACCTGCTCGCACCGTATTCATGGCTGAAGATGGCCGTTGCCGCGGTTCTGGTGTTTTACTCCTTGGCCGGCCGCACGTTGCGGTATGAAGTGCGCGAGGTGTTCAGTGCTCTCAGGCGCGGACTCGACGCAGGGCGGCGCAGGGTGGCCCGCATCGTAGGACGTGACACGGCGGTGCTTTCGGAAAACGAGGTGCGCACGGCGGCTCTTGAAACTTTGGCCGAGAACCTCTCCGACGGTGTGGTGGCCCCTCTCTTCTGGTTCCTCCTGCTGGGCGTGCCGGGCATGGTGGCGTATAAAATGGTCAATACGCTCGACTCCATGCTGGGCTACCGCACGCCGCGATACCGTGAGTTCGGTTTCTGGTCGGCCCGGCAGGACGATGTGGCCAACTACATCCCTGCACGTCTCACGGCCTTGCTTATGATTGTGGCCTACACGCTGTTGGCCCTTTGCGGTAAGGCTCGCCGTAAAGGCTTCCGCCACCTCCTTGCCTTTGTCCGGCACTACGGCCCCTGCCATGCCTCGCCCAACAGCGGCTGGCCCGAGGCGGCGCTGGCGGCTTGCCTTGACTGCCGGTTCGGAGGTACTCACGACTATTTCGGCCGCCCCGTGGTGAAACCCTACATTGGTGACAATCCGCGTCCGCTCACAGACGGCGACCTGCCCACAAGCCTGCGCGTCTGTTTCTTGGCTGAAGTCATGGCCGTCGGGCTCGTGGCGGCCCTGACGTATTGTTTCTGAAAAACGAAAACGGATTTAGTGCAGACTAAATCCGTTTTCGTGAATTACAAGTCCGATTTGTAAAACCCAAGGGCCGTTTTCTGAGACGCGGTCCGTCTGTTGCGTCCGGCTATTTCACCACCACTTTGCGCGTGGTGACGGTGCCGTCCTCGTGTATGGATTTCACGATGTTTATGCCGCGCTGCGGTGCTGTCAGACGCAGGCCGCTGGGGGAGTACCAGTGGGTTTCTGCAACGGGACTCCGGCCTGCAGTTGTCGTGGCGATGCCTTCAACCGAAGATGGGTCGAAATCGGTATCGTTGCCGTAGAGCCAGGTCGCGTAGGTGGTGAGCTGATTGGCGGCAGCAGGGGTGGGGCGCGTCATGCGGAAGACCCTTTTGCCGCCGTCCGGATAGCGGCCCACGCTTTCTTCACCCGTGTGGGGCACGTAGCGCAGGGTGTCGCTCCACGACAGGTCACCGGCGGTGAGAATGACGCACTCGCCGTCGCGATTGCCCAGTTTGAAGCCGGCATGCAGCTGGCGGAGCGGGTCGAGCTGGTCGGCCCAGACGATGAGATGGCCGTGGGGCGGGATGAGGGTGCTGACGGCGTCGGCACGGATGCGGTATTTTGTGCGGTTGTCGATGTCGTCGGAGAGATACATGCCATTGATGTCGATGGTGTCGGCGGTGGTGTTGTAGAGCTCCAACCAGTCGTTGCGCTTGTAGTGGTCGTTGGCATAGATGGCGTTGGCAGCACTGACTTCATTGATTATGATGGGCGTGGCGCCTGCATAACGCCGGTATATCGAGTCAATGGGCTCAAACACGGCGGTCAGGGTCTGGTCGGCATCGGTGGCAAGAGTGACGGTGCGCTCGGTGGCGAAGGTTTCGCCCGATGTCGTTTTCAGAATGAGCTGTGCGTCCCAATAGATGTCGGTGGAGGCGAGCTTGTTGTTGTGCACTTCGGCGGCGATGATGTTTTCGCCCTTGCGGAAGAGCGATTTTGGCAGGGTGATGCTGCCTCTGTCGGGATTGCCCGGAGCGTAGTCGGTGGCGAAGGTGTCGTAGCCGGGCCTGCCCTCCGGCATGAGGTGGCGTGCGGCCTCTGTGCCGTTGACATAGACAATGAAACCGTCGTCGGCCACGTAGTTGAGGGTGATGGCCACGGCGTTTTCCGGTTCATCGTCGAAGGTGACGTTTTTTTGGAAGTAGTAACAGGGCAGATTGGCTTGAGTCGTTGTGGCTATGTCGCTCTTGCCGTAGCCAATGGGAGCATGGCCAAGCGTCCAGTTGTTGCTATTGTCAACATCGGCCCAGACAACGAGGTCGAGGCTGCCCTTGTCCCAGAAATTCCAGGCATCGCCCCAAGAAATGAGAGACACGCTCTTGTTGGTCTGCCATCCGGCGAAGTTGTAGCCTGCGGGAGCCGAGGCTTCGAGCGTGACGGGGGCGAAGAGTGTGCCGTCGAAACGGTTGAGAGGCACGTTAAGAGAGTTTACACGCAGCTGGGCTTCAGGGATATTGGCCGAGAGCTTCACGTGCATGCCCTGGCCAAGCCCCATGGTGTTTCGCAGAGCCTGAATGTGCTGTTCACGCCGGCTTTCGTCAGTCATGTTTGGCACGAGTTCGTTGTACGATGTCCACGGCTGCTTTCCCTCAAAGGCCAGAGCAGGTTCAAAGAGGCGGGCCAGGCTGTCGCCGACGGCTTTGGAGCGCTCCGGGGTGAATACACTGCCGTGCATGAGGCAATAGCTGTCGATGAACTGGCGCTTGAAGCGGGCGTTTTTCATCATGTTCTTGAACGTGCGGATGTAGTCGTTGGCGTTGCTGCCCATAAGGGTGGAGAGGCCCTGGGCGTTCTTGAAGCCCCAGTCCACGTCGAAGAGCACAATGTGGAACTTGCCGTCGGGACGCGAACGGAAGCCTTTCAGGTTGTTATTGTTGCAAATCCAGTCGGAGGAACCGATATATGTCATGGCCGCGGCGTGGTTGATGTATTCGTCCATGTCCACCCGGTCGCGCAATACATCGTAGGTGGCTTCGTCGGAAGCATTGGCTGCCAGACTGACCCATTCGTTGTATGCTTTGTTGTCACCGGCTTTCTGGAAATAGCCGTTAGAGTATTCGAAGGCGTCCATGAAGTCCTTGTCGTAGCCGTAGTTGGCCGTGGCGAAGTACTTGTTGCTTGGGTCGCGCAGGTTGAGCATGCCGATGTACTGGCCGTTGAAGAAGACGTGGGTGGGTTGCAGGGCCTGGCAATCCACATAGACGCCGCTCGTCGAGAGCGTTTGCTGGATGATGGCGTCTTTGATGCGTCCGTGGGCTTTGGAATCGTTGTCGTTGCCACCGTTGCGCACCAGCAGTTCCTTGTATTTGTTGTAGGGCTTGGTGTGGAAGAACGGGTAGTTGAACGATTTGTTCCCTTCGTAGATAGCCTTGGCCTTCAGTCGGAACGAACTGGGGGCATAGAGTCGGCTCCAACCGCCGATAATGCCGAATTCGGCTTCCTGGTTGATGACCATCCGGTTGTCAGCGGTGATGTATTCCATGTTGACAGGCCGCACCCAGTCCATGTTCAGGTTGTTGCGCACCGAATTGTTCCCATGGCCCGTCACCCCGTTCACTCCCTGGCAATAGACACCGATGGAGTCGCCGTAGAGGTTGTCGTGCGCGGTGTTGATGGACAGTATGGGCAGATAGTAGTCCCTGTCTCGCCGGATGTAGCTGCGGGTGGTCACGGGGCTGGGCAGGCAACCTTTTTGGAACAGCCGCAGGCGCAGGGGGGTGGTGCTGCTGATTTGGAACACGCCGTCGGCGCTTACCGGACTTGACTCGACGGGAGTGGAGCCGTCGGTGGTGTATCTGAGGGTGGCTCCCTCGGGAATGGTCACGTTGACGGTAAAGGGTTCAATGAACAGCCGCGAATCGGTGTCGGGTTGCGGGGCGTCAAGGCGTTCGTCAGAGAAGTCGCTGCTGTTGTTTGAAGCGCCGGGTGTAGGTTCTCCGGTGAGTGCCCATTCGCCCGTGCCGTCGGTTTGGCGGGCATAGGAGCAGCGTGACACGGAGGGAGGATAGTCTTGTTCGATGAATACTTTGCCTGCGTTGTCTGCCACATAGATGGTGCCGCCGGCATCGTCCAGATTGAAGCGCACCTGCTTGTTGGCCGTAGGGCCGTAAGTGCCGTCGGCGGCGTTGTGGTCGAAAAACAGGGTGGCATAGCCATGGGGCTTCACCGTGCCGTAGTTCATGGGTATCATGTACTTGGTAGGGTAGTCCGGGTCGTCGCTGAGGTAGAGCCCGCCCAGATTCACGGTCTTGTCGGTGGTGTTGTATAGTTCCAACCAGGCACCGTAGTTGAACGAGTGGTCGATGAAGCGGTCGATGTTGGCCACTTGGATTTCGTTGGCCACAAGGGCCTCAGCCGGATTGACATCGTCAGATTCATCGTAATAGTCGGGAGTGACGGTCAGTCCGCAGTCGAAGAATTTGCCGCCCACATTCTGCTGCTGATACACGGCTATCACGTTGTTGCCTTGCTTGAGGAACAAGTAGGGTATTTCAAAGTGGATGGCTTCCTTGCCGATGGTCCAGTCGTCGGCCTCATCGATGAGATGGCCGTTCACGTAGATGGCATACGTGTCGTCGTGGAGCACATCGAGCATATAGCGTGAGGTGCTCTTTACCTCGTCCAGCGTAAAGTTGCGGCGAATCCAGTAGTTGTTGTATTGACTGCCCTGCCAAATGGTTCTCACGACGTCGATGAAACCGCTGTTGCCGATGGGCATCTCGGCCTTTTCCCACGCCGAGTCCTTGAAATCGGGCAACGTCCAGGCCAGCGACGGCACCGTGCCCTCAATGTCGGGGTCGGCCGTGCGCTGTCCGCCGGGGGCATAGTAGCACTGGGTGTAATATACCGAGCCCACCCACCGTTCCGGCACCGAATTGTTTTTGTCCACCAGCGAAATGCCCGAAATCTCCACCTTGGTCCCCTGGCTGTTGCCGCCGAAGTCGAACCACAGCTTCATGTCGGCGATGTCCGTCCCCGCGATGTCGTCTATCACCACCGTGTCGCCGTTGGCCACCGTCTCCAGGTAGGCCGCCCTGACTTGGTCGTTCTCGTTTTCGGCCAGCACCACCGTCATGGGGCAGGGGTCGCCCGACAGCGTTTTGGCTACCAGCGTCAGGCGGTAGGTGTGCATCTTCATCAGCGTCACGGGGGTCTTAAACTGCACCTGCGCCTGCCACTGCTGCGCCGTGGCATAAGGCAGACTCACCGTATAGACATCTCCCTCGCGGGCTTGGCACAGTTGCGGCCAACTGTTGTCGAAACCGCGCCCCGGATTATAGAATATGCGGGCTGTCCACGACGTGTTGTAACCCATGTCGAGCCCACCGTCGTCGGCTGCCTGCACCGCAGACACCCCGGCAACGAATAGCAATAGCCAGCAGAGCGCTTTCTTCATCACTGTAGACGGTTACGCACGGCTGCAACCGAAGCGGCAGCAATGCATTAATCTCAGCAAAATTAATGCAACTTATTGAGAACGCAAAATAAAAGCCCATAAAAAAACGCCATCCGTCCCGCACAGGAAGCAGCTGCCTAACGGCGGAACGAAAACGCAGTCGGTTTTTCCTAAATCCGATTTAGTGCGTCCGAAAACGGAGTTAGTCTTTCATTGGCGCGTCGCCCGCATTGACAGAAGCGTGATTCGTAAACGTCCTGCGCCGGAAAACGAGAAAAAACGGCGGCACGGGAATAAAAATACCAAAAAGTTTGGCCGAACCGCCGGAAAGTTGTACTTTTGCATCGCTTTTTTCGGAAAGTACCCTTGATGGTGCCCGTAGTTCAGTTGGTTAGAGCGTCAGATTGTGGTTCTGAATGTCGTGGGTTCGAGTCCCACCGGGCACCCAATAAATATGGTTAACATTGATCTGTCCGGAAACTCATGAGAAATCATCGGGTTTCCGGTCTTTTTTGTAAATGCTTTTTCAACAAATCGTTTGGCCGTCATTAGCGAATTGCGTACATTTGTAGTGCCGTATGCCAATAACGCGAGAAAGACTGCAACAGACCTTCAGCGAGGGTGGTGCGCGGGAGATTTACCAAGAGGTGAAGGCCCTGGGAGATTTCCGTGGTTTCACACGTAGATATGTGTTCGATGCAGACCATCGGGTGGCGAGGAGCGCCCTGTGGGGACTGACCAAGGCCAGCGACAGGGAATTGGCGGAACTTCAGGTATTGTTCGACGCGTTGACAGACCTTGCCATGCAGACGGGGAATACGTCGGTGAGAAGGCTGACGCTTGGTATCATTGAACGTATGAAGATGCAGAAACACACCTTGCGAACCGACTTCCTGGATTTCTGCCTGGAGCACATGGCCAGTGTGGGCGAGCCTCCCGGCGTGCAGGCTCTCTGCATGAAACTGGCCTTCCGCATGTGTCAATTCTATCCCGAGTTGTCGGAGGAACTGAGGCGTACCCTTGAATCGATGGACGCGGACAGCTACAGGCCGGCTGTGGTTGGTTTGATCAAGAAGATTCTCAGCGGCAAATATCGGTAGCGGCAAAACCCCACCGGATGGAAATAACATCTGAAATATTTTACTAAGATAATTATGTTACTGACAACAACCCCGCAGATTGAAGGTCACACCATCCGTGAATACAAGGGTGTGGTGACAGGTGAAACCATTATCGGTGCTAACATTTTGAAAGATATCTTTGCTGGCATCCGCGACCTTGTCGGAGGCCGCTCTGCTGCCTATGAAAAGGTGCTGATTGAAGCCAAGGACACCTCGATGCAGGAAATGGCGGAGCGTGCCCGTGCCATGGGAGCCAACGCCGTCGTGGGTATCGACGTCGACTACGAGACCATCGGGTCTAACGGCTCTATGCTCATGGTCGCCACCAGCGGCACCGCTGTCGTCATTTAAGCGTCACCGTTTGTTTGACTTTTTCTGGCCGTTGCCTGAGAACAAAAAGGACCGGCCCTGCAAGCAAAAGCTTGCAGGGCCGGTCGTTGATTTATTTGAAGAATTAGAACAGGTCAAACTTGATGCCGACTGAGAGACTGAGGATATCCCAGAGGGAGACCCAGCGGTTTGTGCTGAAACTGATGAGGTCGAGCTCGCTGGCGCTGAGCTCGTAGTAGGCGGTGAGGCTGTTGTTGCGTTTACGCACACTGGAGGGGATGCCGAAGCGGAGGCGCTGGCCTATGAATACGTTGGCCCGTATTGAGGTGGAGAAACCATAATACTTCCGTGGGTAGCGCGAGGGCTGTTCGCGCCAGTATTCCTCGCCGAATATGCTGCTGAAGAAAAGTCCGCAGGAGAGGGGCTCAATGTCGAGGTTGTCGCCCAGCCGGACCCGGAAGGGAATGTAGCTTTCGCGGGCGGTCAGGATGAAGTTGCCGGTGCGCCGGTGGTAGCGGGGCAGGTAGCCGAATTGCAGGTCGGTTTCCCATTTGCGGTGCTGGCGGCCGCCGTAGTGCCATCCCATGCCGATGGAGAATAGTCCGATGCTGCCTGCGTATTGCACTTTGATATGACTGGGCACCATGCCCATCCAGAATTTATGGTAGCGGCGCACGATGCGTTCGTAACGTGAGGAACGGTTTTGAAGAGAGTCAAAGTCTTCTACGGCCACAGAGTCGGGGGTATCGGTGAGCAGACTGTCGTTGATGGCAATCAGACGGATTTTATCGTCTGCAGGCCAGTCGGAGGCACTGACAGTCACGGCGAACAGGGCCAGGAGCAGGAGCGGCAGGCTATATTTCAACGGCTTCATAAGTGAAAGAATCGCGTGTGAGGGTATAGACAATGTAAGTGCGCGTTTTGGCACTGCCGCATTCGTAGTAAGGAACACCGTCGTCAAAGGGGTGGAGCACTTCGGTGTGGTGGTCGTGGCCGCAGATGCAGAAGGCAAGCCCGGGATAGTTGTTCAGCATTTGGGCAAAGTAGTCGAGCACATTGTTGTTGAATTGCTCGGAGCCAGGCCTGGCGTGCATGGCTACGATGGTCTGGCTGATGCTGTCGGGCACGGCTGAGATGTCGTGCTTGATAAAGTTGAAGTCGGGGATAGAGGCGGAATAGTCGTATTCGAACGCATTGGTGTTGATGCAGGTGAAATGGGCAAAGGAGGCGTTGAAACTGAAGTTGTCGTCGCCGAACATGGTGTGGTAAACGTCTTCGCCCGTGGCCAGGCAGTCGTGGTTGCCGATGACACAGACCCAGGGCATGTCGAGGCCGTTGAGTATGGTGCGCTGCCACACGAATTCTTTGGTGAGCCCGAAGTCAGAGAGGTCGCCTGTGTGGATGACGAAGTCGATGTCACCACGGCGGTTGATGGCTCTGACGAGTTCTTTCGTTTCGTCATACCAGCGCTGGGTGTCGCTGATGTGGGCAAAACGCAGGGTGTCCTTACCGGCGCACTGCTCTACAATGCGTGCGGTCATGGAGGCGGTCATGTGTAACGGGCCTTCCAGACGTGCGTCGTAGGGATGGTATTCTATGAGGTCACACCCTTGATGGCCCAGCAGAACGAGGGCCAGCAGGATGTAGCGGGTGATGAAATTTCGTTTTATGATGTGCACAATATTGACTATTGATGTGCAAAAATAATAAAAAACCGGTGCATGAACAAAGAAAAAGGGAAAAAAGGACACAAAGTGGGCCCTTGTGACCATTCTGTGTGCGCTTTCAGTTCAGTCGGTGGCGTTGAGCAGGATGCCCTCAGGCGTGATGGTGACGATGTGTTGCCGGTAGAGTGCGCCGAGGGTGCGTTTAAAGGCTTTTTTGCTGATATGAAACTCTTTGGCAATGATTTCGGGCGGTGTATGGTCGCCGTAGGGCAGGAAACCGCCGTTGGCTTCGAGAGTAGCAATGAGTTGTTCCGATATGTCATCGACAAGTTGCCTTCCGCTGTGTTGCAGGATAATGTCTATTTTGCCGTCGGGGCGCACGTTTTTCACGAAGGCCTGCAGGCGCAGTCCGATTGTGACGGGGCGGAAGATTTCACTGTCGTAGATGAGGCCTTCGTAGGCATTGTTGACGATGACCTTGAAGCCCAGGTCGGTCTTTTTCCACACGAGCACATCCACTTCGTCGCCGTCTTTAACGTCAGGAAAGTCGGTTGACAGGTTGCGGTCCAGTTTCGATGTGCCCACAATGCGTCCCGTCTGGTCGTCGATGTATATATATATAAGGTAGGATTTGTCTTTCATGAAATGATGCCGTTGCTCGCTGAACGGCACAAAGAGATCTTTTGTCAGCCCCCAGTCCATGAAGGCTCCGTAGCGGTTGGTCCAGGCCACGCGCAGGTAGGCAAACTGTCCCACCTCGGCATAGGGGCGCTCTGTCGTGGCCACGAGACGGTCGCTTTGGTCCAGATAGACAAACACCTCCACCTCGTCTCCCGGGTGTTGGTCCTCCCGGGTATATTTCTTGGGCATCAGCACGTCAATGCCGTCGCCGTCGAGCACGGCACCGTGGTCGGTGAAGCGGACGATGCGCAGTTTATTGTAGTGTCCCAGTTTCATCGGATGGCGCTGTGGGTGTCATGGGGGTGTCAGAGTCAATGATAAGTCCGTCTTTCATGTGGACGGTGCGGTCGGTCAGGGCTGCCAGGCTCTCGTCGTGGGTGACGATGACAAACGTTTGGCCGAACTCGCGCCGCAAGTCGAAGAACAATTGGTGCAGTTCCGCCTTGTTGCGGCTGTCGAGGCTGCCCGAGGGCTCGTCGGCCAGGATGACGTCGGGATGGTTGACCAGGGCGCGGGCCACGGCCACGCGCTGGTTTTCACCGCCTGAGAGTTGCTTGGGCCGGTGGTCGGCACGGTCGGTCAGCCCCATGAAGTTAAGCAGTTCCATGGCCCGCTGGCGGGCTTTGCGCTCGCTCTGTCCGGCTATGAAGGCGGGAATCATGATGTTTTCCAATGCGCTGAACTCGGGCAGCAGCTGGTGGAACTGGAATACGAAGCCTATGTGGCCGTTGCGGAATTGGGCCAGGTTCTTGGCCTTCATGGCGAACACGTCGGCACCGTCGATGACCACGCTGCCGGTGTCGGGGCGGTCGAGCGTGCCGACGATTTGCAGCAGGGTCGTCTTGCCGGCGCCGCTGGGGCCTACGATGCTCACCACCTCGCCTTTGTCAACGTGGAGGTCGATGCCTTTGAGCACTTGCAGGCTGTCGAAACTTTTCGTTATCCCTTGAATGTCTATCATGCGGTCCTGTTTGGGGGGACTTGTGGTCCGGGTGGAACAGCAAAGATACGTAAAAATCCGCATTCCAACGGCAGGAAACGCCAGAAATGCAAAAAAAACGGTTTCAACAAAAATTTTTTTGTGTTAAAAGAGGTAATACAAATATTTATCGTATATTTGCATCCCGAGGAGTCGTCAGTCTGTTCGGGATTTTTTGTTCATACCCACAGGGCTGGCGGGCTCTGTCAGAGCGGAAAAGATAGTAACCCAATAAAATAATGCGATTTATGAAAAGATTTGCTAAGAAAAGTTTGGCATTCCTCGCAGCAGGAATGATGTGTGTCATGGCTTCGGCTCAAGACAAGGCTCTCCCCGTGGAATTCTCCGGAATTGTATGCACGGAAGTGAACACCAATTTTGAAGGCCGTTGGAACAACGCCAATCTCATGTTCCTCACCGCCAAGGCTCCCTTGTGGCAGGGCGCAACCTTCACCGGTGAGCTCGGCGGCTTCCACGACATCGGTATGGAAAAACACGGCGGATGGTGGAGCGTGGCCAACGACCGCCAGTATTTCACCAACCTGCCCATCGGCAACTTCCTCACCCTGTCGCAGTTCAACATCACCCAGCAGATTCTGGACAACCTCAGCGCCAAGTTCGGTGTGTTCAAAGCCGGCGAGTTCTTCGTTACCCCGACCAACTCCCTCTTCCTGAACACCTCCATCGTGACGCCTCCCGTATTCGGCAACCGTTGGTACATGCCCTGCTACCACCAGCAGGCCCTGGGTCTCAACCTCACTTGGGAAATCGTGCCCGGCCTGACCGTGAAGAACAGCCTCTTCAACGGTGTGGCTTCCCGCCAGTGGTCGCGCGTCTTCAACTTCCGCCCGGGACACGACGGCATCATGGACATTGCACAGGTTATCTATAAGGATGCCGACGACGACAACTACATCGGCGAATACCGTGCCGGCATTGCCTACGCCGACGCCCTCCAGCCCGGTCAGATTGACAAGCACAAGAGCACAGCCTGGATGGCCCACATCGACCAGCCCGTCGTGACCGGAGCCTATCCTGTGGCCGTTACCCTCGGCGGCGTGGTTTCCAAAGAGAAGGTCAACTACGCTTACCAGTACTACAACGCCGGTGCCGTGGTTAAGAACGTGCTCCTGCCGGGCAGCCGCCTGGGTGTAAACCTCTGCCGCGCCTACTTCAGCGACGGCGTTCACGAAAGTGACGTCGAAGTGGAATATGCTCTGCCCATCTTCAAGAACGTGGAAATCCAGCCGGGCGTACACTTCATCCGCACCAGCGGTGAAAGCACCACGGCCGCCCTCGTTCGCGCCAGCATCTTCTTCTAATTCCTGACCATCGGAAGACAACCCATAGCGGTGTGCCCCCTACAGGCGGGCACACCGCTTTTTGTTTCCCAAAAATTCAAAAAATCCTGACAAACCATCCGCGGAGGCCGGATTTCGGCGTTCACAAATGGGACTTCGTCGCGCAGAAACGGCGTTTCAAAATGACGAGGCGCCGCTTCTGTCTCAGTATATCCGAGACCCGATGAAAATCAATGGATTACTAAACTGCCAAAAACATTCCAAAAAATATTGACACTCTTGCCCTGACGGGCTGTTTGGGACTCACGGTCCGTTACTCCCCCTGCGCTACTCGTGCCACACCATTTCGTCACATCCGGTTCATACGCCGGAAAAAACAGTCTGACCCCCCCGTTTGTCAGATTATTTCTACCTTTGCAGGGAATAACGAATTTAATAGAATGACATAAATGAAAAGATTAAATATTCTCTCTCTGCTTTGCCTCCTGCTCTGCATAGCCAATGTGCGGGCCTCTGTCGTGCTCAATGGGACCAACTTTCCCGACCAAGTCTTCCGCGAGTATATTTCAGGACTGACCGGTGTGTCCAAATTGCGTTTTTTAACATCTTGGTTGCATTTACAGAGCTTATAGGCCTGTCTATTACAGCGAAAAATTGTAACTTTGCACCCCAATACGGCGTGCACAGCCGTTTTTCAGTGAACTACAAATAACGGATAATAATAATATAAGAAAAATAAGAAAGATTTATGAAGCATCAAGCTGTAAAGCAGTTACTGACTGCAATGAGCCTCGCGGTAAGCGCCGTGCTGGTGGTGTCGTGCGGGCAACAGGGCGGCCTGCCCACGTCAAATGAATATCCTGTGGCCAGTGTTGAAGCCACAACAACGGAACTGACAGCCACTTATCCTGCGTCAATCAAAGGAAAGCAGGACGTAGAAATCCGTCCGAAGATTTCCGGTTTCATTACCCGGCTTTGCGTGGACGAAGGGGCTACGGTGCGTCAAGGGCAAGTGCTCTTCACGATAGACAACGTGCAGTATCGTGCCGCGCTCAACCAGGCCCAAGCCGCCCTGAATTCAGCCAAGACGGCCCAGGCAACAGCCGAACTGACCTATAATAATAAAAAAGAATTGCATGATCAGAACATCATAGGCGATTTCGACCTGCAGACGGCGGAGAACAATCTGCAGACGGCAAAAGCTGCCGTGGCCCAGGCCCAGGCTGCCGTGTCGGCCGCCCGCGACAATCTGTCGTACTGCAACGTGACGAGCCCTACCAGCGGTGTTATCGGCAGCATCCCGTTCCGTGTGGGCAGCCTGGTGGGCCCCAGCATGGCACAGCCCTTCACAACGGTGTCGAATAGCAGTGAAATGTACGTTTACTTCTCCATGAACGAGAAGCAGGTGCTCGACATGACGCGCGCAGCCAATGGCAACCGCATGACGGGTGAATTCCCCGCCGTGCGCCTGCAACTGCTCGACGGCAGCATCTACGAACATCCGGGCAAGGTGACAACCGTGAGCGGTGTCATCGATGCTCAGGGCGCCGTGCAGATACGTGCGGACTTCCCGAACCCCGAACGCCTGTTGCGCTCAGGAGGCTCCGGCTCCATCGTCATCCCCCAGAAGGCTGAAAACAGCATTATCATCCCGCAGTCGGCCACAACCGAGGTGCAGGATAAAATCTTCGTTTACGTTGTAGGCAAGGACAACAAGGTGAAGTACACGGCCATTGAGGTAAATCCGCAGAACGACGGGCAGAACTACATTGTGATGAAGGGACTGGCCGTGGGTGACCGCATCGTAACCCGAGGCATTACCAAACTTACCGACGGCATGGAAATAAAACCCGTTACGGAAGCCGAGTACCAGAAGTCCATTGAAGAGGCTCAGAAATTGGGAGCCATTCAGGGAAATTACAAGGAAATGAAGAAAGCATTCAGTAAAAAGTAAAATTTGGCCACGTTTCGTGCAGAGCCAACCTAAAATAAGAAACAATGACATTTACAAACTTTATAAAGCGTCCGGTACTCTCGACGGTGATATCCATTATTATCGTTATCTTGGGTATCATTGGATTGGTGACGCTTCCTATTGAGCAGTATCCCGACATTGCGCCGCCCACCATCAGCGTGTGGACGAACTATACGGGTGCCAATGCCAAGACAGTGGAAAACTCTGTACTGGCTCCCTTGGAAGAGAGTATCAATGGTGTGGAGGGCATGACCTACATGACTTCTCAGGCCACAAACTCCGGCGGTGCCAGCATTACCGTGTTTTTTGAGCAGGGTATCAATGCCGACATGGCTGCTGTCAATGTGCAAAACCGTGTGCAGCAGGCCCAGGCCCTGTTGCCGGCCGAAGTGACACGCGTCGGCGTTACCGTGTCGAAGCGTCAGACTTCGCAGGTGGTGATGTTCTCACTGACATCCGAGGACGGTCGCTATGACGACGAGTTCCTGACAAACTACGCCAACATCAATATCGTGCCGGCGTTGAAACGTGTGCAGGGTGTAGGCGATGTGCAGAGCCCGGGTATGAAAACCTACTCGATGCGTATCTGGCTGAAGCCCGATGTGATGAAGCAATACGGGCTGATGCCTACCGACATTTCGGCTGCGTTGGCAGAACAGAACGTGGAGGCCGCTCCCGGTTCGTTTGGCGAACAGAGCGACATGGCTTACGAATATACCATGCGTTACCGCGGCCGTCTGCAAACGGCAGAGGAATTCGGCAATATCATCCTGACCAGCAGTTCCACCGGGCAGACACTGAAACTGAAAGACGTGGCCAAGGTAGAACTGGGCGGCTTGCAGTATTCGGTGTCCATGAAGAACAACAACCATCCTTCGGTGATGGCCATGGTGCAGCAGGTGGCAGGCTCCAATGCCAACGAAATTGCCAAGGCTTGTAAGGCCGTGATGGAAGAGGAAGCCAAGAGTTTCCCCCCGGGACTGGTGTGCAAGATTAACTATGATGTAACGGAATTCCTCTATGCCAGTATCGAAGAAGTGGTCAAGACCTTAATCATTACACTGATATTGGTGTTCTTCGTGGTTTATGTATTCCTTCAGGACTTCCGTTCGACCATGATACCTCTGATAGCCGTGCCGGTGTCGCTGATTGGAACATTCTTCTTCCTGAAGATATTTGGCTTCTCGGTGAACCTGCTGACCCTTTCGGCCCTGTTGTTGGCCATCGCCATTGTGGTGGACGACGCTATCGTGGTTGTTGAGGCCGTCCACGCCAAGTTGGACCAGGGATACAAGAGTGCCATGCAAGCCAGCATTGATGCCATGAACGAAATATCCAGTGCCATCATCTCCATTACATTGGTTATGTCGGCCGTGTTCATTCCTGTATCGTTCATTGGCGGCACCTCCGGAACGTTCTACAAAGAATTTGGTATCACTATGGCCGTTTCCATTGTGATATCGGCCTTGAATGCCTTAACGCTGTCACCGGCTCTCTGTGCCATCTTCTTGAAACCGCAAAGCAACGAAGAGGGAAAGAAGATGAGTCTTGTCGATCGTTTCCATACGTCCTTCAATGCCTCGTTTGAGAAAACGACGGCAAAATATAAGAAGGGCGTGGAGAAACTGATTAAAAAACCGTTGTTGGTGGTTATAATGCTTGTTGTCGGTGTTATTGTACTCGTTTGGTCCATGAATTCCACCAAGACGGGTCTGGTGCCCGATGAAGATACCGGCGTAATGTTCTGTACCATCTCCATGCCGCCCGCAACGAGCCAAGCGCGTACTCAGCGGGTGATAGACCAAGTAGATTCCATGTTGGCTTCCAATCCGGCCATTCTCAGCCGTGAGCAATTGGTGGGTTACAACTTCATTGCAGGCCAGGGTTCCGACCAAGCTACATTTATCATCAAACTGAAACCTTTCTCCGAGCGAAACATGGGACAAAGCGTGCGTGCCGTCCTTGGCATGATTTATCTGCAAACGGCCAGCATCAAGGATGCCCAGATTTTGGCTTTCGCTCCGCCTATGATTCCCGGTTTCTCGGCTACGAATGCCATTTCAATTTCCTTGCAGGACAAGACCGGTGGCGACCTGAACAAGTTCTTCGGCATAGCCCAGGAGTTCCTGGCTGAGCTCAACAAACGACCTGAAGTGCAGGTGGCCATGACGTCCTATAATCCTAACTATCCTCAGTATATGATTGACGTGGACGTGGCCAAGTGTAAGCAGGCCGGTATTTCGCCATCGACGGTGCTTACCACATTGCAAGGATATTATGGAGGACTTTATGCATCCAACTTTAATGCTTACGGCAAACTCTACCGTGTAATGATACAAGGTGATGTGGAGAGCCGTATGAAACCGGAAGGTCTTAACAATATCTTCGTACGCACGCCGGCCGGTATGGCTCCTGTCAACGAGTTCTGCTCGCTGAACCGCGTCTATGGTCCTGCCAACATCAACCGTTTCAATCTCTTCACATGTATCAATGCCAACGTGACACCGAACGACGGTTTCTCTTCGGGTGAAGTCATCAATGCCATTGCCGAAGTGTCCAAAGACGTGTTGCCGCAAGGCTATGGCTATGAATTCTCCGGTCTGACACGCGAAGAGCAGAAAGCCAGTAACTCCACGGCCCTTATCTTCCTGCTCTGTATCGTCTTCGTATATTTGATTCTGAGCGCTCAGTATGAGAGTTATCTCTTGCCATTTTCTGTCATCTTGTCCATCCCGTTCGGACTGGCAGGCGCTTTCCTGTTCACTAAGCTGTTCGGCCATAACAACGACATATACATGCAGATTTCGCTTATTATGCTGATTGGACTGTTGGCTAAGAACGCCATTCTGATTGTGCAGTTTGCCCTTGAACGCCGCGAAACCGGTATGGCCATCACCTACAGTTCCATCCTCGGTGCCGGTGCGCGTCTGCGTCCTATCTTGATGACGTCGCTCGCCATGGTCATCGGTCTTTTGCCTATGATGTTCGCCATGGGTGTCGGTGCCAACGGTAACCGCACGCTGGGTGCCGCGGCCGTAGGTGGCATGCTCATCGGTATGATATGCCAGATTTATATCGTACCTGCCCTGTTCGTGTTCTTCCAAAGCTTACAGGAGAAGTTCCGTCCCATGCACTTCACCGGTCTCGTTTCGGGTGAAGGCGACAGCGAACTCAAGCAGTACACGCACCCCATGAAATCTTCAAAAGAAACTAAAGCCTAACCAACGATGAAGAAACTCATATATATACTGTCATTCACGATGCTGCTGAGCAGTTGCGGCATATACAAGAAATATCAGCGTCCTGATGTGCTCACGTCCGGTCTCTACCGCGATACGGCCACGCTGACAGGCTATTTGTCAGCCAATGATACTACCACTCTGGGCAGCACGCCCTGGCGCCAGGTGTTTACCGATCCCTGTCTGCAGCAGCTCATCGACTCTGCCTTGGCTAAGAACACCAATCTGCTGACCGCAGCCCTTTCGGTGTCGCAGGCCAAGGCCATGCTCAAGGCCGCCCGTCTGGCTTTCTGGCCAGCCTTCCAGATTGGAGCTTCAGGCACGCTGTCTTCGTGGGATATGGGTAAAGCCACCCAAATCTATTCCCTGCCATTGGAAGGCAGTTGGTCGGTCGATCTGTTCGGCTCGCTCACCAATGCCAAGCGTGCCCAGCAGGCCGCCATGTTGCAGGCTCAGGACTACCAGCGTGCAGTGCAGACGGGCTTGATTTCACAAATCGCCAATGCATACTATACGCTGCTGATGCTTGACCGTCAGTTGGAAATCACACGCAACACCGAGCAACTCACCAAGAAAACCTACGACCTCATGGTGGCCCAGAAGAAACTGGCCGGTGCTGACGAGTCGGCCGTTCAGTCGGCCCGTGCCAACTACTTGAGCGTTCAGGCCAGCATCCCGGAGATAGAGCGTCAGATTCGTGAAACGGAGAATGCCCTCAGCGTGCTGCTCTGTGAAGCACCTCACCAGATTCCCCGTGGCAAACTCGACCAGCAGTCGTTGCCTGAGACATTCAGTGTCGGTGTGCCTGTACAGGTACTTTCCAACCGTCCCGACGTGCACGCTGCCGAGATGAAATTGGCCAACTGTTATTATAATGTCAACCGCGCCCGCGCCGCCTTCTATCCGGCATTGACCATCAGCGGCCAGGCTGCTTGGACCAACAATGGCGGTATGGGCATTGTCAACCCGGGCAAACTGTTGGCTTCTGCTGTGGCCAGTGTCACGCAGCCCATTTTCATGCGCGGTCAGCTCACCGCCCAGTTGCGGGTGGCCGAAGCTCAGCAGGAACAGGCCTTCCTGGCTTGGCAACAGAGTGTACTCAACGCAGGCAGTGAGGTCAGCAACGCCCTCATGTTATACCAAAGTTCCACCAGGCGCAGTGCGCTTTTGGCAGAACAAACGGCAAGTCTGGAACGCAATGTCGAGGTGGCCGAAAAGATGTTCAAGATGAGTCAGAATTACAACTACCTGAACATCATCAGCGCCCAGCAGTCATTGCTACAGGCCCAGCTGTCTAAAGTCAGCAACGACTTCTACCGCATGCAGGCCGTGGTAAATCTCTACTACGCACTCGGAGGCGGACAGAAATAACCCTAAAAGAAACCAATCATGAGTAACATCAGTCCACAAGCATTTGTTGACCCGTCGGCCAAGATAGGCAACAACGTCACGATATATCCCTTCGCCTATATTGAGAGCGATGTGGAAATAGGTGACCACAGCGTCATCTATCCCTACGTCAGCATTATGGCAGGCACCCGCTTGGGCAGCCGCAACACCGTCTATCAGGGCACAGTGCTCGGTGCCGTGCCGCAAGACTTCGAGTATAAAGGCGATCGCACCACACTCGTTATCGGTGACGGCAACACCATCCGCGAAAACGTTGTCATCAACCGTGCCACTTTTGCTTCCGGTGAAACACGCATCGGCAATGACAACTTTATTATGGAAGGCGTTCACATCAGCCACGACACCGTAGTAGATAACGACTGTGTCATCGGTTACGGCACGAAGATAGCAGGCAGTTGCCAGATTCATCGCGGAGCCATCCTTTCCTCCAACGTCATAGCCAACCCCGGTGTGCGTGTCGGCACGTGTGCCATGGTACAGAGCGGATGCCGCTTCAGCCGTGACATCCCGCCGTACATTGTGGCAGCCCACAATCCCATCAAGTATGCCGGCGTCAATGCCACCGTGCTCACCAATGCCGGTGTTGATGCCAAGGTGCAGAACCATCTGGCCAATGCCTACCGTTTGGTCTATGGCGGCAACACCAGCCTCTTCGATGCCATCATGCAGATTGAAGACCAGGTGCCCCAGAGCGAGGAGCGCGATCGCGTGATGCAGTTCCTGAGAGAAACGCAGATAGGCGTTATGGGAAAACTCTGATTTTGGGGCCCAGAAGTGGGACTTCGGACCGCAGAAACGGCGTCTCAAAATTTTGAGACGCCGTTTCTAATTTGCCTAATTTGACACCTGATGAAAACCATGCATTTACGAAACGTCCGATTCCAGGGTGAAAATCTTGGCAGAAAACCTTTATTTATATATGGCTCGTTCTCCGGCGAGCAGGGTGTTCTGCATCAGTGAACAGATGGTCATGGGACCTACGCCGCCGGGTACGGGGGTGATGTAGGCGCACTTGGGCGCTACTTCGTCAAACTTTACGTCGCCGGAGAGGCGGAAACCGCTCTTCTTCGTGGCATCGGGCACGCGGGTGGTGCCGACATCGATCACGGTGGCACCTTCCTTCACCATGTCGGCGGTGACGAAGCCCGGCTGACCGATGGCAGCGATGATGATGTCGGCTTCCTGACATTCTTCCTTCAACGTCTTTGAGCGGCTGTGGCACACGGTGACGGTGGCATCGCCAAACTGTTTCTGCATCATCAGTTGGGCCATGGGTTTGCCCACGATGTTGCTGCGGCCAAGGATGACGCATTTCTTGCCGGAAGTCTCGATGTTGTAGCGGCGGAGCAGTTCCAGGATGCCGCGTGGCGTGGCGCTGATGAAGGCGGGCAGGCCGATGGCCATGCGGCCCACGTTGATGGGGTGGAAGCCGTCCACGTCCTTGCGGTAGTCAATGGCTTCGATCACTTTCTGCTCGCTGATGTGGCGGGGCAGGGGCAGTTGCACGATGAAACCGTCCACGTCGGGGTCATCGTTGAGTTCCTGCACCTTGTTGAGCAGGTCCTCTTCGGTCACGTCGCTATCGAAGCGGATGAGGCTCGACTTGAAGCCGCACTCGCCGCAGGCCTTCACCTTGGCAGCCACATAGGTCTCGCTGCCGCCGTCGTGGCCCACCAGAATGGCGGCCAGGTGGGGTTGCTTGCCGCCGTTGGCGACGATTTCCTTCACGCGTTGCGCAATCTCTTGTTTTATGGCCATTGCCGTGGCCTTGCCGTCTATCAGTTGCATATCGTTGTCCTTATGGTTTTATTATTGTCAAATCTCAAATTTACCTGGGCATGCTCATGTTCTTCATGTTGTTGAGCATGGTGTTCATCTTGCTGTCGGTCATCATGCGCATCATTTTTCGCATCTGTTCAAACTGTTTTAAGATGCGGTTCACCTCCTGCAGTTTCGTGCCCGACCCGGCGGCAATGCGTGTGCGCCGGCTTTGGTTGAGACAGGCCGGGTTGGCGCGTTCGTAGGGTGTCATGGAGTAGATGATGGCCTCGATGCTTTTGAAAGCGTCGTCATTGATGTCCACGTCCTTCAGGGTCTTGCCCACACCGGGTATCATGGAGGCCAGCTCCTTGATGTTGCCCATCTTCTTGATTTGCTGAATCTGTTTCAGGAAGTCGTTGAAGTCAAACTTGTTTTTGGCAATCTTCTTCTGCAGGCGGCGGGCCTCCTCCTCGTCATATTGTTCCTGGGCGCGCTCCACGAGGGAAACGATGTCGCCCATGCCCAGGATGCGGTCGGCCATGCGTTCGGGGTGGAACACGTCGAGGGCGTCCATCTTCTCGCCCGTGCCGATGAACTTGATGGGTTTGTCCACCACGGTGCGTATGCTCAGGGCCGCACCGCCGCGGGTGTCGCCGTCGAGCTTTGTCAGCACGATACCGCTGAAGTCGAGCCGCTCGTTAAATTCCTTCGCCGTGTTCACAGCGTCCTGACCCGTCATCGAGTCCACCACGAAGAGCGTTTCGTCGGGGTGGAGCGCTTCTTTCAGATTGGCTATCTCGTTCATCATCTGCTCGTCCACGGCCAGGCGTCCGGCGGTGTCGACGATGACCAGATTGTATTCCTTCTGCTTGGCTTCGCGTAGGGCGTTCTGGGCTATCTCCACGGGATTCATGTTGCCCGGCTCGGTGTAAACGTCCACACCGACGCTCTCGCCCACCACCTTGAGCTGTTCGATGGCAGCCGGACGATAGACGTCGCAGGCCACCAGCAGAGGCTTGCGGTTTTTCTTCGTCTTCTGCCAGTTGGCCAGTTTGCCCGAGAAGGTGGTCTTACCCGAGCCCTGCAGGCCTGACATCAGAATGACCGACGGGCGGCTTTCCAACACCAGGTCGCTGGCCGTGCTGCCCATAAGGCGCGCCAGTTCGTCGTGAACGATTTTCACGAGCAACTGCCCGGGCTTCACGGCTGTCAGCACATTTTGGCCCAAAGCCTTCTGCTTCACCTCGTCGGTGAAGGTCTTGGCTACCTTATAGTTCACGTCGGCGTCGAGCAGGGCGCGACGGATATCCTTCAGTGTTTCGGCAACGTTGATTTCGGTGATTTTGCCCTCACCTTTGAGTATCTTGAACGACCGTTCAAGTCTTTCGCTAAGATTTTCAAACATATCGTTTTCTTTATGGAGTGCAAAGTTACGAATAAACGAGTGAAAAGGCAAGAAAAGAAAACTTGTTTTCGTCTCAGGCCTGTTCCGGGTGGGAGTAACTAATACCAAACTGACGAAAACGGATTTGTGAAGAACGAAAACGGATTTAGTCGCAACGAAAGCGGATTTGGTTCTGAAGAAAAGTGCCATCAGCGGCAATTCATGCAGATGTTGTGAATAAAAAGTGCAAAATACTCTGCAGAATGCCAATAAAAAAGTAAATTTGCAAGGAAAATAAAAACGAATACAAGATTATGAAGACTCTTAAAACGATTGGCCGCATGGCTTTGGTGGCTTTCGGCCTGGTCTTGGCCTGCCCTGCTATGGCGCAAGACGAAGACTTGGAAGCGAAATTTGCTAACCGCGAGGCAAAGGACCCCGCGCCGTCAGATGACACGGCCTGGCAGGGGGTGAAGAACCTGATGCTGGGGTGGGGCAGCACCGATGTGCGCTACAGCCGCAGCGCAGTGCCAGCCGAAAAGTTGGCTGCCACTGTCCGTCTGCATGCCTGGCGCGGCGAACGCGTTTCAGCGCAGGCTGTCATCGTGACGCCGGAGAAATTGGCCTACTCGGTGCAGGTGAGCGACCTGCGCAAGGGCAGTGATGTAATCCCCTCGTCGGCAGTGAAGACCTACGAGGTGGGCTATGTGCTCGGCGACTGCGACATGACCCACAAGGACTCGATGCTGGTGGCCGACCCGCTGCACCCGATGGAGAACAAGACGTCGTTCGCTCCGGCACAGACCACACGTCCGCTGTGGATTGACGTGCGCGTGCCGCAGAGTGCCAAGGCCGGCAAGTATAAGGGCACGCTGACGGTGAAGTATAAGGACGGAAGCAAGAGTCTGCCTTTCACCGTGGATGTGGTGAACCGCGTGCTGCCCGAACCGAAGGACTGGGCGTTCCATCTTGATCTGTGGCAGAATCCTTATTCCGTAGCGCGTTATTTCAACGTGCCGCTGTGGAGCAAGGAACATTTTGACCGTATGCGTCCCGTGATGACACGCTTGGCAGAGGCCGGACAGAAGGTCATCACCTGCTCTGTCATCCAGCACCCGTGGAACAGCCAGACGTATGACCCCTTCGAGAGCATGATAGTGAAAATGAAGCAGCTCGACGGCTCGTGGAAGTATGACTACTCGGTCTTCGACCGCTGGGTGGAGTTTATGATGTCGTGCGGCATTACGGAACAGATCGACTGCTATTCCATCGTGCCGTGGCACTATAAGTTTGAGTATTTCGATGTGGCTTCCAGTACGGTGAAGTATGTGGCCAGCAAGCCCGGCGAGAAGGACTACGAAGCCTTCCTGCTGCCGTTCCTGAAAGACTTTGCCGCCCACCTGAAACAGAAGGGCTGGTTCGACCGCACCTGCATCGCCATGGACGAGCGTCCCATGAAGCAGTTGCAGGCCGCCTACGATCTGGTGAAGAAGGCCGACCCGAACTACCGCGTGGCCGGTGCCTTCAACTACGATCCCGCTGTGGTTTCGTTTGTGTATGACGTGAGCGTAGGCTACCGCTACAAGCTGTTTGAAGGCCCGTCGCTGCAACAGCGCATGGACAAAGGCCAGAGAACCACGTTCTACACTTGCTGCAGCCCCGACCGTCCCAACACGTTCACGTTCTCCCCGCCCGCCGAGTCGGCCTATCTGGGCTGGCACTCCTATGCCGTAGGGTACAACGGCTACCTGCGCTGGGCCTACAACAGTTGGGTGAAGAATCCTTATTACGACACCCGCTATCCGGCCCGCGACTGGGCCTCGGGCGACTGCTTCCTGGTATATCCCGAAGGTAGCAGTATCCGCTTTGAGCGTCTGGTGGAAGGTATCCAGCAGTATGAGAAACTGCGCATCCTTGAGGCCGGAGCCACACCCAAGTTGAAGCAGGCCATTAAACAACTGCTCAAGCCTCTGAGCGCAAACAAAATGCCTGCCGATGTGGACATCAACAAGATGATGAATACCGCCAAGGCCGGACTGCAGAAGTTGGAGTAGCGGCCTCTTGAGCAAACAAAGGCGGCGCCTCAAAATTTTGAGGCGCCGCCTTTGCCGTTAAAGGTCGGACTTCTGTGGGGGAAGTATCAGTTACTGTTCATCTGTCGGATGAAACGATGGTTGGCTTCGGCGGCCCGCACATAGTTTTCTACGAAAGGCTGTCGGAGAAATTTGGCCGGTGCTTTCTTGAGAATGTGCTTCATCTGTGGGGTCAGCATGGGCCCGGGGGTGCGGTTGCACAGTTCCATGAAGAAGGAGCGGCCCAGGATGTTGTCGCTGTTGTCAATGACAAAATTGGCCTCAAGGCGCTCAATCTTGGCATAGACTTTGTCCATCTTTTCCTGTAGTTTAAAGTGAAGGTCGATGGAGCTGTTGCCCGAGAGGATGGCGCGGGCTTCCTGGCTGGAAAGCTCCATGATTTCGTTTTCCAACTGGTTGCGGGCGTTGAGGAACTGGTAGAGCTTGTTGTTGAGTGAGCCGCCGACAACCCGTTGCTCCATTTCGTTGATGAAGATGGTGACATCGCCATTCTCAATGACCACGGGCATGACGCTGATGTTGTCCATGGTGAGCTCGCCCATACAGATGGAGTCCATCGTGCCCATGAACGTGAATTTGCCGTGGACGACTTCGCAGGAGTCAATGTTTTCCATGCTGTTGTCCTGAGTGACGGCTTTCAGGTAGAGCATCCGTCCGTCAAGGGTAGAGACACTGGAGTCGCCGTTGATGTTGTACTGGGTGCTGCATGCCATGAGGCAGAGGCAGGCGAGCCAAGTATAGCAAAAACGTAGTGCGCCACGGCCTTTTCTGGTGGAGGCAGTGGGCGCATGAGCATCGCTGCAAATGTTCGAATTGCTTTGCATCATCAGTTCGTGTCTGACTTTTTCAGTGCAAATATAGTAATCTTGTAGATATATTGCGTCTTTTATTAATCAAAAACAAGGACTTTTATGCTTGTTTCAGAAAAGGACGTTAAAGTGTGTTGAAATACGAGGTTGTGGCCCGTGTATTTGTAAAAAAATCAAAATTGAAGCAGGCGGGCTGTTATTCCTCTTTTTTCAATTCGTTGGGAATACGGAAGGCCGTGTACACCTCCAGTATGGCGGCTACCATGAGGCACACAACCCATTGGTTCCTCTTGAACATCCACTGGCAGTCCTGTGCCATCATCAGCGCGCCGCTAAGAATGAGCAGGAAAGCCCCCAAGATTTGTTGGCGGCGCAAGCGTCGGATGGTGAGGGACGGGCCTTCGTAGCGGTTGACCAACTGCATGGCAGCAAAAGCGATGGCACCGATGCAATAGATCCAAGTGCCGATTTGTGGCAAGTTGAGGATGCGCAGGAAGAGGCCGCCTATGAGAAGGCAACCGCCTAATTGGAACAGGAAATTTTGTAATGGGGTCAGTGCTTTCATTTCAAGATGCCGGGAGTCAGTTGTCCTTAATAATATATATGTCCTCGTTGGGTTTTTTCATGAAATAGCGTTCACGGGCGATGCGCTCCATGGCTTTGGGACTGGATTCGAGTTCATGGAGCTGTTTCGTGTCGCGTTCATATTGCGACATGTAGTTGTCTCTCTCCCGCTCCAGCAGGCTGGCCTCTTTCTTGAGTTTGGCAATGTTGAAATAGCTGTTGGTGTCAAGAAAACCGACGACGGCAATGAATACGATAATGGCCACTATGTACTTGTAGCGGCAGATAAAATTCCAAAAAGAGCGTATTTTTGACATAGACTTACTGCGAATATGGCGCAAAGATAAATAATTCCTTCCAACCTAAGGCATCGTTTAAGCGACTTTTTTATAACTTTGCGCAATAATAACTGAATAAGAAATGAAGGATTTTATCGTATCCGCTCGCAAATACCGTCCACAGACGTTTGACGACGTTGTGGGCCAGCGGGCTTTGACAGATACATTGAAGCGTGCCATTACCAGTCACAAACTGGCCAGCGCCTATTTGTTCTGTGGTCCGCGCGGTGTGGGCAAGACCACTTGTGCCCGCATTTTTGCGAAAGCCATAAACTGCCTGAGTCCGCATGAGGACGGTGAAGCGTGCAATGCTTGCGAAAGTTGTGTTTCGTTCAACGAGCAGCGCAGCATGAACATACAGGAACTCAATGCCGCAGCCAACAATTCGGTGGACGATGTGCGTGTCATTATAGAGCAGGTACGCATTCCGCCGCAGTTGGGTAAGTATAAAGTGATAATCCTTGACGAGGTGCACATGCTTTCGCCCAGTGCTGCCAATGCTTTGCTTAAAACGCTGGAAGAGCCGCCCTCGTATGTCATTTTCATCCTGGCTACGACAGAAAAGCAGAAGATACTTCCCACGATATTGAGCCGTTGTCAGATCTTCGATTTCAATCGTATGGAAATTGAAGATATCATCGGAAATTTGAAGATGGTGGCTGAGAAAGAAGGCATCACTTATGAGGAAAATGCTTTGAACCTCATCGCCCAGAAGGCCGACGGTGGCATGCGCGACGCCTTGTCCATCTTTGACCAGGTGACCAACTTCTCCGGTGGAAACATTACACATGAGAGTGTGTTGAAAAGCTTGAATTTCCTGGATTATGACTACTATTTCCAGATGACGGAAATTTTGCTTGAGCATCGGGTCAGTGCGGCCTTAATGCTGTTCAATGATATTGTGAACAAAGGTTTCGACGGCGGTGTCTTCATGGGCGGTTTGGCCAGTCATCTGCGCAACTTGCTTGTGAGTCGTGACGAGGAGACCGTCTCTTTGCTTGATGTGGCGGCCAATTTGAGAACACGTTATGCAGAGCAGGCGAAGCAGTGCCCCTTGAAATTTTTATATTATGCCATCGCCCGCTGTGACCGTTGCTCAAACGAATATAAGAACGCCTATAACAAGCGTCTTGCAGTGGAAATCACCTTAATAGAAACGGCACAGTTTGATGAGGAAGACCCCGGTGCGGGGGCCCGCCCCCAAAAGACATTAAAACCCCTGTTTCGAGACACTAATGTGAAAGCCGCCACTTCAATGCCGAAGTCTGCGGCTCAATCTGCTCTTGTCTCACCCGCAGCCAAGCCTGAGGCAACCGTTGCGGCTCATCCCGGACCCTCGGCTCAACAGGCTGCAGAACCTGCTGTGCCTGCAGTTTCGAAGAAATCTGACTCTGCACCAATCCCTAAGGTAACCAAGATTCCTAAGATAAACCTAAATCCTTCCACTCTGGCCAAGACCGTTCCTTCAGAGGACAAAACGCCTGAGCCGGCATCGGAAGCAGCATCGCCAGCCCTCCAAATGCCGAGTGTTTTGGGTGAAGTGCCCTTCGGCGAGAAAGAGTTGTTGTATTATTGGCAACAATTTGCCCTGTTGCTAGACAAAGAAGACCATGTGGCCAGCATGCGCTTACAGGGTTTGGAGTTGAAACTTAAAGAGAATGAAAAGATCGAGGTGGCTGTTTTCAATGAAATGCTTCGCAATTTGATCCGTCCCTATGTGCCCCGTATCGAAGCTTATTTGCAACAGCAGCTCAATAACCATAAGATCCGCGTTGAAATCAAACTGGTAGAAATCTCTGTTGAACAGTTGAAACGCTATGACCCCAAGGAGCAGTTTGAGGAGATGATGAGTCGAAACGAAGCTCTCAGCCGTTTGCAGAAGGACCTCAATCTTCAAGTGGAGTTATAGCAGTAAGATGAATGCAGACGGTCTCTTGGCGTTGTTCTCGCGTCACTCTCAGGTCAAGGCTCTAAGGCGGGTGTTGGCCGACGGCAGTCTGTCGCCCGTCTTTTTGGAAAACTTGCAAGGCTCGTCGCCAGCCTTGGTGTTTGCCGCGCTTGAACTTTCCTCTTCAGTACTCTTTGTGCTCAACGATGAAGATGAAGCCGGCTATTTCTATCATGATTTGGTGCAACTCATGGGTGAGCAGCGTGTGTTGTTTTTCCCCTCGGCCTTCCGCCGGGCTGTGAAATATGGCCAGCGTGATGCCGCCAACGAGATACTCCGCACCGAAGTGCTCTCGCGGCTCTCGTCAGATAGCCCTTCACTTTTTATTGTGACTTTTCCGGAAGCTTTGGCTTCCAAGGTGGTGGAGCAGGAAACACTTTCGGCCCGTTCTCTTCGCGTTAGGGTGGGTGACAGTTATGATTTGTCCGACTTGGAACACCAGTTGCTTGATTTGGGCATGCACCGTACCGATTATGTCTATGAACCGGGCGACTTTGCACTGCGTGGCAGCATCTTGGATGTCTTTTCATTCAGTTCCGAATTGCCATATCGTTTGGATTTCTTCGGTGACGAGTTGGACAGCATCCGTACCTTCAACGTGGAAAGTCAGTTGAGCGAGTCACGTAAAGACGAGGCCGTGATAGTGCCTGCTGTTGACGAACAGTCTGTCGGGCGGGTGTCGTTGCTCCATTTCTTACCCCAAGGCAGCCTGACGGTGTGGCGCAGTCCACAGTATGTGACGGAAGCTGTGGGACGTATTTACGAAGAAGGGTTCACCCAGCAGGCGCTCATCGAGATGACTTCCACATCTGCCACCGGCATGAGCGAGGCGGAACTTAACGGCAAGATGAAAAAATTATTCTTGCTTCGCAGTGACGAGTTGAAAACAGAGAGTCAGGCTTTCCGTCAGGTCATTCTCGGATATCGTCCCGACCGCATGGCTGGCACCCGACTGAAGTTTCAGACTTCGCCCCAGCCGTTGTTCCATAAGAACTTTGACCTTTTGGCCGACTCGTTGGCTGGCAGCATAGCCGAAGGCTACAAAGTGTATATTCTTGCAGACAGTGAGAAGCAGAACGAGCGCTTGCGCGACATCTTCGATGAAATAAACAGCCGGGTCCTGTTTACTCCCGTGCGGCGTACCCTTCATGCCGGTTTCGTCGACGACAACCTGCGTGTCTGCGTGTTCACCGATCACCAGATTTTTGACCGTTTCCATAAATACAACCTCAAGAGCGACCGTGCCCGCAGTGGCAAGGTTGCCCTGTCGCTGAAAGAACTCAACCAGTTTGAACCCGGCGATTATGTTACTCATGTGGACCACGGCATCGGCCAGTTCGTCGGACTGGTCCATGTGGTTACGGGCGGAGTGGAACAGGAAGTGATGAAACTCATCTACCACGGCAACGACGTGGTCTATGTCTCCATCCATTCGCTCAACAAGGTCAGCAAGTACAAGGGCAGTGAGGGCGAAGCCCCCCGCCTGAACCGTCTTGGCGGCGGAGCTTGGGAAAAGTTGAAGGACCGCACCAAGAAGAAAATCAAGGACATCGCCCGCGACCTCATCCGCCTCTATGCCCAGCGACGGCAGGAGAAGGGCTTTGCGTTCAGTGCCGACAGTTACATGCAGCACGAACTGGAAGCCAGCTTCCTCTACGAAGACACCCCCGACCAGTTGCGCGTCACCCAGGAGGTGAAGCACGACATGGAGAGCCAGCGGCCCATGGACCGCCTCGTCTGTGGCGACGTGGGCTTTGGCAAAACCGAGATAGCCGTGCGCGCCGCCTTCAAGGCCGCCACCGACGGCAAGCAGGTGGCCGTGCTTGTGCCTACGACGGTATTGGCCTATCAGCATTACCACACTTTTTGCGACCGTCTGAAGGATTTCCCCGTGCGGGTGGAATATCTCAGCCGGGCCCGGTCGGCCGCCAAGGCCAAGGAAATAAAGGACGGCCTGAAAAACGGCCAGGTGGAGATTGTCATCGGCACCCACATGCTCATCAGCAAGACGGTGCAGTTCAAGGACCTCGGCCTGCTCATCATCGATGAAGAACAAAAGTTCGGCGTGGCCGTGAAGGAGAAGTTGCGCCAGCTCCGTGTCAACGTCGATACCCTTACCATGAGCGCCACGCCCATACCGCGCACCCTCCAGTTCTCGCTCATGGGTGCCCGCGACCTCTCTGTGCTCCAGACACCGCCGCCCAACCGCTACCCCATACGCACGGAGATACACCGCTTCGGACACGAGGTAATAGCCGACGCCATCAACTTCGAACTCAGCCGCAACGGCCAGGTGTTCTTCGTCTGCAACCGCATTGCCAAACTGGCCGAGGTCGAAAAGCTCATCCTCAAGCATGTGCCCGACGCCCGTGTGGCCATCGGTCACGGCCAGATGCCGCCCGAAGCGCTGGAAAAGATTGTCATGGGCTTCATCAACCACGATTTCGACGTGCTGCTCTCCACCACCATCGTGGAGAACGGCATCGACATACCTAACGCCAACACCATTATCATCGACAATGCCGACCACTTCGGTCTGAGCGACCTCCATCAGATGCGTGGCCGTGTGGGCCGGGGCAATCGCAAGGCCTTCTGCTACCTGTTGGCTCCGCCGTTGGCCGACCTGCCCTCCGATGCCCGCCGCCGGCTCGAGGCTGTGGAAAACTTCAGTGAACTGGGCAGCGGCATACAAATAGCCATGCAGGACCTCGACATCCGCGGGGCCGGCAATCTGCTCGGAGCCGAGCAGAGCGGTTTCATTGCCGACCTGGGCTATGAAACCTACCAGAAGATTCTTACGGAGGCTGTCACCGAATTGCGCAACGACGAGTTCTCTGAACTTTATGCCGACGACACCCAGACCACGAATGAACTCAAGGGCGACCTTTTCGTCGACGACTGCACCATCGACACCGACTTGCCGCTCTATCTGCCTGAGGAATACATCCCCGGCAGTGCCGAGCGCATGGCCTGCTACCGCGAACTCGACTCGTTGCAGACCGAGGAACAGCTGGAAGCCTTCAAACAGCGGCTGGTGGACCGTTTCGGCGCCATTCCGCAGGTAGGGCTCGACCTGATGAACATCGTCCCCCTGCGCCGCTTGGGCCGCAGCCTCGGTATGGAGCGCATCCTGCTGAAAAACGGCCAGATGATGCTCTACTTCGTCTCCAATCCCGACAGCGCCTTCTACCGCAGCGCCACCTTCGGCCGCAGTCTGGCATACATCACCCACAACCTGCGTCGCTGCACCCTCGGCGAGGTGAAGCAGAAGCGCCGCATGGTGGTGAAGGCCGTGCCCACGGCCACCGAAGCCCTCCAAGTGCTCCGCGACATGGCCGCGATGGAGCCCGATTGATGACCGGGGGGCATGCCGCCTATATCTGTCCCAAAACAATCCCAATTTTTTTGACATTTCTCCGTAGGAGGTCTGATTTCGTCGCTCACAAGTGGGACTTCGTCGCGCAGAAACGGCGTCTCAAAATTTTGAGACGCCGCCTTTGATTTTTGAAACGCCGCTTCGGTGCGTGCAGATGGGGAGGGGGATGTATGGATGTGGTGTCAGTCGGCACTGACTTCGTTGCCTCCGCAGGGCTTCAGCGCCTTGGCGTGGCGGTCCAAGCGTATGTGGCGCACTTCGGCGTTGCCCCAGCGGGGAACGTCGTGGGGTATCTTGCCCTCGATTTCGGCCACGATGCACCGGTCGAAATAGCCGTGGCCTATGGCAAGAACGGTCTGTCCGTCGAAATGGTTGAGGAGGAATTGGAGAAACCGGCGGGCGCGCCGGCTGAGCTGTTCGGCGTTTTCCACACTGGGCGGGAAGTCGCTGACACGGCGCGACTGGACATCGCGGATGCGGACACCGGTGTACTCGCCCCAGTCGCGCTCGCGCAACAGAGGGGTGACGGTTAGGGGCAACTGGCGGTCGGCATTGACGATATGGGCCGTGTCGAGGGCGCGCTGCAGGTCGCTCACGACAATATGGTCGAAAGGCATGTGGGCCAGCCGGTCGCGGAGCTCACGGGCTTGTTGCAGACCGAGTTCGCTGAGGTGACCGGGCAGGTGGCCTTGGAGTATCTGACTGGCGTTTTCTAGGGTTTCGCCGTGACGGGTGATGTAGAGCTCAATCATTTGTGAGTAGAAATGCGAAACAAAATTACGACTTTTTTTGTCAATCGGGAAAACTTTTGTACTTTCGCAGAAAATAAATCTCCATTTTCAATCCTTAGAAAGATGAAATACGTTCAATCCATTACTTTCCGTGCGCTCTGTGCGCTGAGCATAGGCGGACTGCTGCTGGCATTCCCCGATAAAACGACTGAAGCCCTGGTAATCATCATCGGCATCCTGTTTCTCATCCCCGGTCTGGTGTCCATCGTGGCCTATTTCCGAATGCGCGGCGGCCAGGAATCGATGCGCCCCATCTTTCCGCTCGTCGGTGTGGGCAGCCTGCTCTTCGGCCTGTTGCTGATGGTGTGTTACAGTGCGCTCACGCCTTATATTAAATATGTATTGGCCGCCTTCCTGCTGCTGGCATCGGTGGGCGAGCTGGTGAGTGTGATGCGCTTCAAGAAACTGGTGCCGGTGTCGGCATTTTTCTTCGTAGTGCCGCTGTTGATAGCCGTGGCCGCCATATTCATATTTGTGTACAGTGGCAGCAATCAGGCGTTGGTTTCAACGGTGCTGGGCATGGCGTGTGTGGTCTATGGTCTGGAGGAATTGCTCTCGGCCATCATCTTCCGCAAGGTACGCCGCCAACTGATGCAGCCTGAAACGGAAACGCCCGTGGTGGAGACTGCTGAGACGACTGGTGGCGAAGGAGAGCCTGCTATTGACAATGCCGGCGAAACACCGGCCGAGGCGACCGAAAAGGGTGCCGAAGAAACAGAAACAGTGGCCGACACACCCGCAGAACCCGCCAAAGAGGCGCCTAACGGCAGCATTGATTTCACGAAGACATCTTACGACGACGAGACGGCAGAAGAGTAGTTGGCCGCAGCCGTAATAGAATAACTCGGGGCCACCTTGCAACAAGCAAGGTGGCCCGAGGTCTTTATTGCAGCTGTCTTTTGGCCCTGAGATAACCCCACGTAATCAGGTAGCAGATGATAAGAGCAAGGATGACGTAAATGACAGGGTGATAGGGACAGGTAAGGAGGAGG
>JAGAYH010000014.1 GCA_017940565.1 Bacteroidaceae bacterium | reverse complement strand
GCGCGAAGGCCTCGCTGTCGAAGTCTTCACGGTTGTCTATATCGATGATGCACACCACCTCGTGGCCGCGCGCCACGGCAATCTGTTCGATGAGGTGACCCATCTTGCCGTAGCCAATCAATGCTATCTTCATACAATCAATGTTTTTTGCAGTGCAAAGATACGAATAAACGAGCGCAGAGCAAGAAAAGAAAACAAAGTTTTCTGTTTCGCGCCCTGCCAGACGGAGGTCGGGAGAACGAAAACGGAGTTGGGCGCGACGAAAACGGATATAGACGAAACGAAAACGGATTCAGTGCATCAAAGACACTGCACCTGCCGGCAGAAAACCGCTCGGCATACGGAGAGGCGGCCACTGGCCGGGCTTAGGCATTGCCAAGCAGGTCGTTGGCAAAGAGCAAGAGGCGGTTGGTGACATTGACGTCGCTCACACCGCCGTCGAAGTCAAGGGTAAGGAAATTCAAGTCGGGGAAGAGTGTGCGCAGGCGGCGCTCAATGCCGCGGGCAATGATATGGTTGGCAATGCAGCCGAAAGGTTGCAGACTGACCACGTGGCGCACACCCTCACGGGCCAGCGTGGCCACTTCGCCGGGCAGGAGCCAGCCTTCGCCGAACTGGGCAGAGAGGCTTACCACCTCGCGGGCGTTGCGGGCCAAAGTGTACACATCGCCAAAGGGCTGGTAGTAGCGGTAGACGGCGCAGGCACGGTTGACCTGGTTGATGCGGTAGCGCACCAGCCGGTAGAGCGTGCGGCTGACAATGCGGGGCAGACGCTGGCGCTCCACCCGGGTGTGGCGCTTCACATCCTGGTTGACGAAACTTTGCAGGAAAAAGTCGAGCAGCACGGGAGCCTCCACTTCAAAACGGCGATCGACGAGCCACTGCGTCAGGCCGCGCTGGGCATAGGGATTGAATTTGAGGAATATTTCACCAACGATGCCCACTCGAGGGCAGTCACGGTCGAGACTGATGCGGTCGAAGTCGGCGGCCGCAGCAGGCAGATAGGACAGGAGCTCACGGCTCTGGTTGCGCTCGATGGGCGAACGGGCCATGTCCAGATATTTGTCGCGCAGACGGGCCGCCTGACCGGGCTCACGCTCGCGGGGCGCGGCGGCGAAATACATTTTGGCGATAGCGTCACTGTAAAGGATAGCACTGAGCGCTATCGGCGTGATGCGACGGAAATTGAAGTGGAAACCAGGCTGCTGGTTACGCACATTGTCGGACATGCTCAGCGACACGACGGGCACTTGGGGATAGCCGGCCTCGACGAGCGCTTTCTTGATAAGAGAAATATAGTTGCTGGCACGGCACTGGCCTCCGGTCTGGGTGATGAGCGCCGTAGTGGTGTCGGGATTGTAGCGCCCGCTGCGGAAGGCTTTCACGATGTCGCCCACGATAAGGGTGGCAGGGTAGCACACCTCATTGTTGGCATACTGCAGGCCGAGGTCGCCCGACTGGATATCGCTCAGCGGCAACACTTCGGCATCGTAGCCGGCCACTTTCATGAACGAAGGGATGAGGGGCGTGATGAACGACGTGAAATAAGGAATGATTATCTTGCGGTGACGCTCGCTTTCGGTGAAAACCGGCGTAGTGACAAAAGGCCTGAACGGCGGTTGCGGCCCGAAAGCAGCGTCGGAGGTATGGTCGGCAGCGCTTTCCCATTGGTTCAGTCTGATGCTGTCAACAACGGAACGCACGCGGAGTTTCAGTGAGCCCACGTTACACACATCGTCAATCTTGAGTTGCGTAAGTGCCTTGCCATGACGCTGCAGGAGGGTGTGTATCTCATCTAGCATGAAGGCATCGGGGCCGCAACCGAAGGAAGTGAGCTCCACGAACTGCACATCGGGCCCTTGCAGGGCAGCCCATTTGGCAGCTTTGAGAATATGCTCCGGAAAGGCCCACTGCGACATGAAGTGAACGTCGCTGATGTCAATGTCCTTGTCCATACCACGCACAATGTCGTCAGTGATGCAGTCCACACCGAGGGCGCACACCAGGTCGGAGAGTTTGTGCTGCACAAGCGGGTCGCTGTGGTACGGCCGGCCGGCCAAGAGGATGGTGAGTCGTCCGTTTGCCTTTTCGTAAGTTTCGCGGTTGAGCCGTGCTATTTCGTTTTCATAATCATCGTAAGCTTCAAGGGCGGCCTTCAGGGCCTGGGTTACCCGACGCGGGCTCACACCGAGCGTAGCAAGGTAGTCTTTAACCTGCCGGCGCAGGGCTTTGTGGTCCTTGAAAGTGATGGCGGGAGAGTCAATGGGCACACGGAGGTCCATGGCGCTGCGTATGACGTCGGAATAACCCGTCACGACCGGACAATTATAACTGTTCTGGCCCTTGCCTTGGCGTTCATACACCACATAAGGCAGGAAGATGCGGTCCACGCCCTGCTCCTGCAAGTTGAGAATGTGGCTATGCATCAGTTTGGCGGGAAAACAGATGTTGTCGCTCATCACAGAGCGCACGCCGCGCTCATATTGGCTATAGGTGGACGTCTCGCTCAGTATCACACGCAGGCCGCATCGGGTGAAAAGCGTGTGCCAGAAAGGATATTCCTCGTACATGCCGAGAGCACGGGGAATGCCTATGACAATGGCATCGTCGGGCACATCGGGTTGTGGCCGGTCGAAGAGCAGGCGGAGTTTTTCGGCATACATGTTTTTGCCCGTCTGATTGCCGGTACCCTTGTTGGTGAAGACGCGCTCGCACTTGTTGCCCGAATAGTAGTGGTCGCCACTGCTGAAGGTATAGCGGTTGACAAGACAGTTGTTCTCGCATCCACGGCACTGCAGCGTTTTCGTCTCGTAGCGTGCCAGCGCCATCATGTCACCGAGCGAGACGCCCCGTGTGCGGTGTTGGCGGGCATGGAGCGCACAACCATAGGCACCCATCAGTTCCGGACGGTCGCTGCGGTAGACTTCTTTTCCCGTGAGCACTTCCAGAGCCCGCGTCACGCTGTCGTTGTGCATCGTGCCGCCCTGCACTACGATATGTTCGCCCAATTGCTTGGTATTTTTCAGTTTCAACACCTTATGCAGGCAGTTGTTGATGACGGAGTATGACAGTCCGGCGGCAATATCGCCGATGGTGGCTCCCTCGCGCAGCACTTGCTTTACCTTCGAATTCATAAACACGGTACAGCGTGTGCCCAAGTCGCAGGGCCGGCGCCCGTTGCAAGCCGCGTCGGCAAACTGTTCCACAGTGTAGCCCATGGATTTGGCAAACGTCTCAATGAACGTGCCGCAACCGGAGGAACAGGCTTCGTTTATTTCAATATGGTTGATGACGCCCTGCTCCACAAAGATGGCCTTCATGTCCTGCCCGCCGATGTCGAGGATGAAACTCACCTCAGGACGTATGTGGCGCGCCGCCACGTAGTGGGCGATGGTTTCAATGATGCCGCCGTCCAGTCCGAAGGCCACTTGGATGAGGTCTTCGCCATAACCGGTTGACCGGCTGCCCACCACCGTGAGTTCAGCTCCGGCCTGTTCACACTGTTTCTGCAGTTCGCGCAGTCCCTCAACGACAGTGCCGATAGGGTTGCCTTTATTAGGCGAATAGAAACTGTAGAGCAGGCGGGCCTGGTCATCGAGTACCACGATTTTCGTCGTTGTCGAGCCCGAGTCTATGCCCAATGTCACCTCGTGACGGCCAGCCGTGAGCGGGGCGGTGGGAATGCGGTGGCGCAACTTCTGCTGTTGCCATACGTGGCGTTCTTCTTCACTGCGGAACAGGGGCGCCAGCTGACGGCCGGTCTCGTGGGTGGACGTCGGCATTTTTTCGATGCGCTCCATTAGTTGCGACAACGTTATGGTTTCGCTGCCGCGAAGCCGGCTTTCGATGGCCGCACCCCAGGCTGGTATGAGTTCGCTGTGCAGTGGCAGCACGATCGCTTCCTGGCCAAGTCCCAGATAGTCGGCAAAGGCTCGGCGCAAGGCCGGGATGAACGTCAGCGGGCCGCCGCAGAAGAGCACCGGTCCGCCGATGGTGTTGCCGCGCGACAGGGTGACCACCGTCTGCACGGCCACGGCATGAAAGATACTGGCAGCAATGTCGCTGCGCGAAGCGTTCTTGGCTACCAGATTCTGAATGTCGGTCTTGCAAAACACGCCGCAACGCGAGGCAATGGGGTAGATGCGCTCCGACTGCAGCGCCAGGCGGTTGAGTTCGTCAATGCTCACGTCGAGCAATATGGCCATTTGGTCGATAAACGCTCCCGTGCCTCCGGCGCAGTTGCCGTTCATGCGCAGGTCGGGGCTCTGGCCCTCGCGGAAAAACACCACTTTGGCGTCCTCGCCGCCTATGTCAATCATCGTTGTTATCTCTGGATGCTGCTCCTGCATGTAGCGTGTGGCGCTCACCACTTCCTGTATGAAGGGCAGTCCGGTACGTTCAGACAGGCCCATGCCTATGCTGCCCGTTACGGTGAGACTGACGGGCACGTCGCCCACCGTCTCGCGCAACGCGGTGAGCATATTCCCCACTTTCTCACTGATGCGTGCCCCGTGGCGTTCGTAACGTGAAAACACCACACGCCCGCCGCCATCGGTAGCAACCGCTTTGATGGTGGTGGAACCTATGTCCAGTCCGGCATAAACAGTATTCATTCTTAATGCAAAGATACGAATAAACGAGCGCAGAGGCAAGAAAAGAAACGAAGTTTTCCTTTTTCGCTCCATGCCGAGTGGGAGTTTCCTATCCAGAAATACAAATAATTTTGTCAGCAGGCCACGGTCGGCAGACGACAAATGGGCATCCCGCGTGCTGACGTTTCTTATCAGTGACAAACACGGCGCCTCGTAATCACAAGGCGGCGCCTCAAAAATTTGAGGCGCCGCCTTTGCAAGATAACAAACAGGCTCAGTCGTCCAGGCCTTTCAGGCTACTGGCCAACCAGACGTCCATGGTGCCTGCACCCCGGTGATTCCAAGCATAGTATGGGATAAGGCGCAGACTGATATTGCGGCTGCTGATGCGACAGTCGGCATCGAGATTCACTTCCTGGACAGGCACGTTGATGGCGGTCACCTGGAACAGGCGGCGATGCCTGAGGCCAGGTTGCCTGTCTGATCAGCCGTTTTTCTTATAACTCTGCACGGCCCATATGGCCATGACGAGACCGATGGCCAGAAGCGCGGCCACCTGATGGGCCACGGCCGCGAACGTGCCCCCACGAACAAACACGGTGCGGACGGCATCGATGAAGTAGTGCATGGGATTGACGTAGGTGGTCAGATAGGCCCACGAAGGCATGGAACGCACGGGAGTGAACAGTCCGCTCAGCAGCAGCAGACAGACGACGAAGAACCACATGACGAAGATGGCCTGCTGCATGGTGTTGGAGTAGTTGGACACAATGAGGCCGAAGGAGGAGAAGAACAGGGCCAGCAACATGGCCAGCACATAGACCAGCCAAACGGGGCCGGCAGGCGTGATGCCATAGACGAGCCAGGCCAGCAACAGGCAGACGGTGATGACGAACAGGGCAATCATCCAGTAGGGGATGAGCTTGGCCAGGATGAACGCCCACTTCGGGACGGGGGTGACGTTGATTTGCTCAATGGTGCCGGTCTCCTTCTCACCGACAATGTTGAGCGTGGGCAGAAAGCCCGTCATGAGCATCATCACGATAGCGAAGAGGGCGGGTATCATGAAGAGTTTGTAGTTCTGGTGCTTGTTGTAGAGCAGAAACGTGTGTGCCTGGCTCTGCAGGGCAGCGGCCGAGGGCATGGCCTTGGCCGTAACGATTTGAGAAAGATAGGCACTGCCCATGCTTCCCTTGGTACCGTTGACGGCATTGGCGGCGATGAGCACCTGAGGCCTCTGGCCGCAGGCAATGGCGCGACTGTAGTTCTGCGGTATGACCAGCACCACGTCGGTCTGGCCTCTTTCTATCGCCGCAAGAGCCGAACGGTAGTCGGGCTTCTGCCCTTGGAAAATAAAGTAGTGCGAGGTTTCGATGCTGCGCACCAGACGCTGGGACCCGACGGAGCGGTCGTTGTCAACGACATCGACACGGATGTTCTTCACCTCCATATTCATCACCCACGGCATAACGCACATGATGATGACGGGGAAGGCAACGATAAGCCGGGGCAGGAAGGCATTGCGCCGAATCTGCAAAAACTCTTTTTGGATGAGATAGCGGAGTGTCATGGGCAGCTCTATTCTAACCGGTTGTTAAACTTCTTGAGAGCGACAATCAGCAGCACGACGGTCATGCCGCTGAGAATGGCCACTTCCTTCGTAATCGCGCCAACGCCCACACCCATAATCATCAGCTTGCGCATTGCCTCAATGTAGTATCGGGGCGGAACGACGGCAGCCACCCACTGCAACACGCGGGGCATGGACTCCACCGGGAACATCATGCCGCTGAGCATCACCACAGGCATCAGCAACACCATGGCGGAGAGCAACAGGGCCACCAGCTGGGTGTTGGCCACGTTGGAGATGAGCAGACCGAGCGAGAGGGCGAGCAAAATGTAGATGATGCTCACCACAATAATCCAAAACAACGAGCCGACAAGCGGCACATTGAGCACAAAGCGGGCCATGAGCAGAATGACGATGAGTATGGCGAAAGCAAGGACCAGATAGGGCACGGCCTTGGCGACTATGACCATCAGAGGACGCACCGGGGAGACAAGCAAAACCTCCATTGTACCCCGCTCCTTCTCACGGACAATGCTAATGGAGGTCATCATGGCGCAGATGAGCATCAACAGCATGCCCATGATGGCGGGCACAAAGTTATAAGCCGAACGCATCTGAGGGTTGTAGAGCATTTTCAGATTGACAATGGAGTATTGGGGATTGGCTATCACCTGCTGCGCATAGTTTGTCCATTGTTGCGCCATGTTCGGGTCGGCACCGTCAACGATAAACTGCAGTCCGGTGCGTTTCGATGCAAAGTCTTTTCCGAAGACCACGGCCATGTCGGCCTTCTGACGGCGTATCATCAGTTCAGCCTCACGGGGAGTGGCGGCGGTGGCAGTAATGGTGAAGTATTCCGAAGCCGCAAGACGCTCAACGGCACTTTGTGTCAGATGGTCCATCTGCGACGTGACCACCACCGTCCGGACGTTGCGCACGTCGGTAGAAACGGCGAAACCGAAGATGAGCATCATCGCCGTCGGCATGCCGAAGAGGATGAGCATCGTCCGCTTGTCACGCAAGATGTGACGGGCTTCTTTGATGACAAATGATATAAACTGCTTCATACGCTTAATCACTTGAACGGGTTGCCTGACGGGCTAAATAGGTAAACACATGATCCATGTCTGGCTGACGGTAGCGCTCCTTCAGTTCATCGGGCGTGCCGAGAGCACTGATTTTTCCGTCAACCATGATGGAAATGCGGTCGCAATATTCGGCCTCGTCCATGTAGTGAGTGGTCACGAAGACGGTGATGCCGCGGCGGGCAGCATCGTAAATGAGTTCCCAGAACTGGCGCCGCGTGGAAGGATCGACGCCACCGGTAGGTTCATCAAGAAATACCACCCCCGGTTCATGAAAGATGCTTACGGAGAAGGCAAGCTTCTGCTTCCAGCCCAAAGGCAGCGAAGCCACGAGTGAGTTCTTGTGTTCCGTAAACTTCAAACGCTTCAGGAGCTCATCGGTTTTCTTGGCGATGGTCTGGTCGTTCATACCGTAAATGCCGGCAAAGAGACGGATGTTTTCAGCAACGGTCAAATCCTCATAGAGGGAAAAACGCTGTGACATATAGCCAATGTGGCGTTTTATCTGCTCGTATTCCGTACGTATGTCGAACCCTGCGACACGTCCCGTGCCACTTGTGGGCTGGCTCAGACCGGTCAGCATGTGCATGGCCGTGGTCTTGCCGGCACCGTTGGCTCCGAGAAATCCGAAGATTTCACCCTTCTTTACCGTAAACGAAATGTCATCAACAGCATGGAACGAGCCAAAAGCCTTCACCAAATGCTCCACTTCGATAACGTTGTCACGTTGGGAACCGGGCAAGGGAGACTGGGAGTTGGCCGCCTTGTCTAACCCCGGCGGATTGAATATGTCGGCAAAGCGGTCGAGTATGGCTCCAGGGGTGTCTATACCACGTATCTCCCCCTGGTCGAGAAAAGCCACGCGCTCGCAGCAGCTCACCTCGTCGAGGTAGGGTGTGGACGCCACTATGGTGATGCCGCGTTCTTTCAACATCAGCAGCATTTCCCAAAATTCCTTGCGGCTGACGGGGTCGACACCCGTCGTCGGCTCGTCGAGAAACAGGACGCTGGGACTATGGACCAAAGCACAGCTTAAGGCTAACTTCTGCTTCATGCCGCCTGACAAAGCCCCGGCACGACGGTCTTTGAAACGCTCTATCTGCGAGTAGATGGCCTTGATGCTGTCGTAGCCCGCCTCCACGGTAGTACCGAAGAGCGTGGCGAAGAATTTCAGGTTTTCCTCCACTGTCAGATCCTGGTATAGCGAAAACTTGCCGGGCATGTAGCCCACACGCTTACGGATTTCCGTCATCTGTGTCACGGTATCGAATCCTTCCACCGCGGCTCTGCCCGTTTCCGGCAGCAAAAGCGTACAGAGTATGCGGTAGAGCGACGTCTTCCCAGCACCGTCGGGACCGATAAGGCCAAACACCTCACCGGCTGGAACAGAGAACGACACGTCACGCAGCGCCTGAACCTTGCCGTAGCGCTTGCTGATTCCGTTAACTTCTATGGCATTCATCAGAACTTTACTTCGCCGTACATGCCTATTTTAATATACCCGTCGTTCTTGACACGTATCTTCATGGCATACACCAAATCAGCGCGTTCATCATCAGTCAGTATAGTCTTGGGCGTAAACTCCGAGCGGCCCGATATCCAGCTGACGGTGCCCGGGTACGTTTTTTTCTGGCCACCGCCATAGTCGGCAAACACTTTTACCTGCTGTCCCACTTTAATGTCTTGCAGCTGGGCCGAAGTGACGTAGGCGCGCAAATACATCTCCTCCATATCGGCCATCTTGAACAGCGGTTTGCCGATGGCGACAAACTCGCCACGTTCCACATATTTCTCCAGAACTGAGCCCGATTGCGGAGCCACGATGCGGCATTTCTTCAACTGCTCCCTGAGTTGACTTATCTGTGCCTCTGTAGCATTCATTTGCCTGTTGAGTGCTTGGGTGTTGGTCGAAAGTGCCGAAACCTGCGCGTCGAGCTGCCTCTGGAGCACCTGCACCTGACTCTTGGCATCGTCGAGCATTTTCGAGGGAGCCGCGCCGTCGCTGACGAGTTCCTGATAGCGCCGTTGCTCGGCCTGCGCCTTGGCCAACTGCTGGCGCAAGGCTGCGATCTGCTTCTTTATGTCGGGTTTTTGGCTTTGATACACCGCTTTGGTGGCCTGTAGCTGAAGTATCTTCAGCCAGGTGTCAGTGGTGTCTATCAGTCCCACCTCACGACCTGTTTCAACAGGGTCACCCTCCTTGACGTCGAACGTCAGCAGCCTGCCGCCTTGCTCGGCCGAGACCGTGGTTTCGGTGGCTTCGAACGTGCCCGTGGCATCATACTCTTTTTCACTTGTGCCGCAAGCGGCCAGCGTCATCGCTACGCTTACTATTGCAAATATATTTTTCATTTCCGGAATTTATTGGTTGGTTATATATTTCAGGTCGTACATCTCCTTCAGCATCTCGATTTCGTGCATCGACTGTTGCAGGCGAGCCGTATTCTCATTGTTTATCTCACGCACCAGATCATTCACGTCGATAATGCCGTGCGAGAGTTTCGACTCAGCCGCCTTACGGACAGACGAGCGCAGGGCGATGATTTCCTCATCGTCAGCCATCAACCGACGGTAGCGCTCGATGCTCTCATTCTGCTGCATCTGTTCCAAACGGTTATTGAAGAGGAACACGTCGCGGCTCGTCTCCGCCATGTCGCGCTGCAGCTGTATCTTCGCCTTGTCGTTCTTGCGGGTATAGAGAGCCCCGATGTTCCATGTCAGGCGTGCACCCAGCATGCCGTTCAGACTCCAGTTGTGGTGCATCATGTCCTCAAACATGTTGTAGCCCGGATAGCCGTAGTATCCCTGGGCGAACACCGACAGTTTGGGTAGCAGCGCGGCATCGAGTCCCCGCTCCCGGGCATCGGCCAGCCGTAGCTGTGCATCGATGACATCCAGTTCCGGACGCTGTCTCCCCTGCCCTGCCGCAGTTTCCGACGGTTTCTCCAGCTCAGTCACCTCTAATCCGCAAAACGCGCCGAGCATCCGTGTCAATGCCTGCCGCTGTGATTTCAGGCCGGTAGCCTGCTGCGCCACGTTCAGGCGCTCGGCCTTGACGGCATGGTAATCGCTCTCCGATGCCGTGCCGCGCTTGTACATTGACGCCAGCTTCCGCTCGTTGGCCGCCAGCAGGTCCTGCAGGTCGCCGTTCAGCTTTATCTGCTGCTCCAGCAGCAACAGCCCGAAATACATCTCGTTTACCCGGCGGCGCACCTGATACATTGTCACTTTCGTCTGCGTTTCCTCCACCTTGGCTTGTTCGCGGGCTATGGCCTTCTGGCTGCTGATGGCTCCCCCGTCATAGACCATCTGCTGCACATCGATGCCCACGCGGTACTGGTCTTTTTTCAGCCCTTTCATGTCGAGCCCCATCTGCCGGTACACCGACTGCATCCGGTCCGGCCACGCAGTCACGTCGCTCTGATAGGTGGCCTGGGCCGATGCCGACACCTGCGGCAGCCATCCCTTGGCAATGTTGGCCACGGTCAATTCCGCCGTCTGCGCTATCAACCCGTACTGTTTTATCAGCGGATAATTCTGACGGGCCGCCTGCTGACACGTTTCCAGCGACTGAGCACCGGCTGCCAAAGGCAACACCAGCAGCATCACTAATAGTTTCTTCATATTTCGCTTCTTTTTAATTACGACAATGCAAAGGTACGACGGTTCTTTCACAACAATGTTATCCATAGATAGGGAGGAATGTTCTTTTTGTTCGATTTTTATACAATAACGACACTTTATGAGGGGTTTTTATTATCTTTGCCACCTAATTACAACCTTACAGTTCATGAACCGACAACCCAAATTGATGAACTTCCCCCAGATGCGGAAAATCTTTGAACCCCATCTGGAACAAATCCACCAACACATCTATTTCAGTCAAGAATTGGGCGTCATACGGGGCAGTTCGGAATTGTTCCGTCTCGTGATGCAGCAAAAACCGCCCTTCTGCATCGACGACCATCGCCTGGGAATTGTCATCCAAGGCGAAGCCACCATCAACTTCAACCTTCAGGACTGTCACCTCTCTGCCGGCACGCTGGTCTATCTCGGCCCGGGCACCATCATCACCCCTGTCAGCATTTCCGACGACCTGAAAATCCTGGGCATAGCCCTTTTCGACAAGTTTCCCATGCCATTCGCGCCGGAACAGCTGCCGGCAGCCTTCAACGGCCAGATGCGCGACTTCCAGCTGCAGGCCGACAAACCCGCCTTCGAGGCCGCCTGCAGCATCATCGAAACACTCTGGCAGGTGGTTCGCCAGCACGATTACAACCGCCAGACTGCCAGCAGCCTCGTGGCCGCGCTCATGCACCACTACGACGGTCTCTACCACCGCCTGGCCGAACAGCAGCAGGCCAAACGGTCGCGCGAACAGACCATCTTCGACCGGTTCCTGTATCTCGTCAACCGCCATGCCACGCACCAACGCCAAATAGACTTCTACGCCTCACAGATGTGCCTCACCGGACGCTATCTGGGCACCGTCGTCAGCCAAGCCAGCAACGTCACAGCCAAGGAGTGGATTGACCGCGCCCTCATCCTGCGCATCAAGGTCGAACTGAAACACACCGACAAAACCATCGCCCAAATTGCCGACGACATGCACTTTCCCAACCCCTCGTTCTTCTGCAAATACTTCAGGCGACTCACCGGAACGACACCCACAGAGTACCGCAGGGCATGAAACGGACCGGCCGGTAAAAATTTCAAAAAATCTTGACATTTCTATGGCAGAGGTCCCATTTCGGCTATCACAAATGGGACTTCGTGTCGCAGAAACGGCGTTTCAAAATCACGAAACGCCGCTTCTGTTTTACCATATTTAAGACCCGGTGACAGTCAACGGATTACAAAACCACTTGTAAAATGGCGAAAAATTTTTACATCTACCATGGTTTAAATTGGCCTTTATCACTATCTTTGTATCAGAAAACATAGAAATGCCGGGTGGTATGATAAAATAGAATGAAGCATTATAAGTAAACATAAACACACAACAGAAATGAAAAATTTGAAAATCTGGAGACTCGCATTTTTGATGCTTGCTGCTTTCTCCCTTGCCTCTTGCAGCAGCGATGATGAAAGTTATTCAATATATTCTTTTGGGCTTACGTCAGCTATCAACGGCAATGATTCCGAGATAGAGATTATTGAGTTGGCATATTCAGATGCCTACAAGATGAACAATATCAAATTCAATTCACAATCTTTTGCCCCGGGGACTTCTAAAGATTTGATACTAATTTCTTGCAAACAAGCAGAAGACGCCATTCTCACATCATCGATAAAATTCGAAGGACGATATGTGTATGAAGTAAAATCTAAAGATGAAGTTATATATCAAAAAGTATACGGAGTTAGATATCAGAAAGGAAGAAAGGAAGCTATAAAGGCCAATTAGGACTATAAAACGCCAGCGAGACAAACAAATACTATTGTTAATCTCGCTGGCACTAAGTAGTTTAGAGTTATATACAAGCCTTAATACTCATCCTCGTTGAAGAAAAAGTCTTCTTTTGTGGGATAATCGGGCCATAAGTCTTCTATGGAGTCGTAGGGTTCGCCTTCGTCTTCGATTTCCTGAAGATTTTCCACGACTTCCATGGGTGCACCCGATCGCATGGCATAGTCAATGAGCTCGTCTTTGGTGGCGGGCCAGGGTGCGTCTTCGAGTTTTGAAGCCAATTCAAGTGTCCAGTACATCGTTTTAGTTTTTGAAAATGAATATTAGCGGCTCTATGCCGCCTGAAATTTTCGGCAAAAATACAATTTTCAACACACGGCCCAAACTAAAACATTCTTTTTTCCTCAATGTCTTTTGAAAAATTTACTTTTCGTGCTAAAACGAAGAGAAAATCGGACAATCTGTTAACATAAGATAGCAAAACGGCATCAACGGGGGCTTCTTCGGCCAGAGCGATAATTCGCCGCTCGGCACGACGGCAGACTGTACGGCACACGTGGGCCAAAGCGGCTCCACGACTGCCTCCGGGCACTATGAAACAGCGGAACGGAGGGATGGCGTCGGTGATGGCGTCGATTTCGTGCTCCAACTGTTCGACCAGCGCGGTGTCGAGGCTTTGCACGGGCTTGTCTGCCTGAGGCGGAGTGGCCAGCAACGTGGAAATATGGAAGAGGCCGCGCTGCACGCTTTCGACGGTTTCGCGGTCGTGGTCATCATCAAGACAGGTGGTGAGCAAACCAAGCATGCTGGTGAGTTCATCGACCGTGCCGTAAGCTTCGAGACGGACGCTGGACTTGCTGACGCGGCTGCCGCCGATGAGCGAGGTCTGGCCGGCATCACCGGTACGGGTATAGACGTTTGACTTCTTCATAATATATAATTTTGTTTCTGACGTGATGGGTCGAAGAACAAGATGCCCCGTTTGCCAAGGTCGAAGGTAGAGGTGCAACCCGGACTGCTCTGGAGCGTGCTCCATACGCCACGGGGAAGCGGGTCAAGGATGCCTTCAAGAACTATGCAGGCTGGCGACGCCACGGCCTTGTCCTGATAAATCCGGAGAGCATCCCGAGCGTGTGAAGCGGCAAAATAGCAGAAGTTGTAACCGGATTGCCCGTGACGGGCGGGGAAACGGTTCAGATAGTTCGCCGTAACGGGCAGGGCACCATAGGCATTGACTTTAGAGGGATTGAGCCAAGCGCAAATGCGGTAGAGCTGTTCATCGTCGCGTGTGCCGTCGAGTTCGTCGAAGGCATAATAACGGTGCTTGCCATAGAGGACGTCGGAAACAAGCTCGAAGGCCCAGGGGGATTGTACGCCAAAACCCATACGGTGTCGCCACCGCATGGGTTTTGAGAGCCAATATTGAATCTTGCCGTTCACTGAACGTTACTTTTTCACGATTTTCCGGGAATAGGCCAAATGATTACCCTCGTAAATGCGAAGGACATAGATGCCAGGGGAGAGTGATGCGGCAGTAACGACACAACGGTTTTTCCCCTTGGCCTGTGCACACATCTTGCCGGAGAGATCCAGCAACTGGACGTTCATGATTTCATCTGCAGCGTTTTCACGCGTCACAACCAGTTGCGAAGTGAATGGCGTGGGGCCTATCACATAGCGGTTGGGTTGGGCGACCGTCTTTATGCCCGTGGTGCGCTTGTATAGTTTCCACGTCACCGAACTGACATGAACCGTGGCGTGGTTGTTCACTCTGACCAGGTTCGAGGTGTCCTCGACAATGGCCGTGCAGTAGTAGGTTCCTTTGGGATAGCCCGATGTCTGGATTCTGACGGAATCAACGTCACGGGCAATCGTGTCCTTTTCGAACACCCAACGAATCTTCAGCGTGTTCGGATTTGGCTGCAGCAAGTTGAGGCGTAAGAGCATAGAGTCCTCTTTCATGGAATTCACTGACATGATTTTGGGCTCTGTTGAAAGAATGGGATTGACGATGGCATGGATACGTTCCACCAGGTTTTCCTTACATACGGAGCAGAAAGGATTGTTAAGCCCGCGCATCAGGCAGTCGGGATGAGGGCGCACCCACGTGTTCGTGGTGTCTTCCACGAAATGGTACATGCCTATATCGTCGCTTCCCAACCAATTCTTCCATTTTACCTTAGAGGAATCGTTCTCGGCCGTCAGATTGGGAGCCTCATAGCCTCCACCGTTCCAGTATTCGTCACCGAGACCGCCAAACCCGTGGCCAGACTCATGGCAAAGCGTACGGGGGGCCGTGGGGTTCTTGGAATAGCAGATGTACTTGCTTGCGCCGGCACCGCCGTACTTGGTGGAATTGACGATGATGATCACCAGGTCGTAGTTAGGGAAATTGGTGCTCAGCACCCTGTTGACCCTACTGAAGTCTTGCGGCCAGGGCATACGGTCTACACCGGCATGGCCGAAGGTCACTCTGTAGAAATTGTCTATCTGGGCATCGGGCGTAAGGCCGGCACCGGAAACATTCGAAGGAGTCTTGATGCGGACGAAGTTGAAGTACTTGGCATACCGCTTGTAGGGATCTTCCTTCAGGAAATAGTTCATATGCTGGGCCGCGTCGATGGCGAAGGTCGTCAGCTGTGGTTCCGTGTAGCCTTCACCAAGAAAAACGATGTTGATACACTTGTCACCAGACCATCGCATGGTGTCGACCTTGAACTTGAACGAGGTCTGCGCACTGGCCGTTGCTACTACGGCCAGGCATAACCAAAGGAAAAGGATGCTTTGCTTTATTCTTTTCATAACGAAGGCTGATGAGGGATATTCTTTTTACTTTTTAAGCACCTTGCGCGTCAACACGAGGTCCTTGCCATCGTAGATGCGGGCCACATAAACGCCGTTGGGCAGGTTGGAAGTGTTGAGCGTGCAACTGTTGCTGCCACCGCTCTTGGCCTTAGCACACACTTGTCCGGAGAGGCTGACCAGCTCCACACGCAGAGGCATGCCCGTAGCTTTCTCGCGCGTCACAGTCAGACGTGTGGTAAAGGGCGAAGGAGCTATGGCGTAACCGTTCTGAACAGACGTGGCCGTAATGCCCGTAACTTCGCGCTTGAGCCTCCAGGTAACGGTTTTGGCATGCAGTTTCGTATGGTTGTCCACGCGCTGCAACAAGGTGGTGTCTTCCACAGAAACTACGGCGGTGTACGTTCCGTTAGGCAGGTCGTCGGTGATAATCTTCACTGAATCCACCTTACGTGCTATGGTGTCACCCCTGAAAGTCCAAATAGTCTTCAGCGTATTCGGAGTAGGTTTCAGTGTGGTTATCTTCAAGGTTATCGTACTGTCATTGATGGATGGTACGTGTAATTTGGGATCTTGCTCACGGATGGGGTTGACAATATTGTGGACGCGCTCTACCAACGCTTCCTTACATACGGCGCAGAACGGTTTGCCCAAGTAGCGCATCAGACAGTTCTGATGAGGACGCACGTAGTTGCTGTCTTCATTCGTTCCATAGAAAGGATAGATACCCACCTGCTGATAGCCCAGCCAGTTCTTCCATTTAATTTTTTCGGGATCCTTCGTTCTGGTCATATTGGCGGCTTCGCGGCCGGCATACCAATACTCGTCGGCCAGACTGCCGAAACTGTGGCCCGACTCATGGTAAAGCGTCTGGATGGAAGATTCGTTTTTGGTGTAACAGATGAATTTGCCGCCACCACCGCCGCCATACTTCGTGGTGTCGGTAATGATGGCCACCATGTCATAGCTGGGGAAATTCGTGCTGAGCACTTTGTTCACGGCCGTCCAGTCCGTAGGCCAGGGCATGCGGTCAACGCCGGAGGTTCCGAAGCACACTTTATACATCGTGTCTTTCGGTTTGTCGGGTGTCAGGCCGGCACCGTTTTCATTCGAAGGCGTAGGGATGCAAACGAAGTTGAAGTACTTGGAATACCGTTTATAGGGGTCTTGCTTGAGAAAGCTGTTCATCTGCTTGGCTGCGTCCATTTTGAACGTGCCCAATTCCGACTCTACATAGCCGTCACCCAGAAAAACGATATTGATACATTTGTCTCCGGCCCAACGCAGGGTATCGACCTCGAATTTGTAATTTTTTTGTGCGCTGACAGCCATCGTCAGCATACAGAGCAACAGAAGTGAGATTTTTCTTTTCATTTTATTTTGTAATTAGATAGTTTGATATTCGCAATCGGTTTGTTCTTATAGTTAAAAACAATGCTTTTGGCTTTAAGGTTCAGTTGGATGCGCACGAAGAACTCGGCGGAGTCGCGCACCAGGGTGCGGCTTTCCATCCGTCCGTCCTCGTAGGAGAACTCCAGCATTTGCACCAACGGGTTTTCCATTACCCGCGATGCCAGTTTGCGGTTGCCGGCGCCCATCTGGTCATAGCTGAAACTCTGGTCGCCCTCCACTTCGGTAGCGTTTTCCAACTTGGCTTCGCCATACACATGGCTGACCTCGGAGACATGCATGCGGCATTCGTCGGTCACGGAGTCGTGTGCTACGGTGCCCATGACGAAGAGCAGTTCGGGGCGAGGTTCTTCTGTTTCGTAATCCATATTGTCAGCTGTGCCTGATTGTAATGTGCCCTGCGTGCGGCATCCGAACACGCCTAAGCATATGACGAGACAGGCAAACGCCAAAGGCAGCAGATGTAACTGTCGGTTTCTCATGATGAGAGTCTATTTTAGGTTGCAAAGTTACAAATAAACGAAGACAAAGCGAAAAATAAAACATAGTTTAATCTTTTCGCCCGGTTGACCGGCCGCAATTTGCCTAAAAAACGGAAACGGCTGCGTTCCTGCATCCGCCATTCAAGATTGTCACTTATATGTGACATTTTGCTCTCTTTTATGCTAAAAAATATTACATTTGTCATTTTTCCCGCCGAATTATTTGCACAATTGAACGGAATGGCATAATTTCGCATCGTGTTTTTCATAGTATTAGATTTAAGGTTAACAAGCGTGGGTTACAGTGGTAACCCCTTTTTTATACCCTTTCGGGCCTAATCCGCCCCGTGCAGAAGCAACGGCAGGAACGTGCTTATCACCGTTCCTGCCGTTGCATTTTCATACCGTTGGCCCGGCCCACGCCGGTCACGACACCACATCGCCGTACTTCAGCTGCGCGTCGGTCATCATGCGGCGTATTTGCTGCGCATCGTCTTTTTTGCAGAGCATGATGATATTGTCGTTTTCTACCACCAGATAATCGTCCAAATCGCTGAGCAGGACCACCTTGCCGGGTGAGGCCATCACAATGTTGTTGTGGCAGTTGTAAAGCGTGGTCTTGGGGGAAAGCAACACGTTGCCGTGGCCGTCCTTCTGCGAAATCTGATAGTAACCGTCCCAGTTGCCCACGTCGCGCCACCCGAAGCTGCACGGGCTGATGAACACATTCGTATGGTGCTCCAGGATAAAGAGGTCCACCGACTGGAATCGGTTGCGGGGGAAGAGTTCATTGATGCGGCGTTCCGTTTCCTCGCGACCGGCACCGGTGTGCATGGCCTCGCTGATTTTCGCCATATCGCGGAACTCATGGGCGGCCGCGGTTTTCCACGTATCCATGCTGCACATGAAGAGGCTCGTCGACCAGTAGAACTCGCCGCTTTCAACGAAGAAACGTGCGAAATCGAGGCTGGGCTTTTCCGTAAAACTCTTTACTGACGAAAAGCCGAACTCTTCGCTCGCCACTTCACCGGCCTGGATATAACCGTAGTTTGTTTCGGGCCGCTCAGCCCTGACACCCAGGCAGAGAAAATTGGGCGTCTTTTCCACGAAGCGGAAACCCTGCATCACCTGCTGCTGAAATTCATCCTCACGAAGAATAATCTGGTCGGCAGGCGAAATAATCAGGTTGGCCTTCGGATGAAGCCCGTTTATGTAAGCTGCCGCCAAGGCCGTGGCTGGCGCCGTGCCCAGCTGAACGGGCTCGGCCACCACATTCTCTGCCGGCAGGTCGGCCAACTGCTCGCGAACCATATTGACGTATTCGGCCGATGTGCTCACGTAGATATTCTCCGGCGGCAGCAATTTGGCAAAGCGCCGGTACGTAATTTGGAGCATGCTCAGCCCCATGCCGAAGAGGTCGAGAAACTGTTTGGGCCGCTGCTGGCGGCTATAGGGCCACAGGCGGCAACCCACGCCGCCGGCCAGGATAATGCAATAATTGTTTGAGGTCGTCATGGCTTTTCGTTTTAATCTTTGCCGCTAAATTACGACTTTTCCTTCAGACCACCAAACAGACGGCGGGATTTTACGCAATCCCGCCGTCCGTCTTAATGCCATGGGCGCTTTATTCTCTGTATTTCCGCCCGTTCTTGATATAAATCGCGCCCTTCTTCGGATGCGCTACCCGGCGGCCTTGCAGGTCGTACTTGGGGGTGTCGGAATCATTGCTTATGACTTGTAAACTATGAATGCCTTCCAATTCTTTTATCTCGTCACCTTTTTCATAGAGACATTCATCTCCCTCATAACAAGATAACAAGGTACATGTTGTCAGAAAACTGAACGGACCATTGAGGCTGCCGATACGTTCGTAGGCATAATAATAAATAGGCTTCCATGAGATAATTAGAATATCCTGTATCTTTTGGCTAAGGTACGTTTTCTCACGCAAGGAAATCTCTTTGATTTCTTCCACACGGTAATGACCCAGATGGGCTTGGTCGTCGGCAGAGCTGTGGTAACTTTCACCTTTCTTGAAATCATAATTATAAAGTAAGATTTCATTTGAGGCATCATCCTCGTAATAAATCATTGACACTTTCCTGTCTGTTTCTCGCAAGGCAGCGTAATAGGTAGGCTCACTGCCAATGAACTGACAGTAGGCCTTCATATATACTTGGTCATTGATGATAGTGTCACCCTGCAGGTAATACCGACAGGAATCGTTAGGAACAGCTCTATTCTGAACCAGTCTCTCATCATACTGCACCAGCCACGTCTTGCCTTCCTTTAAGAACGGTTGGTACTCATGCCCTCCGCTCCATTGGGCCGAG
>JAGAYH010000013.1 GCA_017940565.1 Bacteroidaceae bacterium | reverse complement strand
GAATGAAGAAGAGCGGCGGCGCATGGACGAACTGCAACGGGCCGTCGCGCTGCAGCCGCCGGGCTTGTTCAGTTCGTTCTTCACCATCGACGGCCGCGTGTTTCCCGGCATGTACGTCAAGGCCACCTACGAGCGCGGCCGCTGGCGGTTTGAGGACTACCGCTTCCTTGAAAAATGATTGGAATGGAAGCGGCGGTGACTCCCGCCGCCCGTGTGCCGTTCCGGTTTTTTCTGTCAGGCTTTTTTGAATACGAAATCCGTTTTCGTCGTGACTAACTCCGTTTTCGTTCAAACGAAAACGGAGTTAGTCGTATCCGCCCGTGGCCGTAGCGGCTATTCGTCCCCGTCGAAACGCAGGGCGTTCAGTTCGCGCTGTGTGGCGGAGGTGTCGCCGTCGAGCGGCATGTCGAGCAGTTCCGTGAGGGCCAGCGTCAACCGGCTGAGGGGCGAGTCTTCGGGGGGCGACCACGTGCGTCCGGCCAGCCACTGGCCGCTGTCGCCGGGCATGAGCAACTGGTATGTGGTGCCGTTGTCACCGCTGCGGTAGGGCAGCCTTTGGGCATGGGTCAGGGCTTCGGTAAATGCTTTGTGGATGGCATCGGCCAGGGGCTTCTCAATGCTCTGCTCCGACTCGATGACGCGCGGCTGCTTGCCGTCCTGGAAGTCCTGCCACGGGTCGCTGATGACGGTGCGCACGGTGAGACGCCCGAAACGCTCGCCCGGCCGCATGATGAGGGCGCGCACACTGCCGCGCGAGGGAAGGAGGATGAAGCAGCAGTCGGTCTCGGCACTGGTTTTCTGAAGCAGCGAGCGGAAAAAGAACTGGCGGTATTTTGTCGAGGCGTCGGCCAGACTGTCGGGTACGGGGGCGCTGCAGAGCGCGGCGCTGTCGGCGCGGTTGAACCGCTCCAGATGCACTTGGGCGGCCACACCGGTGGCGGCCACAAGCAAAACGATGGAAATCAGCAGTTGTTTCATGTCTTCGTCCTATTGATTGCGGCAAAAGTACACTTTTCCTCCGAAACAGCCAAACGCCGCCGGCTTTTTCGCCCGCCGTTTCGGCTTTGTTAAAAGTGTTAAGACCTTTTTAGTTCTTCTTTTAACACACTTTGGAGCAGAGGTCAGATTTCGGCGCGCAGAAACGGCGTTTCAAAATTTTGAAGCGCCGTTTCTGTTGTCAGAAGTCCCACTTAAAAAACAGCACCCTTAAATTGTGTAGGAAATCAGAGACTTACGAAAGTGTTAAAGCTGGCCCTTCGTGGCTGGACGTTAGTTGCGAATTTCGCAACTATGGCCACTCCCGTTCTCTGCTACTGGATAGGCTGGCTGGGACTTTACCGAAATGAGAATGATTGCTTTTATGGGAAAACACCGTTAAGCCGTTTGCTGTAATCTTGCCTGTGCGACCGTTAAGCTACGGAAAAAGGGACCGTTTCCCTTTGCCATGCGGTGGAAAATGTGTAATTTTGGCCTCCAAATAAACGGTTTAATCGAATGGAAAAGAAATTCAACAGAACTCTGGTCACGGCCGCCCTGCCTTATGCCAACGGCGGCGTGCATATTGGTCACCTGGCCGGCGTATATGTGCCGGCCGATATCTACGTGCGCTATCTGCGCCTCAAGGGCGAGCCGGTGCTCTTCATCTGCGGAAGCGACGAGCATGGCGTGCCCGTCACGCTGCGTGCCCGCAAGGAGGGCTGCACGGTGCAGGAGGTGGTGGACCGCTACCACGCGCTCATCCGCGACAGCTTCAAAGACTTCGGCATCAGTTTCGATACCTTCGGGCGCACCACGTCGAAGACTCACCACCGCGTGGCGTCGGACTTTTTCCGCACGCTCTACGACAAGGGCGAGTTTCTGGAGCAGGAGAGCGAGCAGTATTACGACGAGGAGGCCAAGACATTCCTGGCCGACCGCTATATCGTGGGCGAGTGTCCCAACTGCCACGCCGAGGGCGCCTATGGCGACCAGTGTGAGCACTGCGGCTCGAGCCTGAGCCCCACGGAGCTGATTAACCCCCACAGCATGGTAAGCGGTTCGACACCCGTGCTGCGCAAGACGAAGCACTGGTATCTGCCGCTCGACAAGCATCAGGAGTGGCTGGAGAAGTGGATACTGCAGGACCACAAGGAGTGGCGCTCGAATGTATATGGCCAGTGCAAGAGCTGGCTCGACACGGGTCTGAAGCCCCGCGCCGTGAGCCGCGACCTGGACTGGGGTATTCCCGTACCCGTGGAAGGCGCCGAGGGCAAGGTGCTCTACGTGTGGTTCGACGCGCCCATCGGCTATATCAGCAATACCATCGACCTGCGGCCCGACGACTGGCAGACGTGGTGGAAGAGCGACGACACGCGACTGGTGCACTTCATCGGCAAGGACAACATCGTGTTCCACTGCATCGTGTTTCCTGCCATGCTCAAGGCCGAAGGCTCCTACATTCTGCCGGACAACGTGCCGGCCAATGAGTTCTTGAACCTGGAGGACGACAAGATTTCCACTTCGCGCGACTACGCCGTGTGGCTGCATGACTATCTGAAAGAGTTTCCCCAGAAGCAGGACGTGTTGCGCTACGTGCTGACAGCCAACGCTCCGGAAACGAAGGACAACAATTTCACTTGGAAAGATTTCCAGGCCCGCAACAATAACGAACTGGTGGCCGTTTACGGCAACTTTGTCAACCGGGCGCTGCAGCTGACGAAAAAATACTACAACGGTGTGGTGCCTGCCGCGGGTGAACTGACAGATTTCGACCGGCAGACCATCAGCGACTTCCAGGATGTGAAGGACCGTATGGAGAAACTCCTGGATACCTTCCACTTCCGCGATGCACAGAAAGAAGCCATGGAACTGGCCCGCATCGGAAACAAATATCTGGCAGAAAGTGAACCCTGGAAAGTGATTAAAGAAGATGCCGAACGTGTTAAGACCATTCTCAATCTGAGCCTGCAGCTGACGGCCAACCTGAGCATCGCCTTCGAACCGTTCCTGCCCTTCAGCAGCCAGCGTCTGCGCCAGATGCTCAACATCGAGGAATGTGTGTGGAGCGACCTGGGACAGATGGGCATCCTCGCCGCCGGACATCAGTTGGGTGAGCCGTCACTGCTCTTCAGTAAGATTGAAGACGCCGACATCGCTCCGCAGATAGCCCGCCTGGAAGCCCGCAAGAAGGAGATG
>JAGAYH010000012.1 GCA_017940565.1 Bacteroidaceae bacterium | reverse complement strand
GCAATGATCTTGCGGCTTTTCCAGATGCCCAGCAGTCCGGCCATGGCGATGCCGCCGATGCCGATGCTTTTGGCATACTTGAATATCTCGTCGGGCGAAGCCACGGCGGCCGTCACGCCGCCGGCCACCTCCACGTCACCGAAGCAGAAGGCAATGACGGGCACGATGACCCACCACACCAGGCACGAGCCGGCGCAGATGATGGCGGCATATTTCAGGCCGACGATGTAGCCCATGCCCAGCAGGGCGGCGCCGGTGTTGAGACTGAACACCAGTTTGGCTTTTGCCGCAATGGTCTGGCCCAGGGGCAGCAGGGCTGTGTTGAAGGTTTCGGCCCACGTGCCGAAGGTGGCCACGAGGAAGTCATAGATGCCGCCCACCAGTCCGGCGATGAGCAGCGGCTTGGCCTGATTGCTTCCGCCCTGGCCCGACATGAGCACCTGCGTCGAGGCCGTGGCCTCGGGGAAGGGGTACTTGCCGTGCATGTCCTTCACAAAATACTTGCGGAAGGGTATCATGAACAGTATGCCCAGGAAACCGCCCAGCAGCGAGGCCAGGAACACCTTGACAAAGTCCACCGTGATGTCGGGATACTTGGCCTGCAGGATGTAGAGCGCCGGCAACGTAAAGATGGCGCCGGCCACGACCATGCCCGAGCAGGCGCCGATGCTCTGAATGATGACGTTCTCGCCCAACGGGTCTTTGCGCTTGGTCACTCCGGCCAGGCCCACGGCGATAATCGTGATGGGGATGGCGGCTTCGAACACCTGGCCCACTTTAAGGCCCAGATAGGCGCATGCGGCACTGAACACCACGGCCAATACCAGACCGAGCACCAACGACCACGCCGTCACCTCGCGCGGCCGGCTGGCCGACGGCATGACTGGCTGATATTCCTCGCCCTCCTTCAGTTCGCGAAACGCGTTTTCGGGCAGCTTCACTTGATTTTCCTTATTCATAAACAATCATTTTGAGTCTTTATAGGTGCAAAAGTACACAGAATTCCCCATTCGGCCGCACGAAAACGCCGTTAGTTTTCAAAAAGTCGGACTTCAAAAGTTACAAGTGGGACTTCAAACATCAGAAACGGCGTCTCGAAATTTTGAGACGCCGTTTCTGTTTCCAAATGTACGGGCAGCTTTATCCCATATTGTATGTATGCACGCTCGAAGCCTGTGCCGAGGGCAGATAGTTGATGCCCCACCAGCACACCTGCAACAGGACGAAGGCCACGAGCAGGATGACGAGCGCCGTGCGGGGACGGTGGACGGGCATCTGGCGGTAGTGGATATAAACAAGGTATGCCAGCCACGTCGTGGCGGCCCACGTTTCCTTGGGGTCCCACGACCAGTAGTGTCCCCAGGCTTCCTTGGCCCACAGGGCGCCGAAGAGCATGCCCACGGTCATGAAGGCCAGCCCCACATAGACGAGGTTGTCGCAAATGGCGTATTCCTCGGCCGCCACGCCGCGCTTCTTGAAGAACAGCAGGTAGGCGGCCATCACGGCGGCGGCACCCAGCAGGGCGTAGGCGAACATATAGACAATGACATGGGGGGCAAACCACGGGCTCTGCAGGGCGGGCATGAGCGTCTTGGAATGGATTTCGGGCTTGAAGAGGTTGACGCAGATGAACACGAGGGCCAGTAGTGTGGAGAACGTGAGTATCCACTTGTAACGCCAACGTCCGTAGATGACGAGGCCGGCCAGAGGCAGGAAGAACGAATACCAGAGGCGCGTTTCGCCCATGGTGCGCAGCGGCGGGCGCTCCAGGCTGACCCACATCGAGACGATGAAGGCGAAGAACACCAGTAGCCCGGCCGAAGTGGCGGCAAGGGCCTGCCATCTGCGTCCACGCCAGGCGCTGAAGGCTCCCCACGCCCACAACAGGACACTGGGAACGGCGAAGTAGATGAAATGGGTCCAGTTCATGGCTTGCGTTGGGCTAAAATGAACATACTGACGGCACCGAGCAGCATCATCCAGATGCCGATGTAGACCGCCGGCAACCACGGGTCGCGCACCAGTTCGAAAATGCTGATTTGGCTCATCCGGCCCATGGCGGTGTCGTAGCCGTACTGGTAGATTTTCCACCCATCGACCTTGACAGGCTTGTTGACATCGACCGTGGCATGGACGTGCTTGCCCGAGCGGGTGAAAACGTCGATTTCGGAAGCGAAACGGCGGGGCGAACCGTCGTCGTACTCTTCCATAATGAAGCGTTTGAGCTCAATGGCCACGGGCAGCGCCACCATCTGTTGGCGGGTGTCGAAGGCACGCCATTCGGGCGAATTCACCGACGTGATCATCTTGAGCCTCCGCATGTCGGCATTGCCCACCGTGGCACAGACAAGGGCCACGAAGAGGCCCACGTGGTTGAGCAGGAAGGGCACGTCGCGCCGCCATCCGCGCCAATGGGACAGACGCCGCAGGACAACGAGTCCCACGATGACGGTCATGTAGATATAGATGAGAACAAAGGGCCAAAAGGTGAGCATATTGTTCACCCATGTGCCGTTCACCGTCTGCCGCGTCAGTCCCATCACCATGGTCAGCACCACGGCATACGTCAGGGCCGGCACAGCGGCGGCATAGGTGGAAAGGAAACGGATGGCATAGACCCGGCGGCGCAACATATGGACTACAACGAGCAACACCACAAAAAACGCCATCGCCAGACCGCCGACCGGCCAGACGAAAGCGTCCCAACGGACAGGACCGACGCTCAGTTCGAGCATCAGTCCTGCTATGATGAGGCCTCCCCCAACGAGGAAACCTTCTTTAAGTGTCCAAGATTTGGCCCACATTAGATTTCAATGAGCTTGCCGCTCTTTTTGGCCTCGTCCACCCATTTGGGTACGACTTCGTCAAGGAAACGAGCCTTCTTCTCTTTCAGCTTAGGCATATCCAGTCCGATGTAAGCCTGGGCCTTCGCCTTGGTAGAGATGTCGGGCATGGGAACATCGCCTATGAAACCGTGTTTGGCCAACACTTTCGAGATTTGCAGGCGGGCCTCCTGGGCTTGCACCAGTCCATCGCTGAAAAGACGCTGCACTTCCTGCGGGGCATGGAACGAAGCGCCGTGGGAAGCAAAGGCATAGTCCCAGCGCCACTGGCTGCTGCGGATGAGCTGCAGGACGGGCTTCATTTCGGCCTCCGTGGCCCCTTTCTCCCAGGCGAACTTGGCTTCGATGTGGGCAGCAGCCAGCTGTTTCTCCAATTTAGTGCGTGACTCACGGGTCATGCGCTGGCGGTCATAGACGTTCTGCTTTAAGACCTCGGCATCTTGTCGGTGGCAGGTCTGACACGTGCGGTCGATATTGGCCAACGGTGAAGTGATACGATGGTCGGTGAACTTCACACCGCCGTCCTGCTTGTAAGGCATGTGACAGTCGGCACACGATACGCCGCGTTGTCCGTGAATACCCTGGAGTGCCATTTCGTAACCCGGATGCTGGGCTTTCAGGATGGGTGTCTTGGAAAGCGGATGGATGTAGTCGTAGAATCCGATGCTGTCATAGTATTCCTCAGCCGCCTCACAAGTGAGCCCTTTGTCCTGCGGGAACATCAGGTAGTTGTCCATGCCGGGGTTCTTGGGGTCGTCCTTTTTGATGAAGTAGTATTCCGTGTGGCACTGGGCACATACCAGCGAGCGCATCTCCTGATGGCTGGCCTTTTTGACGTCCTTGCCGGCGCGTGCCCAGGCTTCGTATAGGGCGGGCCGGGCGGGACGCAGGTCCATGGTGCGTGCGTCGTGGCAGTCGGAGCATCCGACGGTGTTCATAATCTCACTGCCGAGGTGGCTCCACTTGCCGGCATAGTATTCCTTCAGTCCCAGTTCGCGCATCATGCGTGGCACGTCGGGACCCTTGCATGTCCAGCAGGTGGCGGGCTGCATGTCCTCGTCGCCGTCGATGCCCGGATTGCCGGTGCGCAGGATTTTGCGCAAGTCCTCAAGGCAGTGTTTGTGGCCACGCGGCGTGTTGTAGTGGCGTGAGAACGCGTAGCCGGCCCAGAGGATGACCATTTCGGGGCGGTCGGCCAATTCGTCGGTCTCCTGCGAGCCGTTGTACATGGAGCGGAAGGTGGTGTCTTCGGTCATGGCCCATGTTTCGTATTCGCGGGGATAGTCGGCCTTGAACTTTTCGTTTTGGGCCACGATGGAGTCGGTGAACGGGGTGCGACGGTTGTTGAACACGCTGGCCACTTCGGAACGGCGCTCCATGAGCGACGAAACGAGCAGTCCCAGCAGGAACACGGCCAGCATGGAGCCTCCGAAGAGTGCCCAGCCTTGCCATTTCTTCAATTGCTTTGCCATATCTTTGTTTTTTTGATTTTACGATTGTTTCATCAGTTTCTGCAGCCATTCGGGCACGGGGCTCGGTGGCAGGGGCACCTGGCTTTCGGCGCCGGGTGTGGACATCAGTGAATTCATGCCGCCGTGGGGCACCTGGCGGTGGCAGTCCCAGCAGGCTTTGCCCTCGCCTTTCTTTGCCTGCATATAGTCGATGCGTCCGGTCTTGACAAATTCCTGGTTGAGCTGGGTGTGGCACCGGATGCAGTTGTCCATGATCACTTCGGCCGACGCGTCCTCGGCCATGATGGCCTGCCGCTCGGAGTGGGTCACGAAGTAGGCCACGTGTTTCATGCCGTCCATGCCTTTGAAGGCATATTTCTTGACCAGATTCCCGTGAGGCACGTGGCAGTCGTTGCACGTGGCGTCGCGGCCGTGGGAGGAGTGGCTCCACGTGGCGTAGTAAGGCGTCATGATGTGGCAGTTCACACAAGCCGACGGGTCGTCGGCCACGTAGGTGTGCGCCCGCAGCAGGTACATGAACAGCCCGGCCAAGCCCACAAGCACTCCCGCGCCAACGGCCAGCACGACCTTTTGGCGGTAAGTGAACTTATCCTTAAGCGATTTCAGTTTGTCAGACCACATGAGTTAACACGTTTTCCTTGCAAAGGTATGAAATTTTTCTTTCAATCCAAATTTTTTGGCAAGATTTCTCCCTAAAATTGGGGATTTCCTTTCTTTTCTGGCAAAACAGCGCTATGCCGGTAGACAAAATGGCGGTGGCGGAGACGAAACGGCGTTTCAAACATCAGAAGTCGGACTTCAAAAATCACAAACGGCGTCTCGGAAGTCAGAAGTCCCGCTTCGTCACGGGGAACGGTGTCTTTGCAATGGCGACACACAGATTAGGAATACGACGGGTGACCGCACGGCGTTTTTTGCGCTTCATGTGACCGGGGGATGCGAAAACTTGTTGCGGTTTTTTGCTTTTCGCACGTTTATTTGTATCTTTGCGACTTAATATAAAGAATCTCACGTATGGCACACGTGTTGGCAATGCGGTTTTCGGCCCTGGGCGACGTCGCCATGACGGTGCCCGTGGTGCGTTCGTTTGCGCTGGCATATCCTCAGCATGAGGTGACGCTGGTGAGCCGCCCTATGGCCGCCCCGCTCTTTGAGGGCATGCCTGAGAACGTACATTTCCGCGCTGTCAATGTCAACAACTACAAGGGTTTGAACGGTCTGATGCGGCTCTACCGCGAGTTGGAAGCCGAAGGCTACGACGCCGTGGCCGACCTGCACGACGTGCTCCGCACCATGTTGCTGCGCCTGCGTTTGAGAGCAGGCGGGCGGCCCAGCGACCATATCAGGAAAGGCCATAAGGAGAAACACCGCCTGACGAGCGCAAAGCACCGCGACCTGAAACCGCTGCGCACTTCGGTGCAGCGCTATGCCGACGTGTTTGCCCGTCTGGGCTATCCCTTTGAAGTGGACCTGCAGCCGCTCAAACCGGCAGGCTTCTCCCTGCTTCCTCCCAAGAGCGAAGCATGCTGGATAGGTATCGCGCCCTTTGCCCAGCACGAGGGCAAAATCTACCCCTTGGAACAGATGAAAGAAGTCATCCGCCTGCTGGTCAAGGGAAACGACACATCCAAAGCCGACGGCGACCGCTCAGTATTCCTCTTCGGTGCCGGCGAGCAGGAAAAGGCATGGTGCGAAGCCTGCGCCCGCGAAATCAACGCCGAAACGGGCTGCGAACACGTCACCTCGCTGGTGGGCCGATACACCATGCGCGAGGAATTGGCCGTGATGAGCCAGCTCGACGCCATGGTCTGCATGGACTCGGCCAACATGCATCTGGCCTCACTGGTGGGAACGCGCACCGTGACCCTGTGGGGAGCCACCCACCCCTATGCCGGCTTCGCCGCCCTACAGCGGCCGAGGAGCCAAAACCTGCAACTGGACCTGACGTGCCGGCCATGCTCCGTGTTCGGCAACAAGGCATGTAAAAACAAAGAGCCCTATGCCTGCCTCCGCGGCATCACTCCCCAAAGCGTGGTCCAAGCCGTGGAGAAAGTGGCAGGGAAAAACTGAAAGTTGTGAATGATGAAGCAATTGACCTATTATATATTCTACGGGGCGGTTTACCTGCTTTCACTGTTGCCCATGTGGGTGCACTACCGGTTGTCCGACCTGATGTTCGTCATTATCTATCACATCGCGCGCTACCGCAAGAAAGTGGTGGAGAAAAACCTGTGCAACGCCTTCCCCGAAAAGTCGTGGCTGGAGCGCAAACGCATCGAACGGAAATTCTACCGCTTCTTCTGCGACTACATGGTGGAAAACGTGAAGTTGCTGACGATGAAGAAAGAGAATGTCATGCGCCGCATGGTGTTCGAGGGCATGGACGACATGGCCCGGTCGTTTGAAACCCACGACTTCGTGTTCATCTATCTGGGCCACTACTGCAACTGGGAATACGTGGCTTCGCTCCAGTGGTGGTCGCCTCCCGGCGTGAAGTGCGCCCAGCTATACAGCGCTCTGGAGAGCGAGGCTTTCGACCGCCTGTTCCTCACCATCCGGGGACGTTACGGCGGTGACAACATCAACAAGAAAGACTCTCTGCGCGCCATCATGCGCTACCGCCAGTCGGGACAGAAAGCCATCATCGGCTTCATCTCCGACCAAGGCCCCAAGTGGCAGAACATACACCTGTGGATGAACTTCCTCAACCAGGACACGCCCGTCTTCACCGGAACGGAGCGCATTGCCAAAAAGGTAAACGCCGCCATCTACTACGCCGACATGAGCCACCCGCGCCGCGGCTACTACCGCTGCCACATGCGCCGCATGACGGACAACGTGGCAGATTACAAAGAAAACGAACTGACCATAGACTACATGCGGCTGCTTGAACAGAGCATCAGAGAGGTGCCCCAGTTCTGGCTGTGGACCCACAACCGGTGGAAACGCCAGCGCACCGATGAAGAACGCGAACAAAACATACAGGAAGTGCACCATGAAGCAAACCATTAAACTTGGCCGCGGATACGAAAGTTGCCAGGCCGAAGTGGAAGCCGTCGTGGCCCGCTTCGACTCCGGTGGAAACACGGTACACGACGGCCGCAACACCATCAAGACGTTCGACACCTCCCGCGGACAATGGAATGTCAAGCGCTACCACCGTCCGTCGCTCCTGAACCGTGTGGTCTACACGTTTCTGAGAAAGCCCAAGGGCCTGCGTGCCTTCACCTATCCCGAAAGGGTGCTGGCTGCCGGTTTTGAAACGCCGGCGCCGGTGGCTTACGTTGAGCAACGCCATGGCGGACTGCTGGATTACTCGTTCTTCATCAGCGAGCAGTGCCCCTATGGCCGCCGCTTCTATGAGTTCGGCGATGCTTCCGTTGACGACTGCCGCGACATCGTGAAAGCCTTTGCCAGCTTCACTGCAGGACTCCACGAGGCCGGCATCTACCACCGCGACTACTCGCCGGGCAACATTCTCTTCGACCAAGTGGACGGGGAGTGGCACTTCTCCATCGTCGATATCAACCGCATGGAGTTCGGTCTTGTGGACATCGTGAAGGGTTGCGCCAACTTTGCCCGCCTGTGGGGACAGCCCGAATGGTTTGTCCAGCTGGCCAGCGACTATGCCGCGGCACGGGGAGCCGACCCGCAGGAGTGCATACGTCTGGTGCTTGAGGCCCGCGCCAAGTTCTGGAAACCGAGGGCCAGGCACTTCAACCTGCCCTACACGCTACGTTTTTAACAGAGAGAAACAGGAAAAAGATTACCTTTATGAAATACTTGCTGACATTACTGCTGACCGCTACGGCCACACTGGCACCGGCCCAAAAGGCCTGGTTCCGCCAAAACGCCATTTCGCCCGACGGGCAAACCATCGCTTTCGCCTATAAGGGCGACATCTTCACCGTGCCCACCGCCGGCGGCGAGGCCAAACGGCTCACATCGCACAAGGCTTACGACGCGTTCCCCTGCTGGTCGCCAGACGGACGCCACATAGCGTTCTCATCCGACCGCTACGGCAATATGGACGTCTTCGTCATCGGCCGCAACGGCGGCACGCCCAAGCGGCTCACCACCCATACGGCCAATGAACAGGTGCTGGCCTTCCTTGACAACAGCCACGTGCTCTACTCGGCCTATTATATGAACACGGTGAGCGACATCGTGTCGCCCGGCGACTTCACCCAGGTATATAGCGTGGACCTCGACGCCCACCGCCCCGTCCTGTTTTCGGGCATTGCCATGGACGCCGTGTCGGTCAATGCCCAGGGGCAGCTGCTCTACCAGAACAAGAAAGGCTATGAGGACAATTGGCGCAAGCACCACCGCTCGCCCATCACGCGCGACCTCTTCCTGACACAGACCGCGGCGAAAGGGCGCACCTTCCGCCAGCTGACCACCGACAACGCCGAAAACCGCAACCCCGTCTGGGCCCGCGACGGCAAGACCTACTATTTCCTGAGCGAGCGCGACGGCATCATCAACGTCTATTCCGCCACCACCGACGGCGGCACGCCCGTGCAGCTGACCAATTTCAGCAAACACCCCGTGCGCTACCTTTCAGCCTCGGCCGACGGTCTGCTGTGCTTCTCCTGGGACGGCACGCTCTACACCATGAGGCCGGGCAGCAAGCCCCAGCCCGTGAACATCACGGTCACCATGGACGACACTGAGGAATACAACGCCCCGCGCACCATCACCGACGGAGCCTCGTCCATCAGCCTCAGCAAAGACGAGAAGGAAGTGGTCTTTGCCGCCAACGGCGACATCTACGCCACGCTCGCCGACCACGCCACCACCAAGCGCATCACCCGCACCGTGGAGCAGGAGGACGACCCCACCCTCAGTCCCGACGGACGCACCGTGGTATATGCCTCCGAGCGCAACGGCACGTGGAATCTCTACGCCACGGCGCTGACCCGCAAGAACGAAAAGTGCTTCACCTACGCCACTGAGTTCAAAGAGACCGAACTTGTCGCAGGCAAGGAACCTTTCATGCACCCGGTCTATTCGCCCGACGGCAAGAAAATAGCCTTCCTGGCCAACCGGCGCGAAATACGCATCTACGACGTAGGCTCCAAGACGGTCACCACCGCCCTGCCGGCCAAATACAATTTCTCTTACACCGACGGCGACGTCAGCTTCCAATGGTCGCCCGACAGCCGATGGCTGCTCACCTCCTCCATCGCCGAGGGCGGGTGGAACAACAAGGACGTCATTGTGGTCAGCGCCGACGGCAAGCAGGTGGTCAACCTCACCCGCAGCGGCTACACCGACCGCAGTCCCCAGTGGACCCTCGGCGGCAAAGCCATACTCTGGGCCAGCGACCGCCAGGGCTACCGCAGCCACGGCAGCTGGGGGGCCGAATACGACGCCTACATCATGTATCTCGACCGCGAGGCCTGGACTCTGGCCAACATGAGCAAGGACGACCGCGCCTTCTACGAAGCCATGAAGGAGAACGAAAAGGCCGATACCACGAAGACCAAGGAAACGAAGAAAACCGGAAAGAAAGGACACAAATCGGATATAGAAAACACTAAATCCGATTCCGTCGGAAACAAAACGGATACGGTTGAGCCGTTGAACCTCGACTTCGAAAACTGCGAGGACCGCGTCAGACGTTTGACCATCAACTCCAGCAACCTCGGCATGATGTACCTTACGCCCGACGGCAAAAAATTCTTCTACACCGCCCGCTACGAAGGCGGCTACGACCTGTGGCTCCACAACCTGGAGGAGAACTCCACCAAAATCGTCAGCAAAGGCTTCGGCGGCGGCCAGTTCCTGCCCGACAAGAAGGGCGAAAACCTCTACATCTGCAACGGAAGAATCAAGAAGTACGGCCTGAACGACAACAAGACCACCGACATCCCCTTCCAAGCCGAGACCGACGGCCGGAGCAACGTGCGCTTCACCAGCATCTTCGACCACTGTGTCAACCAGATACGCGAGCGCTTCTGCGACGTCCGCTTCCACGGCATCGACTTCCCCGCCTATGCCGCCCACTACCGCCAGTTCCTGCCCCACATTGACAACGAGCGTGACCTGAGCGAACTGGCCAGCGAACTCATCGGCGAGCTCAACTGCTCACACATGGGCCTGCGCTACCGTCCCGACGCCGCCACGGCCCCGACGGCCAGCCTGGGCGCCTTCTTCGACCCTGACTACGACGGCGACGGACTGCGCATCCTCGAAGTGGTCGAGGGCGGACCGCTTGACCTCAACGACGGCCGGATTACCAAGGGGAGCATTATCGAGAGCATCGACGGGCAACCCGTTCTCAAGGACCAGGACTACTTCCCCCTGCTGGCCGGAAGAGCAGGCAAATGGGTGCGCCTCCGGGTGACCGGCCCCAAGGGCAAAGCGCCCTTCGACATCAGCGTGCGCCCCATCACGCTGGCCGCCCAGAAGGCTCTCCTCTACAAACGTTGGGTGAAGCGCAAGCAACAGTTCACCGACGACTACTCCAAAGGACGCATCGGTTACGTTCACGTGCAAGACATGGACAGCAAGAGCTTCCGCTCCGTCTATTCCGACATCCTCGGAAAATACCGCAACCGCCAGGCCCTCGTCGTTGACGAGCGTCACAACGGCGGCGGCTGGCTCCACGGCGACTTGGCCGTGCTGCTCAGCGGCAAACAGTACTTCACCTTCGTCTCGCGCGGCCAGGAACTCGGTGCCGACCCCTACACGCGCTGGAACCGCCCCTCGTGCGTCCTTATGAACGAAGACTGCTACTCCAACGCCCACGGTTTCCCAAACATGTACAAAGCCCTGGGCATAGGCAAGCTCATCGGCACACCCGTGGCCGGCACCATGACGGCCGTGTGGTGGGAACAGATTCCCGGCACACACCTCAACTGCGGCCTGCCCCAGATATACTGCAACGACACCGAAGGCCGGCCGCTCGAGAACCAGCAACTCGACCCTGACATCGAAATCTACAACACGCCCGAACAGATGCTCAGCGGCGACGACGCCCAACTGCGCCGCGCCATTGACCACCTGCTGGGGAAATAAACCGTAAAAACTAAAACATCTTCACTAACAATGACCAAAAACATGAAACGCATCCTACTTCTTCTGGCACTCTTCGCAGTGCTCACCCCCAGCATGCAGGCCCGCACCTTCCGCATCATGACTTTCAACATCCGTCTGGCCACCTCCTCCGACGGCATCAACGCCTGGGACTACCGCAAGGCCGACGTGGTGCAATATCTCAACGCCATGAAGCCCGACGTGTTCGGCATGCAGGAAGTCAAATCCGGACAACTGAAATATCTGGCCGACACACTCAAGGCCTATGCCTACGCCGGTGTGGGCCGCGACGACGGCAAGGACGGCGGCGAATACGGCCCCGTCTTCTACAGGAAAGACCGCTACCAACTCATGGGCAGCGGCACCTTCTGGCTCAGCGAAACGCCTGAAGAACCCTCGTTCGGATGGAACGCCGCCTGCCGCCGCATCTGCACCTGGGCCTTGCTGCAAGACAAGAAAAGCGGCAATAGCTTCATCTTCGCCAACACCCATCTGGACCACGTCAGCGAGCAGGCCCGCACCAACGGGGCCGAACTCATCAAGAAACGCCTCAGCCGCCTGGCCAACAACCTGCCCGTGCTCATCACCGGCGACTTCAACTGCACCGACCAGTCGCAGGCCTATCAGAACATGATTACACGCATTTTCCCCATGAACGATGCTTACAAGGTGGCCAAAAAGGCCAGCGGCATGCACACTTCCTACCACGCCTGGGGCACCATTCCCGATGACAAAGGCGAGAAAATAGACTTTATCTTCATCACCCCCGGCATCAAGGTCAAGCGGGCCCACGTCTGGAATTCGCTCATCGGCGAGGGGCGCTACCTCTCCGACCACCATCCCCACTACGCCGACCTCGACGCCAAGACGCTATAGCGAAGGGTTGCAACCGACGTTTTTTTGACCGTTCCGCAACAGAGGCCCGACCACTGAAATCAAAAGCGGCGCCTCAAAAATCACAAACGGCGCCTCAAAAATTTGAAGCGGCGTTTCAGAAAACACAGAACCGGGCGTCTCAAAATTATGAGACGCCCGGTTTTTTTGTAACGTTTTCCGACGTTTCGCCGTGTTCCTTGTACCACCGCCGCCGCTGGCGGTTCGTCATCCGGAAATTGCGCCAATGCGAAACCCTGAAGTTCAGGTCCCGCTCGTTAGCGTAAGCCTCCATCTCAAAGGGGTTGGTCAGGTAGGCCATCGGCGAATGGAACGACACCAGGAACAGCTTCAGCCAGTACCAGAAGTAAACCGCATAGAACACCCCCCACCAGCGCAACGTGCGTGCCTGTATCAGGTGGATGCGTTCATGATTGACGAACACCCGCCCGCGCTCCGTCTGCAGAAACGCCGCCAATTCCTCACGGCTGTGGCGTGTCCACACACGGCCGAAAAGCGTGATGCCCAAGAAACCCGGCGGCGGCAGCAACCGGTGGCCGCCGCTGATGTGAAGTCCGTCAATCTTCATCCTTCGGTCTTTGAAGTAAGAGAGGCAAAATTACGTCATTTTTCGGAAACGGACGATGCGGTGACACATATTTCTTTCCACAGACGCCTCAGCGGCGCAGTTGTATCCGGCATCACGGCCACGCTGGAGGGGCGATTACCCGTTTCCGCCGACTTTCCCCTTCTTCCCGAAACGAAAACGGACTTGGAATTTTCTATATCCGTTTTCGTCGCGACGGAATCCGTTTTCGTGTTTAAAAAGCTGAAAACTGATATTTTCTTTCCGACTTTACGCTCGTTTATTCGTAACTTTGCAACATAAAACAGTTAAGACCATCCTATAATGAAGACAATGGACATTATCTACGCTGAGGAGCTGCTGCGCATCCAAGCCATCAAGGTTCAGCCCCAGCAACCATTCACATGGGCCAGCGGCTGGCTCTCTCCCTTCTACTGCGACAACCGCAAGACGCTTTCCTACCCCGCCCTGCGCTCGTTCATCAAGATTGAACTGGGCCGCCTGGTGCTGGAGCATTTCCCCCAGGCCAACGCCGTGGCCGGCGTGGCTACGGGAGCCATACCGCAAGGGGCGCTGGTAGCCGACGAACTGGGACTGCCGTTCGTCTATGTGCGCTCCAAAGCGAAAGACCACGGACTGGCCAACCAGATCGAGGGACAACTGCTGCCGGGCATGAAGGTGGTAGTGGTGGAAGACCTTATCTCCACGGGCGGCAGCAGCCTGAAGGCCGTCGAGGCCCTGCGCGAGGCTGGCGTGGAGGTGGTGGGCATGGTGGCTTCGTTCACCTATGGCTTCCCCGTGGCCGAAGAGGCTTTCAAGACCGCCGGCGTGGAGCTCATTACCGTGAGCAACTATCAGGCCGTGGTCGAGGCTGCCCTCAAGTCGGGCTATATCAAGGAGGAACAGGTGCCCATGCTACAGGCTTGGCGCCAAAACCCGGCAGAATGGGGAAAGTAACAGGGCCCTGCTTTTTCACTAAACTCTAAAAACTAAAGCGCATGAGCGATTTCGTAAGTAATATCAAAACGATAAACCACCCGCAGCAGACGGTCTATGACTATCTGAGCGACCTCAGTCACCTCGAAGCCCTGAAGCAACGTCTCAGCGACCCTGCCCTGCAGGAACGCATACGTCAGGAAGCCTCGGAACGCAACATGGGCGACATAGGCAATCTCAGCGAACGTCTTGACAGCCTGACCTGCGAGCCCGACTCCCTCTCCATAGGCAATACGCCCATGGGCAGCCTCACCCTGCGCATCATCGAGCGCGAGGAGCCCAAGACCATCAAGCTGGAAGGCGAAGGCACACCCGTTCCGCTCACGCTGTGGATACAACTGCTGCCGCTCGACGCAATGAGCTGCAAGATGCGTCTCACCCTGCGCGCCGAGCTCAATTTCTTCATCAGGCAGATGGTGAGCAAACCCCTGCAGGATGGTGTGGAGAACATTGCCAACATGCTCGCCGGACTGCCCTACGCAGACATGGCGTAATTCATAAATCTCAATTCTCTATTACTACCGATGGCCAATAAACTCTGGGAAAAGAACGTACAGGTGAACGCCGAGATAGACCGCTTCACCGTAGGCCGCGACCGCGAGCTCGACCTCTACCTGGCACCCTACGACGTGTTGGGCTCCATGGCTCATATCACCATGCTCGAAAGCATCGGACTGCTTACCAAGGAAGAGCTCGACGCCCTTCTTGCCGAGCTCCGCGACATCTACACCCTGTGCCAGCGCGGCGAGTTTGTCATTGAAGACGACATCGAGGACGTGCACTCGCAAGTGGAACTGCTGCTTACCCGCCGTCTAGGCGATATGGGCAAGAAAATACACAGCGGACGCTCGCGCAACGATCAGGTGCTCGTGGACCTCAAACTGTTCACCCGCGACCGACTGCAGCGCGTGGTAGAAAAGGTAAAAAACCTCTTCGACGCCCTGCAGCGCCAGAGCGAACGCTACAAGGAGGTGCTCATGCCCGGTTACACCCATCTGCAAGTGGCCATGCCCAGCAGTTTCGGCCTATGGTTCGGCGCCTACGCCGAGGGACTCACCGACGACATGCTCTTCCTGCAAGCCGCCTACCGCACGGCCAACCGTAATCCGCTGGGCTCCGCCGCCGGCTACGGCTCATCGTTCCCGCTCAACCGTACCATGACCACCGAGCTGTTGGGATTTGAAGGAATGAACTACAACGTGGTGTACGCCCAAATGGGCCGCGGCAAGACGGAGCGCAACGTGGCCTCGGCTCTGGCCAGTGTGGCCGGCACAGTGGCCAAGATGGCCTTCGACGCCTGCCTGTACAATTCGCAGAACTTCGGATTCGTCCGTCTGCCCGCCGAGTGCACCACCGGCAGCAGCATCATGCCACATAAGAAAAACCCCGACGTGTTTGAACTCATCCGGGCCAAGTGCAACAAACTGCAGGGGCTGCCCACACAGGTGTTGCTCATCATGAATAACTTGCCCTCGGGCTACTTCCGCGACCTGCAAATCATCAAAGAAGTCTTCGTGCCCGCCTTCGACGAGTTGGACGACTGCCTTGACATGGCCACTTATATTGTGGAGCGCATGGAGGTGAACGAGCACATTCTCAACGATGCACGCTACGATGCCATGTTCAGCGTGGAAGAAGTGAACCGCCGCGTCTACCAGGGCACTCCCTTCCGCGACGCCTACCGTCAGGTGGGCCTCGAAATAGAGGCCGGCCAGTTCACACCCGACAAGGCCATCAGCCACACCCACGAGGGCAGCATCGGCAATCTCTGCAACGATCAGATACGCCAACACATGGAGCATTTGCTCGACGAGTTCCACTTCGAGCGCGCCCAAGCCGCCACCGACAAACTGCTGGGAAAATGAAAGCCTACTTTCGTCAGATAACCATTCTGATTGTCGCGCTCACGCTCGCCACAGCCTGCGACAGCGACGACATCAGCACCCGCTATGCCCGCCACCGCGCCTACTTCCGCTACGACAAGGTGATGACCGCCCCGAAACTGCACGGCGCGCTGACCTCGCCGGGCACCTTCTGCGCCATCTACACCGGAGGCAACTACCTCTATTTCCAAGACCACACCAAAACGGCACCCAACCAGGACAACCTTACCGCACAGGCCTATTACCAGAGCTACATCACCATCGCCGGATTCATCGTGGGCCTTTCCAACCAGCCCGACATGAGCACAGGCGCAATACAATACCTGGCCTACGACCGCGTATGCCGCAACTGCTACGAGGAGCAGAGCATCAGCAAGCCCCTCACCCTGCTTGAGAACGGCCGGGCAAAATGTGAACGCTGCAAACGTGTCTACAACCTCAACAATCAGGGCATTCCCGAACAAGGAGAAAAAGGCCAGAAACTCTACGAATACCGCGGCGTCACCTACAACGGCAACAACACCGTTGAAATACGCAACCCGTAATCTCCCGACAAAAGAAATCGCCGCCCACACTTGCACGAAAAGAAGAATTTGCGTACTTTTGCACCCAGTTAGGTCGCTCTGATGGTGGAATGGTAGACACGAGGGACTTAAAATCCCTTGGCCAGTAATGGCTGTGCGGGTTCGAGTCCCGCTCGGAGCACACCGGAGGTTTGATTTCACTTTACGGAAGTCAAACCTCCATTTTTATATGGCCGCCTCAACCGTGCGGGACGGGCCGGGACGGAAAAGTTCAATTCTTTTTTGAAAAAACGAAGTCCCACTCCGGCGCTCACAAGTGCGACTTAGGACTGCAGAGGCGGCGCTTCAAAATTTTGAAACGCCGCCTCTGATTTTTGAAGTCCCACTTCTAACTTTCGAGGCGCCGTTTCGTTTTTAGGAATGATGCCGTGAGATAAAAAACGAAGATCATAAGAAGATAGAATAATATGCTGCGGTTTCATTGGCTGTAATCCAAGTAAAAAGGTAACTTTGCACTGAAGATCATACCGATGGCTCACATGCGACTGCCCTTTCTGAACAAAAGAACCATGATTACCGCCAATCATAACAGACGTTGGCCGCTTGCGGCCAGTGTCCTTTTGGCCGTATGCTCTATTTTCCAAGCCAAACCGGCAAATGTCATTTCCGCCAGTCCATACTATACCTTCGCGACCGGCACGCCGCAGGCGGTGCTCGGCAAGGGCGTCGCCGAAGCCCCGCTCAACTACGAAGGGCAGACAGAAGACGGTTTCTGCCTGAAACTCGATCTCAATGTGCAGCCCGGTTTCGACGATGCCGAGATACTCGGCATTGACAACGTGCTGTCGGTCTGCCTCTACCGCGACTATACCCAAAAACACAAGGAGCAGAACTACACCGGATTCCGTCTGCCCGACGGCCGCGTGCCGGTGTTGCAAGCGACATTGCAACTGAGGGAGACCGGCAAAATCACCGTGGGATTGCCTTTGTCCATGCTGAAGAAGCCGTGGGGAAAACACGAGGTGGTACTGAACTTCTCCGGCATAGACTTCACGCTCCATGTGGACGGCCAACTCTTCGACAAAGATTTCGCGATAGGTTATCCGCCCAAGGAGATGTTCATCCGTTGGCACCGCAACGCCAGACACGTCACATCCGCCACGCTCTTCTGGCCGGCAGCCAAGCCACAACGAACCGGGAAGAAGTCCCGTGCGCCCCAAGAATTGCAATACTTTACCCCGCGGGGCCACAATGCCTGGGTGGGCGACGTGGTCACCTGCCAATACCGCGGGCGCTACCACGTGTTTTACCTCTACGACCGGCGGGGGCACCACAGCAAGCTGGGACGCGGAGGACACTATTTCGAGCACCTCTCCACCGCTGACTTCCGGACCTGGACAGAGCACGAGCCCGCCGTATCCATCGAGCACCAGTGGGAAACCATTGGCACCGGCACCCCTTTCGTTTACAACGACTCCCTCTACCTGAGCTACGGCTTCCACACCACACGGATTACGTCCGCGGCACGCCGGACCCTCGACCTGCAGTGGCAACAAATCAAGGAGTACGGCCACACCGTCTGCATCCGCCACGACACCCTCCGCACCCCGCCCGCCGGCTCCAGCTATTCCGTATGCACCGACGGCCTCGCCCGCTTCCGCCGGAGCGGCATCCTCATCCATCCCTGCGAGAATCCCTCCATCAGCAACAGCCCGGACGGACGGCTCACGATGTTGGCCAGCTACGGCGCCCGGGGCACATGGACAGCCGACACTCCCGACGGCCCGTGGCGATGCATCGACGAGAATTTCCCTCCCGGCGGCGACTGCACCTTCCCCTTCCGTTGGGGAGCCCATGAATATGTCATCGGAGGATTCACACAGATGTGGATGAAGTCAGCCGACGGCTACAAAGACATGGTGGCCGCGGGCCAAGACATATACGACGGGCTGAGCGTGCCTTGCATCACCGAAGTGACCGGTGGAAGGCGTCTCATGGCCGGATGGGTACAAGTGGCGGGGCACTGGGGCGGTGCCCTCGTTGTCCGTGAACTGCTGCAACGCCCCGACGGACGCCTGGAGTCACGGTGGATGCCCGAGCTCATGCCCCGCACAAAAACTCCGAAACTGTTGGCACGCCTGTTGGACAAGACTTCCGGATTCAACACCCCGGCCTCCTCTTTCCTACTCAGTTTCGACGTGGTCAAGACCCGGCCGGAGGCAACGGTATCACTCGAGCTCACGTCCACACAGTCACCTCGGTCCGCCACATGGTGGCAGATGGACACGGGCAGCGGCAGGGCCCAGTTTTCAGATGACACGAACCACCGGGAAAAGACCCTGCGCGAAGGCGGCGCGCCCCACAATGCAGGCAACTATGCCATTGAAGGACTGCCAACCGACGGCCAGCGCCTCCCCGTGAGAATCATCGTCAAAAGGACAGGGAAACTGGGCGGTTCGCTCGTCGATGTAGAGATAGCAGGCCGCCGCACCATGATATCCTATCGCCAGGAACTGGAAACGACACGGCTCCGTCTGACACCCTGCGGCGCCGTTCTTGAAAACGTACGCATTGCTCCGCTCAAGGCAGAGTAGTTTCCATTTTGCCGTCAGCCCAAATGGATTCCGAAACTTTACGTTTTTCAGAAAAGGGACTACTCCGACGCTCACAAGTGGGACTTCGGACTGCAGAAACGGCGTCTCAAAATTTTGAGACGCCGTTTCTGTTTTGCCATTTCAAAAGAAAATCCGCCGCCACGGGACTCCCCGTAGCGGCAGATTGGTATGAGGGCGCTGGATTGGATTACTTGAGTGTCTTCACCCAGTCTTCCAATTGCTTCTTGGTGGCACCGTTGAGCAGCCGGCCTTCCTTCCAAGTCAGCTGGGGATAGGTGCGACGGAGGTCCTCACAGGACTTCTTGATGGTGCTGCCGCCAGAAGTGGCAAAGGGGATAAGGGTCTTGCCCTTCAGGTCGTACGACTCCAGGAAGGTGTTGATGATGGTGGGAGCGGTGTACCACCAAATGGGAAAGCCCACATAGATGACGTCATACTGGTCCATGCCCTCCACGGTGGTGCCGATTTCAGGACGTGACGTGGAGTCGGCCATTTCGACGGAACTGCGCGAGGTCTTCACGGTCCAGTCCAGGTCGGCGGCGGTGTAAGCCTGCTTCGGGGCGATTTCATAAAGGTCAGCGCCAGCCACTTCGGCCAGTTGTTTGGCCACCTGGCGCGTCGTGCCGGTGCACGAGAAATAAGCTACTAATATTTTCATCTGTTTCTGTTCTTTTGGTTTGTCGGTTTTTTGGGCACAGGCAGCCAAAGCGAGGGCCAGCACTGCGGCAAAGACAATAACTAACTGCTTCATGTTTCTGCTTTTTATTTATTATTTAACGGTTTAACTGCTCTTTTCGGGCACAGGCTCGCAATACCAGCGCGAGATGCGGAGCATGACGCCCACTTCCATCATGGTCTTGATGAAATAGTATTCGTTGCGCTTGCGCACCAGGCGTCCGGTGATGCCGGCAAAGGGTCCGTGGACTACACGCACCTCCTTGCCCACCTTGGCCTCGGCCTCCTGCAGGGTAATGAACTGCGAGCCTTCGTAGTCCGGGTCGCAGAGCAGGCGGAACTCACGCATCTCGATGTCCGGGATTTCATAATAATCCTTCGAGTCGAGCTTTCTGAACACGTGGACGGGTATCTTGCAATCGGCCAGGGTGGCATTGAAGGTCTCCACATCGTCAGGCTTGGGCAGGAACACCAGGTTGTGGACCGCCGGCACCAGATGGCGCGGTACGGCTACGCCTCCCCGGCCTTTCGTTGTGTAGGTCATGGGGATGAAATAACTGTAGCCACGCTCCTCAAGAAACTTCGCCAGAGCGAGTTCCTGACAGTTGAAGGTGCGCAGGGCATACCAGACAGACGTTTCTGTCATCATGCTCCCTGATGAACGGTGATTTGCGGGAAGGCGAAGGCGATGCCTTCGGCGTTGAAGCGCTCGTAGATTTCACGGTTCAACCCGTAACGCACGTCCCAATAGTTCTCTTTATTCACCCACAGGCGCAGGATGATGTCCACCGAACTGTCGGCCAGCTTGTCAAGGGCGACGTAGGGTTTCGGTGTGGCCAGCACGCGTTTGTCGGCGGCCGCAATGTTGAGCAATGTCTGCTCCACCTGTTCATAGTTTTGGCCATATTCCACCGACACCTTGAACTCGATGCGCAGCGAGGGGTGCTTGCTGTAGTTAATGACAGTGGCGGTGCTCATGCTGCCGTTGGCCATATAGACACGCGTGCCGTCGTACTGGCGCAGGACGGTGTGGAAAATCTCGATGGCTTCGACGTGGCCAAGTATATCGTCTTTCTTAATCCAGTCACCCACGCGGTAGGGTTTGAACATGAGAATGAGCATGCCGCCCACGAGGTTCGACAGATTATTGCTCATGGCCATGCCAATGGCCACACCGAAGGCAGCCAGCAAAGCGGCGAAAGAGGTGGTCTCGATGCCCAGTTTATTGACAATAGAGATGATTAGCAAGGTCATCAGCAATGTGTTGACCAGGCTGTGGAGGAACGACTTCACACCGGCATCGACGTTGCGGTTGGCGAGCAGCTTCATGAATAATTTGTTGATTATCCGGATAACGAAGCGCCCGATGATGAAGATGACAATGGCTGCCACAACGCGCCCGCCCATGGTAAGACTCCAGTTGAAGAGACGTGTCAGGAAGGTGGACATCTTGTCGAGGCCCTGGCCTGTGGTCACGTCGGTGACGATGGTTTGCGCGATGTTGCGCATGCTGTCGATGGGGTTGCCCAAACTGTCGGGATGGGGCAATGCGGTGAAGAAATGAAACAAGCTGAACATTTTGCTTTCTGATTTGGACTACAAAATTACAAATAAAGCGCGTAGCTGCCGCCTCCGGACCGTCATAAATGCGTCAGGACGGAAATTTTGTCACCTTTTCCGGAAATAATGTCACATCAAAAGTCCGTTTTTCCCGTTGGCACGCCCCTTGCCTATTATAGGGCGAACGGGCTGCTCCGACAGGGGCTCCGCAAAAGAAAGAAAAAAGTATAACAATTAAAAAACATAGGAGGACTTAATTATGTTACCTGTAAGACATTCACAAAATTGGTTACCTGATTTGTTCAACGACTTCTTCACCAACGACTGGGCCATGCCGGCCAAAGCAACTGCTCCCGCCATGAACATCATGGAAAGCGAAAAGGCCTACACCGTGGAACTGGCAGCCCCGGGCATGACGAAGGAAGATTTCAACATCTGTCTGGACGAGGACAACAACCTGGTCATCACTATGGAGAAAAAACAAGAAACGCCGGAAAAGGACAAAGCCGAGGAGAAGAAGGACGACGTGCGCTATTGGCGTCACGAATTCTGCTACTCGAAGTTCCAACAGGCCATCAGCCTGCCCGACAACGTGCGCAAGGACCAGATTGGCGCCCAAATGGCCAACGGTGTGCTCACCGTCACCCTGCCGAAAGTGACGGAAGAGGAGAAGGCAAAACTCAGACAAATGATTACCATCGAATAACGAGTCTTTTCACACATCAGGCAAGACAAAGCCGCCCCCTGACGGGGCGGCTTTCATTGTATTGTGGCCGGCCGGACCACCGGAAACGGCGGCCGGCAGTGACGAAAACGCATTTGGACGCGCCTAAATCCGATTTAGAGACGACGAAAACGGAGTTAGCCTACCAAACATGCCACATTTGCCGCCACAACCGTTGGGTACAAGCCAAAAAGGCTTGTTTATGCAAGTTTTTTTCTGAAAAAACAGAAGAGTAAGAAAATTTCGCTACTTTTGTATGGAATTACCGGCCCATAAGCCGGTCGGTTTGGTGTGGACCACACCCTACAGCGCTAAAGGATGAACTTTCAGTTTCAAGACCGCAAGAACTTATCGGGCGTCTTCTTGTTTTTACAGCGAGAAGACGTGCGCTACGTGCTGCGCCACTGGTACTGGCTGGCGCTGGGCTTGGCTGTGGCCTTGTTTGTGGTGTGGTTCAGCTTCAAGGTGAAGCAACCCGAATACCAGCAGTCGGCCACCCTGCTGTCGCGGGTGGACGCCTCTACCGGCATCACCATCACGGGCTCTGCCGGCAGCGATGCCCTCGATGCCTTGCAGAACTATAACGCCGAGAAGGGAAACGGCAACCTGCTCGACAACCAGATGATCATTCAGTCGAGAAGACTCCTTTCGCGCGTGGTGGACAGCCTGGACCTGAGAACGGCCTACCGCATACGGCGGGGACTGCAGCCGCAGACGTTGTGGGAGCACCGCCCCTTCACCGTGAAGATTCGCGACGGACTGGACCTGCCCCTCACCTTCGATGCCGAACTGACAAAAAACGGGAAGGTAGAAATCTACAATTTCGAGATTGACGGCAAGCCGGAAGACGTGCAGCCGCTGGTGGATATGGACAAGCCCTTTTTCACGCCTTACGGTGAAATCACCATCGCCCATGCCGACTACGACCAGAATTTCGTGGGGCAGCGCATCCATGTGGAACGCATGACGAGGGAACAGGCTGTGATGCACTTTTTCCGCCACACCACGGCCAAGATACAGGATGACAAGGCCGACCTGCTACAGGTGACCGTGACCGACGACAATCCCTACCGCGCCGCAGCCATCCGCGATGTGCTGATACACGTGTTCCGCGCCGATGTGCTCGAATACAAAAACATTCAGGCCAACCAGATGTCGCGTTTCGTCAACGAGCGTCTCGACACGTTGGGAGCCAAGTTGAGGTTCATACAACTGGCCATGGCCGAGTTCCGCAAGAACAACCAGGTCATGGCCTACGAAGACAATATGCGCCACTACCTGAGCCAAAGCACAGCGGCCGAGCAGCAACGCCACGAACTGGAAACGAAGTTGGCCATCGTGAACAATCTGAAGGCCTATCTCACCAACCATTCGGAAAACCCCAATGCCCTTCTGCCCATGCACGACGGCATGGACCAGAACATGATGCTCTCCATCAACGCCTACAACACACTGATGACAGAGTATCTGCGGCTCTATACGCCCGAAGCCGGCGCCTCGTCCATACTCCAGACCATGGAGAAAGGCCTCAGCTCACGGCGCAAGGCCATCGAGATGTCAGTGAACAATCTGGTGGCCTCGCTTCAGACCCAGATAGCTTCGGTCAAGCACGAATACGAACGCCTGCGCCAACTCATGGAGGTGAGACCCGAAGGCACCGCACGCTACGTGGACCTGCAACGTCAGCAGCGCGTATTGGACGACCTGTACATGTATCAGCTCAATGTGCGTGAAGAAGTGAACATGCAATTGGCCATCAGTGTGCAAAACATGCGTGTGGTCGAAACCACCCAGCCCCAGAACAGCGCGCCCATCGGCCCCAAGAAACGTTGGTACACACTCGCCCTGTTGCTCGGACTGGGCATCCCCGCCCTGATACTCAAATTCCTGTCGCGTGCCGACTGGGTGCTCCACAACCGTGAAGAGGTGGAACGCTACTCGCGCCTGCCCATTCTTGGCGAAATACCCCAACGCAGCGAAACACGCCAGGAGCTCATCATCAGTTCTTCAGGTGCCGACAACGTGATGCTCGAGGCGTTCCGCATGCTGCGACAGAACCTGGAGTTCGTGCGCGGTCACGGCCACGTGATGCTCATCACGTCTTCGACGCCCGGCCAGGGCAAGTCGTTCGTCTCGCGTAACCTTGCTGCCACCTGCGCCCTCACCGGAAAACGCGTGCTGCTCATCGACGCCGACATACGTAAACTCACACAGAGCCACCTTGCCATAGGCACGAAAGAGAGTACCGGCCTGACCAATTACCTGCAGGGCGGCATCGGGCCGGACGAAATCATCATGAAAGACGGCCTGACCAACGGTGTGGACTTCATTCCCGGAGGCAGCGTGCCGCCCAACCCCGCCGAACTGCTCATGCGACCCACACTGAAAGCGTTGCTCGCCTACGTAAGGCCACGCTACGACTACATCTTCATTGACACCACCCCCGCCTTTGCCGTGGCCGATGCTCAGACGCTGGCGCACCAGAGCGACCTCACGCTCTACGTTGTCCGCATCGGCGTGGAAAACCGTATGCTGCTGCCCAATCTTGACCGCATAGCCCAAGAAGGCAAGTTCCCACGTATGAACTATGTCATCAATGGTGTGAAGGCCGACTATACGGACTACGAAAACAGCGGAAACCAGACCCTGAACCAATCGGCACTATTGCAGAAACTGCGCCAATGGCTCCAAAAGAGTAAAGAGTAGAGAGTAAAGTCAGTGACATGTCATACATATCAAAGGCGGCGCCTCGAATTTTTGAGGCGCCGCCTTTGACGTTTCAAGTCCCACTTCGGTTTCCCTAAACAATCCGTTTCCTCATAAACCCTACAAAAAGGAATAGCTGAGCTGCATAGTAGGGAATCATGATGAGCAGCCATGCCTGACGGACGGGGCTGACAAACTTGTTCCAGGCCAAAACGAAATCGGAAAAAACAAAGAGCAGCGCCCCAAGCGTGAGCCAGACGTTACCCTGAACTGCTGCCGTCCAAAGCATCGTCAGGATGAGCACCACATAGACGCCCACGCCCCAGACCAGACCGGAGGATACTTCGGGAACGACAAAGACGAAGGCTACGGTACAAAGCAAACTACAGAGCACACTGACTCCCACAAGACGACCGCTCGACACCCTTGCTTGCTTTTTCAGCAACTCGCAGGCGAAACAAACGACAAAGGCCACATGAGCCACGGCGAAAGCCCCCATCTGGAATATAAAATTGTGACAGGAGCCAGCCAAATCGCCCAGAGCAGACAGCAGGAACGCCAAGGCCAACAACGGCTGTCGCAACCACAGCGACCCCACAGCTAAGACAGCCACTGGAAAAGCGATCTTGTGAGGTACCCCCACAGGAGCAAAGTAAAAAGCCACCAGGCCGAGAAAGACCACGACAGTGACTTTCATTAGAGTTATTTTCCGCAGGTTCATGCCTCTATTGTTTTCATCATACGCCGCCACTTCAGATAACCCAGCACGGCAATAACGGTGTAGAGACCGTAAAGCAACGCCTTGAAGGGCACGCCCTTGGTTACATAGAGATAAGTGCTCACCACGTCAACGACGGCCCAAGCCCACCATTGCTCCACATACTTTCGCGAAAGCATCCACAGTGCCACGATGCTCAGAGCATTGGTAAAGGCATCGGTGAGGGGGATAGTGGAATTGGTGAAGTGTGACAACACGTAATAGGTCATACCCCATACAGCAAAGAAGACGCACAATGTAGCCGGCAACTGCCGCAGGGGGAAATGGGAGATGACAACATCACGCCGCTCACCGCCGGCACTCCGCCGGCCAAATTTCCATATCAGGTAGCCGTAGAGGGCTGCCAGCGTATAGTACACGGCCATACCCGCATCGCCGTAGAGCCCGTGCGACCAGTAGAGCCACACGTCAAGCGCCGGCATCACGATGCCCACAATCCACAGGGCTATGTGGGCGCGGTATTCCAGCACCAGGTAGAGCAGGCCAAGCAGCGTGGTAAACAGGTCAAGCCCGTGGGCAGAAAGAAAGTCCAACATTATCGGCTGCCGTTTAGAAACTGATACTCATGTGCACCAGGAAGTGGGCGGGAGCTTGGGCCGAATAGACCGAATAACTGCTCCACCAACTGTCCTGATAACCTTTCATACCTCCCTTGCCATCGCTCTTGAGAGCCGTATAGGCAGCACCGAAACTCTCATACTTTTCGCCGAACAGATTGTAAACCGAAACGCCCAGAGTGAGTTCTTTGGCAAAGCGCAACTTCTCGAACTTGTAGGAAAAATCCAGATTGCTCACGCAGAAAGCATCGAGCATGAGACTTACGTCTTCGCCAAATTCCTCGTAAGAACGCAGGCCGGTCGTAGTCATGTATTGGTGACCCACATACTGTGTATGAAGCGAAGCGGTGAAGCCCTTCCAGTTGGCCTTGAAAATATTGTTGACCATGATGCTCGGGGAGAACGTCAACGGAGCGCTCTTCACGGTGTAGTATTCTTCCGTGTCGTCGAGCCAGAATTTCAGATTCTTCGAGCGGTTGTGGCTCCAGGTCAAGTTGGCATCCCACTCAAACACGTTCACCGGTTTCCATGCGGCAGCCACTTCTACACCGCGGCGATAACTGTCGCCCACGTTGCGGGCCACCATCTCGCCGATGGCATTCTGTTCACCTGTCAGCACAAACTGGTCCTTGTAGTCCATATAATAGAGGTTAGCCTCGGCGGCAAAGGTCGGTGAAGCGTAGCGGTAGCCCAGTTCGTAGTCGGTCAGATGCTCGGCTTTGGGGCGGTTCACAGGGTTGTCCTCGTAATCATTGCGGGTAGGTTCTTTGCCCGCCAGGGCCACCGAGGCATAGACCGTGTGGTTGGGATTGATAACCCAGTTGAGTCCGACTTTGGGATTGAAGAAGTGGAAGTGTGTGGACAGGTCGTAAACCTGCTGTTCCATCTTATTGTACTGGTCATTGGGACCTCGCATCTTGTAACCCACGTAGCGATACTGCAGGTCGGCGAAACCACTCAGGCCGCGCCAGATGTCGTAGATGGTCTTGCCATAGATATTGAAGTCTTGCTTCTTCGCATTGTTATCGTAATAGGTATGGTCGGGGTTTATCTTCCCCACAGGTTGGCGCACCCAGATGACTTTGCCGATGTGGTCGCCGTCGTAGAGGTTCCAGCCGCCACCAAGGGTTGACTGCAGGCGATTGCCCTTGTAGTTCAAGGAGAATACGGTGCCGTAGAAATCGTTGGCCAGTTTTTTCTGCCGCACCAGGTCACTCGTATCGCTTTTCAGGGGCGAGAGAATATATTTGAAGAGGGCCTGGTCTTTTTTATACTGCTCATAGTAGCCGTCGCCGCGGGTATAATGGAGCGCCACATTCAGGTCAAACTGGCCAGTGAGGCGCTGGTTCCAGAGCAGTTGATAGTGCTGCTGGTGATAGTTGTCCGTCTGGTTGCGGTAGTAGGCCGTGTTTCCCTGGTCGTCCTTATATTTGCCGCAGGGATTGTAGGTACGGCCCTTTTCAGCCATGTCGGCTTTCGTGGCATAGTCCCAGGCGTGATAAGTTTCCTCCGTACCGTTGAAGGTAATGAACTTCACCACTGTGCCATCGCCGAAATAGCCGCCCTGCAGGAAGTAGGAATTGAGTTTTGCGCTGGCACGGTCGATATAGCCGTCGCTGCCAATGTTCGACAGCCGTCCGCTGAGCCCCCAGTGGTTCTTCAGCAGACCGGTGCCGAAGCTGAGACTCTCCTTGTGTGTGCCGTAGCTGCCGCCAGAGGCGTCCAACTGCAGGTAGGGCTTACTGCTGATGGGCTGCGCCTCCATATTCACCGTGGCACCGAAGGCACCCGCTCCGTTGGTCGATGTGCCCACCCCGCGCTGCAACTGGATGCTGCCCAGGCTCGAGGCCAGGTCGGGCATGTTCACCCAAAACACATTGTTCGATTCCGAATCATTAATAGGAATGCCGCCCATGGTCACATTCACGCGTGTGGCATCGGTGCCGCGCACCCTCAGCCCGCTGTAGCCTATACCCGTGCCGGCATCGCTCGAAGCCAGCACCGACGGCTGTGCCGACAACAGCGCAGGAATGTCCTTGCCAAAATTCACGGCAGCCAAGTCGGCCCCCGTCATCGTGGTAAACGCCATCGGCATTTTTCTGGTAGCGCGTGTCGAACTGACTTGCGCTGCCTGCAGCCGTTTCATACTCGTAGTGTCGACGCGGGCAGGGTCTGCCGCATGCGTCAGGGCAGTTGCCGCAAAGCAACTGCACAGAAAAATCCATCTTTTCATGTGTACATTAACTTATAAAAATTTTTTTCTACGCCGGCATTACCCGGTTCAGATCCAAGGGTCTCATCTCAGCCCGCCCAAGAGGAGCGGACACCCCTAAATTTTCACCATGCAAAGTTACGACATTTCTGACACATAAAAAAACATTTTGCCAAAAGAAACTATCATGACTACAGCAACTATATTGGAAGCGCACAGACGGCTGAAACAGCTGATATCGGACATTATTCTTTTTTAAGGGTTCATTCTTCGTCGCTCATAGGCCATTATTCAGAGAATTAGTGTATCTTTGCAGATTGGAATGGCCGAAAAAAAGGAAAAAACCGGTGCCGAGCCACCGAAGGACCAGTTGCTGGAGGATGTGTACCGCATCTTCGAGAGCTACCTGCGCATGTGCAAGATGCGGCGCACTCCGGAGCGCTATGCCGTTATCGACGCCGTCCACCAGACCGACGGCATCTTTACCGTCGATCAGATATACAACCACATCGTGGGCAAAATGAACTTCCACCTGAGCCTGGCCACGACGTATAACACATTGGACCTGCTGGAGAAGTCGCACCTCATCTTGCGCCACCAGGCCAACTGGAAGGGCGACCCGCGGCTGGTGCACTACGAGAAGTGCTTTGTGCAGGACGTGCACCACAACTTCGTGTGCAAAGAGTGCGGCAACACGTTCCGCTTTGCCGACAAGTCGCTCATGGGCGCCATCAACCGCATCAAACGGGCTGGCTTCAGGCCGGAGAGCTACACGCTGTTCGTATACGGCACGTGCGCCCGCTGCCACAACCGCCAGACAAAGGCCAAGAAACAAGAGTCAAAAACAAACAAAAGAAACATAGAAAAATGAAACCAGGAAAAGTGGATGCCCTGCTGGGCATCGTCTTCGGTGACGAAGGCAAGGGAAAGGTAGTCGACTACTTCACGCCGCAATACGACGTGGTGGCCCGCTTCGCAGGCGGCCCCAACGCCGGACACACCATCATCTTCGACGGCAAGAAATTTGTGTTGCGCTCCATCCCCTCGGGCATTTTCGACGAAGGCAAGATAAACATCATTGGCAACGGCTGCGTGCTGGCCCCCGACCTGTTCATGGCCGAAGCCAAGGAACTGGAAGCCGCCGGCTACGACCTGAAGAGCCGCCTGCACATCAGTCTCAGGACGCAGCTCATCCTGCCCACCCACCGCCTGCTGGACAAGGCCTACGAGACCCTGAAAGGCAAAAATGCCATCGGCACCACGGGCAAGGGCATCGGCCCCACCTACAGCGACAAGGCTGCCCGGGTGGGACTGCGTGTGGGCGACATCCTCGACCGCTTCGATGAAAAATATGCCGCCCTTAAAGCCCGCCACGAGCGCATACTGCACAGCCTGGACTTCACAGACTACGACCTCAGCGCCGACGAGGCCCGCTGGATGGAAGGCGTGGAATACATGAAACAGTTCCAACTGGTATGCTGCGAAACCGAACTGGCCCGCTATCTGGATGAAGGCAAGTCGGTGCTGGCCGAAGGCGCCCAGGGCACCATGCTCGACCTGGACCACGGCACGTATCCCTTCGTCAGCTCGTCAAACACCACGTGCGGCGGCGTATGCACCGGCCTCGGTGTGGCCCCCTCACGCATCGGCGACGTGTTCGGCATCTTCAAAGCCTACAGCACCCGCGTCGGCGCCGGACCATTCCCTGTGGAACTCTTTGACGAAACGGGCGACCGCATCCGCGAGATAGGCCACGAATACGGCGCCGTGACCGGACGCAACCGCCGCTGCGGCTGGCTCGACCTGGTGGCACTGAAATATGCCGTCATCGTGAACGGTGTGACCCAACTCATCATGATGAAGAGCGACGTCCTCGACGAGTTCAGCACCATCAAGGTGTGCACCGCCTACCGCCAAAACGGCAGGGTGACCACAGAACTGCCCTACGACACGGCCGACTGCGAACCGGTGTACGAGGAACTGCCCGGCTGGCAACAGGACCTGACGCAGATGAAGTCGGAGAGCGAGTTTCCACAAGCCCTGAAGGATTACATCCGTTTCATTGAAGACTACATCAAAGTGCCCATCACCATCGTCAGCGTGGGCCCGGACCGTCAAGCCACCATCGTGAGATAAGACAACTCAGACAACACCATGCAACAAACGTCCCGCTTACGACAGCAAGCGGGGCGCATTGTTTCTATATGGACTTTAAGCTATGGTCTGTCTCAGGGCTCACATCCTGTGCTCAGGGCGCAGCAGGTCATTGACGGTCTTAACCGGAGTGAAGGTGGACGACTCGACGTCAACAAACACCGTATTCCAATCGCTCATGGCGCCGTTCCACAGTCCGGGATGCTCCAGCGCCTTCAGTTCGCGGCCGTCTTTCGACTTTTCGGAAATAAAGCCCGTCTGCTTGTCCACGAAGCGGCGGAGGTCGAAACGTTCACCCTTGTAATTCTTCAGTCCGCAGACCAGGTCAACGGGGTTGAAATAGGTACTGGCAAGGAACATCTTGTCCACATTCACATCGTCGTGGTCAATCTGCGAACTCTCCAGAATTTGCAGCTGCACGCTGCCGTCCTCACTATAGACCTCGTAGGGCCCGCCACCTGGTTCACCCTCGTTGCGCACCATGGCACAGACACGGATGGGACGGTCAAACTTGCGGCGAAGGAAGTCAGACAGTTCGGCATCATCGAGCGTAGTGGCATTTCCCGGCAGGAAGCAATTGATGGTACCGGCCAGGAAATCGTACATCTCGTCCAACTCGGCCCGGCTGCAACCGCCCTTTTCCAGACGGCGCAGATAGGCAAACACCTGCGACTGGATGCTTACCAGCAGACCGGCCAGCATTTTCTTTTCAGCCACGACCGGACTGTTGGGAACGCAATGGACCACATTGTCGATATTCTTGATGAACACCACATCGGCATCCATATCATTGAGATTTTCGATAAGTGAGCCGTGACCTCCGGGACGGAACAGCAGCCGGCCGTCGGCGGTGCGGAAAAGCTCGTTATCGGGCGTCACAGCCACCGTGTCGGTCGATGGTTTCTGCTCCGTCAGCGCCACATGGTACGTTACGCCATAACGCTCTTCGAAGACAGGCACTTTCTCGTCAAGCAAGGCCTGAAACTGTGCCTTGTGTTCAGGCGACACGGTAAAAGTGATGTATGCCTGGCCCTGGGCATCGACGGCATAGAGAGCAGCCTCCGCCAAATGCTCTTCCACCGGCGTGAAGTTGCCCCCACGGACGCGGTGGAAATGAAGCAGCCCCTTGGGCAATTCGCCATAGCCCATTCCTTCAGCCGTCAGCAGGGCACGCACGACATCCTTGTAGCGGCCGCCGATGATGAGGCGGGTCGTATCATTCTTGTAAAGTTTGCGGCACTGCTTGTCCAACTGCTTGCTGAAAGCGAACGACCGGATGTTATTGAAGAAATTCATCACCGGCAGCGTCTGGGGAATCTCGCTTTCACCGTTCAAAAAAGCATACAGGTCCTTGAACATACGGCTGGCGGCACCCGAGGCTGGCACAAATTTGGCTACCCGGTGGTTTTTACGATATTCCTCCCACGCGGCCACCGCCTCAGTCTCCTGCTCGTCAGAAACAAACTGAATGCCGTTGTACAGGGAAGCCGCGCTTTGGATATGAAGAAAAGGAAAACCTTTGCGGAAACAGTCCAACTGTTCTTGCAGTTGCTTTTCGCTCAAGCCTTTTTCTTCCAATTGTTTTAAGTCTTCTGATTGAATCATGGTAACTATTTATTAATAAACCCATCACGCTTTCTTGCAATGGGAACGCAAATTTACGAATAAAGGGCATTAAAGCAAGCAAAAAAACAAAGAATTATTCTAAAAAAATGAATAATTGGATACATTTTTAGGCAAAGAGAGCATCTTTTTCTTACTTTTTCCCTAAAACATGAAATAAAAGCCGCCATTTTTAGTTACTTTTGTATGTGAATTAGCGACCCCATTATGTCAACACGTATCATACAACTCACAAACGGCCGCATCCTGACCCCCGGCGGTTGGGTCAAGGGAGGCTCTGTCATAATCGAAGGCAACCGCATCTCAGAAGTCAGTTCCGGCGAAAGCCCCGTTGAAGGCGCCACCCTCATCGATGCCGGCGGCGGCAACATTGTGCCCGGCGGCATCGACCTGCACATCCACGGCGGTGGCGGACGCGACTATATGGAAGGCACCGAAGACGCCTTCCGCGAAGCCGTGAACTCACACATGCTCCACGGCACCACGGCCATCTACCCCACCCTCTCCTCGTCGAGCGTACCCATGATTGAGGCCGCCATCGACACCACAGAGAAACTCATGGCCGAGCCCGACAGCCCCATCCTTGGACTGCATCTTGAAGGCCCCTACTTCAATCCCGAGATGGCCGGCGGCCAGTTGCCCGAATACATCACGCCGCCCATCAAGAACGACTACGAGCGCATCATCAAGAGCACCAACGTCCTCAAGCGTTGGGACGAGGCCCCCGAGCTGCCCGGCACCGAAGCCTTCGGACGCTTCTGCACCGAGCACGGCGTCATGGCGGCCATCGCCCACACCAAGGCCGAATACCGCGACGTCAAGAAGGCCTGGGACAACGGGTTCCGCCATGCCACCCACTTCTACAACGCCATGACCGGTTTCCACAAGGTGCGCGAATACAAGCACGAGGGCACCGTGGAGAGCGTTTACTCCATTCCCGAGATGACCGTTGAGATGATAGCCGACGGCATCCACGTGCCGCCCACCATCCTCAAGATGATCTACATTGTCAAAGGCATCGAGCGCACCGCCCTCATCACCGACGCCCTGGCCGTAAGCGCTTCGACGAGCAACAAAGCCTTCGACCCCCGCGTCATCATCGAAGACGGCGTCTGCAAGCTCGCCGACCACTCCGCCCTCGCCGGCAGCATCGCCACCATGGACCGCCTCATCAACACCATGGTCCTCAAGGTGGGCATCCCTCTCGAAGACGCCATCCGCATGTCGTCCGAAACGCCCGCCACCATCATGGGCGAGCAGCACCGCAAGGGCACCATCCGAAAAGGCATGGACGCCGACATCGTCGTTTACGACCAGAACATCACGCTAAAGTTCGTCATGCAGATGGGCCACATCGTCCGCAACGACTTCGAAGCCTAACCGCCCGCCGTCATGCGCCGACTGCTCCTTCTGCTGGTCATCCTGCTGGCCGCCGCCCGGCTCACCGCCCAGACCTCGCGTCTGCCGCGGCGCATCTATGTCGAAAACACCGAAAAGAGCTCACACGTACAAGGCATAGCCATCGACACCCTGCGAGGCTGTGCCTATTTTTCGTTCACCACCAGCCTCATCAAGACCGACCTCCAGGGCCGTGTCCTCGGCAGCGTCACCGGCCTCACCTGCCACCTCGGCTGCCTCGACCTTGACGAACAGACCGGCCGGGTCTATGCCTCCGTCGAGTACAAAAACGACGAAATCGGCCGCGGCATCATGCGCATCATGGGCAAGCAGCTCGGCCAGCGCGACAACACCTTTTATATAGGCATCTTCGACGGCGACAAAATCAACCGCGTGGGCATCGACGCCCAATCCGGCGGCGTCATGCGCACCGTCTTCCTGCCCCAGGTCGCCCGCTTCTACGAAGACACCGTCGTCAACCAAGGCCGCCGCGTGGCCCACCGCTACGGCTGCAGCGGCATCGACGCCATCGCCCTCGGGCCGCAGATGGGCAGCGCCGACGGCCCCGCCCGTCTCTACATCGACGTGGCCGTCTATGGCGACACCACGCGCACCGACAACGACTACCAGATGCTCCTCGAATACGATCTGAAAACCCTCGACCGCTACGCCCGTCCCCTCGACCAGAGCCGGCCCCACCGCGTCGGCCCCAAGCGCGCCCGCCGCCAGCTCTTCGTATTCACCGGCAACACCAGCTACGGCGTTCAGAACCTCGAATACGACCCCACCCACCGCTGGTGGTGGATGGCCGTCTATCGTGGCAGCAAGTCCCTTTACCCCAACTATCCCCTCTTCACCGTCGACGGCACCGTCAAGCCCCGCAAACAGCGTCTGCAAGGCTTCGACCGTAAGGAAAAAGGCCTCGTCCTCACGCTCGCCGCCGCCGGTGCCCGCCATCCCGCCACCGGCCTGCGCGGCTGGCGGCAAAAGGCAGGGCAAACTGGCATGCACGCTTTGGGCAACAACCTTTTTTATCTCGCCCAAAGCGACCGTACCCCCGAAGGCATCCAGACCTGCGAAGTGCGCCTCTACCGCTTCACGGGCAAGGCGCGACAGCCCTTTGAACCCGTGGAGTGACCGTCGCGAAAAGACACTTTATACCAGTTGCAGCAAATTCATCATCGCGATGAGGCTGCGCATATTGTCCACCTTGTAAATACGCATCAGGCGTCTTATACGCTCATTGATGGTGCTGACGGAGCGCAGCATGTTTCCCGCAATCGATTTTGCCGACTCGCCCATGCTGCTTCGCAACACAATCTCCTGCTCCTCCAGCGTCAAAGGCGTTATGGAAAACTCGTTCCATACGTCTGTATCCTCCCGGTAAACCATACCCTTGTGCTGCGCACGATTATAGAAAAAGCAATGCTCTTGAGTGGATTGTATGACAGACGTCTGTATTGACAGTATTATCATGGCCACCTTTCCCTTTCGTGTATAGAGCAACGGCATTGCCTTTATAATATAAGAGATATTCACCTCACTCACCTTGCCATGGAACAAATGGATGAAAGAAACGAATTCTCGCTCATTTTCCGGGAGAGCAGAAAACATATCCAACACCTTGTTCCATACACGGTAACTACTTTTTATTCCAGGCTGCTCGAGATCCTCTTTGTGATAAATATAATGAATGGCCTCATCCGGCTGCTGGATAAACGCCTTATCTTTGTCACGATAAAAGGAGAGGCCACATGAGATATAGTCAAATACCATAATACGCGTATTCTCTATGTTTTTCATCCGGGCCAGTACCTTATACGAATGACAGATGTCTTGGTAGGCATCCAAGTCCACATCTTCGAAGGGAACCTTATATGGAATAAATTCTGAATACTTCATACCTTCTCGTATAATGAGTTATCGTTTCATTTTTCTCATTGCAAAGTTACAACATCGTCGGCCCTTTTGCAAGAAAAAAGCCTAAAAAAGGGAACTGCCGGCCGAATGTCTTGCCATTCAGCCGGCCTGCTTCCCATAGTGAACTTTACTTTCGTATTTTCTTTCCCTTCTGGATGTAGATTTCACCCTGCTTGGGATTCTCTACCCTGCGGCCCTGAAGGTCGTAGATAGCATTATTCTTCTCTAATTCTTCATTCTTAATAGAACGGATGCCACTCAGCTCAATGTCGTCCACGATGTTCTCACCGTATTGCTTCCACCCTTCGGCCTGCTGGTACGCTTCCTTGCATCCTACGGGAACGTGGAGCAAAGTATTGGTCATGTAGGTACAAGCTTGTGAAGGTTGTTCACTGTAGATGTAGCAATGCCTGATCACGTCCATATTCATTTTATAGTCTTTGTCTTCCTGATATTTATATGTATCGAATGCATCCTTTTCAACCTCATGAAGGTTTGTTCCCAAGAAAGTGTAAAAAAGGATATAATTATCCTGAAAAGCCATTTCACCGATAGTTGTGATGGTAGAAGGAATAATGATGGAAGTAATAAATGGATTGCCTGTAAAAGCCCAGTTATCTATGACCGTGACCGTATAGACACTACCGTTATGAGTTACGTGCGAGGGTATCTCTACTGATCCTATCAATGTTGTGTCTGTCAGAAAACCCACGGCACCTTGATATTGGGATGTATTACCATAGGCATAATAGAACGTAGCGAAAACAGCTACCGTCCGATCTTCTTCTGACAGAATACGAAACTTTAACTTATTGCTTTCAAAGTCAAAAGGGCGTTCAGCTTCTTGAAAAACAGACTGACGAAGGAAATTCTCGTATTCAGTTTTCATGTCAGTCCATTTCGTATTTTGGGCTTGAATGCGTAAGGAAGTGAAAGTTAACAAACATACCTGTACGCATAAAATAATAAGTAACTTTTTCATATTCTCTACATTTTATGGTTCAACATCTATTATAAGCTCTGCACCCGATTGGACTTCTATATTGTTTCGGATTTCAATTTCTTTATTCGCCTTCAAATTTAACGATTTTCCTGAACTTACAACCACATTGCCGAAAGGTTTTGTGATATCAACGTTTCTTCCCACTTTGATGTAATCGTAGCCAGTGTGTGACGTGTTTTCAGAAATGGTCTCGTTCTGAATGTATTTCGTTGTCTTAAATGGCGTAAAGAGTGTAGGAATATAATTTTGCTTTGTCAGAACAAACTCGATACTGTCTTTACTCATCATGGGCAGTTCATAGGTTGTTTCTGTCGTTTCATAAAGTTTACCATTAGAGATAATATGTAATCGGGTGTCGGCGACACCAGTGCTAATAATAATTTTGTTGTTGACTGTATCTATTTGACATGAGACAGAATCAAACAACATCGGGTGCTGCGTATAGATTGGCATTTCTGGGTCACCAAGGGTGTTTCCAGAAAAATAAAGTTTTTTATTTGTTGGATTCCACCTGTTTATTATAACTGGTGTAGCCCATTGCCAAGCCCATTTTGCGTAATCTACGACTTTACCTAAATGCTTGGTTTTTATAGAATCAACCCCTTCCAATAAAGGATAATTATTTGAGAACAAACAAAGAGTAAAGCGTTTACTAAACAACGGAGAGTAATAGTCTAAATAATTATTCTGCTTTATTGTGTGATAACCATTCCTTGAATACCCTATATATGCAGCAACTCCGCTATGATTATTTCTCATGAAGGACTCACTTAATGACAATCCTTCAGCAACCTCATCGATATCAAAACTATTTGTTAAGCAAGAGGAGGATATAATAATTTTTTGATAATCAGAATTTAAATTATTAATTTCTGTCGTAGTGACAAAACTATGATATTGATTATTATTGGGGATGAATTTTGTTAAATACCAACAATCGTGCTCTCCATGTGAAAACTCTGATATAAAAGAATAATTTGCCACTAATGCATTATAAGCAGCCAAACGAAAACTATCCTCTTTAACAACGGAAGTATCACCTTCATAGAATAACAAGTCATAATTATTATTATGTATTAAACTTTGTATATTATAATTAGATATATTATCTTCATCTGGCGAATTGTATATACTACCTAAAAAAAGAATAGAGTCTCCCCAATTATTGTTTAGCGGAGGATTCGCTTCATATTGAATGATCTTATTGACAAATACATTGGCCTGTTCAGTATTCCTTACAGAAGCACGGGTTACGTACATATTGTTGTTTACAGATAGGCTATCGTCATATTCTCCCAAAACATTATTTCTAAAGCCATTAATCTGACTGTCCCACATCCAATTCTTTTCAAAGCAGCCATAATACATGTCACATGGAAGAAGGGCATTTGTCGGAAGATCACTGCTATGATCAGACTTACAGTACGCAGTGGGCACAATGTTCACATCGCCGCCGAGAAGAAGAAAGAAATCTTTATTATCGCGGTCGGGGTCGTTGTCATAAAGATTCTTCAGATAGTGCTTGATTTTGTGGATACCCGTGTCGCCGCTCACCGTCGCACTGGCATTGATGGTCTCACGTGTGATGATTTCTGCATCCAGCCCTTTCATACGCTTCCATTCTATGAGCGGTTGGAAAGCCGGTTTCAGCGTATTGTTCGTTACGATGATGTAGCGGTCTTTCAGGATAGAACCGTCTTCACTTGGCACAGGATAAACAGAACTCTCGTCCCACGGATACCACGTTTCCATATTGTCGGTGTTCCATAACCAATGGGCTATCTCGGCCCTGTCATGCGAGCCGCGTTTGCCGCCGTTGCGGGGGACAACGGCCGTAGGCTGTAGGGTTACGCTCAATGTGAAACGGTAAAAATAAACACGCTTCAGCGAGGCGTTGTATTTGCATGGTTTAACTTTGAATGTGACCAACTGGTAGCCACTCACTGCAGTTGCGCCTACGTATTCAATACCGGGCTGGTAGGTTGTTATAGGATACCATTCTCCAGAAGGAACATAAGGATCGTCGGTTGACACTATCTCGCTGCAGTTTGTCAGAAGGATATTCGGCAGTATGCTGGTGGATGATTGGGTGTATGAGAAACTGGCATACGTAGAATCAGAAGGCAACAGGAGGTTCACGTAAATCACGGGTAACTCTGGTAACGTGGGGTCGAATTCAGAGGAGAGGTCGTATCGGGTGGAGGAAAGAAAGCAGGTGTCCCCGTTGAGCGTTTCCACAGTGAAATCGTTCTTG
>JAGAYH010000011.1 GCA_017940565.1 Bacteroidaceae bacterium | reverse complement strand
CGCTGCCGTTGTCGGCCAGCACGTAGACCTCATTGGCCTTGACGTCCTTGCCTGCCAGCGAGCCCTCGAGCAGGTTGGTGGCGATGGTGACGGGCGAGCCGGTGTTGAACACCTCGAAGGTGTACGTCCCCGGGTCTCCCTGCAGGATGACGGGTGCTCCGTAGGGCAGGCACTCATCTTCCTTGGCCACCGGTGTCAGGGTGGCGGTCGTTCCGGTCTGTTCGGTCACGGCGTATGCCGTCAGGCCTGTGGGCATCTTGGCAATGTAGGGCAGCCTGACGGTTGCGAAGCCCGTGCTGCCGATGGTGACGGTGGTTTCAGGGTTGACGGCCTGCTGGGCCAGCAGGGCCACGTCGTCGTCGGTCAGTGCCTTGCTCCACACGCGGGCGATGCTGATCGTGCCGTACCAGGGGTAGTCCACTTGGCTGCCGATGTTGTTCTTGGTGTCGCCGCCGATGGCGAACCAGTGGTAGCGGGCAAAGGGTAACGAGAGGAACTGTTTGGCATCGGCGTATTCAGGGCTGTTGGTGGCCACCTCCACGCCGTTGACGTACATCTTGGTCTTCAGGGCGGCCCTGTCAAAGGTCAGCACATAGTGGTTGTAGTCGGTCGTGGTCACGCTCTTGGCGGTGGGGTCGAAGTTGGTGCTCAGCTGAGTCCCGAGGCATGTAGTCTTCGTGGCACTGTATCCATAGGCGTTGCAGTTGAACTTGACCTGCCCGTTGTTGGATACGAACTCAAATCCGATGCCGCCGCCCTGCTGGAAGCTGAGGGGGCTCATGATGTGCTTGGCCGTACCTGTTGCCTTGGCGTAGCACTCAAAGGAGAAAGCATCGCTCAGCTGGCTCTCGATGGAGGGATCGTACATGAAGCGGCGCAGCAGGAACTTGGATGTTGCGTAGTTGGTCTCTGATGCATCGCCCGGGGCGACCATCTCATAGCGCTTCTGGGTATCGTTCCATTGGGTGTTGATGGTGACGTAGGAGTTGAGATTGGATCCGTTAGAGGAACTCCTTACCCGGCCCAGGGCCTTGTCCTTCTTGTTGTAGGCGGAGTAGTCGGCGTAGGTGTTGCTCTCGCCGAACACGGCATCCATGATGATGTCGTCCTGGTTGGGCTTGGTGGGCTCGGTGTAGTACTTCACGTCGTCGTTGTAGAGGGTGGCAGCCTGTGCCTCGCTGAGGGCATCGCCGTAGACGCGGGCGAACACCCACGAGGTGCGTGCGGCCTGCTCGCACCGTCCGGGTACTGTTGTTCCCTGACGCGTGCATTTGCTGGTCTCAATGCCCGACTTGTCGGCCTTGTATACAACGGAAGAATATGGGTTGCCCGGGTCACCTCCCAGGTCGAACCACATGTCTTTCGATCGTTCGGTCGTGCCTATGCCAGGATGGCAGTAGTAGTCCTTCTTGAGAGCATACGGCCCGTACTTCGTGCCGTTGCAGTAGAAGTAAACCTCCTTGGCGGCCAGGTTGAGCGTAGTGACGAGGTGGTAGAACTTGCCCGTCTCGAAGAATATCTTCGGCGTGATGTAGGTGTTGTCGCCACTGGCCGTGCTGTGCACATAGTCGAAGCTGAGGCCGGTGTTGGGGTAGTAGCGGAAGCACCAGCCGCCGCCCTGCTGGCCGCTGAAGAACTTGGTGGTGCCGGCGGTCTTGTCGGCAATGGTGCCGGGCCACGTGCCGTCGGAGTTGGCCGTTGCCTTTGAATCTATGGCGTAGGTTTCATATGTCAAGCCTTCCAGCCTGTCAAGGCGGAACAGAATTTCCCAGGTTACGGTGCTGCCGAAGGCCGTGCCCAGTAGGTCGTCGGCATCGTACTTGCACCAATAGTAGCCCATGGTGCTGCCGTCGGTGTAGCCGATGAAGCGGCCCAGGTCGCCGTCCTTCTTCATGGGGTTGTAGTCCGTGCCGGTATAGCCTACACCAATGTTGTATTCCGACACTGCGTTGCCGCCGGTGCCGGTGTTCTGTACGCGGGAGTTGCTGCCGTCCTCTGCCTTGAACGTGATGTTGCAGATGGGGTCGGGCACGCTCTGCGCGTGGACCGTTCCCCAGCTTGCTGCGGCCATGAGGGCCGCGAGGAATAGTGTTTTCTTCATACGCTTTTTTAGTTTTTAGGATTATTGATTATTGTTATTATTTTTTAGTTATGTTCTATTTAATGTATGTCGCCTGCGTTGCATCCTGTCGCCGGTCATGCTCCGTGCGATTTGCGTCGCAATTTACGAAGAATAATGTTAAGGGGGGGTAATTTTTGTTAAAAATATTTAAACGTCAAGTTTTTTCTGTTTTCGAACCCTCGTTTTTGGTTTTTTTCTTGTTTTTTCCGTAACTTCGCAGTATAAACATTATTCTTATAAAACTTTATCGATATGAAACATTGTACTTTGTTGCGCAGCTTCATGCTGCTTGCATTTGTCCTGTTGCCTGCCTTGAGCGTATGTGCCCAAGAGATGAGCGCAGTCATCCTGGCCCACCGCGGCGGCCGCAGCGAGCAGGACGAAAACACGCTCCAGGCTTTTCAGAATGCCTGGAAAGCGGGCGTTCACAGTTTTGAGACGGACATTCACATGACCAAGGACGGCGCGATGCTCATCATGCACGACGGATCGCTGAAGCGTACCTGCGGCGTGGAGGGCAACGTGGAGGAAATGACCTCAGCGGAGTTGCGCAAGGTGAGGACGCTCAAGGGCAACCCGCTGTTGTTCCTGGATGAGTTGCTGGATTTCTTCAGCGACAAGAAAGGGGTGTACGTTGAGTTTGAAATGAAGACCAACGACAAGAACCTGAATCCCGACGCGTCCATTCCTACCTACTGCGAAAAGGCTGCCAAGGCCATCAAGGCCAAGATGCCGGCCGATGCCTACTGGTCGATGACCTCGTTTGACTACCGTCCCTTGCGCTACCTGCATGAGCACTATCCCGAGATTCGCCTGATGCTCATTTCGGGGACACCCTGCAACGACCAGACCATAGAGACGGCGCGCGCACTGGGCGTGGCCGGCATGGCCGTGACGCTCGACGGCACTACGCGTGCTGCCATGGACAAGGCCCACAAGGCGGGGTTCAAGGTGAACCTGTGGCCGGGCAAGAAGGTGGAAGACACGCTGCTGGCCTACTACCTGGGGGCTGATTTCCTTTGCACCGACATTCCCATTGAGGTGAAGGCCTATTTTGACAAGATGTCGCCCAAGGCCAAGGTGAAGTTCGGCGCGCCCTGACGTTCCTGTGACAAATAAGTAAGGCAAGAAGCGCCTTCCCCGCTTGGGGAAGGCGCTTCTTGTGCTGCTTATCCCCTTATGTGCCTCTTATTCGTAACTTTGGATAAGTTACTTTCACTCGGTAGAGCCGTGCGGCCAAACTTTGTTTGCCCGCACTTGCCCTTCTCTCATTTTATTCGTAACTTTGGATAAGTTACTTTCACTCGGCAGAGCCGTGCGGCCAAACTTTTTTGCCCGCACTTGCTCTGCTCTCATTTTATTCGTAACTTTG
>JAGAYH010000010.1 GCA_017940565.1 Bacteroidaceae bacterium | reverse complement strand
TTTTTTGTACTTTTTCGGGCGTTTTTGTATGTCATTGATTCTCATCGGGAATCAGACACAGCCAAACAGAAGCGGCGCTTCGGAATTTTGAAACGCCGTTTCTACGCGACGAAGTCCCACTTGTAATCGCCGAAACGGGACGTCTGTCGGGGAAATGTAAAGATTTTTGGAAAAGATACTTCCGCTCAACAAAGAAAAAAAGAAAAAGACACATTTCTTTTTTCTATGTTTTCGCTTATTCGTATCTTTGCAGAAAGGTCTGAATATCTAAATTATTGATTGGATTATGAAAAAGGTACTGTTTATGGTCTTCGGGCTGCTGCTGTCCATGGCCTTCACCGCGTGCAGCGACGACAAGGATGACGAGATTCCGACGAACCGCTACACCCTGCTGGTGACATCGACCACGTACAACTACGACAACAACGAGGAACTCTCCAAGGCAGTCGAAGCCATGCTGGACAAGTACCGCACGGAGGGCATCTACATCGACGGCACCCAGGCGGAGGCCACGGCCCTGTGGCGCCAGGCCTGCAACGAGATGCTGCTCTTCAACTGGGCAGACACCGACATCGACATCTCGGCCGAGACGTCCATCTACATCACGCTGGCTCTCGTCACCGACAAGCCCGGAGGCAACCCCGTCATCAACCGGCAGCACATCACCTTCCCGGAGATGTACTACCACTTCGTGACGGCCAGCATGACGTCCAGCCTTGCCAACAACGTTCTGGCATATAATCGCATAAAAACGCTGATAGACCAATACAACAGCCCTTACGAAGGCGGAAAATACAAGCGGGCGACCATTGACGACGTGTTCCGCGCCTCACGCGAAGACGCCATCAGCCTGTTTGAAGAACTCTACAACGAACTGATTAACTACCCGTGGAAGCGCGTTGACATCACCCTGCTGAAAGACTCGCGCTTCACGCTCATTCTGGCCTATGGCAGCGGAAGAAATATGAATACCGTCATCAGCCGCGAAGTACTACTAACAGATAATACACCGTCATGGTAAAACCCCAATGGAAAGCAAAGGGCTACGTGGACGAACCCGTGCCCGCAGGCATTGACCTGAAAACAGAAATACGCCGCCTGGCGCAGGAAAAGAACGCCGTCATCCTGGCCCACTACTACACCGACAAGCCGCTGCAGGAAGTGGCCGACTTCATAGGCGACAGCCTGGCCCTGGCACGCAAGGCGGCACAGACCGACGCGGACATCATCGTCATGTGCGGCGTACACTTCATGGGCGAGACCAACAAGGTGCTCTGCCCCCAGAAGAAAGTGCTCATCCCCGACCTCAACGCCTCGTGCTCGCTGGCCGAGAGTTGCCCGGCCGACCAGTTTGCCGACTTCTGCAAAGCCCGCCCCGGCCACACCGTCATCTCCTACGTCAACACCTCGGCCGCCGTCAAGGCCGTCACCGACGTAGTGGTCACCTCCTCCAACGCACGCCAAATCGTGGAGAGCCTGCCCAAGGACGAGAAAATCATCTTCGGCCCCGACCGCAACCTGGGCGAGTATATCAATCAGATAACCGGCCGGCAGATGGTGCTCTGGAACGGTGCCTGCCACGTGCACGAGCGCTTCTCCGTGGAAAACATACTGAAGCTCAAACAGCAACATCCGCAGGCCAAGGTGCTGGCGCACCCCGAATGTAAAGGTCCGGTGGTGAAACTGGCCGACGTAGTGGGCAGCACCGCCGCCTTACTGAAGTTCACCCATGAGAGCGACAGCCAAGAGTTTATCGTGGCCACCGAGAGCGGCATCCTCTTCGAGATGGAGCGTCTCAGCCCCGCGAAACGGTTCTACCCCGTGCCGCCCGTCGACCCTGAAGCCCCGTCGAAAACCTGCATGTGCAACGAGTGTGTTTACATGCGCATGAACACAATGGAGAAGCTCTACAACACCCTGCGCTACGAGTGGCCGGAAATCAAGGTGCCCGCCGCCGTGGCCAGAAAAGCCGTGCGCCCCATCGACCGTATGCTCGAAATATCTGCGAAACTCGGCATATAACATCAATACACCGACTCATGAAACTCTTCTTTTTCGACCTCGAAACCACCGGCACCAATCCCGCACGCCACGGCATACACCAGATAAGCGGCGAAATCGTAGTGGACGGTGAAACGAAAGAATCCTTCGACTACCACGTGCGCCCCAATCCCAAGGCCCAGATAGACCCCGCCGCCCTGCAGGTGGCCGGTGTCACAGAAGCCCAAATCATGGCCTACCCGCCCATGGAGGACGTTTACAAGCAACTGGTCGAGATGCTCGCCAAGTACGTGGACCGCTACGACCGGCAAGATAAGTTCTTCCTCGTGGGCTACAACAACGCCTCGTTCGACAACTCGTTTCTGCGCGGGTTCTTCCGCCAAAACGGCGACGAATACTTCGGCTCCTGGTTTTGGGCCAACAGCATCGACGTGATGGTGCTCGCCACGCAATATCTGCTCAACGAACGCCCGCAGATGGAGAACTTCAAACTCTCCACCGTGGCCGGCCACATGGGCATCGGCGTCAATGCCAACGCCCTGCACAGCGCCGACTACGACATTGCCCTCACACGCGCCATCTATGAAAAGATCGTGGGCAAATAATCCTTTTCGGTTTTCAACTCACAATTCACAAATATCAATACCCCAATCAGTATGGAAGGAATTATCGGTTCAATCATCATTGGCATCCTCGCCGGCTTCGCTGCCGGCAAGTTGATGCGCGGCGGCGGCTTCGGCTGCCTCTTCAACCTGTTGCTGGGCATCTTCGGCGGTCTGGTGGGCGGCTGGCTTTTCAGCCTGCTCAACATAGAATGGGGCGGCCTCATCGGACAGCTCGGCACAGCCATCGTAGGTGCAGTGGTCATCCTCTGGATAGCCAACCGCTTCAAGAAATAGGCGGTTCCGACCCCACGGCATTCCACGGCAAAGGTCCCACTTCAAAACGCCAAGACGGCGCCTCAAAATTTTGAAGTCCGACCTTTGCAGGTGAACTGGTGAAAAAACACTAAGGGCAGCGTTTCCTTTCATGGGAAACGCTGCCCTTGCTATATTCACGCTACATACAATTCATTCAAACCGCTTCACAGGCACCAGCACGCGGTCACTGCTGAGGGGCGAGCCGTAGGTGATGCAGAGCAGCCGGCCCACGAGGTGAGACTGGGGCACGAAACCATAGACGCGCGAATCGTATATTCCGCTCATGGCGCGGGCTTCCACCCAGATGTAGTCTTGTGAAAAGGCCACTTCGACGACGCGCGCGCCCTGGTCGTTGCGCAGGTTGCTGCCGTCCCAGAAGAGTTGGCGCCCCTCGTGCCGCTGCAACGTGTTAGCCAGCAGGGCGGCGTTCCAAGGCTGCACCTGTATGCGCAGGCCACGGCCGGGTACGACGAAAGGATAACGTACGGGATTGGCCACGGCCCGGTCGTTGGGTCCGTGCCATTCGAGCCACACCGTGTCGCCCGGCAAGGCCGCGCATTGCCCTACGGAGAGCGGGCGGCGGCTGATAACGGCCACCGTCGTGTCGGAAGGATCGTTGAAAGCAATGAACTGGCCGGTGCGGGGGAGCGACGGCGCCGTGCGGTGAAGGCCGAACAGACTTTCCATAGGCCAGCGCAGGCCGTAGCTCCAGCGACTTACCAGCACGTGGTCGCCCGGGCGCAGTTCCGGCTCCTTGTCGTGGCCGGTAATGACAATCTGAAAGGCCACGAAAGTCCACACCAGCCACAGCAAGAGGCCCATGCAGACGAGTGCGACGACTATTTTAAGCCAATTCTTCAACAGTTATCGGAGTAGCGTTATTATTTCTTCAGACTCTCGACCATGCGGAACAGGCGGTTCCAGCGCACCTTGCCGTCAAGCCAGCCATAGTCTTTGTCAAGCGAGAGCCACACAAGGATGGGCTTGCCCACGATGTGGTCTTCGGGCACGAAGCCCCAGAAGCGCGAGTCGGCCGAGCGGTCGCGGTTGTCACCCATCATCCAGTAATAGTCCATCTGGAACGTGTAGTAATCGGTCTGTTCGCCGTTGATGTAGATCTTGCCGTCGCGCACCTGCAGGTCATTGCCTTCGTAAACGCTGATGGCGCGTTCGTAAACGGGCAGGTTGTCAAGCGTCAGGTGAAGTGCCGTGCCCCTTTTGGGAATCCAGACGGGGCCATAGTCGTTGGCAGTCCAGCCCGTCTCCTTGTTATGGGGATAGAGGTCGATGCCCGAAGCCGACGGATAAGGCTCAACAGAGATGACAAAGTCCTTGCGGGCTTCGAGAGCAGCCTTGGTCTTGGCCGTCATGGGCATGCACAGCAGGAAGGTGCCGTCGCTGCGCTGCTCGCCATAGGAGCGGTCTTCCATGGTGATGCCGTGTTCGCGGCAGAAGTCGTCGGGAATAGGGTAGCGCAGAGTCACGGCGTAGCAGTATTCCACGTTTTCGGGCCTGCTTTCGGGCTTACCGTCGGTATAGACGATGCCGCCCTTGATTTGCAGGCGTTGGCCGGGCATGCCCACACAGCGTTTCACATAGTGTTCACGCATATCGACGGGGCGGGCGGCGATGTCTCCGAACTGTCCCGGATTGTCGGCTATGTAGTTACGTCCCGCGGCATACTGTGCGGCATAGATGTCGCGCTGCTGCCCGAGAGTGAGCCCTTGGCGGTTGTAGGGGAACACCTGTTCGCCTATTTCATAGCACAGCGTATAGAAGTCGCGGTCCTGAACGTTGAGGGCCACGGTGTCGCCCGAGGGATAGTTGAACACCACGATGTCGCCCTGCTTCACATGGCCCAGACCCTTCACGCGCCGGTACGACCATTGGGGTTTTTCCAGGAACGACTTCACGTTGAGCACCGGAATGGTGTGGGCCGTCAGCGGCATGTGGAGCGGCGTGATGGCCTTGCGCGGCCCGTAGCTCAGTTTGCTCACAAACAGATAGTCGCCGGTGAGCAGACTCTTCTCCAGCGACGATGAGGGGATGACATAGTTCTGGAACAGGTAGAGGTTGACGAAGTAAACGGCCACCAAGGCAAACACAATGGCATCGACCCAACTCATCACGCCGCGCACGGTCTTGTTCTTGCTCTTGCGCCACCATGTCCAGGGTATCTTCTTCGTGATGTAAGCGTCGTATATAAACGGAACCACGATGAGGCCCCACCAACTGCCGTTCCAGGCCAGGAAAAGCAGGAGCAGCAGGGTCCAAAAGCCAAATTTCACCCACTTCACCCAGCCGGCCTGCGGCTTCTGTTCTTTCTTAGTATTTTCGTTACTCATAATTATTTCGTATTATCATTTGTTCATTTCCATCATGTCGTCCATAGTGAGCAGTCCCTTGTGGCCCAGCGTATATTCGGCGGCGAGCACGGCTCCGAGAGCGAAACCGCCGCGGTTGTGGGCGTCGTGGGTAATGCTGATTTCATCGTACTGGCTGTTGTAGCGTATGGTGTGTATGCCGGGCACCTCGCCTCGGCGTATGCTGTCGATGGCCAACACGTCGGCGGCAGCCTCGGCCTCGCCGCTCCGCGAGCCGTCGGCAGCCACCAGGGTGCCTTTGGCCCATGCGTGCTTGCGGTCAAGGTTGGCCACCAGATGTTCGGCCAGCGTAATGGCCGTGCCGCTGGGCGCGTCGAGTTTGTGGACATGATGCACCTCCTCCATACGCACGTCGTATTGCGGATATGGATTCATCAGACGGGCCAAGGTCACATTGAGCTTGTCAAACAGATATACGCCCAGGCTGAAGTTCGACGCCCAAAACAGTGTCTTGCCCTCTTCGCGGCACATGCGCTCCACTTCGCTGCCATGCTCCTGCATCCAGCCCGTGCTGCCCGTGACCACCTTCACGCCGCGCTCCCAGGCCTTGCAGATGTTGCCGTAGGCCGCCGTGGGGTTGGTAAACTCTATGGCCACCTCGGCCCGCGCGAAGGCCTCGCTGTCGAAGTCTTCACGGTTGTCTATATCGATGATGCACACCACCTCGTGGCCGCGCGCCACGGCAATCTGTTCGATGAGGTGACCCATCTTGCCGTAGCCAATCAATGCTATCTTCATACAATCAA